>JADBWK010000125.1 GCA_020404895.1 Pseudanabaena sp. M085S1SP2A07QC | reverse complement strand
CGCATAAAAAAATTGAAATCCTTAACTATCAGGCAGTCTAGAAATCAGTGAGTAAAAATACTTAGGATTGAAATCCTTACTGCGTAAGCTGTCTATTTTTTATGCGGTTGCCCTGTGAATACAATATACTGTATACATATATTTACGATTAATATAGTATTGTTATTTAATTTTCATGTGCATTTATTTGCGAATTTAACTGAAAATCAAGAAACAATCGGCTTAAGATTATTGTCTGTAAAAGAACGATTATTTCGATAATAAGTAGGTTAGTGCAATTAAATATAAAACCCTTAAACCTATGTAGACAGAGCATCTGGTAGCACAGGTTTTGGATCTGTTTTTTTAATTACGCCGAGACACATACAAACTTTAAGAAAAATACAATAAAGTTCTCATGATTTCGACTAATCTGTATTATTGCCACAATCATAGAGAATTATCTATGCAGACTTTAGGAGATCTCTGATAGTTGCTCTCATCACCTCGTCCACTTCAGCGTTCACAATCTTTACGCGAGCAAACCTATCAGGTTTTGCGCTCAGCCATTTTGTCAGGTGAACTTTTTGCGGGTTCTCGTTTAGTAGAGACTCAAATTGCCGAAAAATTACAAGTTAGCCGCACCCCAATACGGGAAGCTCTACAGCAGCTACAGCAAGAGCAACTTGTTACAACCGATGAAAATGGCAATCTGCGGGTAGTTAGCTTCTCAATAGCCGATGCTAAACATCTCTATCGTTGTCGCTTGGTACTAGAGCAAGAATCAGTATTAGAAGCCTGTAAACATGCCACTGATGAGCAATTAGCAAAAATCGAGTTCGCGATTCAACAAGCAGAAAAAGCGATCGCCCAGCAGCCAAATCAACTGACAAGCTACCAGTTACTACATATTGATTATCAATTTCATAGAGCGATTGTTGAATGTTCTGGTAATCATTGGCTAGCACTTTTATTAGAGCAACTATTCGACAAGATGGCTTTATTGCGGATGCAGACAGTACAACAAAATCTCAAGGTTTTAGAGATCCGTTCGGAGCATCGTCAAATTTATGAAGCGATCGTAAAACGAGATTACGAAGCGGCTTTCACTGCTCTTAGCAATCATTTAATGTCTAGCCAAGCCAGAGTTATCCGCGAAATCGAACAACTGCAAAGCCAACAGACATAGAACGAGGAAAATTCTGAATAATTTTCCCATTTGAGTAATTGGTACTAGAATCTTTTAAGGTTGAGATACTGTTCGTTACAAAATCAATGGATGGGGCAATGGACGAGTTAAGCGATGTGCTAGCGTTGGCAACCGATGAAGAATTATCCCAAATTGCGGATATCCTCTTTCGGCGCAAGTTCAATCCTCTTGATTATTTTGCGACTCCGCCCATTAAAGAATTACAAAGCTGGGATCGCGATGAACTGATCGACGCGATCGCAAAGCGTTTTAAATTTCTAGCTGCCGATGGACTGACAGTTTTGCGCCGCAAAACTGATAATGTCAGCTATCGAGAAGTCCTCGAAAGGGTATGTCAACATCTAAATATCAAATATTCTAAAAATCAAACCATTGAAGACATCGAATCAGAATTATTTCTGAATTTAATTAGCAATTCATGGAAAAAGCTGTCATCTCAAGAACGTTCTAGCATTGATGATTCGATGCAAGCAGCGCTCACTGAGTCAGATTTACAAAAGTCTTTGCCCCTTGATGCTCAGCGCAATCCTATGAGCTTATTAGTCAAAGGCGGCAGTGCGATCGCGGTGAGTACGGTGATCCGTTCAGCCGTACTAACTGCGATCGCTAGACAAATGGCATGGCATTTTGCATCTTATCAAGTTGGTTATGAGGTGCTCAAAGCAGGTGGGACAGTGATCGCAACTCGTTTAAATGCTTATGTCTCTACCTATCTCGCGAAACGGGGAATGGCGGTGGCGGCTACTCAATATACGGCGGCGCGGACTGTGTTTTCGGTGATTACGCCTGCGCTCTGGGGGCTGTTTTTTGCTGATTTAGGTTGGAGGGCGATCGCCACTAATTACGGACGGATTATTCCTGCTATTTTCATTGTTGCCCAAATAAGATTACTGAGAATGTCTTGAGTATCAAAAGAGAGTTGCGGCGCAAAGCGCCGCAACTCTCTTTTGATACTTGTAAACAAAAAGAAACTCACGTAGTGAGTTTCTTTTTGTTTGGACTACAATAAAGAATATGTTACGGATTGTTAAGATAAATCCTGTATGAAACTTTCTTCTCCTCCAAGTGCAGCCAGTGCTGCAAATCCGCCTCTCAATAGGGGAGTCACCTCAGCATGGAATCGCATCGAAGAACCAATGTGGCAAGGCAGCGAAGCCGACATTCGGAAAGGTTTGCCATTTAACCTACTATCGCCCACTTGGCAAATGTTCTTGATGGGCGATGGCGCACCAACTCGACATTTACAGCTATTGACTCAATCAGAAATCTCTGTAGATGTGGTTGCCATGACTCCAATCGGGGATAGTGACGACAATGCACCATCGGATATTAATGCGATCGCTGCACCTCGAATTCGCCGTCAGATTTTTTTGCGATCGCAGCAAACGGGAGAGATATTCTCCCATGCAACCTCTTGGTGGTCTGAGGCAACGATGCAGAAATATCTCAAAGATCCATCACTGCCAATTTGGGTCAGCCTTAACCAAAAATACACAGAGCTTTACCGTGATCTCAAAGGTATTTATAAAGGACATTCTCCCAATTTAGCTGAAGCTTTTGGCTATCCTGAGATTGACACTTATTGGGGCAGGCACTATTTGTTGTGGCATGGAGGTGAACCCATCACAATGATTTATGAAATCTATTCACCAGCGATCGGTAAATATCTTGGTTCTAGTAGCCTTTAAAAATAAAACCCATTAAAACTTTCAAAAGTGCCGCTTCGCGGCACTTTTGAAAGTTTTAAAAGCACAAAAATGGCGTAGCCATTTTGCACTTTTAAAACCCTTACAGGGTTTGGTTTTTAATTCACAGAATTGTGACCACAATTCTGTGAATTGGTACTAATGGGCTTTACGACATTTCCGATCTAACGAGATGCAAGAAGGATTTTGAAAGTGTTGCGAAGCAACGCTTTCAAAATCCTTCTTGGTTTGGGTTTAAGCGCAAAGCGCTGTCAGTCAGCACAAGGCGCTGTTATAATCACTGTCTATAGATAGTCGGTGAATGCATTGATTGCCATTTATCCTGGTAGTTTCGATCCCATTACTTTTGGACATCTCGATATTATTAAGCGCGGTAGTCATCTATTTGATCGCGTGATTGTTGCTGTTTTACGCAATCCTAATAAAAGCCCTCTATTTACGATGGAGGAAAGAATGATCCAAATTCGTCAAGCAACTCAACATCTAGATAATGTTGATGTTGACACCTTTACAGGGCTCACTGTCACCTATGCCCACCTCAAGCAAGCACAGGTTTTAATTCGAGGATTAAGAGCAGTGTCAGATTTTGAACTGGAATTACAGATGGCTCATACCAATAAAACCTTGGCAAATGATATCGAGACGGTTTTTCTATCTACTTCCAATGAATATAGTTTTTTGAGTAGTAGTGTAGTGCGTGAAATTGCTCGTTTTGGTGGAGAGATCGGACATTTAGTCACAACTGAAGTTGCGATCGCGCTAAGACAAAAATTTCAGCAGCCTTAACCTTTCCATTGCTAAGGAATGAAAATTAATTAAAACCAAAATTTGTTG
>JADBWK010000124.1 GCA_020404895.1 Pseudanabaena sp. M085S1SP2A07QC | reverse complement strand
CACGTCGGATTAGCTGCAATGGCGATCGCATCCCTGCGAAAAAAATGCTTGCTTATAAGGGATTTGCAAAGGAGTTAGAACTATCATGAGTCTTCGGAATACGGAAACTGGTGCAGTTTTAGAACAGATGGTGTTACATTCGCTCATTTATGGTGGTTATCTTTATCAATCTCAGCAATACATTGGCAGTCGTCCAGGGGGAGGCAAACATATCATTGATGTCATTGCTAATCGTGGCGATCGCAATATTTTAATTTCTCTCAAATGGCAACAGGTAGGCGGAACAGCAGAACAGAAAGTTCCTTTTGAAGTAATCTGTTTAATGGATGCAATGGAGCAAAATCCTAATTATCAAAAGGCTTATTTAGTCCTTGGTGGAGAAGGCTGGACTTTAAGGGATTTTTATATTTCAGGTGATTTACAACAATACTTACCCTATGGTGATCAAGTAGAAATCCTCACTCTTGAAAGATTTATTATGAAGACAAATACAGGCAAACTTTAGGGGGTATTGCTGCAAAGTAATTTTTTTAGTAATTGTGTTGCGGGCGCTTTGCGCCCGCAACACAATTACATTGTATGACTACGACTTTAGAAAATAAATCATATTAGTCGTTGATAGCGCATTCCAGGGTAAGGCGCGATCGCACCGACAAGTTCTAAATGGGTCAAAGCACCTAACACCTCACCCGAAGGCGTTTTTACCTGTTCCACAATCCAATCTAAACCAACAGGCTCACCAAAACCGATCGCTTGGAGAATATTCTGTTGTAGAGGGGGCAGATTAGAAATAGCGATCGTAGGTACAGGAGTATCTAAATTGGGCAACATTCCCAAAGCTTCCAACAACTCATCTATACCTAAAATTGCCTGAGCACCTTTACCGAGGAGTTTTAAGCAACCTTTTGCTTCAGTTACTTCAATAGAATTTGGCAATGCATAAACATCGCGTCCATATTCATTAGCTTGATAGGCAGTAATTAAAGCCCCAGAGCGATCGGGAGCTTCAATTACCAAGGTGGCACGGCTCAGCCCTGCAATAATCCGATTACGGGCGGGGAAATGTTTTTTATCGGGTGGAGTACCTTGGGGGTATTCACTTAATACCAGTCCTGAGTCCACGATTTGCTCATACAGAGCCTTATGTTTGTGGGGATAGATTTGATCGACACCTGTACCAACGACAGCAACTGTTTGCCCAGAAACATCCAAACAAGCCTTATGCGCTTCTCCATCAATTCCTTCTGCCATACCAGAAATAATCGTGAAACCACTCTTAGCTAGAGCGGATACTAATTTCTTCGTCCAACGTTTGCCATAGGGAGTTGCTCGGCGTGTACCCACGATCGCCACAGTATTACGTTCATTCCAACTAGTGAGATGACCACGATAATAGAGAATTGCTGGTGGATCGGGAATTTCCCAAAGCATTTGTGGATATTCGCGATCGCTAGGTGTCCAGAAATTGAGATTATTATGCTCATGGATTGCTAGTAGAGACAATGGTTCCACTTCGCTTTGTGCCTGACGAATAGCTTTAAGGGTTTGACCACCAATTCCTTCAATTTCTTGTAAATCGCTTGGTGAAGCCTGCCATGCCTCAGACATCGAACCAAAAGCTTGATAAATTCGCTTGGTTAAAACAGAACCAATGCCCCGTACTTGCGACCATGCTAACCAGTAGGCTCTTTCCATAGAAGTTTTGCTGAGTCTCAAACCTGTTTTCACAAGTCCGAGACCAAAAATTTAGAAGGATTGTAAATTATTTTGTTAGATCACGCTTTTAAAAAAGGCGATCACTTCTTTGAGAGCAGTTACGAAGGTATCGACTTCAGCCTTGGTGTTATAGAAATAAACACTCGCTCTTGCAGAACCACTAATTCCTAAAAAGCGATGTAATGGCTGGGTGCAGTGATGCCCTGAGCGAATCGCAATTCCCTCTTGATCGAGCATTGCCGATAAGTCGTTAGCGTGAATACCGTGGGCGATCGTAAAAGCTGCTAAACCTGCACGATGATGACGTGGCCCATAAATTTTAATGTCAGGAATCTCTACAAGATAATCCATCAAGTAATTAATTAATTCCTGTTCGTAAGCGTGGATTTTGTCCATTCCGATCGCTGTTAAATAATCTACGGCGGCACCAAGGGCGATCGCTTCGCCAATTGCTGGCGTACCTGCCTCAAACTTGTGAGGTAAATTTGCATAGGTGGAATGATCAAGGAATACCTCTGCAATCATCTCACCACCACCCATAAAGGGCGGCATTGCTAGCAATATGTCCTGCTTGCCATAAAGGAATCCAATACCCGTAGGCGCACACATTTTATGCCCCGAAGCCACTAGCCAATCACAATCTAAAGACTGAACATCAATTGGCATATGGGGCACACTCTGACAAGCATCCAACAACACCTTAGCTCCCTGAGCGTGGGCTAAGGGAATAATCTCTTCGACTGGATTAACACAGCCAAGGGTATTAGACACATGGACAATCGATACAAGCTTAGTTTTGGCATTGAGTAAAGATTTAAACTGCTCTACGCTTAATATTCCCTCATCAGTTGGCGCTAAAAACTTCAACACTGCGCCTGTACGCTGAGCAATTAACTGCCAAGGTACAATATTGCTATGGTGTTCCATAACCGAGAGAATTACTTCATCTCCTGCCTTGAGATTTGCCCAACCCCATGTATAAGCAACTAGATTAATGGCTTCGCTGGCATTACGGGTATAAATAATTTCCTGTGATGACTTAGCATTGACAAACTTAGCAATCTTATCCCTAGCGCCTTCATAGGCATCAGTAGCTCTAGAACTAAGAGTATGCGCGCCCCGATGCACATTGGCGTTGTCATGCTCGTAGTAATATTTCCAAGCATTGATCACAGACTTAGGTTTTTGCGAACTAGCGGCATTATCAAAATAAATGAGTGGCTTGCCGTTAACCTCTTGATTCAAAATATCAAAATCTGCTCTGACTTGATCTGCTAAGGTCTTTACGTAAGTTAATGTCATGGATTGCTGCTGTCATAACTGCTACTTGCATCTTAACAGTTGTAGGGGGCGTTCATTTTGACTGTAGCAAACCGAACACCCTCAAATGATATATAATCAACGGTATCATCGCGATCTATTAGTAGTTTATTAGGCGTGATACCGTTGATTACTCCCAAATAACTTGAGGCAAGAGCAGCGTGGGCATTGTTGTAGAAAATGTAAATAAAAAATTTGGCGATTATGTAGCTCTCGAGAATATTAATTTTGAGGTCAAAACAGGATCTCTAGTT
>JADBWK010000123.1 GCA_020404895.1 Pseudanabaena sp. M085S1SP2A07QC | reverse complement strand
TTCCAAGTCTGTTAATGGGACTTTTATCCCGCCTAGGTCGATTTCCTCTGTCATGCTTTTCAACCTACCTCATCTTGTCCCCTCTAATCTTTAATTTTCGTTAACCCTTTGGACGATTACACCCACCATTTGTATTTGTAGGTCTAGCTCCAACATGATTAACTATGCCATAAGCTCCATATTTAAATTCTCGATCAGCTAAATTCTCAAGTTTTTCTTTTAATTTTTTATATGTTAAATTGTCAGCAGGGATAAATTTTTTAATCCCAGAATTAGATAAGGGAAATTGCTTTTTAATATAGTCTGAATTAAATTCTAAGATCGATGTAACTAGGTATGAAAAAATCTCTATAAATTCTTTATCTAAACTGTCAATTAATTTCCAGAAATCCTCCTCTGTATAGACATTTGTGTTATAAGAAAATTTCTGAAGAGAAAACAAAGCTCGAAGTAATCTACTTTTACCACTGTTATTAGTACCTATAAAAATATTTACTAAAGACAATGGTGAAATCGAATTAGGATCACCAATTTGATATTTTAAAAATGGCTCTTCAGAAGGTAAAAGTATTTCAGTATATCTAATTTTCTCTTGCATATTTTTTTAATTGCTAGGTTACTAACACTTCAATCTTGCCGATCGCTTCATCAATAATGATTACAGAAGCCTTCTCAATAAAATCTATCTTTCTCGCTTGCCAATCCAAACTCTTAATCTGATCAGCAAGAATTACTCCCTTAGTCTTGGTATCCGTGAGTAGAACCTCGAACTTCCATCCCTTAGTTTTAGAAGTAATCGGACAAATCAGAGCCAAGTTTGACCTTTGGTTATAGGCGATCGGCGAAATCACAAAAGCAGGACGATGCCCAGATTGTTCATGCCCAGCCTGTGGATCGAAATCTAGCCAGACAATATCACCACGATCAGGGATGTATAGCTTTACCATACTTCATTCCCAACAGAAACACCCGTAGCAACTTCTGCATGGAGATGCTCGGAAGTCATACCATCAAGTAATTCATCGAGAGTATATTTTTTACGCCGATGCGGTGTCAAAACAATCTTGCCATCAATAATCTCAATATTGATTTCGCTACCAGCTTGAATTTGCACCTGTTCAGCTATAGCTTGCGGAATGCGTACAGCTAAACTATTACCCCACTTAGCGATCGCGGCAGTCATAAAAATCACCGTCAAAGTATCTATATTGTATCTACATTAGCTCGTTTTACGATCTTTGGTTTCTTTGAAGCGATCGCATCGCTAATTCGTGATGATGGATATAGGTGATTCTGTTTGATGAATGCGGCGATTATCTTATAAAAAGATCCTATAAACATCACTTCTAGTTCCCTTCCTGTTTGCTATAGAAATCGTAATTGACTCATAGCAATGATATTAATCTAGTGAGATGAGATAATATCGACTATTGACAACTTGGCTTTACTTAATGAACCAAACAAGGTTTGATGCTTTGATCATTGGCAGCGGTGCTGCTGGACTTTATACTGCGCTTCGACTTACAGATTTAGCACCAAACTGGCGGATTGGTTTAGTGACTAAAGATAACTTGTCAACTTCGGCTAGTGACTGGGCGCAAGGTGGGATTGCCGCAGTTATCGACAAAAATGATGCGCCTCAGTTTCATGGCAAAGACACATTAGCCGCTGGGGTTGGCTTATGTGAAACTGAGGCGGTAGATGTATTGGTTAACGCCGCACCTCGACAAATTCAGCAATTAATCGCCTTGGGCGTAGACTTCGATCGCGATGAAGATGGTAGCCTTGCACTCACCTTAGAAGCTGCTCACTCAAGACGTAGAGTATTGCACTCGGCAGATACAACAGGTCGAGCGTTGGTGTCAAAGCTTGCCGACGCAGTACTGCAAAATCCTAGTATTCAGGTTTTGAGTACAACCCTAGTTTTAGATTTGTATATGGAAAAGGGACGTTGTGGCGGTGTTTTTTATTTAGATCAGGAACAGGAAATTAGTTGTTTAAGTTCGCCAGTGGTAGTCTTGGCAACAGGTGGCGGTGCTCAAGTATTTTCGCAAAATACCAATCCACCATCAAGCACGGGAGATGGTGTCGCGATCGCATGGCGTGCAGGAGCTGTAATTCGAGATATGGAATTTGTGCAGTTTCATCCAACTGCTCTCGCTTTGCCTAAGGCTCCCAGATTTCTGATCAGTGAAGCAGTACGTGGGGAAGGAGCACATTTGATCGATCATCAAGGCGATCGCTTTGCATTTAGTTATCATCCAAAGGGTGAGCTAGCACCTAGAGATGTTGTCAGTCGCGCCATATTTAACCATCTTCAGAAGACCAAAGAACCCACAGTATTTCTCGATTTACAAGCAATTCCCAAAGAGAGAATCGCTCATCGCTTTCCCAATATCATCAAAATCTGTCAACAATGGCAAATTGATATTTTCTCTACGCCGATTCCTGTGACTCCCGCAGCCCATTATTGTATGGGAGGTATTGCCGTGGATTCCTATGGAGCCACTTCCATAGTCGGACTCTATGCTGTTGGTGAAACGGCAAGTACTGGCGTACATGGAGCTAATCGCTTAGCGAGTAATTCTCTCTTAGAATGCTTTGTATTTGGAGAACGTTTAGCAGAACAGGTCTGTTCTCAGCAAACGCAGATTTTTAATGTTCCGAAGGCGATCGCACCCAAGCTTGAAGATCATGCTCATTCGGCAACTATTCAACAGATTAAATCGGGAATTCAAAATCTGAGTTGGCAAGCGGCAGGAATCTGTCGGGTTCAATCTGAATTAGAAATTGCTTTAGCCCAAATTTCTGCATGGCAAGTTGAGTTAGCTGAACTTGCCGAACCTTCACGCCTATGGATCGAAACCCGTAATCTGGCGGACTATGCATATTTGTTAATGCGATCGGCTCTGTTTAGAACTGAAAGTCGCGGTGCTCATTATCGTGCTGATTTCCCTGATACTGATCCTAGTTGGCAGCTCCACACAATTATCGAAGGTCAAGAAATCAGGCGTTCTCCTTCTTTGTTATAAAGCAACCAAACCAAGAACTCAAGTTCTTGGCTAAAAGCTCAAGTCTGCTTCAGCAGACTAAAGAATACTTCTAATTAACCCGTTTCAACGGGGTTGAGCTTTTAGCCCACACTTGAGTGCCTACCCATATAAGTCGGACTTACCCCCTTTAATTCCCCCTTGCAAAGGGGGAAGACCTGAAATCTTATTCCCTCCCCTTTGCAAGGGGAGGGTTAGGGTGGGGTAATTCCTTTGATTTCAAGCACTAACTGATATGTTTGTACACGTTAGATTTGAATGCAGGGATAATGCTAAATTGTTAAAGTAACCACGATGCGAAAACCTGTGGCGCGATCGCCTTGACTTGTCGCATTTCGGGAACGCTTAGCCGAACGACAATAATGAGCAGGATCGCGCCAAGAGCCTCCACGGATTACTCGACAACTGAGATCACCCCCTTGAGTCCAAGCACTGCCATCCTTGGGCAAAAGGTCATAATCTTCATGCCAATTATCTGCACACCATTCCCAAACATTTCCATGCATATCATGTAAACCAAAGCCATTGGCAGGATAAGTCCCAACTTCAGATGTTGAGGAATTACTGACACCTTGTGGTGAGTATTTGTAGGGACTTGCACTATTATAATTAGCCAAATTTGCAGCGATCGTTTCCCCAAAGCCAAAAGCTGTTAACGTTCCCGCTCGACAAGCATATTCCCATTCCGATTCACTGGGTAAGCGATAGGGGCGACCAGTTCGCTCTGCTAGTTTCTGACAAAAAAGCTGGGTGTCATCCCAAGTCACAGTTTCCACAGGGCGATCGCTATTGCCTATAAAAATTGCAGGATTATTATCCATCAATATTTTCCATTGCCTTTGTGTGATTGGAAATCGAGACATAAAGAATGGTGGGATGTTCACGATATGGCGTGGACTTTCTTCCTCGCTATGTTCTAACTCATTGATCGGCGACCCAATCTGAAATCTTCCTGCGGGGATGAATACCATCTCCAGCCCAATCGGTTTACCTTGAAGATTACCGAGATTCTCAATATAAATTCTTCCAGTTTTTTGTCTTGTGCTAATTTGCAACTGATTTTGAGTTAATTTGTTAATCGCATTCCGATTAACTGTAACTATGGCTGTCTCAAATGAAAATTGAGATAACGACGGTGCGATCACTTGAGTTGGTTGAGATTTGGGTGGAGCGATCGGAGTAATCAGTGTTTTCGCACCTGCTTTCAAGTAAGTTGGTCTTTGGAATCTTGGTCTATTCGATTGCGAGGATGATGAAGTTAAATTTTTCAGATCGCTTAACACTGCTTGAGCCGTCTGATAGCGATGACTTGGAGCTGAGGCAATCATGCGATCTAAAACCTGACCAAGGACAGGGCTAATGGAAGTGTTTTCTAAAAAATCACGCCAAATCCAAGTTCCATCCATATCCATTAACTCAAAAGGTGAGGCATTAGTGAGCAGATGAATACAGGTCACACCCAAACTATAGATATCGCTAGCAAAGATTGCTTTCCCGCGTATTTGTTCTGGCGCAACATACACCGCGCTACCGATGCGGGTTCCTGTCTCTATCATTGCGGCAGCAGTCACAAATTTTGCTGCGCCAAAATCAACTAACACATGATTGCCTGTCGATATTGAGCCAGATAAAGCTCCAGAATTACTAGGTGATCGCCTACGGATAATATTTTCGGGCTTGATATCCCGATGGATTACGTTGCGATCGTGTATAAATTGCAGAACTGGCAGTAAGTCTGCCAACAACATCCGAATTTTGGCTTCACTAAAAGCTCCCTGTTCTCGGAGTTCCTTTAAAAGATCATCTCCATCGACAAATTCTTGGATCAAATATTGACGATTGTCATGCTCTAGATTGGCGAATAATGTTGGTATTTGTGGATGTTTGCCCAAGTCATCAAGGCGAATAGCTTCCTGTTGAAATAGTTCGGCTGCTTTCACAGCGCTACTGAGATCAGCAGGAAAAAACTGTTTAATGACACAATGTGGCTGAGAAGGCAGAGCTTCATCAACGCCAATAAAAGCTCTGCCAAAGCCACCTTGCCCAAGAATTTTCAACGCCCGATAGCGATCGCCAATCTTTAGCTTTGAGCCACATTGACTACAAAAACTAAGTCTGGGATCTGAATTTTGAAAATTGCAGTTAGGGTTGAGGCATTGACTCATGGTTGCAACTATTGCTCAGGAAGAGAATCCATCTTGGCAAAGCCAATCACTTGCATTTTTCCTTCTGTAAGTTCCAGTTTGAGAACTCGCGCTGTGATGCCTTTGCTTTCTAATTGCCGCAAATCTAAGACTTTATTCAATCCTTCTGTAAAAGCTTTGGCAATGCGATCAGGCACTGGTGTTCCTGCCAATTCGATTTTAGGATTGATAATTTGTAGTTTGGTTCCTCCAATAGTCTTTATCTGCGCATTCACGGAGACATCGAGACTTGTGACTTGAGGCTTAGTTGCTGTTGGTTGCGATTTTAATGTAGCTGAGAGGCGAATATGATCGCCTTCCAAAAAAGTAACTTCTGGATTGATTAGATCAAGAATTTCGGGATTTTTATTAGTTCCAGTAATATCAATGCTGAGATTTCTAAAGGAAGGTTGAACGTTTGGCGATCTCAAAGCCGTATTAATATCTTCGGAACGCAAAACGACACGCGCAGCAGCCTGCAACGGACGACGCAAGACAATTTTGCCAGATTGTAACAAGTTAGGGTCGATGCTAATCGGATCAGTTTCCAGATCCACCTGATCAATTCGCAAAAATTCTAAAACGTAAACTCCACGACCTGCAACACGGATGCGATCGACGTTACCCAAAAGAATCTGATAGTTAGGAGCATTATCAACTCGTACTTCTAGGACATCAGCCCGTACGATTTGCCCACGCAAAAAGTCCGACGCAACTTTATCAATTGCAATCCCTGGTGCGCCTGCTAAACCTAAAACCGTGGTGAGTAACCCAGCAAATAATTCCATAAAAAGGAGATGAGTAACTATGTGATCATAAACCAAAACCCAGAAATTAAAAGCGACGCATAGCGTCGCTTTTAATTTCTGGGTTTTAAGAGCGCAAAGCGCTATATTTTTCATAGCTATTTAATACCAATTCACAAAAGTGTTGTCTCACTTTTGTGAATTAAAAACCAGACCCTGTAAGGGTTTTAAAAACACAAAATGGCTACGCCATTTTGCGTTTTGGTATAAGACGGGCGGCGCAAGTTTTTGGAACAACAAAGAAGTTTAGGAGTATAGGTTCATGCAAATTCGGGTGGCAGTAGAGGCTGATTTATCCGCAATTATTCAAATTTATAATGCGGCTATTCCCAGTCGTCTTGCCACTGCCGATCTTGAGCCCATATCCGTTGAGAGCCGTCGCACTTGGTTTCGATCGCATGAAGATCGCTATCCTGTTTGGGTGATCACAATCGGCGATCGCAATATTCAAAGCGATCAAAATGAGAAGATCATTGGCTGGTTAAGCTTACAAATGTTTTATGGTCGCCCTGCCTATCACAAAACTGCCGAGGTAAGCATTTATATAGATCCGATGTTTCAAGGCAAGGGAATCGGCAAAAAGTTGCTTAGTCATGCGATCGCCCAATGTCCTAAGTTGAATATTACTAAATTGGTCGGATTTGTATTTGCCCATAATGCCGCCAGTCGTCGTCTATTTGAAAGATTAAGCTTTACGGAATGGGGCTTTTTACCAGAAATCGCTGAATTAGATGGCATCGCTCAAAGCTTAGTGATTTTTGGCAAAATTATTTAAAGAAATAGCGATTTTGTTAGTCATGCAGCGTGGGCGCAAAGCTTCCACAACACAGTTACCTAAAACCCAAAAGAGAGTTACGGTGTTTCGCGCCGCAACTCTCTTTTTTTTGCTAGACCTATAACAATGGATAAAAATGCCCGACTGGGCCCTGGCCTTTCCCGATCGCTAAAGCATATTTCAAAGCCTCAGTCACATAGTTCTTCGCATCCACCACAGACTGAAACCGTGATTTCCCTAATGCTAGATTTGCAGCGATCGCAGCGGACAGAGTGCAGCCAGTACCATGGGTATGTATAGTTTCAATCACTTCAGTCCCTAACACCTCAAGGCGATCGCCATCAAACCACACATCAACTGCTTTGAGATCGCCTGACATGCCACCGCCTTTCAACAGTACTGATCGCGCTCCTAATTTATAGATTCTCTGAGCCGCAGCTTGCATATCTTCCAGCGTATGAATTTCCATCCCAGCCAGAATCTGCGCCTCATAGCGATTAGGCGTTGCGATCGCGGCAAGGGGAATTAGCATCTCACCCATGGTTTTCACAGCATCATCATCGATTAACTGCGCCCCAGTCCGCGACACCATCACAGGATCAACTACCACATTCCCAAAACCAAAAGCAACTAGCTTTTTGGCAACAGTTTTAATAATCTCTTGATTGAGCAACATTCCCGTTTTGATCGCCCCAATCCGCATATCGATCATCACAGTTTCAAATTGTGCTGTCACAGACTCCACTGACATCGCATCTACCCTTGTCACTCCCTGCGTATTTTGAGCAGTTACGCAAGTAAGTACGCTAGTGCCATGCACCAGATGAAAAGCAAAAGTGCGGAGGTCAGCTTGTATCCCCGCGCCACCCCCACTATCAGAACCCGCGATCGTCATTGCGATCGGTATTTGTGAACTATCAAAACTTGTCATATTCGATATCAAGCAATAATTAATAAATATTACAGCGCTTTACGTTCAACCCCGAACCCAAAAAATTGAAAGTGTTGCAAAGAAACACTTTCAATTTTTTGGGTTCGGGGGTAATTGCTCGGAAATTGCTGTAAGTATAAAACCCAGAGATTAGAGGCAGTGCTTTACACTGCCTCTAATCTCTGAGTTTTAAATTGCTATATGATTTATTCAACCTGTAGACTGACTTGTTATGCAAAAAAATCATCCGACTTATACGCAAGAACAGATTTCAGCTTGGTTTCGAGGACTCATGAGCATTGCCCTCGCAGACAATGATTACAGTGAGCAAGAGCGCACCCTCTTTGATCAAATTAGTCATAGTGACGAATGGGGCGAAGAAGTAACCATCTCTAATTTTGAACCAATTAGCGCTCAAGACTTAGCTGATGCATTGGGTAGCGATCGCAAGGTAGGTGAAAACTTTTTACGGATGGCAGTGATGATGGCACTTGCCGATGGTAAATACACAGATACTGAAGATTGCATTATTCAAGAATTTTGCAAAGCATTAAATCAGGAAATCAAGCCCATTAATGATTTGCGGCAAAAACTGGAATCATCATCTCATCACGAAGAACATCATCCAAATCTGTTAGAGCCTGTCAAAGAATGGCTCGATCACATGGATATTCATGATTCCCGCCTTGCGAATTTAATTTGTAAAGTCGTTCCTGCTCAATGTCCCTTTGAGCGCGATATAGTTCTATTTGGACGCAAAATCATGCATATTCCCGCTATGTGCGAGATTAATCCTCTATATGATCAACTGGTAGGATTGCGGTTTAGATCGCTAAGTTACCTTGCCGACAAAGGCGAAGATGTATCCAAGTATTGTTAGTAATAAGGGCGCAAAGTGCCCTTATTACTTTTTTGGAAGAAAGCGGAAAACGCTATAGTATTTACTGGTTTTATTAGCAGCCACTATAAAAAAATGCCCAGAGAACTAAAAAACGCTAAAAACGATGAAGACAACATTGATGTTTCCCCAAATGTATTGCGGGTTGTTTTAGCATTCAGGCGCTGGGGCTGGACAGCCTTTTGGACGCAAGTAGTTTTGTGCGTAGTTTCATCGGTGGTGCTATTACAACTTTTCTTGTTTCCTAGGACTGGAACGATTAGTCCCACAGGATTAGATACTAGTCCTGCTACTCTACCAGGACTGAGCTTCGCATGGGTTGGCGTAGCGGTACTAGGAGCAAGCATTTTCTGGAATTTTCGTTATACACAAATGGCGCAAAAGCTGCGATCGCCCGATCGCCCCACCAAGAGCCAAACTGTATTTCAAATCAAAATTGGCTTGATCATTAATCTGGTGGGAATGTTTGTGACTTTGCTCGGAGCCTTTGCAATTATTGGTGCTTTGACCCTGAGAGCAGGACAAGGACAAGCCGTTTTACCAGGAGCAGGCAGTTTTAACTCGGTGATTCAGCCCCTCGATTTTCAAATCATTCAAGCAAGTTTCAATATTATCTTTGCTCATTTTGTGGGATTAGTTTGCTCTTTATGGCTACTCAACAAAGCTACTGACAAGCCTAATCGTGAGTAAGTCTTAATCACGGATTAGACGGATTGGAGGATGTCAGAGATTTTTTGATTTTGCCAGTTGACGACCATAACCGATCGCTAATAGTCCCGTTACATACATTAATAAGCTATAAATTGCTGCGGGAATTGCCATATCAGGATTATTTAGTAGTCCTGCGGTAATTGCTATCCCTAATGTTCCATTTTGCAGACCCACTTCGATGGTAATGCAAATTTGTTGTTTGGGATTGAGGTTAAAAAGCTTACTCAAATAAAATCCTGCCAACATGGAAAGGGTATTTAATAGCAAAACCCCTACTCCAACTTGCAGAATAAAATTTGGTAGACGGCTCCATTCTTTAATAATCAGCAACAGAATAATCAAGGCAAGTAATGACGCGGCAGAAACACTGGTAAATTTTTCTAATTTCGCAGCTAGGGTGGGCGCGAATTGACGAATACTCATGCCGATCGCAGTTGGTAAAAAGGTAATCACAAAAATTTGCAGAATTGTTGTGCCAATCGGTAACTCGATCGCCGCACTTTGCCCAAAGAAATGTTGGCTAGCAAGATTAGTAAAAATGGGAATCGTAAATATTGTAATCAAGCTGCTCAAAGCAGTCAGTGTCACGCTTAGGGCGACATCGCCTTTCGCCAAAAATGTGACTAAGTTGGAGGAAACTCCTCCAGGGCATAAGGCGATAATCATCAATCCCGTAGCGATCGCAGGTTGCATGGGAATAATCTTAGCGATCGCAAACCCAATAATCGGCAATACAATCAATTGACTCACTAAACCAATTATCACGGCTTTAGGATATTTCCCCACGCGCTGAAAATCTTCTGGCACAAGGGATAAACCCATCCCAAGCATCATTGTTCCCAGCGCGATCGGCAAGATCACCGATGTAAAAATATTTGATTCCATAGATGAATTGATAAAATAAGACAGATGTAAAGAATTGTAAAACACAAATAGTGGCAAAACCGATGGAGTGGAAGCAAGTTGAAGAAAATTGGGTGCTGACCCCAGCAAAACCCAAGGGCGTAATTCACTTTCTCGGTGGGGCATTTTTTGCGGCTGCGCCTCATGTTGCCTATGGACGAGTGTTAGAACAGATGGCAAAGAATGATTATGCGATCGTGGCTACCCCATTTTTGAATAATACCTTTGACCATCGCCAGATTGCCCGTGAGGTTAATACTTCATTTCGGAAAGTGCGGAGCAAGTTATTTCTCGATTATTTTCCTGTATTTGGAATGGGGCATAGCATGGGTTGCAAGATTCATTTGCTCATTAATAGTCTCTACAAACCTACTCGTGCTGGCAATATTTACATTGCCTACAACAACTACAGCGCCGATCGCTCGATTCCATTTTTTAAGGAACTCGCAGGCACGATTCCCGAAATGTCATCAATGGAGTTTACGCCCACCCCCAAGGAAACTGAGCAACTAGTCACAGCCAGTTATCAGACCGCAAATAACTTATTAGTCAAATTTGTAGACGATAGCATTGATGAAATCTCGACCCTTTCCCAACTACTCACCCAAAAATTCCCTAAAACCGTCAGCTTGCAGACCCTCGAGGGGACTCACCTCACTTCCATGGGTATCGACATGAAATGGCAAGCGGGTTCTAGTTTCTCGGCGATCGATGCGATCGCACAATGGATCAAGCAAGAAATGCACAAAAACAACCAAAGCCTAGAACTAGTCTTGCTAGCATGGCTGGCTAAGCAAGCCCCCTAAAAATATGTCGGCACTTTGTACTTCCTCAATGATTACCAAAGGCAGCGCGAAGCGTTGCCTTTGCTTTTATCACTACAGCAATGAGTAGAAATACTCTAATGAAATTAACGGTCAACTTAACAACAAAGTTCAATCAAATCGATTGATTCCGTATTGATATATAAGTCATTAGGATTTCTAATATTTTTTTAATCTTATTAGGATTACTGACTATTAATATTAGTTTTTGTATCATTACGTATCGAGAGATCTCAAAAACATATTGATAAATCGATATTTTTCTTAACATAAATCGCTATGCTCACTTACCAACAAATCCTTGATTTTAAAGGGTTTACGCAGTTCCACTAAGAAAGATTTCGCAAAAACAAGTACTAGAGGATATATCTAGCTTATTAGAGTTATATAAATTTTTTATATGAATTTGTTACTAAAAACAGAGCATTAAAAAAAAGTTTTTTAAAAAAAGTAAATGTGGATACGCACTTTATGTTTAAATTAGAGACATCGCTCAAGGACTTCTCATGAAGAATTCCTGATAGGATTAACTTATATAAAGCAAAAAAGTATTCCACCAAAGAAGCAGATATCAAAGGGCTAATTAGATTTTTAACAGATTTTCAATCTTTCTTTAATTTCCGATTTGACTATTGACTCTGACTCTTTAGTTTTTTTGCGGCGCAATTTGCAGATACATGTTTGCAGTTTACTGATTTTCATTCAACCATAGTAAGGAGATATTAATGTCTTACTCAAAAACACAGTCTAAAGCCAAGGCTGGGTACGACGCAGGTGTTCAGGACTATAAACTAAAGTACTATACCCCCGATTACACACCCAGAGATACTGACCTTCTCGCTGCTTTTCGCTTCGTGCCTCAACCAGGCGTACCTCCAGAAGAAGCTGCTGCTGCGGTAGCCGCTGAATCTTCTACAGGTACATGGACAACTGTATGGACAGATTTGTTGACCGACCTCGATCGCTACAAAGGTCGTTGCTATGATGTCGAACCAGTAGCCAACGAAGACAATCAATACATCGCTTACATCGCCTATCCTCTTGACCTGTTTGAAGAAGGTTCTGTAACTAACTTGCTAACCTCATTGGTTGGTAACGTATTCGGTTTCAAAGCTCTTCGTGCACTTCGTCTAGAAGACATCCGTGTGCCTATTGCATACTTGAAGACCTTCCAAGGACCTCCTCACGGTATTCAAGTTGAACGCGACAAGTTGAACAAGTACGGTCGTCCTCTATTGGGTTGTACCATCAAGCCTAAATTGGGTCTATCTGCTAAGAACTACGGTCGTGCAGTATACGAATGTCTTCGCGGCGGTTTGGACTTCACTAAAGACGACGAAAACATCAACTCTCAGCCTTTCATGCGCTGGCGTGATCGCTTCCTGTTTGTACAAGAAGCAATCGAAAAAGCTCAAGCTGAAACTGGCGAAGTCAAGGGTCACTACTTGAACGTCACTGCTCCTACATCTGAACAAATGATGGAACGTGCAGCTTTCGCAAAAGAAATCGGCACACCAATCATCATGCATGACTTCTTGACTGGTGGTTTCACAGCAAACACCTCTCTTGCTAAGTATTGCCGCGACAATGGCTTGCTCTTGCACATTCACCGCGCAATGCACGCAGTTATTGACCGTCAAAAAACCCACGGTATTCACTTCCGCGTTTTGGCTAAGTGTCTTCGTATGTCTGGTGGCGATCACCTCCACTCTGGAACCGTTGTTGGTAAGCTCGAAGGCGAAAAGGGAATCACCATGGGCTTTGTTGACCTAATGCGTGAAGACCACATCGAACTCGATCGCGAACGTGGCATCTACTTCACTCAAGATTGGGCTTCTATGCCTGGTGTTATGCCCGTTGCTTCGGGTGGTATCCACGTATGGCACATGCCTGCGCTCGTCGAAATCTTCGGCGATGACTCTTGCCTACAGTTCGGTGGTGGTACTTTGGGTCACCCATGGGGTGCTGCTCCTGGTGCAACCGCTAACCGCGTTGCTCTCGAAGCTTGCGTACAAGCACGTAACGAAGGTCGCGACATGATGCGTGAAGGTGGCGACATCCTCCGTGAAGCTGGTCGTTGGTCTCCTGAATTGAACGTTGCTCTTGAACTCTGGAAAGAAATCAAGTTTGAATTTGAAGCAATGGATACCGTCTAATCGATTTGCTATTGTGAGAATGGGCTACGCCCATTCTCACAAAAAAATTCTTGGTTAAGTTCAGCCTATGGATATTAAGCGCAGTACTAAGTCCACAGCCAATATGTTGATCAATTTTTTGACCTTCGAGGCTGTCAAGACTATTGGTGAGCAATTGCAGGAAACCGATAAGTTAAAAGCTCTTTGGTTTAATCAGTTCTCAACGCGTGCGAGACTCCAAAATGGGGAGGTTTATATAAAAGACCTATTTGCGGTCAACCAAGAAATGGCTTTTCGAGTAATGACAGTACGAGAGCATTTGGCAAACGAAATTTTAGAATTTTTGCCAGAGATGACTCGGACTGGAATCCAGCAATCAAATATGCAGCTTCGTCGGCAGCATTTTGAACGCATCATGAGTGTTCAGGCTTCTGAGGGATATGCAGAATGCGAGAATCTAGATAATAAGTTAGATAATGGGATTGACGAGAAAAGCAATCCAGAATCTAGTTTAGAAGTTAGTCTCGGAAATCTCTTGGAAGAACCTTTAGAATCGATTGCGGATTCAGATGTTGAAGGCGATCGCGCTACCACTTAACAAAATCAATAGAAATATAATTCTAATCACGAGGAAATAATGCAAACTTTACCAAAAGAGCGTCGTTACGAAACTCTTTCGTATCTTCCACCTTTGAGCGATGCTCAAATCACTCGTCAAATCGAGTACACCCTTCAACAAGGTTTCTACCCTGCGATCGAATTCAACGAAGATTCCGATCCAGCTATCCACTACTGGACTCTTTGGAAGTTGCCCTTGTTCAACGCCAGATCTCCTCAAGAAGTTTTGACTGAAGTTCAAGCTTGCCGCTCTAGCTATCCTGGTAGCTTCATCCGCGTTGTTGCTTTCGACAACATCAAGCAGTGCCAAGTCCAAAGCTTCATCGTACACAAGCCTAACGCTGCTCGTTACTAAGCTTTAACAAACAAAAAAGCCCCGCAATGCGGGGCTTTTTTGTTATTTGCTATATTGATAGACAGCAATCTTAAATACCTAAACACTATGACAATTTCTTTAGAACTGCCTCAAGAGTTGGAACAGGCTCTGTCTGAGGAAGCAGGAAAAGTTAGTTTGCCCTTACCAGAATATATTCTCCAACTTCTGTCTGTTAGAAAATCTTTTGAGGATCTGCCTAGATCTGGAGCAGACTTAGTGAGTTATTGGCAAAGTGAAGGACTAATTAACTCTCGTCCTGAGATTAAGGATAGTCAAGAATATGCTCGCCAAATTCGCCATGCAGCAGAACATCGTCAACATTTATAAAGTGATTTTATGTATGTTTTAGATACTGATATTCTGATCGATGTTTTGAGAGGACATCAACCCGCGATCGCATGGTTTACCACTTTATCAGAGTTGCCCAGTGTTTCAGGTTTTGTGGTGATGGAGTTAATCCAAAATTGTCAAAATAAACAAGAAGTTAATCAAGTTTTTAGGCTGACTGCACCTTTATCATTAATTTGGCTGACTGAGACTGATTGCGATAATGCTTTGTCAGATTTTAGTAAATATCGCCTTTCTGATGGGGTAGGGCTATTAGACGCATTAATTGCTCATTGTGCCATTAGCAAAAATAAAACTCTTTGTACTTTTAATGTCAAACATTATCGGGTTATCCCAAATCTAAAAATTATTCAACCCTATGAGCGCTGATTACAAAGATAATTAGAGGACTTTCATTATGGAGCCATCAGTAATATTTGGGTCACTTAAATTAGCGAGATCTATAGCTGAGTTTGCTGGTTTAATTGAGACTCTTGGAACAAAAATTGATCGTCTTGCTAATGCAGAATTTGAAGCAGGTTTCCGTGCGCTAGAGCAAGCTGCTATTAGTAGTTCTGAAAAAGATAGCTTGCTTAGGGAAGCTAGGTATAGATTTAACAAAGCTATTTCTCTTGAAAAAGAAGAACGATTATTTTTATGTCATGTTGGAATAGCTATATGTCACAAAGAGCTAAGTGATCTTCCTAACTTTAAAGTATCCTTGTCCGAAGCTTGTAAGGTTAAGATTGTTGGCATTGACCCTATTGAACTAGGTATTGGAATAGGTAGAATCTATATTGGATTGTTAAGTGCTGCATTTACTCAATTTACTCAAGAAGATATTTCAAAAAAAATGCTAGATGAAATGAATGAGATATCTAAAAGAAATAAAATGATAAGGTTGACTTCTGAGCAGAAAAAGATAAAAGAATATCTTTTAAATATTGAGACTTAAATCTATTTCTTGATATTTGATTGAAGGCGACACTGTTCGTTGTCGCCAAAATAGAGAATTTATCCAGTCAAAAAAATTCAAAGACTTTGCTAGATTTTTTCTCAAAACCTTTTTTTCTGTATTGATATTTGATCTTTCAGTAAAGCACGAGTTTCTTTTGCCTGTTGATCAAACCATCTAAGCAATTCCAAATGTTCTTCGGAAATACAAGCTCTTTCTTTCGGCTGAATATTCTCTTGACTGCTATTAAACGAACATATTTTATTATACAAATATGACAACTTAATACCTTTGTCACAAAGTTCTTTGACTTTATTTACAACTTGGGAATTAAATAAAAATTCACTTTCAATGGCTTCTGAATAAAATCTAGCAACTCGATCTGGTTTTATCTGTCCACCTCCTTGCATTATTTCATTAAAATAAGATTCAAATACGCCATAAATCTTGATTCTTCTTTCGTATAATTCTTTTTTTAATGTCAATTCACTAACGCGATATTGCTGATATGCAATATAAGTAGCGATTACAGCAATCAATGGAGTAAGCAAAGCACTGCAAACATCAACGATTTCCTTGACAGTCATAATTTAAAATTGTTGCTTTTAACTTGTGGTTAGACTAGACAATAGATAGTATAACTAACCCAAGAAACAATAATTGACAATTCACCGCGTTACGAGACATCCTTTTCAATTGATCGCTTTTTTGCGGAGAGATGAAGAGGCGATCGCTGTTTGTTGATTTTGATTAGGGGCGATCGCTTTGTGGCGAGAGAAATGATGGGGCGATCATAGGTTAGAATATCATCCAAACTCCAATCAATCAATTGAGTTTGCTGATCTTTTCACTAATAAGAGTAGAAATTAAGCTAAAATTAAACAAATCATAAATATTAATTATATGAGTTTGAAATATGGACGTAAACATTCATAAAATACTCAATGATTTAGACATAGATTATTTTAGTGATTTTTTTGACACCTATGAAGACAGTCAAGGTGTTAGTAATTTTTATTGGTGTCCTGAAGAGGAAATAGATTCCATACACAAAGGAATTGAAGAAGAAAATAGAGATGCTGAACTGAAATATTGGAGTGAAAGAGAATACTTAGACACCTTATCTAGACCTCTTAATTTAGTTTATTTAGTAGGTAATTTAGGTGATTATACATCTGAACTTTATCTTAATCATCGCTTAGATCCTTGCTATAAGGCATATATAGAAATTGTTTCGGATGATGTGAACTTTAGTGTAAACACTGAAACTATAGCTATAGAAGCTTCTAATATGAATGGAAAAATAATAAGCGAACTTACAAACGGAACATTTTTGGGGATAAAAGGATATTTAAAGATGCAGAGACAATACATTGACGACGCTGATTTAACTCAACGTACAGAAGATGAAACTATAGTCGTAGTTGAAGAAATTTATTTGTTTTAATTCTAGACCTGTCGGGAAACAAAAGCAAGGTATAGAGGCAACCTCACATTTATTTCTGCACTTCAATCCATAGGTAAATAGAAAAGCTAAAAGTTCAATAAATTGAACCATAACCAAGGCTTGATATCAGTTATCATCATCCTAATCCCCCCATAAAAAAGATGATACTCCCTTCCCAGTATAGGATTAGACATTGGGAATAGGAGCTAGTGAGTAGATATGGTCGAGAGTATTTGAGATCTGAGATGGGTTCATTAAAATACTGACATCCTTCAATCGTGGATATTAACCTACAAGACAGATGATCGCAGTTTGGTGATTTGGGTTAGGGGCGATCGCTGTTGGTGATTTTGGGTTGGGGCGATCGCTTTTTATGGGGAGATGCTTGGTTGCTGATTTTGGTTAGGTGCAATCGCTTTGTTGTAGGGAGATGAAAGGGCGATCGCTGTTTTTTGATTTTTGGTTAGGGGCGATCGCTTTTTTGTGGGGAGATGAAGGGGCGATCGCTGGTTGTTGATTTTGGGTTGGGGGCGATCGCATTGTGTTGTGGTGATGAAGGGGCGATCGCTGGTTGTTGATTTTTGATTGGGGGCGATCGCTTTATTGAACTGCACGAGAATCTAGCCATTTTTGCAAAGACTCTTGACTTTCTCCAGACCTTGCCCCAGCCAAAATCCCTGCGACAGTTAAGTCTTCATCGAGAAGCAACCAATGAATCATTTTCCCTTCATCAAGAAGTTCAAAAGTTTGGCGCTCAACAGCAGTGCCATGTAGCAGTCGAGGATACCAAGTAAGTGGAACACTTAAAGTTCTTCCATCCACAAATTCTAACGTTAAATCAGTTTCAGTTGTTTTAATCTGATTGACTTGGATTGATTCAGATTTAACCGCCAAAGAAATCATGCCATTTCTCCAAAAAATCAACTTGATTTTTCTCCACTGTTTTTGCGATCTGATTTAATTCCGTTGCGCTAAAACCGCCAGTATTTTGGAGTTTAATAGGCTGAAGCCAAAATTTTGCTACCTTGCCATCATGTTGGACATGAATGTGCGGAGGTTCATCTCGATCAAGAGAAACAAAAAAGTAGCGATAGGAGCCTTCTCGTAAAACGGTTGGCATAACGTAGAAAAACTAGATTCAATCTTAGGATACTACAAATTTATGATTAGTAGTGATCGCTGATTGTTGATATTTGATTGGGGCGATCGCATTTACACATTGGCTACAACTTTAGCTGGTAAATACCCCCATTTTTGAAACTGTTCTTGCAACTCAGATAAATCACGAAACGCAAGAAAATATAGATATTCAGGAGCAAAGTCCGCACCATTTGACCAACGAATTGTCCCCAATTCAGTATCAACTTCAAACTGTTGAAACAAGACTAAATCTTGTAAAGGCTGAAAAACTTTACCATTTAAACTATTAGCCAAATCTGTAATACCGATACGACCATCATTAAAACGAATTTCAATCTTGTAGCGATCGACATAGCGAGCAGAAATAATATGTAAAAACACGACTTTACTCCAAAGGGAAAATAGATTTCGGTTCTTCTTGCTGACGGCAAAGTTCCCAATTAGCCATCAACTCGGATTGATGCAAATCATGCCATTCCAAAACATGACGTAAAGCCCGTTTAGGAAACGAACCATTTACCACACCAGTTTCAATCTCAATAGTAATTTCATATTCACCATATTTTGCATGGTAGTGAGGAGGAAAATGATCGTTCCAATATATATAAATCGCAATCCCCAGAAACCGACTGATAACAGGCATAAGTCATTGGGTAGCTAAAATATGAGCCTATTAAGCATAACATTTTTGTATTTGATTGGGGCGATCGCTTTGTGGTGAGGGAGATGATTGGCGATCGCTGTTTGTTGATATTTGCTTAGGGGCGATTGCTTTGTGTTGGAAATGAAGAGGCGATCGCTGGTTGTTGATTTTGATTAGGGGCGATCCAGTATAATTTAAGAATAATGTTGAAAAATCAACCCATGCTGTTTGATTGGGACGAAACCAAAGCTAAAAGTAACCTTGCTAAACATGGAGTATCCTTTGATGAAGCAACCTCTGTCTTTGACGATCCTTTATTTTTAACTTTTGCCGATCCGACACATTCCATTCAAGAACAACGTTTTATTATCATGGGAGAATCGGCTAGAGGTAGACTACTAGTCGTATCTTACACAGAAAGACAAAATACAACACGCCTAATTAGCGTCCGACCAGCTACTCGTAAAGAACGTAAAGCATATGAATCCGAACTTTGAGATTGACATGGAAGATGATTTACTTCCTGAATATGATTTTACTCAAATGACCGTTGTTGCTCGTGGTCAGGGAAGAAATAGAAGCACTGTCACCGTCAACCTAGATCCTGACGTTGCTAAGTTATTTCCAAATTCGGGATCAGTCAATGAAGGACTAAGGTTGCTAATGCGATTAATTAAGCAAAACTCATCACAATTAGAAGACCAATTATTAATGAAATCTGAAAATCCGTAAATCTGAATTATCTAATCAAATACTAATGGCGATCGCTGCTTGTTGATTTTTGATTGAGGCGATCGCTTTGAGGTGGGGAAGGGGCTAGCACTTATTGATATTTGATTGGGGCAATGTGAGCAGGTCATGCTTTAAACGATCATTAGGTTAGAATATTATGCAAACTTGTACCTGAGACTATTAAGCCATGTCAACACAGCAAGTCACTTTCCAAGAATGCAATACCCAATTCGCCAAAATTTTTGAGAGAGTATTACAAAATCATGAAGTTATTTCAGTTTATAAAGAACCTGAAAAAAGTATTGTGATTTTGGATGAAAGAGAATATAGCAGCTTAATGGAAACATTGTACTTATTAAGCAACCCAGCCAACAGAGAGCGTCTATACCAAAGTATTTCGCAGCATGAACAAGGACAAGTAAGGGAAATAGATGTTAAGGCTTACTTGGACTGAGAACGCTTTAAAAGACTTGGATTGGTGGCAGCAGAACGATGTCAAGCTATTGAGAAAAATAATTCAAATTTGTCTTGAAATTTGCAAAGATCCCACAAAAGGAATAGGTAAACCTGAACCACTGAAGTTTGATTTACAAGGATATTGGTCAAGACGCATTAATCAAGAACATCGAATCATTTATACTTTCGATGAAAGTCAAGTTACTGTTATTCAGTGTCGATTCCATTATCATAAATAGACATTGAGTCAGGTTACGAGATCGCTGTCCAAATCGCAATGGAGTAGTAAATTTATGCAAGTAGAAATTTTAGAGCGAATCTCATCCAAAGATGCAGAGGTTATTTTAAAATTTTTGCCTGAGAGAATTCGAGCAGCAATTATTGCTCGATCCAAAGATATAGATTATCCAATAGAAGCAACACTTGAGATGGCGATCGCTAGTTTTTTGGATACAGAAGCAATAAGTTTTTCCGACTGTAAACGCAATTGTGGATATTAACCCAGAAAATAGGCGATCACTGGTTGTTGGTTTTGATTGATTGCGATCGCTTTGTTGTGGGGAAAATATATGGACGATCTAGGGCAACCGCACACGTTTCTTAACAACCCAGCAAACATTTCGCAACAATTAGCGAAAGCTAAGCAATGACTATATTTAAAGCACTAAGGATAGTCTTAAGATAGTTATTGTTCCAGCCAGCCTTAAGTCGTTTTGCC
>JADBWK010000122.1 GCA_020404895.1 Pseudanabaena sp. M085S1SP2A07QC | reverse complement strand
CGATCACTACGGGTTGCCGAACCGCTATCAAGGTTAATCATCCATTCGTCAAAGTCTGAACGTTGAAACTGATTCTTATGCCACCAATCGCTTAGGCAATCAACGATAAAATCGCTGGTTTCCGCAGATTGTCCCATGTAGATCGACAACTGGTCATTATTGGTGTTGAGGATACCAAAGGGAACTAAAACTGCTGACCATTCACTATCATGGTCGTCAGCTTTTTTCGGTTCTAAAGTGCGGGCTTTGCCACTCCGTGAAAGATTACCAATCTTCCCTTTTGCTTTGCTATCAATCGAAATTCGTAAAGACCTTGGATTGTCTGCTGATGCTTGGTTTTGCTCAAACACATTCTCTATATTGGTGATGATAAAAAGCAGTCCATCTCAACTGAGGTGCAAGGCGGCGTTCGGATTAATCACATAAAATATGAAGATTCTGACAAACTACTTTACCCAAACTATTGCCAGTTTTGTACCTACCTATAGAGGAAATGCTCTAGTAAGCTTGCAAAATTTCAGTCGTAGACTTTTAGAGCTTTTTAACGGGGCGTTGAAAGTTAATACTGTCAAAAAATCTCGCGACATGAACGGGACTTTTATCACTGGCTTGGCTATTCGTAAAAGGTGGTCAGGACATTTTTGAGGCGGAGTAGCTCACGGAATTGGGTGACAAATTCTAGTTTTTTGTTTTCATCGGCTAAAGTATCTACGCTTTTGATGGTGGGATTTATCTTTAATAGCGCGATCGCCGCTTCATTAAATTGGGTTACATAGTCCTCAATGCGATTATTTTCTTTGTCTGTCCAGTAAAAGGTTTGTTGGAAGGCTTGAAATTTATTGTTTGCAAAATATTTTGTATTTACGCCGTTGCTGATGATGAATAGCTGCACATATTGAAATAGTCCTGCGCCTGCGTCATAGGATTCATGCTGGTGGCGGTTAATTTGATGGAAGGCAACTTTTAGCTCGGAGTCGCGTTTTTTGAGTTCGATCTGTACCAGTGACAAGCCGTTAATGAGGATGGTTACGTCATAGCGGTTTTTGCGTTTGCCTTCAATGCTGATCTGGTTCGTTACTTGAAATTCATTTCTGCACCATTCATCGCAGTTGAGAAAGCTGATATAAATGGTTTCGGCGGGTTTTCCGTCTGTTGCTTTACGTTTGAGGGCATATCTGTCGCGGAGTATTTTGGCGCGTTCAATGACTGAGCCTGTGTTGAGGTGGTTGAGGATGAGTTCAAATTCGTTTTTGCTGAGGGTGATGTTGCCGTTATGGATTTCTAGCTCTGTTGCTTGAGGTTGGCAAGCATGGCGGCTTGATCTTTGATTTTGACTCTTGTATATTTCAGGCTTTGGAGTTGATCGATTAAGGTGGCTTCTAGTTCGGCTTCGGGTTGGGTGGTCATAGTTTTGTTTATAACGGTAAGTAGTAAATTTGACCGTCTAATTCTCCTTCAAGGCTACAAGCAAATATAAGCAGAATGTCTTCGATCGCTTTGCCAATGGGTGCATTGAATGTAACCTCAATAACTCCTGTCATTTGTTGCCCTGTAGCAAGCAATGCGTTCATAGGCGTAATGGGTGATTGTGGCGACATCATGGGTTAATAGTATGCGATTTTCTTGGGCTGCCCATGCTAGTACGGTGGGGTCATCTTTGCCAGCTAAGCCTACGTCTCGAACGCTTACGATGTCGATGTCTGGATTGCGGCGCAGTATTCCTCTGACAATTTTGTTGTCAAAGTTTTCGTCAGCTAGGAATTTCATGATTATCGCTGAGCCTGACGTGCTAATAATCTGTCGCGTAAGCCTTGAGGGTCAAACCTTGCTTGGTTAATTTTGCGAATTTGTTGAGCTTGTTTTTGTCTTTGCTGTAGATATGTTTCAATTTCTTGGGGATGGTTTAGGTAATAACTAATTGTGGCGTAGATGTCAGCTAGTTTTAGGGATGGATAGCTTTGGGCGATGTCTTCGGCGGTTGCGCCATTTTGAAAGGTTTTGATCACCGTGTCGAGAGTAACGCGGGTGTTGCCGACTCGCACGACTCCATCGTTGTCGGTTGTGAGGGGGATTGGTTCGGCGGTGACTACTAATGTCATGGCGTTACTTAGGATTAGAAAGTTTTGAGAATACTGTGTATTCTATCGCTGATTAAGGAAATTCGCCGCCATGTAGTTCAGGGTCAAAGGTTTCGAGCATTTGCTCTAGGGTTGAATTTTGGTTAAGTTTTGTCTTAATGATAACTTGATCGCTAGTCTCAGAAAATAGACCGATATTTCTACCTGTGTCTTTGTCCCGCTCAAATATTAAGGCAATTTCTTCATCGCTATAACCATCGCTTAAACGCAGTTGGTCAAAAAGTGGCTGTTTTGGTTGTTTTAAGTAATCGGTCAAAGTTTTTTCCTTAATTTAGAAATTTTTTGCCATAAGATAGATCTAGTTTTAGCTTAGTGCATTGTTGAGGTGAGTTATGGAAACTATTAGCATTGAGGTTGATGCAGAAGTTGCTAGAAACTATCAAAAATCGAATTTGATAGAGCGGCAAAAGATGCAAATTATTCTAAATGGATGTCTAAAACAAATTATGAATAGCCGTTCTTTGGATGAAATCATTTTGGATATGCAAGCACAAGCAAAAAGGAATGGTTTAACTCAAGAAATCTTAAATGAGATATTGAGTGATGCCGCCTAAGTCTAGATTTGTTGTAGATATAAATACGCTAGTCAGTAGTATTCTCATTGCTGATTCTATATCCGACAAGGCTGTAAAATCAATCAGGCAATCAGGAATTATTCTTGCTTCTGTGGAAACTCTTGAAGAATTGAGGGTAGTTTTGAGCCGTTCTAAGTTTGATAAATATGTAGATTCAGCTACTCGATTGGAATTTATAGCAAAATTTGTTCAACAATCAGAGCTTGTCACTATTGAGGAATCTGTTATATAGCAACGTAAGAGATAGATAGGACAATTCAAAACCCAAAAGATAGCAGAGCTTCGCTCTGCCATCTTTTGGGTTTTATGTCCTAAGCAAAGCTTACATTGCTATAGCTTGTCGAGATCCTAAAGATGATAAGTTTTTGGAGTTGGCTGTGAATGGTAAGGCTGACTATCTAATAACAGGTGATAAAGATTTGTTGGTTTTACATCCTTTTAGAGATATTGAGATTATTAACCCTTCGGATTTTCTCAATATCTCTAATTAGTCTAAACAAACATCTGTTGTAATAAGCCTTGTTTGTATTGTTTTACTGTATCGAGATAGGTTTGAGCTTCGGTAATTTTTTCATCAATAGAAGTTAAGAAATTAGCGATTTTAGTTTGCTCTGGAATATCTGGAATGTTTACTTGTATCTCAGATAGAGAAGTAGAATCAATTGCTGGGTAACTTGTACCAGTGCAACGCGCTAACACATCATTTACAAAATCATCTGAATAGAGTAATTGAAATATAAATTTTGTTAGACGACGTAAAGAACCACCAACATTGTAAAGATGTTCTTTCAAATGATACCAGTCGAGTATCTCGATAGATGACGTGAAAGTGTTACTAATCAATTAATTTATCATGACAATTTTGGAATGTTATGAACAACCCCTGTTTGGTGTTTTAAAATAGCTTTGGGCTGCACATACTGAAATTCATAAACTTGACTAAAACCAGCTAAGTCAAGATTTAAAGGGCTAGGCAATATAGGAAAAACTGATAAAAATTGCTCAATATCAAATCGACCTTCAGGGGGAGAAATATGATTAATATAACGCAGCCCCACCCTCTCAAGCTTGACTTCTCCAATCAGTTCAACATACTTACTCCCCATCCTTAGTATTAAATCTCTAAAATTTTCCCAATTTGTATATGGTTGGAGGTGATTTTCTACTAGTAAGTCCGCACCAATTTGTACTACTACAGAGTTATCTTTATTCCTAAGTTGCTGCCTTGGCAATGCTTTAGCTGGCTCTGGCATATCAATAGCTTCCCCAACAGCAAACTGAAAACTAACTGGAGTAAGTGTTGTACATTCGGGAAATTCATCTTTTACTTGAGTATAGAAGAGTTCAGGGAGATCTGTGCCCCATTTATCTGAGGGACTAAACTTTAACTCGCAAAGAGCCTCTACGAGCGGTTGTTTAGTTAGTAGTTCACCCATATTTTTACCAACACATCATGAAATTCATTAAATAACACGCATTTAAGTATCTCATTTTAAATCAGTCAAACTATGAAGCGATTTTTATTTCAGTTCAAGTGTTTTGGAGTTTTTGCCTCACTCCGCAACCTAAAAATCAAAGTATATAAATGGTAGTTTCTTGTCGGGGCTAAGGATACTGACTAGAAAAAGGCTCACGGGGACTAAGAATAATTTCACTTGCCAATTTAACTGCCACTTAGCGCGATCGCATTGATAGGCGATTAGAGAACACATACATAGACCAAATAGTAATAACGCGATCTGTCCTGCTGTAATACCGAGAGACTCCACATAAATTTTTACACCGAACTGAGGATCGCTTTCATAGCCCCAGAGTCTTTGCAAAAACATATTTGTATCAACTAAATTAGGTAATCGGAAAGGAATCCAGCCGATAAATACTACCAACTGGGTGATTACAACTGCCAAGAGTCTCATTGGTAAAGGCTTCCAGATTTTATGCAAATCTTCAAATACGCTACAAACTTCCATCCAGAGGCGATGAGCCACCAGCGCCGCACCATGCCAGACACCCCAAATAATGAAGCCCCAGTTTGCACCATGCCAAATCCCAACTACGAGCATAATGATCATCAAATTTAGGCAGGTCCGCCAAAGTCCACCCCTAGAACCACCCAAAGGAATATACAGATAATTTCGCATCCATGCGCCGAGAGTCATGTGCCAGCGCCGCCAAAAGTCAGAAATACTTGCCGAAAAATAGGGAAAATCGAAGTTTTGAGGTAGCTTGAAACCTAATAACAAAGCGCTACCTCTAGCCATATCGATATAGCCGCTAAAGTCACAATAAATTTGAATGCCATAGGCAAATAGAGCCAACCATAGATCGATACTTCCTGCGCGTTCAGTATTCCGAAAACTAAGATCAACTAGTCGGGCAAGATTGTCCGCGATGATCCCTTTTTTGACGGCTCCACAGGCAAATAGCCATACACCTTCGGCAATATCAGGCAACACGGGACGCGATCGCATGATTAGTTGAGGTGCAAATTCTTGATAGCGGGTAATGGGACCTGATAGCAGCTTGGTAAAAAACAACTTATAAGCAGCAAAATTCAGAAAATCCTTGGCGGGACTATTACCGCGATAGGTATCAACTAAGTAAGCAATTAACTCAAACACAAAAAAACTAAGCGTAATCGGCGGTACAATGTTTGTCTTCGCCCAGATCGCTAGCGAACTCCCCACTGGCAAACCTGTAATATTACCGATCACCGTTGCGACGAAAGGAATATATTTAAACCCAAATAGCAGTAGCACATTAAAAAATATCCCCACAAACAGTAGCCACTGCTTCAGGAATTTGTCGCCTTTACGAATTTCTTCTCCCAACCAAAAATTAATTGCCAACATCACCAACAACAGCCAAACATATTGCCTCTGGATAAATGAATAAAACAGTAAGCTTGCTGTCAAAATAATTAACAAGCGTGCTTGCACATTTGGTAAGAGCCAATAAATAACCGTAACGATGAGCAGGAATAAAGCATAATCAAGGGACAAAAAGTCCATTTTTATGCCACTCAAATAATTCAGAAACTGGGAAAAATTGAAGACCAGAAAATCCATTTTTAGGAGACTACTTCAGGTTCAGGCAGATTAAGCAGCTCCGATGGATCATGCAGTGAGTCATCATCAATATGTTTGATGGGAACCCAGTCTGGCAAGGCACAGCTAGCTTCTTCTACCTGTAATTGGACACAGGGAATTGTATCTGAAAGTATGGAGCTTGCCATCATACCTGTATGAATCTCAACATGAGCCGATGAGATCGCCTCAAATATGAGATTTTGCCCGGGGAATACAACCCGCTCGAAATACCATAAAGGGACATCCGTGATCCGAGCTATTTGGATTTTGCTGGTTGCATTTACATAAGAGCAGACAATCTTTTTGTCGTGCAAATCAGCAGGTAAGGGATCAAATATGGACATAGTATTTTTTTATATAAAGTTGTTTAAGCAAAAATTAACAAGATTTTTTGAACATTAAATTAGCCCAAGTTAGTCATGAACCCAAAAATATTCCTAATTAAACCAAATAAACCCTGCCGATATATTTGGGATTAACAAAAATAATAATCTTGCCACTTTGCTTGTACATAAAGCTAACACTCAAGACCAACTAGCGATTGTAAACACTACTACCAACTATCAATTCAGCGATCGCCAATTTGATCCCTGTTTGATCCCAATTTATCGATCCCCATGATTACCTAACTGGCGAGAAAGTGAATATAATTAAGATATGTAAAGACTTAGCGGTGAATATCAAGCAATTCTCAAAGATGAAAATTGCAGTAAAAGCCCAAAAAACAATAAAAACGATAAGAAATAATTTAGATCAAAGATAAAATCCTATGTCTACCACTGATTTCATAAAAGATCCTCAAGATTTAGCTAGGGATATATCTGGTATAGCCGTAGGCTGCGATCGCATTCTTTATATTCGCCTTCCATGCAACCCGATTTTTCCGATTGGCGTGGTTTATTTATCCGATCATATTCATAAGGTTGCGCCCCATGTGCAACAAAATATTTTTGACTTAGGCACAGTGCCCCCTCTTGATTTTTATGCGGCGTTGGATCGGGCGATCGACAAATTTCAACCCAACTTATTAGTGTTTTCTTGGCGGGATATTCAGATTTATGCACCAGTTGGGGGAAGAGGTGGCAATCCCCTTCAAAATGCCTTTGAGTTTTACTATGCTAAAAATCCATTCAAAAAATTCCGTGGTGCGATAAATGGACTACGCCTATTTACCTCCTATTACACTGAGCTTTGGCGTAACTCAAATTTAATCAAGCGAGGCTTAAGTCGAGCTAGAAAATATCATCCTGAAGCCAGAGCCGTAATTGGTGGTGGCGCGGTCAGTGTTTTTTATGAGCAATTAGGAAACGTCCTTCCCAAAGGTACAATCATCTCTGTTGGCGAGGGTGAATCTTTATTAGAGCGTTTGGTGCAAGGACGTGAAATCGAAGCCGATCGCTGCTATGTGGTCGGAGAAACTAAGCCTCGCGCCAGATTAATCCATGAGCAACCCGCACCGATTGAAAAAAGTGCTTGCAATTATGAATATATCGAATCGATTTGGGAAGATTTTAATTACTACTTCCGCGATCGCGACTTTTATATCGGTGTACAAACAAAACGGGGATGTCCTCATAACTGTTGTTATTGCATTTATACGGTAATCGAGGGTAAGCAAGTTCGCATCAATCCCACCGACGAAGTGATCAAAGAGATGCGCCAACTTTACGATCGCGGCGTTCGCAATTTCTGGTTCACCGATGCTCAGTTTATTCCTGCCAAAAAATTTATTGATGATGCGATCGAGTTATTAGAAAAAGTCAAAGCATCGGGTATGACAGATATTCATTGGGCAGCCTATATCCGTGCAGACAATCTCACACCTTATCTCTGTCAATTAATGGTAGAGACAGGTATGAGCTATTTCGAGATCGGCATTACTAGCGGCTCTCAAGAACTTGTTCGTAAAATGCGCATGGGCTATAACCTCAAATCAGTTTTACAAAATTGTCGCGATCTTAGAGCCGCAGGCTTTAATGAATTAGTTTCTGTTAACTATTCTTTTAATGTGATCGATGAGACTCTAGAAACAGTACGTCAAACGATCACCTATCACCGTGAATTGGAAGCTATCTTTGGTGCGGATAAAGTGGAACCTGCGATCTTCTTCATAGGGTTACAACCACATACGCATTTGGAAGATTATGCTTTCAAAAACAACATTCTCAAGAAAGGCTATAACCCAATGAGCATGATGCCTTGGACTGCCAAGAAGTTACTTTGGAATCCTGAGCCTTTAGGTTCATTCTTTGGCGAAGTTTGCTTAGAAGCATGGAAACGCGATGATGACGACTTCGGACGCACAGTAATGGATATTCTCGAAGAACGTCTAGGACGTGCACCATTGGAAGAAGCCCTAGCAGCACCAATGAAAGAGTTAGTAAATACTTAATAAGTACCTGTGCAAGATAAATTAAATTACCCCAACCCGTAATGTTGCGCTCCTGCGGGGCGCAACATTACGGGTCGGGATGTGTAATTAATTAAGCGTGCCTACTTAAAAGCACGAGATGGCGCGGTCATCTCGTGCTTTTCGAGTTTATAATATTCAATCAGCGCATGGAATAACATTTATGGTTCAAGCCGCGATTCCCCAAGTCAAGTATCTATCCTACGAAGAATACTATGCCTATGATGACGGCAGTGAGATCCGCTATGAGCTAGAGGATGGAGAATTAGTAGCAATGCCACCAGAATCAATTTTTAACTCTGATGTATCAATGCGACTCTTGTTCGCATTAGGTAAATTTGTTCCTGCCCATTTATTGAGATATAAAGAAGTCTCGATTGAAGTAAGTGGTCGTAGAGCTAAGGTCAGAATACCTGATCTGATAATTTTGGGTGAAGAATGTCGGATGGCTCTAGAAACTACTAAAAGAGGAACAATTACCCATGATATGCCGCCGCCATTGGTGGTAATTGAGGTCGTATCTGCTGGACATGAAAATGAATCAAGGGACTATCGCTTTAAGCGTTCTGAATATGCTGCGAGAGGAATTGCTGAGTATTGGATAGTTGATCCTGTGCGTAGCCAGATTACGCTGCTATCTTGGGTTGAAGGCTTTTATGAAGAAGCTATTTATACAGGTGATGTAGTGATTAAAAGTGGCGTAATTCCAGATATTGAGATTGATTTGAGAGATATTCTGGGTTAACTTTTTCATGCAGGATTATTCACAACAGGTGCGCAATCGCCTAATCAATTATCGTAATTTATTCCAAAAAGAATTAACAGAATTTGAACTAGTAGAAATATTAGCACTTGAAGAGAAGCTAGATAAAAGCGCGATCGCGATCGCAGTTTTTGGCATGGTATCACGGGGAAAGTCATCATTAATTAATGCTTTACTGGGACAGAAGCTAAGCGAGACGGGCGCTACTCATGGCACAACTAAAGATGTTGCAGTGTATGCGTGGGATGCTGGCGGAAAAATTCAACTGCAATTAATTGATACACAGGGAATTGATGAGATTGGTGGCGAAATAAGAGGAGAACTTGCCTTGGAATCAGCTAAACAAGCTGATTTGATTTTGTTTGTGATTGCTGGAGATATGACGCGGTTAGAACAAGAAGCGATCGCAGGTCTTCAAAAATTCTATAAGCCGATTTTGTTGATTTTTAATAAAACTGATCTTTATCCTGAGTGCGATCGCGATGCCATTCATAGCGCCTTACAGAATATAGAAGTACAGAAGCTGATATCACCACAAGAGATCGTCTTGACATCAGCAGAGCCGAAGCCTTTTAAGGTAAAGCTCCAATTTGCTGATGGGCAAGACAGTCGAGAAGTTTGGGAACCGCCAAAGCCTGATGTCCAATCTTTAAAAGAGCGAATTCTAGATTTACTGAATACTGAAGGTAAAGAACTATTAGCCGTGAATACATTGCGATCGCTGTTAGAAACGCAAGAAACAGTCACGCAGAGACATGTACAAAAATTACAAGCATCAACAAAGATCGCAGCTTTGGTCTTTATATCGGAGGCGATCGGAATGTTGCTATCACCTTTGCGATGGGTCGATGGCTTGATTAGTGGTATTTTTACTGGTCTATTCGTGAGCTGGGCGATCGGTAAATATCCAAGTCAGAAGAAGTATTTATGGTTAATGGTGATTTTGGCGATCGCTGTTTTTGTTGGAGCTTCAGGGCTCAATAACGAAGTTGCCCGCTATATTCAAATTGTTGGGGCGGGATTGAGTCTATTGTTGCTATTTAAGAGTCTCATTGCTGATATCGATCAGAGTCGAGCCTCTGGCAAACTTGGTGCAAAAACATTAATCACCGAAATTATTCGAGATGTTCCCGAAGGATCGATATTAAAAAGATTTCAGAATATTTAGAGATAAAAACAGTGCTTTGCACTGTTTTTATCTCTAAATATTCCAATCACGCCGAAAAGTAAACCAGTTCTTGAATTTCACTTGCTGGCGATGATCGCGATGGAGTTTTTCCCATTGCTCTGTAATCTGTAACTCCTGCAAAACAGCGATATGTTGGATATTGACTTTTCCTTGCATCGCGATCGCGATCGCTTCGATCACTAGCTTGGCGCGATCGCCAAACATACTTGCACCAAGAATTTGCCCCTTATGGTTGCTTATGATTTTGCATAAGCTGTTTTCAGTAGAGCTTTCTAAAATATATAGGGCTTGTCCATACTTTTGTCTTGCCAATAGTTCAGTCATGCCAACCTGAGCAACGGTTGGCGTGGTTGATACGTTAATCATCGTCGGAATTTGAGGAATGGATGATGATCGCCAAAACCCAGTTTGTAAGGTTTGTTGTAAGATCTTGGCAATATCTTGATCGCCGTGACATTGATAAATATGACGATCGCTAGGAAAGTCAAACTTTTTTGGCGCTACAGGGATTAACAGATGATCGCATTCTATCGTTTGGTTATCTAGCCAAATCCTTATTCGGCTATGCTCAATCTGGCTTACCGCAGTCGTTTGGGTGTTAGTATAAACATTGATCCCTTCAGCTTCTAGTTGCGCTTGCAAAGTACGCGCGATTGCTACATCCAAATTTGGTAAAATATGATTATGATCAGTAACTAGGCTTGTATTTATACCCAGAAAGTTTATTGCTTGCGCGATCGCACATGCCTTAGAGTCATCACCTAGAACTGCAATCGAATTAGGTAAATCTTTTAAATTTAGTAGCTGATTTGCGGTTAAGTAATTATATTCAGCAAGCCCAAAGATTTTACGTTGTGATGTGATGTCATGGGCGATCGCATAAGCTCGTGAACTGAGACTGCGCTGAGAGAATGCTCTAGATCTTTCTGCGAGGGCAGTTTCGCTGACCTTTAAAACATGGGAGTTATGGACTTTACCTTGAAATTTACATTCCCCAATAATTACATCAACCCCTTTTTTTTGCAGGATTTCCAACAATTTATCCTGACAAAAATTATCTCGTATCGAGGCTATCTGCTGGGCAAAAAAGTGCACCCGCTCAGATTTGGGGCAATCGCTTAGCTTATTTTGCAATAACAGTAAAATATGATCAATCTGATCAATATTTAGATAAGCATTTGAATACTGATCGCAAAACTCTTGATCCCATACCCAAGCAACTCTGGCTTCACGTTGAACCGCAAGACTCACCAATTTCTGGGCATGAGCGCTCATGCCAACCACAACGATGTCATAATCGACCGACATTCTAGACAAGCTCTTAATCAATTAACGACTAAACCAATGCTAGTACAAAACAGCATTTATCTTGATCTTGCGATCAATCGCTACCCAATCGTGGTTGCGCCAGAAAGCTTGGTATTAGAAGCGATTAGTCTAATGAATCAATTAGCTCAATCATTTCATTCATCAGACTTCAATCATCCCAACGACCATAGCAGCTTACTTGAAGCTAGAGCAGGGTGTGTTTTGATAGTTGACAAAAATAGGTTGATTGGGCTTTTGTCTAAGTGGGATGTATTAAATCTAGTGCAGCAACAAGTAAATTTACAGAACTTGAAGATTGTTGACGTGCTTACGGATTCTCCAATGACAGTTCGGCGATCGCAAATTCAAGATTTAGAGTCACTGCTCAACCTCTTGAATCAATCTCGATGTCGCCATTTACCTGTGATTGATGACTTTGACAAAATAATTGGAGTTGCTACTCAAGAAAGTATTCTCTTAGCAAAAAACAGACTGGCTGAAGATACTCTAGCCAATGTGGAAGCTCAAAAAAGAGCAGTCTTAAACGCAATTCCCGATCTAATTTATCGTGTTAGTGTTGATGGCATTTATCTAGAATGCTTCTCAAGCAGCTATGTCGCTGATTTACTCCCATCTGACTTTGATCCGATCAGCAAACATCTTTCAGATGTACTGCCCATTGATTTAGCAAATCGAAAATTACATGCAATCAAACAGGCGATCGCTACAGGGGAAATTCAGTCTTTTGAGCAGCAATGGGATATTAAAAGCCAAATACAATACGAAGAGGTGCAGATAGTTAAAATTAACGACCAAGAAGTTTTGACAATTATTCGGAATATTAGCGCTCGCAATAAGTCAGAAGAAGCACTACGCGAGTCGGAGATGCGATTTAGAAGTGTATTTGACAATGCTGCGGTGGGAATTTCAGTAGCTGCACTTGATGGAAAACATCTGGCTGTCAACCAAGCTCTATGTCAGATGTTGGGATATACAGAGAATGAGCTACAAGTCTTGACCTTTCAGGAGATCACCCATCCTGACGATCTGGAGATCGATCTCTATCACTATCAGAAACTACTTAGCAATGAGATTGATGGTTTTCATATTGAGAAGCGATTTCGTCATAAAAATAGACAATTTATTTGGGGATTGATGAGTGTTTCCATAGTTCGTGACCCTGAAAATCAGCCTATGTATGATATCGCGCTGATTCAAAATATCAATGAGCTAAAAACTACTCAACAAGAGCTATATAGACTCAATCAAGAATTAGAAACTAGAATTCAGCAAAGAACCGCCGATCTGGCTGAAAGTGAAAAGCGCAAACAAGAAATACTCAATGCGATTCCCGATTTGCTACTCCGTCTTAAACAAGATGGGACTTGCCTTGATTGTATGTTGCCAATTGTTCCAGACAAAGAAGCCTTTTTCCCAATCCAGCAAAATATTACTGAAGTTTTATCGCCAACAGTTCTAGCTGAGCAACTCGAAGTATTCAATGAAGCAATTATCACAGGCGAGGTGCAAGTCTATGAACACAAGCTCCAAAAATATGGCGAATGGGTTTATGAGGAAGTTCGGGTTAGTCCTTGTGGAGAAGATGAGGTGTTGGTATTAGTGAGAAATATCAGCGATCGCAAACGTGCCGAAGAAGCTCTCCAGTTGAGCAATGAAAAGCTGATCGCAACCAATAAAGAACTAGAGCGAGTGACTCGTCTTAAGGACGAGTTTCTGGCTGCAATGAGTCACGAGTTGCGGACTCCGCTCAATGCCATTTTAGGGATTTCAGAAGGTCTACTAGAGCAAGTTTTTGGTGAGCTAAATCAGCGCCAACAAGGTTCATTAAAAACGATTCACAAAAGTGGTCAACATCTTTTGGAGTTAATTAATGATATTCTTGATGTTGCCAAAGTTGAGGCAGGTATGTTTACCTTAGATCTAACATCGGTCTCGGTACGCTATCTATGCGACAGTAGCCTTAGCTTTGTTAAACATCTAGCTATTCAAAAGAATATTCAATTAAATCTCATAATTCATGATGGTGTACCAACAGAGATCGTGATTGATGAGCGCCGAATGCGACAGTTGTTAATTAATCTCTTGAGTAATGCTGTGAAATTCACCCCAAAGAATGGAACAGTCAATCTCGAAGCAAGTTTAGCCAATGTTGCCATAGGTTTATCAGAAGCAAATTCTGAAGAAAATTTTAAATCTGATTTTAAACCTGAGCTCCGTTTTTCCGTGTCTGATACTGGTATTGGTATCTCTATGGAGGATATTAACAAACTATTTCAGCCCTTTGTGCAGATTAACAGTAGCCTCAGTCGTCAGTATGCAGGTACAGGACTAGGTTTAAATTTGGTGAAAAAACTTGCCGAGCTTCACGGAGGAAATATAAGCGTTAGGAGCAAAGTTGGTGAAGGTAGTTGCTTTACTGTCAGTTTTCCCTACGAAAGTGGGGTACGACTTTAAGCAAAATAACCAATCGTAGGGGCAATTCATGAATTGCCCCTACGATTGGTTATTTTGCTTAAGTCCTAACGATGTCTGACCAGAAAAAAGGGTAAATCTACTTTTGAATTTGGGTGAAACGATCGCACTGGTGTTGGTTCTGTTACAGATTCAATCGATCGCTCTGTTCTGTAACCTTGACCATAGGTGGATTCATTCTGAATCGGTTCAGTTAAATGCTTAACTGGTCTTTCGACTAACAGACGATCTAATGCACCACTAAGTTGAAGGGCATGGTGTTGATGGCGTACTGATTGCTCCTTCCAATGCTGGATGGCGGCTTCATATTCAGATGCTTTAGATGCTTGATGTAGAACTTGATTTTGCAATTCTTCGATTTGCTGCTCTAATTCTTGTACTCTTGTCAGATCAGTGACATATTCATTTTCAAGCCCTCGCAAAGATTGCTGCAATTGTGCTCGATTAGAGAGATGTTGAATTAGTTCTTCTTCTAGTTGATCCCGTTGAGTCGAGACTTCTGATAGTTTAGTCTGTGCTAATTCAAGGGTTTTAGTGGACTCTTTGAGGAAAACTTGAGTTGACTCTAACTCTGTAGTCAAGGTTTGCTGTGAAATATCTAGCTCTGTGTTTTGATATTGCAGTTGATAAATCAATTCATCCTTACTATTGATCTCTTGAATATATTTCTGGACAACTTTCTGGGTTTCAATTTCTAAGGCGATCGCTAAACGATGTTTAAATTCTTCCTCTAGTTGCAAAACATGGATTGCTAAGCGATCGCTTAAATCTCGATCATCTGTGACTGGGGGGGGAGATTGCAACTTAGCAACTTGACTTTGCAGTTTTTCAAGTTTGGTAGTGAGCTCTGTGACTTGCCGATCGCGATCGCTGCTAATACTAGTAATTTCCTGCTCAAGCTGATCGACATATTCACATTCAAATTGGTGTTGCGATCGCAGATCTTCTAATTCTTTCTGAATGCGATCGCGATCGGCAGCTAATTCATTAGCCAAATAATTAGATTCGATAATTTCTGGGGGGTTGGATGTACTAGGCTGCTGATTATCTACAAGCCATTCATCAGCAAAAGCATCAACGGCAAAAGCATCTACGTCATCTAGGTTGTCTAGCAACATATTGGCAATCTCAGCGATCTCTTTTTCTTTTAGTCCATCACCACTTAAGAGCGCATCAAGGTCATCGTCATCATTAACGGTTACGGCGCTAACCGAAACTTCTCGTAGTGCTGATTCGTGTTTCAATTCACTCACAGATAACCTCACCCACAATACCGAGGCATTTTTACAAGACAAACATTAACAGACTTTGTCAAGTTTGCAATTCTTTTCCAGTAATTCTTGTCATAAAGCTTGGTTTTAATGACAATGGCTGATTTTTTCAGTATTTACAGCTATCGCCATTGACAGTTGGTTGAACAGCTCATTGTGCGATCGAGGGTTAGCCCTGTAGCAAATTAAATAGTTACTCAGCAGATTTTGTTAGATTTTGCTGAATCATCGCTAGATCCGTTGAGTCAGCAGGGCAAAGACCTATCATATATTTATGATGTTGCACCAAAAGAAGAAACACTATGTTTACGAAATTACGCATTCAAAATTTTAAGTCATGGGCAGATACAGGCGAGTTTCGGATGGCTCCTCTGACTGGCTTTTTTGGGACGAATAGCTCAGGCAAAACGGCGATCTTGCAATTTTTGTTAATGCTTAAGCAAACTGTCGAGTCAAGCGATCGCAATCGGATTTTACATTTAGGTGGCGATCAATATAGCTATGTTGATTTAGGTACTAATTACGATATTAGTCACAGACATAAATTGCCTGAAAAGATAGAAGTCGCACTAATGTGGAAACCAAAGCTAATTTCTCAGAAATCCTTAAAAATATTTCCAGACGGAAAACAGTCAAATAAGGTTGGTATTATCAGCAGTTTTGATAACTACTATGACCAGATACTACTAAAGTTTGACTCAGTAATTAATGTTGATGTAGATCAAATTAGTGTTGAGCTTTTTAAGTATTCTTTCTCAACAAAGGATAATCAATTGAATTATGTTGGATTGAGTACAACAAAAACTGACAACGAAGAATCCATTTATCAATTAATTACAGAAGGGAATGTTGTTCAGAATTGGAGGGTAAATGATCTTGATCTGACAACAAGTAAACCTGAACTATTCAAAAATTATGGATTTCAAACTGCTTCAACTTCAATGATGGATCAAATCATATACAGATATCTAACAAGTATGACAGAAAGCTATGAAGATCTTTTTAAAAATACTTACTATCTTGCTCCATTAAGAGAGTATCCCAAAAGAACTTATCTTTGGTCTGGTGAACGTCCTCAGGATGTCGGTAAACAGGGAGAATTAACAGTTGCAGCACTTCTTGCTTCGCGGAAGAAAGATCCAGAGGTTGAAGCTTTAGTAGCAAAAGCATTAAAAGATTTAGGCTTAATTCATAGCTTCCAATTAAAACCAATTGCTGAGAATCGGCGAGACTATGAAATATTGGTACAGAAGACCCCTAATTCAGCAGAAGTATTAATTACTGATGTTGGGTTTGGAGTTTCACAAGTTTTACCAATATTAGTTTTATGTTACTACGCACCGAAAGGCGCAACCCTTATATTTGAACAACCAGAAATCCATTTACATCCCTCAGTCCAAGCAGGACTCGCTGATATATTTATCGAAGTTATCAAAACCCGCAATATTCAAATTATTATCGAAAGTCATAGCGAACATTTACTAAGACGCTTACAAAGACGCATGGCTGAAGAAAAAGATGGATTTACTAATGATGATGCTGCACTTTATTTTTGCAAAATGAATGATCAAGGAGATTCAGAGTTAGTTACTCTCGATATTGATGACTATGGCAATATTTGCAACTATCCCGAAGGATTCTTTGGTGATGAAATGGGCGATCTTGTCGCCATGACCGAAGCAGCAATCAATCGCCAGATGAATGTTGGAGCGTGAGAATGTATCAAATTGTCGATACAAATGTCCTGCTTGTAGCCAGCAAAAAAGCCCCTCAAGCTTCTGAAACCTGCGAATTATCCTGTGAAAAATATCTTCAAAATCTTATGCACGCAGGAGTTTTAGTAATTGATAGCCATTGGTTAATCATCAAAGAATACATGCACAAAAATTCTCAAAGTGGACAACCGAATGCTGGGGATAAATTTCTCAAATGGGTTTTACTAAATCACACAAATCCCAATCGCTGCGAAAAAGTCACTATTACCCAAATTGCCGAAAATGATTTTGCTGAGTTTCCAAAATCCCCATCTCTTCAAAAATTCGATCCCTCCGATCGCAAATTTGTCGCTGTTGCACTGACTCATCATGCGAAACCTGCGATCGCTAATGCCGTTGACTCTGATTGGCGCAACTACGAAATAGCTTTAGCAGATCATAGTGTTAGTCTCAATTTTCTCTGTCCTGAATTAACTACTAAAAACTAAAATCTTTTAAATTTGCTTGAGTTATTGTTTGATTCTTTCGGGACTTAATATATTTATATATCTTTCCAAAGCAAATAAAACCTTTTCTGCAATTAACAAAATAAAATCTTCTTTATTATTCTCAGTTTGCACCTTTTCTAAAGCATCATAATAAGCCATCCGACTATCATAATCACCACCAATAATTGCTAACGGAAATGCATATTGCAACAGAATTAAATTCATAATTAAGCGGGAAGTTCTACCATTGCCATCAATAAAAGGATGAATAGTCACTAACCTTTCGTGTATTTCGGCTGCTAAAACTACTGGATGTAGTTGATCCTTTGCTTGATTATAAAATTGGAAATATTCCTCCATCAAATCCTGTAATAAATAGGGTTGTGGCGGTAAATGCTTACTTCCTGCGATCGCTACAGGTAACTTGCGATAAACTCCTGCATTTTCGCGATCTATTCCATACAGGACAATTCCATGAATTTGTTTAAGGACATATTCTGATAAATCTACCTTTTGGGAAACAAGATCATCAATAAATAAAATAGCCTCTTTATGATTAATAGCTTCCAAATGCTCACGCATACTCTTGCCACTAATCGTCATTCCCTCATTGATGACTAACTGAGTTTCCCGCAATGTTAAAGTATTACCTTCAATACGATTACTTTCATACAAAAACTCAACTTCTAATGCTTCTTTAATCGTGGCATTGTCTAAGGATTGACGCAAAATATCTAGCTCTGTTTTGAGTTGATCAATATCAGCAAGGATCGATTCGATTGTTCTCATAAATTCAGAATGTAAATTACATTGCGCCCAAAGCCTTTAACAAAGCCGCAAACTTAATCGTAGTTTCACTTTGTTCATTTTCTACCTGCGAATTAGCGACAATTCCTGCACCTGCAAAAATCCTTGCCCGATCGCCTTGAATATAACCTGCTCTAATCCCCACACCAAAAGTCCCTTCGCCATTACCATTTAGCCAACCGATTGGAGCAGCATACCAGCCGCGATCGCAGGCTTCCCATTGCTGCATGAAACATACTGCGCGATCCCTTGGCTCACCACCAACGGCGGCGGTTGGATGTAACTGTTGCAAAATATCAAGAGCAATTAACCAGTCAGAATCATCAATTTGAGCAGTGATCGGCGTATATAAATGCTGCACATTAGAAAGTCTTAGCAAACTAGTCTCCGCTTGCAGATCGATCGCCGCACCCATACTTTGTAAGCGATCGCAGATCGAACGAATCACAATTTGATGTTCGCACATATCTTTTTCACTATTAAGCAGGCGATCGCCGAGCATCAGATCCTCTTGCACAGTCTTGCCCCGCTCAATCGAACCCGCCACCGCATCACTGCGTAACCAGAGGCGATCGCTTTGAGCTTTAAATTGCAAGACAACTTCAGGAGTAGCGCCCAGAAAGGTCTTGCCCACGCCATAATCTAGCAAAAAGGAAATACATTCAGGGTATTCGCAGCGCAAGACATGCAGCACCTGAAACGGATCGAAATTGCGATCGGCTAACACATCCAACGCTCTAGCCAATACCACTTTCTCAAAATGTCCTTGATGAATTAAAGCCAAGGCACGTTCGACGATCTCTGTCCAGATTTGCTGTCCCTTTACCTCGACGATCTTGCTCACTTCATGCACTGTTGGCGCTTCATAATGGGAGCTTTCTTGTAAATGCGATCGCAAATTCTCTATTCGCTCTAATACTTCATCTGGCTTGTCCCAAGGCTGAATGTAGTGATTTAGAGTTAAAGTACAGCTTTTATCTTTGAGTCGTACCATCCAACGAGGAACAAAAAAGAGTAAAGTCGGAAACTCGATCGCTGGTTGATAATCGCTTGGTTCTGCTAAACCGAGGTAGTCACTCGCATTACTACCATTGCGATAAAACGAGAATGCACCAAAAAAATGTATAGGAATTTGAAGTTCTGACGATTCGAGATCAGTAATCTTGGCAATGATCGCATTAGTTAAATGATGTTTGATAAATTTTTTGGCACAATCAAAGCGAGCGCTTAAATCATGATTAGGAACTGAAACTTCCGCTACCGAACCCGCCGCCGCTAATACTAAATCGGCATTCGGCTGTTCCCAATAAAATTTTTGTTGCTGAGCTTCAGACTTACTTGCCAACAACAATAAAGGATTAATGCACTCCCAATTTTGAGAGTAACTAAATAAAATCGGTGACCCTGTGATCTGCGCTTGAGCGATCGCTTTAACAATCCAATCGTGCAGAGATTTAGAATCGATGCTGCTATAGGTGACACTCTGACGAACTTGCATGATTATATTTTATAGCAGTCGTCAGCACAGTTAAGACTTAAATAATGAGTTTTTGCTGCCTAGCCCTATCTTCATTAAGTACTAAAACTGCTGGAGTACCCAAAGCCCATGTTTTTATTGTCGGATGAAGTACTTTTGCCAGAGCATCTTGAAGAGGTGGTAGATATGCTTCTGGGAAATTACCAATCACTAATACGAGGACAAATTGGATCGAAGCAAGATTAAGTTGTTTAAAGTCATCTGACAACTCGGCATCAGCTTGACGGTGTCTTTTCAAGCAAGCAGTCATTGCCAAAGTTAAAGAATTAGTGAGTTTGGCTCGAATTTCTTCTATATATTTTTCAAAATGATCATGGTTACTAGGTTTTGGGGCGCTAGATTTAGCTTCAACCACCCAAATTTTGTTAGTCTCTCCACCTTGTGGGCTAGGACGAAGAAGTAGAAACTCTGCTACTTTCACACCTTCTTTAATCTGTTGATAAGTCTTACTTTTTTCAATATAGAAGCAATGTCCTGCGGGAAATGGTCCAAATGTTAACCCAGACTCAATAATAGGTTCTGTCGTCATCATACGAGGTCTACTTCCTCTCGATAAAGACGAATAGATTCATCAATGATTGGATTATTAATCATGCCATTTTGCAAATCTTCAGAATGCCAAGTTTCCGCAGAAATAATGGGGATTGACATCTTTTTTTGTTGAGCAATCAGATAAAGTTTTTTGATTACAAAATATGAATGACTGGCTAGAAAAAATTGGATTCCGCTCTCAGCTAATACGCAAATAATATCAATTAGTTTTGAAATTGCCTCTGGATGCAGCGCAGATTCTGGTTCATCAATGAAAACAATGGAATTTCGATCTAGATATCGATTGCTAAGCAATGTGTCTAGGATTGATATTTTTTTAATACCTTCAGCCGTGACTCCTATGGGAAACTTCTGGTTTCCTTTTTTAAAGTGCCATCGATTAGAACCTTGATCGTACTCTACCTTTCCCCCCAAAATATCTTCTAGGTTTTTGCGAGCCGTTGAAAAATGGGTATGATTTTTACCTTTTTGTGGCTGAATAACTAAAGCCTTTACTAAATCCACATAAGTATCATCAAAACCAAATAATTGATCTTGATCTCGCGATTTCAAAATGATGTGATGTAACGACAACACTTCTTTCGCTGGTAGAAAGATCGAATTGCTTTGACGTGGAGAAGGTACATGGTTTTCTAGTGAAGCGATAGATTTTGTAGTACCGTTGCCAAAGGAATAGATAAAGGCATTGCTATCAAACTTCATCGTTAATGACAATGGACTTTCTGCACCTTTTTTAACCAAGTCACCAATTTTTTCTGTTTGAAATGTCCAATACAACTTATTTACAAGTATCTCAGATGCGGTACGTTGGTCATTTCCGCGTTTGTACTCTTCAATTGTACGCATGACAGAATAAAGGGACTTCAGTAAAAATGTTTTACCTGTACTATTTTTACCAATTACAACATTGATTCTGCCCAGTCCGCTCCAATTAAGTTGTTCGATTGGTCCAAAATTTTTAAGCTCAATAGTATCTATCATAATTAATGTAATTTAACTAACCAGATCATCACCAGTAGCGATCGCCAATTCCTGCAAACGCTCTTGCTGATCCTTAGAAATACAACTTTGAATCACTTCTTCGAGATCTCCCTCCAAAATCGGTGGCAAAGTAAAGTTCTGCCCCAAACGATGCTCTGTTAGGCGACTATCTTTATAGTTGTAAGTACGAATCTTTTCGGAGCGAGAACCAGTACCAACTTGCGATCGACGCATCGTCGTAATCTCTGCTTGTTGTTCTCGCAACTTTATTTCATAGAGCTTAGCCCGTAAAATCTGCATCGCACGTTCTTTGTTTTGTAACTGCGATCGCTCTTCAGTACAAAAAATTCTAATCCCCGTCGGTTTGTGAAATAAATCAGCGGCAGTTTCTACCTTGTTGACGTTTTGACCGCCAGCTCCACCCGATCTCGCTGTGGACATTTCAATATCCTTGGGATCAATATGAACCTCAACTTCATCAACCTCAGGCATGATCGCCACTGTCGCTGTTGAAGTATGCACCCGCCCCTGCGACTCTGTCGCAGGTACACGCTGCACCCGATGCACTCCCGACTCAAACTTGAGTTTGCTATAAACGCGATCGCCCTGAACTTCAATGATTGCTTCTTTAAAGCCACCCATTTCGGCAAGAGTCTCACTGATCATTTTTACTCGCCAGCCTTGACGCTCGGCATAGCGCGTATATAACCGCACTAGATCGCCAGCCCAGATCCCAGCCTCATCGCCACCCGTACCTGCGCGGATTTCCAACATGATGTTTTTATCATCGTTAGGATCTTGGGGCAGTAGCAGGATTTGTAACTTTGCTTCTAGTTCTGATAGCTTCGCTGATAACTCCTCAACTTCTAGAGCCGCCATTTCCATCAGTTCGGGGTCATTGGACTCCTTCAATATTTCTTGCGACTCTTTATAATCTTGTTCCGCCTTACGAAAAGTCTCGTAGGTCAAAACCGTCTCTTCTAGAGAAGCACGAACTTTAGCAATGCGCTGAAACTCGCCATGATCGGTCGCCACATCAGGATCACCCATCCGACGAGTCAGTTCATTGAAGGTCTGTTCAACAGATTCGAGCTTTTTGATTAAGTAAACAGCAGGCATGGAATTTGAGTTACCGCAAAAGAAAATGAAAAATTAGCAAGCTAGAGGTCAATCTTAGACTTACCCTTTGGCTAGACCTGATTTTCCACAGCAGCGTTTTCGTCAAACATACCGTACTTACGCAAGAAGCGTTCTACGCGACCTTCGGTATCGATAATCTTTTGTGTGCCTGTATAGAAGGGGTGATTGCCAGACCATACATCAACATTAATCTCAGGATGAGTAGAACCAATGGTTGCTACCACTTCACCGTTGCAAATTACTTTTGCTTCGGGATACCACTTCGGGTGAATTCCAGCTTTAGGCATAGTCTTAACTATAAAAAATCAAAAATTAAGCTTTTCTAGACTAGCACAGAATTATGCAATCTAAAACAAGATGTAGAGCTTCGCTCTACATCTTGTTTTTATGGATACCAAAACATGCCTTTGATGCCTTCGGGATCGGCGTTGAAGCCTAGCTGACTATAAAACTCGACTACATGGGCATCGGCAAACAAACTAATATTGCTAATGTCAGATTTGCGTAACTCTTTAATCATTTCTTCCATCATCGCTTTGCCTAAGCCCCTACCCTGAAATTCGGGGTGAATCACCACATCCCATAATGTGGCGTTAAAAGCATAGTCAGAAGTTGCCCGAGCAAACCCAATTAAACGTTTAAAACCGCCTCGATGCTCCCACATTGAAAGGACGACAAAACTATGTTGTAAGGCAATACGAACTTTACGAATAGGTCGTCTCGCCCAACCTACAGAGTCACATAATTCTTCTAGTTCGTAGAGATCAAGATCTTTTTCGGTGCTAAAGAAAATCTGTCCGCTTTGGTTTGGTACTTGGCGAAGTTTTGTTTTTTTGGTTGGTTCGAGGGTGTCAGAACCAAATAAGCTTTTCCAGAACCCCATTTGTGTAAGCGATCGCCCTGTCTATTACAAATTCGTTACAGATATTCTAAACGCCTCTGTATTGTATCTGCTTTTGTTGAAATCAGGCGATCTCAAATACTAAAATGCTTTTGTTTATAGCTTTTGCTCGTCTTATACCCAAATACAAAATGGCGTAGCCATTTTGTATTTTTAAAACCCTTACTGGTTTTGGTTTCTAAATCACAAAAGTATGACGACACTTTTGTGAATTGATATTGCTGAGACAGAAAACCTAAGATATTAGAGATGATGCTTCGCGTCGTCTCTAATATCTTAGGTTTTCTGTAAGACTAGCAACAGATATAAATGCTACGTATCCAGTCTTGACTCTATGTTGGTAGAATTATGCCAGCATTGCTGCTTTTAATTAATCCCCCGAAATATTGGCTTTTATTATTTAATTTCTGAAACAAGCAATGTTAAATTTGATCGCGATATTTCAAGGTTATAGGCATCCAATATCAGCGATCGCACCTAAAACAATAGTTGCACCGATATTTTGGGCTATATTCTGGATCCTGAAATACGATTGTGAGCGATCAGGAGGTTGGCTATGACGTTTGGGCTAAAAACCTCAACTGTCAAATTACTGAAACGCTTTAACATGAGCTTTCCTCAGTTTTACGAGCAATTTGTTAGTAGTGATATTCAACTGCAAAATCTGCGTTTGGCTTATCAGCTTTATCAAACTAAGGAAGCGGTAATTGAGTTAAAGTCTGAAAGCAGCAAGAGCGTACTGTATTTTGCCTATCGCAATCAGTCTTTTTTACTAAGCGATATTTTTGGGGTACTAGCTGCCTATGGCTTAACGATCCATAGTCTTAGTCTGTATGGGCAAATTCATTCACCAATGTTGGTATTTATCAAGTTGGTAATTTCTCGTGGCGGGAAATCTCTACCTCAGAAAACAGCAGAAAATGTGCGCAAGGCAATTAAAGAGACTCTGCTAGGTCGTTTTGAGGTTGAGGAAATGTTGGCGCTAGAGTTTAACCTTGATAGTGGGCTTAAAAAAGTAGAAACAAACTTTTATGTCGATCGCGTGTTTCATTTACCAGCATTGTTAGTAGAGGCAGATAGCCAACCTGGGTTGTTTTACAAAGTAATGAATGCGATTTGGCAAGAGGATTTGTTAGTAGTGAATGCCAATTTGCTAGTTTGGCGAGGACGCACACGTTTGATTTTGTATTTGTTGGGACCAAACGAAAATTTAATTCCTGAGTATTTAGGAACAAAAATTGCTGAAAGTCTCAAGCAGCGATTGTCTTATTAAAAAAATAGTGACGCTTTGCGTCACTATTTTTTAGTCTTTGAGTTGCGCGATCGCATCATATAGAGGCTGCCAATTATCATCAACAGCAATTCTTTCCCAGAGTTCTTCAATTTTAGGACGCAAGAAAATGATAGTGGGATTTGCCTGTTGAAGTTGCTGGGCAATATTTTCCATTTCTGCGATCGGCTGACGGATTAGCAATTGATGGTAAACAATACGCCATTTTTCTAATAGCGGCAATTGTTCATCACTTAGTTCCCAATCATGATCAGCCAAGATCCTATTTGCATCTTCGCGCCAATTAGTTTGGAAAGACTGGCGCAGCTTGATAAAAAATTGGTTGTAGCCGATCACTTGCACACCTGATAGCAATTCTAGTGTTGCCCCAATTAAATCCTCTATTTCAGGCTCTGAGAGTGTGATAAAACCTAAACGCTTTAACATCATTTCGCAATAGGCTTCGCGATAGAAGTCCTTAAACTTCTCTAAAGAAGAGCGCATATCATCTTTGTCCATCACCATACTGAGAGGATCTTGCAGCTTTTCAAGATTCCAATAGCAGGCTGCGGGTTGATTGGCGTAGCTATAGCGTCCTGCATAATCGAAGTACGCGGCAGTAAATCGCGGATCATAAGTAGGAATAAAGGCAAAGGGTCCATAATCAAAGCTTTCACCAGTAATCGACATATTATCTGTATTGAGAACTGCATGACAAAACCCTGCTGCCATCCATTGAGCACAGAGAGTGGCGACTCGCTCAACTAGCTCTAAATAAAATATGCCATCTTGGTTCTCTTTACCCCAGATATGTGGATAGTAAATTTGCAGAACGTGATCCAGTAATTTGCGAGTGAGATCAGCGCGTCCAATCCAACGCAACCTTTCAAAAGTACCAAAACGAATATGAGATCGCGCAAAGCGTACCATTACTGAAGATCGCGTTGGCGAAGGTTCATCTCCACGCCATAGGTCTTCACCTGTTTCGACGAGACTAAGGCAACGGGACGTTGTCACGCCCATGCGGTGCAGCGCTTCAGAAGCAATTATTTCACGGACACCACCTTTGAGGGTGAGTCTACCATCGGCGGAGCGAGAGTAGGGAGTTCGTCCAGAGCCCTTGGTTCCAAAATCATAAAGTTCGTTATCGATACCACGAACTTGTCCATAGATAAAGCCACGTCCGTCGCCGAGTTGAGGATTATATTCTCCAAACTGATAGCCGTGATAGCGCAGGGCTAGAAATGGACGCACTGCCTGAAAATGTCCAAAGGCTTCGATAAAGTCATCGTCGCTTACCTCTGAGGGAGCGAGTCCTATCATTGGCAAAATATCGTCATTACGCCAACGTAGTTTGTGCATCGGATATTCGGCAGCAGTAACGATGTCGTGATAGTCTGCTAAAGATTCGATCGCAGTTTCGTAGTTGAGATTAAGGAAAGGGTTGCTAGGGTGACTCATATCAAAGAAGTAAGCAGCGAAATGTTAAAGGCTTCTGCCATGATACTTGGTTCAGATCATGATCAAGAGGCAACCTACTGGTATGAGGGGCGTTGTCCCTATAGTGGTGAAGTATTGAGCTTACCAAGGACTCTGCAAGCTGAGGCGATTGCAAAAGATTTAATGCAAGAACTTGAGCAAGGTTATCCCCATGATGTAGAAGGCAAAATGTATGGGGTATTACTAGCAGAATCATTGACAGGGGAAAGAGTAGTTCTGAAAGCTTTTTCTGGGTTGCTAAATGGAGAGAGTCAAATCCAAGGATGGGTTCCACCGATCGCAGGTCGAGAAAAAGTTGCTATCGAGGAATCCATTACTCTGAGCAAGTTAGCAACAATCAAACAGGAACTAATTGAGTTAAGCGAAATTCCTGAACGGAGGGAATATGAGAAAAGATCCCTAGAATATGAATTACAATTTCAAGATTTACGCGATCGCCATCAAGCCTCGAAGCAAATAAGACAGCTAAAACGAACTCTTAATAATTCAGATTTAGAAGAGATAGAACAGTTGGATCGCGAAAGTCAGTTAGAGAAGATAGCAAGACGTGATTTTAAGCGCGATCGCGATCAAGTTTTGCTACCACTAAAAGAAGCGATCGCACTTGCTGATACAAAAATGCAAATTCTCAAGAAGCAACGCCGAGAGTTATCACGCACTTTGCAAACACAGATGCATAGCGCTTATGTATTAACAAATTTTGCTGGAGAAACGCGATCATTGCGAGAATTAATTACGGAAGGAGCAATGCCTACGGGTATGGGAGATTGTTGTGCTCCTAAGTTATTGCATTATGCAGCGACTAATAATCTCACACCTTTAGCTATAGCAGAATTCTGGTGGGGAAATCCTTCGGCTGATGGTTACAAAATTCAAGGTGAGTTTTATGGCGCTTGTGTGGAGAGATGCCAACCTTTGATGGGATTTTTATTGTCAGGCAGAAGATCGCCCCCTGTTTTTGCAGGTTTTGCAACGCAAAACTTGCAAATTATCTATGAAGATGATTACCTGATTGCGATCGCTAAACCCTCAGGACTTCTTTCTGTACCTGGGAGATACTTAGATACTCAAGACAGCGCTCTCATTCGGTTACATCAATCTCTAGGCGAAAATACACCTATTTATCCAGTACATCGACTTGATCGCCAAACTTCAGGCATTTTATTATTTGCGCGTGATTTAGAATCTCTTCGCAGTTTAAATCATCAATTTGCACAAAGACAAATTCACAAAATATATGAGGCTTTACTATCGGGAAAGATAGAGCGTGAGCAAGGAAAGATTGATTTACCATTGTGGGGGAATCCCGAAAATCGTCCCTTGCAACAGGTCGATTTGGTGAGAGGCAAACCTAGCGTCACTGAGTTTCGCTTGCTAGAAAAGCTAGAAAACAAAGAGGATTATTCACGAATAGAATTTATACCCTTAACTGGTAGAACGCATCAATTGCGGGTTCATGCCGCAGATCCACGCGGTTTAGGGATGACAATTTTAGGCGATCGCCTTTATGGTTGTGATGCTGCAACTGATCGATTACATCTGCATGCTCGCGAGTTAACCTTCATACATCCGCGATCTCAAGAAGTAATTCATTTACAAATTTCTGTTCCTTTTTAATTTCTCTTAAAGGAGTCTACATTTTCAGCACCGCAGGTGCTGAAAATGTAGACTCCTTTAGCTGTCTCGTGAGAGCAGTTTGCCGAGATATTGATGTGCTTCTACCCAATCAGGAACAATCTCGATCGCAGATTGGAAACAGGCGATCGCTTCATCGATTTTGCCAATGTTGTTCAAGAGAATCCCGAGATTAAAGTAAGGTTGAGAAAAATTGGGATCAATATCTAGCGCTTCTTTGTAAGCAATGATTGCATCTTTAATCTGATCTTTACGGATGAAAGCACTTCCTAAATTACAATGAGCATCAGCATAGGCAGAATCGAGTTGAATTGCTTTTTGGAAGCAATCGATCGCATTATCTACACAATCATTGACCGAATATTTCCCATCAGCGCTTAGGGCGTTAAACTTAAACATCCATGCCACACCAAGCGCATTGTAGTCCTTACTTTGCAGCAGTTCAGAGTTACGAGCATCGGCACGTTCATAAATTGTCTGCACCGATTCAGGATCATTTTGGCGCAAATACACTAGAGCGATTGCCCGATAGCCGTCAGCATAATCTGGATTTGTAGCGATCGCTCTTTCATAACTAATAAGTGCTTCTGCGATTTTGCCGCGCTCTTTCAGGCTATCCCCCAATTTGCAATGATATTCTGCCAAAAAACGATCAGGGTGAAATTCAAGGGCTTTTTGAAAATGAGTAATTGCTAGCTCAGCCCATCCCATCTGTTGATAGACATTACCAAGTCCTAATTGTGCTCCTAAAGATGTGGGATCAAAATGCACAGCTTGACTAAAACTAGCAATCGCCTCCATCGCATTTCCCTGCTGTTGATGAATTGTCCCAATGCGTTCATGGGCTGGGGCAAATTCTGGGTTGATCGCTAAAGCACGTTGATAATTTTTTAGTGCAAGGGGAATATTGTCAGAGTTTCGATAACGATCGCCAAATTGTAGATATGTCTCTGGGGATTCAACAGTTGATGGATGGATAACATCAGTCATGGCAATAAAAGTCGGCTATAGTATTTGGATTTCCAATACAGTACTTGGCGCTATGCCAAAAAAATCTAATAACATATTGCCCAAAAACATTACAGCAATTTCAGTCCCCTTCATAAAGTTTTCTTATGTCAGCAAACATTGCTACTCGATTCTTCTCCGTTGTTGTATCTACTAACTTCTTAGCAGCAATCGCTGCTCAGTCAACATTTGCTCAAGTTGGTGAATATTGTCAATTTGATCGCGAGGCGATCGCTACCAAAGAAAATTTACGTAATACCAAAACACAAAATGGCGTAGCCATTTTGTGTGTTTAAAACCCTTACAGGGTTTGGGGTTTAATTCACAGAAGTGTTGCCACACTTTTGTGAATTGGTATAATGCTGTTTTTCAAGACGCAAGCCAAAGTATAAATCTGGAGGCTAATAAAGAATATCAAGCGATCATCAAAGAACATAGCCGGCACTGGTCAGTTAAGACGTGAGGCAGTGAAAGCCACACAATGAAACCAACTCCAGCATATAAAGGGGTCGATGATATAACCCGATCTCCATAGCTGGAGTCTTGT
>JADBWK010000121.1 GCA_020404895.1 Pseudanabaena sp. M085S1SP2A07QC | reverse complement strand
TACGGCACTTTGCTCTTAATCTCTTAAGCCGTGATAAGTCTTCTAAGTCCAGTATGCGAGCTAAACGTCATAAGGCGGCTTGGGATCTGGCTTATCTTGAACATCTCCTTTCCCTTTGATTTTTTATGCGGTTGCCCTGAACTGCGATGCCCCTGAAGAGTTTTTAGGAGTTTGCCTGTGTTAACATCCCAAAGTTTAATCGTGCGATCAGCGCTACCACTGGCGAGAATCTGTCCATCAGGGCTGAAGGTAGTAGAGAGAATGCGATCGCTATGTCCTCGGAGTACTTGAAAAGGCTGAAGGTCAGGCTCTAAAGTTTGAGGTGTATTGATATCGACATTCCAGAGTTTAATCGTCTGATCTTCATGTCCACTGGCAAGTAAGTTTTGCTGATTGCTACAGGCGATCGCATAGATCGCATTGCTATTTCCTTGCAGAGTTTTGATACATTTCCCCCTCCGAAGTTCCCATATTTTAATCCCGTGATCATCACCACCACTAACTACTAAATTTTGTTGTGGATGGAAAGCAACTGACCACACGCGATTGGTGTGCTTATGCAAAGTGTCCAGACATTTTCCTGTGGTGACATCCCAAATCTTGACGGATTGATCATAGCTACCCGTTACTAAGTGATCGCCTTGCGGACTAAAGCCTAAGCAAGTCACAACCGCATTATGCCCTAGTAAAGTTTTTAGGCATTCGCCAGTTTGCGAATTCCAGATTTTCACGGTGCTATCAAAGCTTCCACTCGCTAATGTTTTTCCATTGGGACTAAAGGCGATCGCTTTAACCCAATATTGATGACCTTGCAGAGTTTGCACACAGGAACCCGTTTCAAGATTCCATAACTTGATCGTGTTATCTTCTGCTGCCGATGCTAACAGCCGACCTTGGGGATGGAAATCAACCGACCAGACACAAGCACTATGTCCTTCTAAAGTTTGAATAGATTCGCCTGTGACTGAATTCCAAATTTTAACGGTGCGATCAGTACTACTACTGGCGATTAATTGACCATCGGGACTAAAGGCGATCGCGGTGACAATATTGCTATGTCCATGTAAGGTTTTGAAGCATTCTCCATTACTTGTATTCCAGAGCTTGATTGTATGATCCTGACCACAACTAGCGAGGATTGGACGTTTTGGACTGAAAGCGACATGCCAAACCCAACTATTATGCCCCTTGCAATTAAAGAGTTGTTTCCCATTGCTGACATCCCAAATTTGAATTTCACCATTGGTATCACTGCTGGCAAGGGAAAGCCCATCACTACTAAAAGCAGTGCTGGTAATGCCACCAAAGGTTGCTGCAAAAGTACAATCACGAAAAGAGGCTCTAGTAAAGTTGACCCGATGTAAGTTCAGCGATCGCAAGTCACAGTCACGAATCGTCAGCTCCGAAAAGTCATAGCCCGTTAAATCAGTTCCCAAATGAGCCAGTAAATGAATGAGGTTAGCACCTCCGTAATTATCCGCAAACTGTAGAGGCAATTCATGAATTGCCCCTACAGTTTGTTCTTTTTTATAAGTCCTAAGTTCAGTTTGCAGTTTGACAATCAATCCACCGAATTTATGTTTAAGTTTATCTGTAGAACCAAGAATAGTTTGCAATTGCTGAAGGATAGGCTGCACAATCAATTGAATTTGACCATCGCGAATGTAATCCTTAGCTTGGGCTTGGACTAGAGCCTGTGTCAGCAAATATTGTGGTAATTCAGTAATTATTTCTTGACAGATCAGTTCAATTAAACATTCCGTTACATATTCCATCACTATAGGTTGCTGCGTAAATCCATGGCGATCACTTTCAATTAAGTTCTGTCCTAGCAAAGATGCTAAAACTTCCATTAATTTCGCTTTAGACATAATAGATGGCACAAAAACGCTATGCAATTCAGTTAGGGAAATGCTCTCGCGATTAATAGCCAACCAGTACATTACTTGATTTTGCGAGTCTGATAGTCTTTGGAATTGTTGGGATAAAAGATTGCTAATCCCATTAAACAGAGTTATGCCACTGGCTAAAAACTGATTAACATTACCTTTGTGTAAGTCACGAATGGCAGTAGCGGCAATTTTTAACGCTAATGGATTGCCACTGTAACAATTAACTAGTTGACTAGCTTCTGCATTAGAAACTGATAAACCTTTGAGCGTTAGTATTGTTTGCCCTGCGGTAATTTCTAACCCAGACAGAGCAAGAGTTCGTACTAATAAGCCATCACCTTCAAGAGCAGCAACTTCCGCAGGTTTTTCGCGACTGGTAATCAGCACACAGCTTTGATGACCAGTTTCTCCCAATCTCCACAACAGTTCACCGTAGGATTCGTAACCATCAAGATAAGTGCCTGCTTTTTTGCTATGCTGCAACAACGTATCGAAGTTATCCAAAATCAGCAAACATCGAGACTTACGGAAGTATTCGATTAAAGAAGTAATTTGCTCATGGGAGTTGGCAGGTAAAGTCGTAACTTGTTGGTGCGACAAGATTTTGATGCAGTCCGTTATCTTGTCACTAAAAGCAGGTGCATGGCGTAGCGATCGCCAGATCACATATTCAAATTCTCCCTGTAATTGTTCGGCAATCTTCACCGAGAGCGACGTTTTCCCCATGCCTCCCATTCCGAGTAATGTGACGACGCGACAGCGATCGCCTAAAATCCATTCACTAAGAGTTTCCAATTCCTGAACTCGTCCACAGAATTTAGAAACATCAATCGCTTCACCCATGTGAATCTGACTCGTTGCAGAGTTCGCCGACTGCTGCTGGGCATATCTCTCCAATACTCTAGGGCAACCGCACACGTTTCTTAACAACCCAGCAAACATTTCGCAACAATTAGCGAAAGCTAAGCAATGACTATATTTAAAGCACTAAGGATAGTCTTAAGATAGTTATTGTTCCAGCCAGCCTTAAGTCGTTTTGCC
>JADBWK010000120.1 GCA_020404895.1 Pseudanabaena sp. M085S1SP2A07QC | reverse complement strand
TTGAAATAAAAGTTGTAGAAAGCCTTGTCGGATTTCTAATGGTAAGGTTTGAAATAGGCTATAAAAACCTGTGCTAGTTAACAAAGATTCTTTGTTTTCTGATTGACTCATGATATTTGTTCCCTTTATTGCTGCATTCCAGTCGCTACTAGATTTGTTATCCCTTCAATAAGCATTTTTTCTAAAAAAAATTGCTTATTGAATTTATAGATTTATATCTTCCACATTGCAATTAATTCATTAACAAGTCCTTGCAAGTGTTTTGTCGGTTCATCAAGATTATGCAATTGATAACCATGTACAAGGCGATTTCGTACACCTTGAATTACTCTCACTTGATCAAACTGCTCCATCGAAAGTTCACCTTGAGAATATAAATGATTAATCAAAGAGTTGGCAGGAAAGCGTTCTATCGGAATTGCAACTTGCTTAGCTTGACGACGCATAGCCGCTTCCAAAACTCCCCATAAACATAAAAAAGCTACTTCCACTTCTCCGATCGCTAAAAACTTTTGAGCTTGTTCTTGGCGTTGCGACATCTGTTCCCAAGTCAGCAATTTACTATCATCTTTGGGATCTTCCGAAGAGACATCTTCTCCAGTGATCAATAAAAATCTCCAACCGTGATGCTGAGCTACTATTTCGGCAATTTCTCGATAACGATCGACTGAGATTTTAGCAATTGAGTTTTTAAGTTCAATTATGTAACCTTCATCCAATCCCTTTCTTGCAATAAGATCTGGACAATAATTTCCTAAGTCAAAAGGAATCAAGGATTTAGAAGGCTCGATTACAACTTCAAATCCTTGCAACCTGTATTTTTCAGCAATTCCTTGCAATCTATTTTTTTCTAAAACTTTAGCGTCTAAACCCTTTTCAGCTAATTGAGAATCAACAGTCATAAGTAGTCCTCCAATGGTTTAGATTCAGAAACTCTAACATATACACATTCTATGCCTGATATTATGCCTTGAACAAGAGGAGTTGGGCATAGGGTTAGGTCAAACACTCCATATAGTGAACGACGGTGTGCTTCTACATCTGTAATCAGTAAATCATCTGCGTAAATCAGCCCAATCAATGCATCTTGGATTGGTTTAATGATGTTGTCAGTATCAACAGGGTCGCTATCATAAAGATAAATCAATTTTAGGTGAACATCTTGATTCGCAAAAATCTGACCTGCCCAAGTTTTTGCAGCCTCGGCACGAACATATTGTTTCCATGCTTGTAAATTTGCGGTTTTTCTTGTTTGCAAAGATACGGGACGTTTAGGAATAAGAAAGTCGAAATACATAGCTATAAAAGCTCATTGCTCTTTCTTGCTACTAAATCTCTGAGTCAAGCCTTCACCTACAAGCGATAAACCAATAGTCATTAAAGTAATCGCCAATCCAGGGAAAATTGTTGTCCACCAGATATTTTCGCCAGTCGAGAGAGCATCGAGAGCTTGCTTGAGATCGTGTCCCCATTCAGGCACATCTTCAGGAATACCTAAGCCCAAAAAGCCTAAACCTGCAAGAGTCAGAATCGCATCAGCGGCGTTGAGGGCGAAAATTACGGGTAAGCTTTGGATTACGTTAGGCGCGAGATATTTCATTAAGATGGTTTTTGTATCCGCACCGATCGCTTGAGCAGCTTCGATATAAACTTCGGTTTTCGTACTCACAGTTTGGTTGCGGATCACACGAAAATATTGAGGGATATAGGCAACACTGAGAGCGATCGCCGCATTCCAGACACCAGCACCGACCACAAAAGCGATCGTCAGCGAGAGCAATAAACTGGGCAATGTGTAGAGCGCGTCCATCAAAAACACTAAGATGCGATCGAGCCAGCCGCCTTTGTAGCCGCTTAGCATTCCCAAGGGTACGCCGATTACAAGACTAATTACCGTTGAGGCGATCGTTACTTGCCAAGCAACACCAGCGCCAGCGATCGTTCTGGTAAATACATCATGTCCCTGTAAATCAGTGCCAAACCAATGTTGTGGCGATGGTGGCTGATGGATGGGGTTGCTGAGAAATTCACTGGGATCGGTCAAGACTCCCATCGCTTGCAGCAATGGTGTGGCGATCGCCATCAGCAAAAAAGCAACGCTAATGACGATGCCAACGGACATTAACTTTTGGGATACTGACTGCTTAGGCGATTTCATAGGGGACAAAAGGGCAAATTAGAGAGCAATTTAAACAACAAAAGGGAATTTCCTTGTTTTGTACTATACCGCGATCGCTAAATCTAGATAGAATAAGCTTCTGGGATCGTATGGTAAAAATTATGGATGTAATTCCCGCAATTGATATTTTAGATGGACGCTGCGTCAGGCTCTATCAGGGGGATTATCAAAAATCAGAAGTATTTGGTGAAGACCCCGTTGAGGTTGCTCAGCGTTGGTATGACCAAGGCGCTAAGTATTTGCATGTGGTTGATTTGGATGGTGCAAAGGAAGGCAAGCCAAAAAACTTAAAGGTAATTGAGGCGATCGCCCGATCAATTCCGATGCGAGTACAGATGGGTGGCGGTTTGCGCGATCGCGAAAGTATCGTGTCAGTGCTGAACTCTGGCGTGAGTCGGGTGATTTTAGGAACGGCGGCAGTGGAAAGCTCGCAATTAGTTGCTGATATTTGTGCGGAATTCCCTGAACAAATCATGATCGGTATTGATGCCCGTAATGGCAAGGTGGCGACTAGAGGCTGGTTGACCAATTCGGATGTAACTGCGGTGGATCTTGCCAAACGCATGACTTCTGTAGGCATCGCAGGAATTATCTATACAGATATTCATCGCGATGGCACGATGCAGGGGCCAAATATCGAAGCTTTGCGTCAACTTGCCGAAAATGTTGATGTGCCTGTAATTGCGTCAGGTGGCGTTAGTTCGATTACGGATCTGTTAAATCTGGTATCGCTGGAATCCGTCGGCGTGAAGGGTGCGATCGTCGGCAAAGCCATTTATACAGGTGACATTCAACTGCGTGAAGCAATAAGGGCTGTGGGTAATGGACGCTGGCAAGATGTGATTGATAACTCAGCGATCGCTTAAAACTCTACAAAACCCAAAAGAGATTTGCGGCGCGAAGCGCCGCGAATCTCTTTTGGGTTTTATGTTACAAAGCACTGCGGAGCAATGCTTTGCAATTATTTGGGCAGAATAAAATGCGCCCATACATCGCCATCGACACCACACATATCGCGCATGTAAATGTATGGATAGCGCAAACTCTTTCCTTCGGTTTGGCTATAGCCTGTAAGAGCATTACCATAAGGATCATGGACGATATATCCCTGCTCATCGAAGCCGATGATCGTAATGATATGTCCGCCGTGGGTGAAGTAGCCCCCGATGACAACGGGACGATTAGCGATAATTTCCTGTTGGATTTGTGACCATGTGCGAGTAGTGCCAAAGTTGCCGCCAAAACCATAGGCTCGATAAAGCATCTGTAACACCGAATTATCAGTACGAGCTTGTCTACCATGTCGATCGATTACCCATTGATATAGCTCATCTTCTAGCTGTTGTCGCGGATTACGCGATCGCCTACCGTGAAAAGCTAACACCATTGCGATCGAGGTGACATTACAGGTCACAAAAGGATCACGGGGATTGTCTAATTGCGAAAAATACGGCACTCCTAAAACTTTGCGCTTGGGCGAAATCTCGATCGCCTTATTGCCTTGCTGAAGGTTGACATGTCCCGCAAATACAAAGCCCGACTTGCCTAGAGGTGGTACATCCTCATTTAAAGTGACTTGGAAATGAATATCGGTCAGGCTGTAGCTATCTAGACCAAACACCTCACCTGTGTTGAGTGGTGCTAATTCATTTGCCGCTAACTGCCGCGCATCAATGGGGCGCTTCTTGAGTACAGTATTTTGCCTGACGGTCAAGGTTTTCATGTCAGGATCGAACAGGAGCTGCTTGCCATTTTTGGTGATGCTGACATGTCGCTCATAGAAAAAACCTACATTGCCAATCGGGGCGATCGCAGAGACAAACTTCACGCGGAAATGACCATTAACCGAGGCATAGCCGCTAATCGGATAGGTTGTACCAGCCTTAACCATGATTTTTTGTGAATCGGAGAGGCTACTGGCATTTTGTGACGATGCTTTTAAAAAAGTGTCAGTAATCACCGTGGCGATCGCACCATTGATCGGGATATCACTAACATCGGCAGGATTCGAGAAATCAAGGGATTCGCCCAGTTTTGATAATTCGACATGGGGCAAGAAAAAGAACCCAACCTGTCCGACAGGAGCTAAGGGTTGCGCCAGTTTGACTTGGACATGGTTAGCGGCGATCGTAAAATTCCCGTCTAACAACAATTTTGTCCCCGCTTTCACCTCGGCTTTTTGGGTAAAGGGCAAAGACTGCGAAGCCGCTGTAGAAATCTTGAAAATCGTGTCTTGCTTCACCGTCAGCGTAATCGGTGCAATCAAATCCACATGGGGAGCGTAGAAATAACCAAAGGCTCCCATCGGTGCGATCGGTTGCTTTAGCAAGACCTTGATATGTCCATCGACAGAGCCATAACGCAACACTTCAAGGGTTTGTCCAGCTTCCACATCGACCTTGCCATTGGGCGGCAAAGTCCCTGAATCCGCAGGAGAAGATTTAAAACGAGTAGCTTGCTTGGTTATCAAGGCGATGTCAGGATTCTTAACTAAAATATTGACGATCAATTCAGCCAAAAGCTGATTATTTGCACCAATCGCTCGCACCCGCAAAAATGTCGCCATCGCAGTTGGTAAACCAGCCGTAATTTTTACCTGCCAAGTACCTGTTGTGGCATTAAGTTGCACCGCAACTGGGGCATCGTTGGCTAAGGTGACGAGAATTTGTAAAACTTGAGTAAAGTCGGCTGTACCTGCGATCGCAATTTCGCGATTAACCACTACCTCACTGGGCGCTTGGGTAATCGCGATCGCTGTTTGCACTGGTGCAGGGGCAGGAGCATTAACAGGTGCATTATTTGAAGCGGCTGTCATTACTGTTTCTCTGTTGACTACTGCCTCTATTACAACACTTTGCGCTCAAATCCAAACCAAGAAATTTTGCGAAAGTGTTGCAAAGCAACACTTTCACAAAATTTCTTTTAGTGCGCTCATTCTCTAAACCCAAAAAGTAAAGGCGGCGCTTCGCGCCGCCTTTACTTTTTGGGTTATGTCTCCCCTTTGCATGAGAAAATAGCACAAACATCTCTAGAATTAACTAGATACGGGTATTGCTATGGGCTTTGCTGATTATTCGATCGCTGAGATCGCGGAAGACTACAAACTCACCCTTGAGTCTGTATTTAAACTATGCGATCGCCTTGGGATCGCTTACCAAGATGCCGAAACCAAACTTGCTTTGGAAGACGCAAAAGCCGTAATCATGGCCTCCGAAGCCCAAAATTCTAAAACCTCTTTCAAAAAAACCTAAAAAATTTAAAGATTTATTGCGATTTTGCGATCACAATAAATCTTTGAGATGTAGGTTAAATTCTTTTAGTTGACACTCCTCGAAAATAAGAGGATTCTTGGACTCACTATAGCCTGTAGGACTTGTCCTAACATGGTCTTACTCAGTGATACCTAGTCTTGCAACTAGCTTCTCAAGCGTAAATTTCCGTATGCCCTGCGGTATGCAATATATTCTAATATAAAGCAGTCCTAGAAGGACGAGGTTTTAAACCCATTTTTTAGATAAATTAAAGTATCTGAGTAATTATGAACAAAAATTCTTTTAAATACTTGGTGGTGGCGATCGCATTCGTAATGCTAGCCTTCCAGCTTTTTACCACCAGCGTCAGCGCTGCCGACATTCCGATCGCACTACGTACCGTTCCCCTTAACGAAAGTACCAATATTGTCTTGACCCAAAAAGACATTGCTAAGGGCAAGAAATTATTTTCTAATGCCTGTGCTACCTGTCACCTTGGCGGTGCAACTTTTACCAATCCCAACGTCAACCTTTCTCCTGAATCTTTGGCTGGAGCTAACCCAGTACGTAACAACGTCCTTGGTTTGGTCGATTTCATGAAAAAGCCTACTACCTATGATGGTGTGACTGAAATCTACGATGTTCACCCCAGTCTCAAGAGTACCGATATTTTCCCCATCATGCGTGGACTTACCGACAATGACCTCAAGCTAATTGCTGGTTATATCCTGTACGAACCTAATGTTAGAGGTATCGGCTGGGGCGGCGGAAAGATATACTATTAAGCGAATAATGTAGCGTACTAGTCATACGCCACATTGAAGTAAGCTAATTTTATTAGCTTTTTCCTACGTGTTTTAGTTGCTTTGATTCGAGTCGAGTCGAATTAGTGCAAGTCAAGTTGAATTTTAGTCGGTAATTAATCATGAATATTTCTTCCTTTGCGAAAAAGCTAGGTTTAGTAATTGCTAGCCTTTTGTTTGTTGTTGGTAGCTTCTTTATGTCAGTAAGTCCTGCTGCTGCTGATACTGTCACCGTTAAGATGGGTTCTGATGGTGGTCAGCTAGTATTTGAGCCTAAAGTGGTCACAATCAAAGTAGGCGATACTGTCAAATGGGTTAACAACAAAGCTTTCCCTCACAATGTTGTGTTTGACGGTCATGCAGAACTTTCTCACAAGAAGCTAGCGCAAAAGCCTAAGGCTGAGCTAGAGTCCACCTTTAATGAAGCTGGTGAGTTCGCTTACTATTGCTCTCCCCACCGTGGCGCTGGTATGCAAGGCAAAGTAGTTGTTCAATAACAGCTAAGCTTTTTTCCCGCAAAAAAGAGGTGCAAACATTGTTTGCACCTCTTTTTTGTTTTAGGTGATTTGCGATCGCTTTTAGGTAATCGATGAGGATGGACTATCATCCTATCTAAATGTCATAATTATCAAAGGTAGCTTTCCAGAAAATTTCATTCAGCATGATTAACTGTCTTTGTCTTGCTTGCGATCGCTTAAACCCAATAACCACCAAATTCTGCACTCAATGCGGCGCTAAGCTGCAAATTCAAGAGCGTTACCGTGCTTTGAAGGTAATCGGACAGGGGGGATTTGGTAAAACTTTTTTGGCTCAGGATGAGTCGAAGCCATCACAGCCGCGTTGTGTGATTAAGCAGTTTGCTTTTGAAACGATCAATCCTAATGCGAGTCAAGGGACTTTGGATGTTGCCATCAGGTTGTTTGAGCAGGAGGCAAAGCGGCTCGATGATTTGGGTAAGCATCCGCAAATTCCTGAACTTCTATCTTTTACAATTCATGAGGGTAAGCAGTACCTCATCCAAGAGTTTATCGATGGTGAGACTTTGGAGCAGGAATTAACGCGAGTTGGTGCTTTTAGTGAGCAGCAGGTGCGGGATGTGTTGGTGGAGGTGCTGCAAATCTTGGAGTTTGTACATAGCAAGTCGGTAATTCATCGCGATATTTCGCCAGACAATATCATTCGGCGGCGCGGTGATCAAAAGTTGGTGCTGGTGGATTTTGGGGCGGCAAAGTACGCAACAGCGACGTTATTGGCAAAAACGGGGACGGGCATCGGCAAGCCGAGTTATGGCGCTCCTGAGCAAATGTTGGGTAAGTCGGTGTTTCAGAGCGATTTGTTTGGGTTGGGTGTGACTTGTTTGCATTTGCTCACGAATGTGGAACCGTTTACGCTCTATGACGTTTTAGAGAATGAATATCAATGGCGACAGTTTTTGAATGGGAAAGTGGTGAGTGATGAGTTTGGGAAGTTGTTGGATCGGATGACTGCTTATAGGGTAAAAGAGCGCCCTAATTCGGTTGCGGAGATTTTGCAGGAGTTGGAGGGCGAGAAAAAAGTATCCAACCTCATTAATAATTCTGGTATCTATAGTTTTAAGTCTGAGGAATTAAAAGCAGAACACCGAGTGTCGATTCCTCTCGCTACTGCAACTCAAAAGCCAGAAAGTTCTAATAATACTTCTCCTTCAAAGCAGAGTGTATCTAAATCGCCCGTTGAGTTACGATCAGCGAAAGGGATTGACTATCGAGAGCTAGAAAATCTGCTAAAGCAAAATAAATGGTATGAAGCTGATGAACTAACAAATTATCTAATGCTCAAAGTGGCAAAGCAAGAAGATGCACTTAGCCTAGATACAGATGATATTGTCGCTTTTCCTTGTGAAGATTTACAGACAATAGACAAGCTATGGGTACATTACAGTAATTCTAAGTTTGGATTTAGTATCCAGAGGAAAATATGGCTAGATTGCGGCGGTAAGATTGGTAAATATGACGATGAAGTGTTCAAGGAATTTGGTGCGAGAATAGGTTGGTATAATAAGGAAATTAGTGAATGGATTGAATATGATGAATTCATGGACAGAATTAAAAATAAGCCAAATCTTTTTCCCGCAGCCCTTCCTGCTGTTCTATTCTCTCATGAAATCTCATCTTGGAACTGGGATGAAGTCGTTTATGACCTTTTCTCACATCCAGCATTTCAATCATTAATAGGTTGGTATAACAAAGACAATGACTATAGAAAATTAGAACAACTACTAAAAGCAAAGGAATGGCGTAAAGCTGATGAACTAACTACCAAGCTTATGCCAAAATTAAAGTCTCGTAGAAGTTCATATATTAATAATTCACAGAGTTTATTTACTAGAGAATTTACTAAGCCAAGATTAGATTATAAGACTTACTATTCTTCTGATTATATCGAAGAATTTCCTTGCGAAGATTTGAAGAAAATTGATCAACTGTGGATACATCACAGTGATGGCAAATTTGGATTTAGCGTACAGAAAAAAATATGGTTGGATTGTGGTGGAGACATTGGAAATTTTAGAAATTTGGTGGATTTTGGCATAAAAGTCGGTTGGTACTATCCCAACAAGTTCTTTAGCCGTAAAAAGAACAGATGGAAGACATATGATGAGTTTATGACTGATACTAAAAATGCACAAAATACTCTTGTGGGCAGTCTTCCTCTAGCTAGTTTTGGATGGTGGTATCACCTAGAACATATGCATCAATCTTGGTGGGGAGGTTGGGAACTTTTTCAACGTAAAGATTTATAGATTCTAAACAACGCAGGAATAATTCATTGACCATAGAAAATAGGATTAAGCATCTGTATGATCGCCTTATTTGTGGAGAGATTAGCGATGCTACTATCTAAAATAATTTATTCCAATGCAGTAAAAAATAAAATCTCAAAATATGAAGCTAACTCCATACTTTGAAAAAATAGTCCTCAACAAACGTTTGGAGATTAACTTGGATTGGTGCGATCGCGTAATTAAAAATCCTCTCAAGATAGAAACCCAACCAGACGGCAGAATTCGGCATTGGGGTATAATCGCTGAAGCCGATAACCGAGTTTTGAGGGTTGTCACATTAGATGATGGTGAAACAGTTCACAACGCATTCTTTGATCGCAATCTTCGTAAACAATTAGAAAGAGAAGGAAGACAAATATGAAAATCCATTACTTTGCAGATACAGATACACTCTTTATTGAACTTAGCGATCGCCCTAGTGTTAGAACTGAAGAAATTAATGAACTAGTAACCGTAGACTTTGACACAGAGGAAAAATTAGTGGGAATTACCATTGAGTCAGCTCGAAATCAAGTAGATCTCAATTCAATTAATATTTTGACCAACTTAGAGCTTAAAACACTGCAACCTGCTTAAACTGAGCTATTGGCAGTAGAAAAACCATGAAAATTCTGAGATCGCATCAAATTGGGAATGCTCTCCCCCTACGTTTTACTTTTGCTAGAATCTCCACCAAAATAAACTTTTCCCCCTAATCATGATTGATCGCCTCGAATTTCCACTTGCGAAAGCACAATATCTGCTTAGCTATAGCGGCGAACAAGGTAAAGGCGGCGATAAAAGTCAATTTTGGCAAAATGTGATGGGATATGACACCACCGAATTGATCCGTGACACAATTTTGCAAAAAATTACACCACAAGACTTAGTATTTCAGCGTCAAGATGCTTATGGAGATAGATATACAGCAATTGTTTCGTTAACCGATCGGCATGAGCAATCAAGAGAAATCCTCACCGCTTGGATTGTGCTGAAAGGCGAAAACATTGCTAGATTTGTAACAGCAGTACCACAACGCAGCAGGAGGCAAAACCATGAGTAAGTTTCAAATGTTTGATTCCGTCACCTTAAATCAAGACATTCAGCTTCACTCTGGTGGAATTGCCCCCCAAGGGACTGATGGTGCGATCGTGGAAATATTTAAAGATGGCGAAGCCTACCTAGTCGAACTATTTGGTGGATGGCTAAAGTTCACCACTGAAGGCGAAATGATCGAAACATCTCAAGACGATCCCGAATCATTTCGTGACACTCTAGATGTAGAAACACTGTACCCTCATCAAATAAATGCAATAAATGCTCATCAACAAAGTGATAAACAGAAAGTAAAGCAACAACTTTTAGAATTACTAGAACTACTTCCAGAAGAATCAATACTGCAAGTTAAAGAGTTCACAGAATTTCTTTGTTACAAGCAAAAAGCTACATCAACATCATCTAAAACCGATCGTCCAAAAGTTTCCACATGAAACAAGATCGCCGATCGCACATCATTAAGAGCTTCTTCATAGGAATCTCCCTCACCAACTACAACCCCTTGAATACCTAAAGGATAAGCCACATAACCCTCTGGATGCTTTTCTACCACAATTTTGATGTGTTTCATGATTAATTGATGTAATTAGAGATATCTATAATACTAAATACTAACCTTTAGGATTGTATTTAACGTTGGGCTATTTTTTCTGATTATTGGGGAAATTACTAGGCTGGGCGATCGCCAACTATCTGTAACTACAGTTTGGCTGCAAAGAGCGATCAATCAAAAGTTTCAATTTATTACTCTGAAACCATACAAGGAGAAAAAATCATGAATCTCGAACTATATCAACAAGTTTATCTATCCACCAGAATACCAACTTAAAAAAGGTGATATCGCCACTATAAAAAAATTACTTTTTGCTAAAATAAAAACAATCAACGCTGTTACTTTCTATGCAACAAACTATAACGCTCAACTTACCAGCAGATGTCAGAGATTCACTCGAAGCGCGATCGCAGATTGAAGCAATCTCATCCCTTGAACTTATCGAACGCGCAGTTCGCGAGTATCTTTTAGTGCGTAGGTTGCAAACATTACGCGAAAAAATGCTTAAACAAGCTGATCTGCAAGGCGGATTTACTGACGAAGATATCTTTGAAATGGTGTCATGAGAATAGTTCTTGATACCAATGTTTTAATAGCATCACTGATCTCTAGAGGTAAATGTTATGCACTTGTAGAAAATTCTCTCAAAGTTCATGAAATTATTTCCTCCAAATTTATACTGGATGAACTCGCAGAAAAACTCCAAAAGAAATTCAAGTATAAGACAGAAGATATAAATGAAGCTTTATCAATATTTTGCTCAAAGATGGAAATAGTTATCCCATCTCCATTAGAGCAGCAAGTATGTCGAGATATTGATGATGATTGGATTTTGGCAACAGCTTTAGCAGGTAAAGCTCAATGTATCGTTACGGGAGATAAAGATTTGTTAGCGATTGCCCGATTCGAGAATATTGATATTATTGCCCCTGTAGATTTTCAAGCCTATGAAGAAAGTTCACGGATTTAGGGAAAATTTTTGGGCAAGCACTCATCAAGCAGCACTTTCATTATCATGTGCTAAATAATATTTGTTTGATAAATTTAAGAACTTCACTACCTTCTCTTTCTGCACAGTTGGGAAGTCATCTAAAAATTCTTCCAGTGAGTCTCCTGCTTCAAGATAATCAACCAAATTCTTTACAGGAACTCTAGTTCCCTTAAATACAGGTATTCCAGAGAGAATTTCAGGATCTCTTACAATTAATTGATTTTCCATTTTGTTACCTCAATGTTAGATCTCTTATATAGCAACGTAAGAGATAGATAGGACAATTCAAAACCCAAAAGATGGCAGAGCTTCGCTCTGCCATCTTTTGGGTTTTATGTCCTAAGCAAAGCTTACATTGCTATAGCCTAAGATCATACAACGAAAATATGAAATCATGAATATTATGATTGTTTGGGATTTATTTCTTAGCGATCGCCTTTTTCGTGGAGAGATTTGCGATCGCTAAATAACTTAGCCTTGTCTTCGCGAAACCCATTCCCAATATAAAATTTAGCAACGCATCTATCGACATATCTCGACTCGCCGCAACCTCCTCAAGCGATCGCCTAACTCACACCAGCAATAACCTGTCCAATATCTTGAGGAGTTGCACCAGTTGCCAACATTGCTCTAATCAATAACTCAATAGAAACAGAAGCATCACCATTTTCCGCTTTAGCAATCCGAGGCTGACTAGAACTCATCTTAGAAGCAAGTTCACTTTGAGTCATCATCTTTTGCCGACGCTCCTTCAAGCTTTGACTAAGAGCCAACTTAATCTCTACCAAAACAGATTCTTCAGGTGTTAACTCCAAAAAGTCTGAAACCGTACCAACTTTCCATCCCTTAGACTCCAAACGGGCTTTTTTATCTAAATCCATCGTATTAATCCTGCTAGTCAGCATCGTATTTACTAAGGCGTTTCTGGCAAACTTCAATCACATTCTTGGGAGTCGTTCTCGTTGATTTGTTAAAAACCTCCACAATTACAATTGCATCATCATCAATTCGATAAATGATTCTCCAGTTCTTATCAGCATCTCGAATGCGTAACTCATGACACCCTTCTCCAATACTTGGCATAGGACGAGAATGAGGTAATCCAAGAGATACCCCTTGCTGTAATTGCCTGAGCAGAACGCCTGTTTCTACCCGTATTTCTTGACTGAAAGGCGGAGTCTTAACTTCTCCATGCAGCCAAACTAAAGGTTTACTTTGATTGCCCATATTGCTTTATATCACATTTGATATATTAACATGGATTAGCCTGTTCTAAATTTTAATTACCTCTGCATATCCCAATTCGCCGACACCTTGCAGAAATAACTGCTCATATTTGCGATCGCTAAATAAGCTACAGTCCTGCTTGAAAAATCTGAATAGCCGTCAAATTCAAATCTGGAAAACTTGGCGAAATCACCCGTTCATCTCCCTGAAATGCTGTCACCTGATACTCGCCATCAATCAACTCATGCACCAAAATCGTCGGCTGCTTCGGATTGCCAATAAACCTGCGACCACCAATCCCTAAATAATCCACAGTCCAATATTCAGGAATCCCAATCTCTTCATAATCCTTGACCTTAGTAAAATAATCAACTCGCCAATTTGTACTCACCACCTCAATCGCTATGACAACAGAATCTCCCTGCGTCACCGTAGATTGTTTCTCCCACAATGGCTCATTCGCCAAGTTAGAACGCTTCAAGATTAAAATATCTGGCAAATAAGCCGATTCAGCATCAGGAACTTTAACAAACGCTTGACTGGGTAAAAAGTAAGGCAAATTCAAATGTCTGACCATGAAAGCAATCTCTACAGCCAAAAAGCCCTTAACTTGTTCATGCTTCCCAATATGCTGTGGCATCTCAATAATTACTCCATCATGTAATTCATACCGTCTATTCTCTGGCAGCCATTGGGCAAATTCCGCAAAAGTTACGAATGTAGTCTTAGCTAAAGTTTGAACCATTTTTGTTTACCAGCCTTGCTTACCAAGCAGCCCGATTATAACAAACCTTAAACCAACTCATCTTGCACCAGCCTCGCAACTTAATTAATGTGTTTTTGGCGATCGCTAAATAACTTAGCCTTGTCTTCGCGCAACCAATTCCCAATATAAAATTTTAGCAACGCATCTATCGACATATCTCGACTTGCCGCAACCTCCTCAAATACAAAATCTAAAAAACTTTAGGGGCTGCGATCGCGTTAACATGAAAAAAGCCAAGTTTAGAAAAACAAGTTAGAAATTAATTTATGTCGAATATTTGGGAGTTAGATTTTTATTCCCGTCCCTTACTGGATGCTAACAACAAAAAAATTTGGGAATTGCTAATTTGCGATCGCGAACGCCAGTTTGAATGGGTGCGTGAATGTCCACCAACAGAAGTGAACTCCGAATGGCTAGCTAAACAACTTACCGACTGCGTGACCTCGACAGGGCAAAATCCCATTAAAATCCGCTTCTTTCGTCCCAGCATGACCAACATCATTATGCGTGGCTGTAAACTGGCGGGGATTACTGGACAAGCATCTCGGCGTGTATTTACGATGTCGGGATGGTTGGCGGAGAGAATGGCGAGTATTTATCCCAATCGTGATGGCTTTCAAGCTGTTGATCCTAATCCCTTGCCATTGAAAGTATTGGCAGCCCAAGATCCTAAACCCGTCCCTGATGCTCTGATGGGTGAGCGCTGGATATCGGTATCGCTGAAAGCGGGTGATTTTGCAGATGCGAAAGAATGGTCTATGGATTTTAGTGAACTTCTCGATATTAGTAGCCTTGATCCTGAAATAATAGTTTCAGGGATGATTATTATTTCCGCAAGAGCGACGGCTTTGGCGGCTTGGATGTCGGGAGTTGATCCTGTGTTTGTCAAGTTTGAGCGCAATCTATTGGGCGATCGCACACAAATGCAACTGGAAGCAAGTGCTGATGCTAGATGGGTTTTGGCTAATTTACAAGCACCCAAAGATCAAGAAGCGATCGCACAGGGAGCAGCATTTGAGAAATCCAAACAAAATTCCCAAGGGTTTCATTTCTTAGCGGTACAAACTAGTCCTGAAGAAGAGCATTTTGCAGGATTTTGGATGCTGAAAGAAGTTATGTAAATATAGACTATTTGTCCCGAATAGCAGCCTTTTCTAAGAGCTAACTGTAATGTCACATCTCCGCCAAAACGTGATTACAAAAGATTGGGTGATTTTTGCGACAGAGAGATCTAAGCGTCCCCATGAATTTGCGCGATCGCATGACGATATCCCGCCAGAATTGCCAAGTTATAAGCATGGCTGCCCTTTTTGCCAAGGCAATGAAAATCCATCGGAAACAGAATATTTGCGCATTGAAGATGAACGCGGTTGGCTGGTGCGGATTATTCCCAATAAATACCCTGCGCTTTCACCCATAGGCGATCGCGTAAGGCATAGTGAAGGTATTCATCGCTCGATTACAGGTGTGGGCTATCACGAAGTCCTCATTGAGCATCCTAATCATAATGTCACGATCGCCTTAATGGAAATTGGGGATGTGATTAATATTCTCAAAGCCTATCGCCAGCGCTATAACTTTATTCGCCAAGATCAACGGATTGAAAGCATCATCATCTTTAAAAATCATGGCGAGAGCGCAGGTACATCTCTAGAGCATCCACATTCGCAGATTACGGCTACGCCTGTTGTACCTTCTCAAATTCGCTATCGGATGATCGAAGCAATCAGCTATTTCGATGATATGGGCGAGTGTTTATTTTGCTATACCCTCAGAGATGAGTTAAAGGCAAAAGAACGGATTGTTTTAGAAACAGAATATTTTGTAACTTTCATTCCCTATGCGGCGCTTTCGCCTTTCCATATGTGGGTGTTCCCTCGCCATCACAGTTCTTCCTTTGGCGACATTGGCGAACCTGAAATAGCCGATCTTGCCTATACTCTCAAAACAGTTCTTGCCAAGCTATATTATGGCTTAAATAATCCTGCGTACAATTACACAATTCGCTCTATGCCTACTGACGAGAAGCAATCTGATTACTTCCACTGGTATCTAGCGATCGTGCCGAGAGTCAATCAAGCAGCAGGTTTTGAACTAGGTAGTGGAATGTATATCAATACTGCCATGCCAGAGGATAGTGCTAAGTTTTTGCGAGAAATTGAGATTCCATAAACCCAAGAATTGATTGGCGGCGCGAAACACCGCTAATCAATTCTTGGGGTTTAGATCTTTCCTGCTATTTGGAGAAGTGTCACTTCCCAAACTAGTCTCGGTTGCACATAACGCGCAATCAATTCTCGCGCTTTATCGAGATATTGCACAACTGACTTCGTTCTCTGCTGTTCCCAAAAATAATTTTGCAAATAATCAATTAGCCATAGCTGCAAATCTACATCTAGTTCCTTATTGATTTGTTTAGCGATCGCCATCGCACTTTTGGCATCTTGAGGAATTTGGCGAACTAAGTTTAATAACTCGGCTGGAATACTCTTGAAACGCTCGAAAGAATCGATCGCATTACCCGCAGAACCTTGTGCGAGGGCAATCACTTCGGGCGGAATATCAGTGTGACCTTCGCGGGTGAGGACTTCTTGCATTTGTGCTTGATTGAGCCGCGTGAAGGGAATGCGTTGGCAGCGGGAAACTAACGTTGGTAAAATCGAGCCAGCATCAGGAACAATCAAAATAATTGTGGCGTAAAGAGGTTCTTCGAGAGTTTTGAGCAAACTATTGGCGGCCGACTCAGCCATCGATTGTGCTTCTTCGAGAATGACAACCGATCGCTTACATTCAAGGGGAGATCGACTGACAAACTCGCTAATTTCGCGTACTTGCTCGATCCTAATCTGAGGTAGAGCGCGGCGCTTTAGTCCTGCTGCGTCGGCTTCCTTAGCGGTGAGCATTTTGCCCTTATCTAAATAGGTCGGCTCCACCCATAGCAAATCGGGATGATTGCGATCGCTTAATCGATTAGCTGACTTGCGATCGCCCAATAAAACCTCTGCAAATGCTGATGCTGTCTTGCTGCGCCCAACGCCACTCGTACCCGCAAATAAGTAGGCAGGCGCAATGCGATCTCGTCTGATCGCTGCTTTTAATAGAGCGATCGCCTGACTTTGACCAACAACGAGATCAAAGGGTGAACTCAAGAATGGATTTGGGTCAGTTACCACTAGTCATTCCACAGATGTTGTGAAGATCTCATTGAGTCATGAGCTCTTAAGCCCACAGGGTAGCGGCGATTGCGATTGCCGTTATCGAGATCATCAGCATTGCGCCGCCTTAGCCACCATCGGATCGCCTCATCGACGATCACCGCAGGGTTATCGGTTATTTCCAATAACTCAGTCAGCAGCTCTGGGGCAATGTCCACTTTATAGGTGAGATCGATCTCAGGAAGATTGGATTGATTTGTGATGGGATCTAGTGAAGATGGCAAAGGTTGATCACTAAGATCAGTCAGTTTTGGTTCAAGACTTATTTCATTATTAGCTAGATTATTCACTGCATCTTTTGCGTTATTAGGTGAACTAGGGGCAATCACAGCAGATTTAATTTCATTCAGGTTGTTTTGATTACTAACATCTTGTTGATCTAAAGTTAGCTTGCGCCAAATTAGTTTACTCAAATTGATGATCGAAAACATTAATAGAATAAGTCCGAACTGAAATAGTCCAATAACCAAGAGCAGTTTTTCTTTTAGCCAAAATTCAAACATAACTTCTGGGATCTACTTACTGATAACTTTCCTGATTGCTCCTAATCATTCCACTCGCCGCGAGGAGGCACAACAGGATTCATCGTCAAGGGACGTGAGCGACCGGCTTCTTTGATAGCTCGACGCTGCAACCATTGACGGATCGCTGTGTCGATCGCCTGTTCAGGATCATTAGTTACTTCACCAAGCTCAGCGAGTAAAGCAGGGTCGATGTCTATACTCTTTAGCACCTCATTAAATACTGCTTCATTAGCCGATTGGTTTATTTGCGGTACGTTGGCGTTATCTTCTGGCATAAGGAATATTTAAATTAACTGGTGGCACTATCCAGATTTTACCCAGATTTGTTACCTTCTGAATGTGCAGGGCGATCGCAATCTTGCTAAACCCAAAAACAAGAGTTGGCAATTCGCGCCGCATCTTTAAATGTTGAAAGTATTGCAAAGCAATACTTTCAACAAAAATTGGGTTTTTCGTGACCAAAAACTCTGTATTCTGTAATAACATCACAGTGTCTTGTAAAACACCCGTTAGTATCCATGTCTTCATTTCAGGTCACACGCGGCACTCGCGATATTCTCGCTCCCGAAATTTATTACTGGCAGCAGTTAGAATCAACGGCGCGTCAAATCCTCAGCCAAGCCGCCTATAACGAGATTCGCACGCCAATTTTTGAAGCTACTGAGCTATTTGCGCGGGGCATCGGTGAAGCCACGGATATTGTCGGAAAAGAAATGTACAGCTTTAGCGATCGCGGTGATCGTTCTTTGACTTTGCGCCCAGAGGGGACGGCTGGCGTGGCAAGATCATATATAGAAAATAAATTATTTGCCCAAGGCGGTGTGCAGCGTCTTTGGTATATGGGCGCAATGTTTCGCTATGAGCGTCCTCAAGCAGGTCGCCAACGCCAATTTCATCAGTTAGGTGTCGAGGTAATAGGCAGTGCCGATCCGCGTGCTGATGCTGAGGCGATCGCGATCGCTAGTGACTTTTTGCAAGCCGTTGGTTTAAAAGATTTAGTAGTTGACCTCAACTCGGTGGGCAGTGCTGAAGATCGAGTTAGCTATCGTCAGGCATTGGTGGATTATTTCACCCCTTTTGTCGAGGAAATTGATGCTGATTCACGTGATCGCCTTACTCGCAATCCTCTCAGAATTCTCGATAGCAAAGACAAGCGCACTCAAGAAATTTCCCAAGATGCACCTAGCATTCTCGATTATTTAAGCCCTGAGTCACAACAACATTTCGAGAAAGTCCAAAGCCTATTAACCGATCTTAATATTGCCTATCGGATTAATCCTCGACTTGTACGGGGCTTAGACTATTACACCCGTACTGCCTTTGAGATTCAATCAAATCTACTGGGCGCACAGTCGGCAGTCTGTGGTGGCGGACGTTACGATCGCCTCATTTCGGAGTTAGGCGGTGCAGATGTACCTGCGATCGGTTGGGCGATCGGCTTAGAGCGTCTCGTCATCCTCATGCAACAGGTTGCCGAACAAAAACAAGCTGCGATCGATTTCTATGTCATTTCGCGGGGTGATCAAGCGGAAGCTAAGGCTCTATCTATTGCTCAACTTCTCCGTAAAGCAGGATTTACTGTAGAACTTGATCTCAGTGGCGCGAAGTTTGATAAACAATTCAAACGGGCTAGCAATGCCAACGCTAAAGCTGCTGTGGTTATCGGGGATAGTGAAATCGAAGCGGGACAAGTGCAAATTAAATGGTTAGAAACTGGAGATCAGGAAGCTGTTGCGATCGCTGATCTCAGTGACAGTTTTGAGATCCTGAAACAAAAGCTGTAATTCCAAAGCACAAAATGGCTATGCCATTTTGTGCTTTTAAAACCCTTACAGGGTTTGGGTTTTAATTCACAGAAGTGTTGTCACACTTTTGTAAATTGGTATTAACGATACAATCTCCATTTTTTTGTGTTCTATAATACTTATTAACTCTTAATATCTTTGCTAAAACTTCACAAATTAATAGCAGATATTGTTGTTAGTTTGTTTTTGTTGATTAGTACTGAATTTTAAGTTGTATTGATTAATTATCAAACGTTTAGTAATCAATTAAAGAAGAAATAGTAATTACTATTTCTTAGTAAACCTTTTGTAGCTAAACAAAATCTGAGTTTATTTATAATAAGTAGAGGATTTTTATGTCTTACCATGGCGATATTTCTTCGAGTGAAGATGCAGTTGGAGTTGCGGTTGTTAATTACAAAATGCCGCGCTTGCATACTAAGGCAGAAGTCATTGAGAATTGCAAAAAAATTGCCTCAATGATAGATGGCATGAAGGTTGGCTTGCCTGGTATGGATTTGGTGATCTTTCCAGAATATTCCACCCACGGCATCATGTACGATCCAAAGGAAATGATGGAAACTGCCGCAACAGTTCCTGGCGAAGAAACCGCAATCTTTGCCCAAGCTTGTATCAAGAATAAGGTCTGGGGAGTATTTTCTCTGACAGGTGAAAAACATGAGGCGCATCCAGAGAAAGTGCCTTACAACACCCTAATTTTAATGAACGATCGCGGTGAGATTGTTCAGAAGTATCGCAAGATCATGCCTTGGACTCCGATCGAAGGTTGGTATCCTGGTGACTGCACCTACGTCTCCGATGGACCGAAGGGCTTGAAGCTCAGTTTGATTATTTGTGATGATGGTAACTATCCTGAAATCTGGCGTGATTGTGTCATGCGTGGGGCAGAGTTAGTTGTGCGCTGTCAGGGCTACATGTATCCCGCTAAGGAGCAGCAAATCATCGTTTCTAAGGCGATGGCATGGATGAATAACACCTATGTAGCGGTGGCAAATGCCTCTGGCTTTGATGGGGTTTATAGCTACTTTGGTCATTCCGCGATCGTTGGATTTGATGGTCGCACCCTTGGCGAATGTGGCGAAGAAGAAAATGGCATTCAGTATGCGGCTTTGTCTAAGTTCGCGATTCGCGACTTCCGTAAGAATGCTCAATCACAGAATCACATCTTCAAGCTGATGCATCGTGGCTATACTGGGATGCTCAATTCAGGTGATGGCGATCAAGGTAAGGCAGAATGTCCCTTTGAGTTCTATCGAGATTGGGTCCTCGATCCGAAGAAGGCAAAGGAAAGTTCGGAGGCAATTACTCGTTCAATTGTGGGCACACCAGAATGTCCGATCGTTGGTATCCCGAACCAGCAGGCTATCCCTTTTGTAGAAAAAGCCAAGCCCGAAAGTGTTCCAGTTTCAGTTAAGGGCTAGTTTCGACTAGATTACTTTTTCTCACTTCTTTTTGATTACAGCGTAATGCGCTGAAGTAAAAAACAAGGTTTCTACTGAAATTGCTACTTTGCAATGCTTTCAATAGAAACCTTGTTTTTTTATAGAAAACTGTATGTAATTTGCTCAATACATTTCACTTGAAGGGAATGTACTCAACTGAGTTAACCCATTCATCAGGTTCAGAAGCTTTGGCAATCAGTTCTATAGCAATGTAAGCTTTGCTTAGGACATAAAACCCAAAAGATGGCAGAGCGAAGCTCTGCCATCTTTTGGGTTTTGAATTGTCCTATCTATCTCTTACGTTGCTATAAATCTTTAACAAATTGACCAATCGTGCCTCCGAGTTGATGTCCAAAAATCAGCCCTGAGAAATTTTTGCCTTCTGTTTGCCAAGTTTCGGCTAAAACTCTAAATCGAATATCTTGGGTGAAGAGGACGCGCTTAAGCTCGGTCACTCTCACTAAAAGGCGATCGTCTGGTAATTGCTGAGTTCCGTCATCAAATGCTGTCAATACATCTATACCTCGGCGACGTAACTGCTCAGTAATCGCTTGAGGAACATGAACATCCATGTACAAAGCAATAGTCATTTAGAGAAGTCCTTTAGCTTTCATGCGAATGTAGAAAGGTGACTTGGCGGCTTGAGTCGTGTTGTCTTGTACTTGCTGCCATTCCTGACTGATTTCTCGATCTATTTCTTCTTGATGATCAAAGTAGTAACCCATTGCTGCATGGGCTTCGGCTAATGTTAAATACAAATGTTGACGACAGATTTCTTCTACTGACCAGCCATAAGCAATATAATCCATGACGATTTGGGCGATTCTAATGCGCGGCAATCGTTGCAATCGTGCAGGCTGATTTTCTTCTTTTTCGATGTGTGGATAACTAAGGGCTTTGTTTTCACCTAGCTGAGTTGCTATGTCCTTACAGTATAGTCTTTGCTGCTACTATGCATTAATTTTGTATTGGGTCTAAAGAAAGCTCGTAAATCCTTGCAATTTATCTGATGAGGTTGAATTAGTTGGTCAACAAGTAAGTGATCGCAGATCTCAGTTCCAGTTTTGAAGCCTTACGACAGAAATTGGAATTAAAGCATCGCTACTTTCTCAATGAAGTCTCCTTTCACTTCTGAACAAACGTTAGATGAAGATTATTTACTGAAGATTAGTTAATGTACTAACGCTTTTTACTAATTGTTTTTAGATTTTCTCCAACCATTTTTCTATAGCCAAGTCTGATAATACATCCCAAAAATCTAACTTTTCTATACTATCTGGACTTCCTATGTATCCCTCTATATCAACAGAAGTAGAGGAATTACTCGATAAGCTCTCAATCATACGAGGACGTTTTTCAGATGGTATCTGCTCCCACTCTGATTTTGTTTTCATTGTGCCAAAACCATCTGGTATATGACCTACATGGGAAATTGTCAGTCCATTCGTCCAAACACGAAGACGACCAACAATAGGTTTCTTAGAACCACGCCAAAAATATGAGTATGTACTTGGAGTAGGTAACCACAGAAATAGAATAGGCTTTTGTGATTTTTGCAGAAAACATATTTCTGCACATAGCTTTGTCTTTCCAGAACCATATTGTATAGATCTCTTATCAACAATTTCTTTCATCCGTCGGTTACAAGTTAAAATTTTACTTCTCACTTTCATAAAACCTTGCTGCTCTTCTTTAGTACAGCCCCCTAACCATTTAATTAGTAGTTCGGGAGGTTCTGGGACATCTTCTATGATTAATGTCTCAAGTGGTTCATATGGAATTAGATATTTCTTATGGATACATTCTTTCCCATGTTCTTGGAGAAGCAAGTGAAAACTATTTTCCTCTCTCTCAACAGAGAATTGAAAAAGTTCAAAGTTAAGCCGACTATGATTTCTATCAATTAAGTTGTGGCGGTGATAATTTGGTGCAATTGCAATAAGTCGAACTGGACGAGAATAGTCTACTTCTTGTGAAAATGGCTTTTCTTCTAAAAGATTTGCATAGTAGCGCGTTAGTTGCTGAATCAAGTATCGGTCTTCTACATTCTTTAATTCTAAAATGACAAGTCCTTTATCATCATCGACTGCAAGAATGTCGCATATTTCACCATTAGAAATATATTGTTGTTTAAGTGGTGTATAGCAATGTAAGCTTTGCTTAGGACATAAAACCCAAAAGATGGCAGAGCTTCGCTCTGCCATCTTTTGGGTTTTGAATTGTCCTATCTATCTCTTACGTTGCTATAATACTAAACAACTGCTTGAGATTAGACCAGACAAACTTCTCTAATGCTGCTTCGCTTATAAACTCCCATCCACTAGTAGTTTTATGTAATGCTACCCCACTAATCACAAGTAATATACTCCAATACTCAAAATGAATACAAAACCAATATTTAGAGAAACTAAGGCATAGCGACTCATCCAAACAAATATAGCAATAAATCACCAGATGTAAATAACAGTCTCATAACTGCACAGGGCAACCGCATAAAAAAGTGAATAAAATAAGGAGACAATAAAGAAGTCAACCCGTAATGAATAGTTCTATCACAGTTAGTTTACTGAGCCACTTTGAGGGAGTAGAAGATCCACGAGATAACCGAGGGAAAGAGCATA
>JADBWK010000012.1 GCA_020404895.1 Pseudanabaena sp. M085S1SP2A07QC | reverse complement strand
ATTGGAATGGTACGATTCTGGATTCTGTTGAGGCGGTTGTAGAATGGGCTAGTAACATGATGTGGAAGGGCATTTCACCAATTGTTCATTTAGTTGAAATAACCTATGCAAAGGGCGTAAAAGTTCTACCAGAAGACTTGAAACAGTATTTTCCATCTTGGCAACGTTCTGCTACCCTAACTAAATAGGATATAACCATTGTTCCTAATTGATTGGCATCTTATTTTTTCGCTAGCCTCTTAGGTGTTTCTAGTAATCGGCGATCGCACTGCCATTAAGTGCATTCAGTCTATTTCTAGGTTGAGTGAGATAGCGATCGCACACATATTCATAAAAATGCGATCGCCTAACTACACATCTCTAACCTGAGTAACTAGGCGATCGTCTACATATTTCTAAAAATACGATCGCTTTGAAAAGAGGCAAAAAATTGAGAAACCCACAAAGTGCATCTCTCAATTTTAACAATAGATTCAGACAAAGCTATCTGCCAGAAGGATCAGCTGAACCATAAGGGACTACCCTTCTCATCTGCGATGCTTGAACTTCTTCACCCCATACTTTTATTGCAGTGCTGTCATTAGTCACTTTCTGGCTAGGTTCAATAGCTTTGCTTTCCATGTCTGATTTAGTCTTGGCGAAAACTTCCACACACTTGTCAGTATATGGAGTGCCAGAGCCAGACTGTGCAGAAGCCACTGAAGAGATTGATAGAGAAGCAGTTGAAAAAATCACAAAAGCAGAAATAAGTTTATTCAACATGGTAAATTTCCTCAATGTAAAAATGGATAAGTTGATAAATCGATTCGAGCATCTCTGTCTCAGGAATTCCTGAGATCTGTTTCAAAGTCTTTCCTAATCAGGTTGCAATCTATTCCCAAAAATTTTGGGTTTTCCTAGTTAACGCAGCGCAGCACAACATCAACAGCTTCTGTTCTTGCTGAACCAGATCCACCACCAAAAGCTTTTTCTGCCTTAGCTTCGACTTTTAAAATGATGCCAGTAACTAGAGAGGAATTTCTTGCGGACTGATTGTCAGAAGAGGAAGAGGATTGATTGTAACTACCAGAATAATTCCCATTAATTCCAGCATTTACATTACCGCCCATGTTGGATCTACTGTTAGAGGCAGAATTCCTTGATGAAGCATACTGTTGTCCACCTTTAATAAGAGAGACAGAGGCAGAAGTCCATTGTATCCGAATCGAATCTAGGGTTCTTTGTTGATATTTAACAATCGCCCATCCATCTGGAGCGTTATAAACTTCTTCTTTCGTATCGTGAAATTCTTTACAGCTCGCATTCATCCATCCACAGCCTCCCTCAGCTCTCGCTCGAACCGATATGGCTCCACGTTGCACCATTGTTTCGCCACGGTTGCAATACTGTGCTGACACAGGTGATGAGAGTAAGAAAAGAGTTCCTAATGAGAGGGTAAAACTTGAGAATCGAACCAAGTTATTATCATCCATACATTTATTTTCCTCCCTAATAATTAATTAGCTTTGAGAAATACAACTTCGATTAAAGCAGCAAATTTAGAGAAAGTCGTTATCAATCTATAGCTAACTATTTGACAAAAAACTGATAAGAAATATGCGATGGAAATACTTTTTTGTCAGAGTGTTTTATATTTGCTGACAAAAAACTTGACAAAAAAAATCGTGAAATTATCGTAGCTTTTTGTCTCGAAATTTGGGATAATTTCTTCAATGCATATAAAATTTAAGGATCGGCTTGAGTAAGTGAGGTTTTCGTTATGCCTAATGCTTGGAAACTGTCGATCGCAGGTATCGAAAAGGTAAACGAGGTTATCAAGAATAGTGGTCGCGATAAGACCGATCTCTATTGGGCGGAAAAAGCACTTATATCTACAGCAACTTGGAATCGTTTTCGGGCGGGTAAAGTGGAGATAAGCTCGGCTAGCTTTATTGCTTGCTGCGAATTATTGGGACTCGCTCCTAATGAGGTGCAAGAGCGAATATCTGAACAGCCAAACCTCAGCTTCTTGGGAAGAGATAGAGCCATAGAAAGCCTTAATGCTCTAGCAAAAACTAATAGAGTGATTGTGATACATGGTGTGGGTGGTCAGGGTAAGACGACTCTGGCTCAAAAATATTTGCAAGAGCTAGTGGGTGATGGGTATCGGGTGATTGAGCTATATATGCCGATTGATATTGCCAATATTCCTTCAGCCAAGAGTATCTTAGACGAATGGTTTAATCGAGACTTTCAGGAGATGCCATCTTCTCAGTTTGGTGTTACTTTAGACAGACTGCGGCGAATCATCAGGGAGCAGAAGCTTGCTATTTTAATTGACAATATCGAGAGCTTGCTGGATGAAAACGGGAAATTTATTTCAGATCATACTCAATATTTAGAGCTATTTAGCGTGCTTTCTGATCACTCCATCAAGTCGATTACGCTTGTGACGAGTCGATGTCGTCTACTAGAATCTAGATTGCGCAGTGTATATAATTACGCTATTCCGCCATTGAGTCAGTCCGATTGGCAAGATTATTTTACTTATAGCAATGTCAATTTTGATCAGCAGTCATTAGCAGAAATGCACAGTAAGCTGGGTGGGAATGCCAAAGCGATGACGAGTCTATGTGGTGAAATCTATATGGACTTTGATCGCGATGCCACAAGTTTCTGGCAACAACGTGGGACGGATATACTTGCTTCGGCAGATTTAAAAGACTTAGTGGCTGGGCATTTAGACCGACTGGTAAACGTGGAGCCATTAGCCTATAGTTTGTTAAGGCGGATGGGTTGTTATCGTTATCAGAGTATTCCGCATATTCCGATTGAGGCTCTGCTCTGTCAGTTATGGGATAGCCCTGAAGCAGGGCATATCGAGATTGTTGAAGTTCTCAAGAATCGGTCTTTATTGGAGTTGGCGAATGGAGAATATTCATTACATCCACTGGTGCGGGCGGAGGCTGTACGTCATCTTAAGCAAAATGAAGAAGAGTTTACTAAGGCGCACAATAGCGCTGCTGATTTTTGGAAAGCTAAGGTTCAGTCTTTAGACACTGACCGAGATTTACTCATGTCGATCGAGCCTTGCTATCACTACCTCGAAATCAATACTCTAGACAAGATTTTAGCGATATTTCTGAATAGTGAAATAGCCGAGAATCAACATCTACATACAGCCTTTTATGGAAGAGTTTCCCCAACATTGATGTTCGATTTATTGCAAAAAGTGGAAGCAAAAGCATTATGCTTACCCATTGAACAAGGTATGCCGATTATAGGGGTTGTAAAATTTATTTATGGAAACTTATATATGTGTTCTGGGAGAAGTCATGAGGCAATTATAGAGTATGAAGAATCTGCCAAAAATACCGAAAAACCTGACTCTCCACAACTAATGTTCTATTATATAACAAGTATTTTTCACATCATTATGTGTAAATTTGAGTTAGGTGAATTTGAAGCATTAATCACCATGACTAAAAAGTACATGAAGAATGTTGAACATTATAAGATTTTATGTAAACACCCATTTATTGCTCCATTCCTTTCTACTTATTTGCATGTACCTTTATCTCTTGTATATGTTTTAGAGGATAATCAAGATGGTGCAGGCTCTCTGGTTGAAGAAACATATGCCGCTATAGTTAACAACTCAGGAATTATGGGTGGATGGGGAAAAGGGCTTTCTCTTATCTATCTTGGTTTTATTTGTGCTATGAGCAAAAGGCTTGATCAGGCCTTAGGAATATACAATACGGCTTTGAAGTTAAATTGCGAAATGAGCGATCCACTTATACAAGGCAAAACACTATGTGGACTTGCGGAAACATATCGCAAGATGGGAGATCTAACAAAAGCAAAGGAGTACTGCTTACAATCGAAAGATATATTGATGAAGATAGAATCAAAGCTAGACTTGGCAAAGGTGCTAGTAGAAGAAGCTTTGATCGATCGCAAGACTGGACAGCATGGTTATCAAGACAATTTTGAAAAGGCGATCGCGCTTTTTACAGAGTTGAATGCTCCGAAACATGTAGAAAGAGTCCGAAGATTGATGAGCTAAGAAACCATTTAAGAATTGTCTAGATCCCCCCCAGCCCCCCTTAAAAAGGGGGGAGAATTAAATTCTTCCCCCTTTTTAAGGGGGATTGAGGGGGATCTCTTAGAGCTTTTGACCGCAGAAAGTAATTCTTAAATGGTTTCTAAATAGGCAGGCTGTTATTTTTAGGTATGTCTATTGCGATCGCTATTATGCTGAAAACTGGAATGCGATCGATGCTAGTATTTATATATTCCTAAGTCCTTAACACCTTGGCTAAGCCAAACTATGTCTGCACGCGATATTTTTCATAATGCTGTCAAGATTGCTTTAGAAAAAGATGGTTGGTTGGACAATAACTCATGATCCTCTTTCCCTTGAGTTTGGCTTAGGTTCTCTCTATGTAGATTTGGGAGCAGAACGAATAATTGCGGCAGAACGTAGAAACGAAAAAATTGCCATTGAGATAAAAAGCTTTCTAAGTGGTTCAGCAGTTTCAGAGTTCCATACAGCTTTGAGACAATACCTTAACTGATGAATATCTCTAGTCTGCCAAATCCTGAAGAAACGCCATTCTGGAAAAATATCTGGAAGTAGTATCTTGCAAAATAAATAAGGTGTCGCTTTGCGACACCTTATTTAGAATTAATTCTTCTTCTTACCTTCTAAATCGTAGTAATCAGGTTTAGTTACTTGTTTAGCTCTACCGATCGCTAAAGCATTATCTTCAATATTTTCGACAATTGTTGAGCCAGCCGCAATATTGACGTTTGCGCCAATTTGAATTGGAGCAACTAGAACTGAATTTGAACCAGTTTTGCTGCGATCGCCAATTACAGTTTGATGTTTTTTGAAGCCATCATAATTAGCTGTAATCGTTCCTGCGCCAATATTTACTTGCTTGCCGAGTGTGACATCTCCCAGATAGCTGAGATGAGCAGCATTAGTGCGATCGCCAACTTTGGCATTCTTCAGTTCCACAAAATTACCGATCCGACACTTTTCACCCACATTAGACTCACCACGAATCCTTGCAAATGGCCCAATTCGGCAGTTATCTGCAATTTGGCTATCTTCGATCACCGAAAATTGAACAGAACAGTTCTCGCCAATAATGCTGTTTGACAATAGACTTGAAGGCCCAATCGTAGTCCCTTCACCAACCTTAGTATTACCGCGCAAATGGGAATGTGGCTCGATAATCACATTCGGCGCAAGTTCCACTCCATCATCAATGGTAATTGTTTCAGGAAGTAGCATGGTGACACCAGCCTTCATCCATTTTTCTCTCGCTCTTTTTTGCAAGATCTCGTAAGCATGGGCTAACTGAATGCGATCGTTAATGCCAAGACTCTCATCGGGATCTTCTAAATCACTGGCATAAACTGAAGTGAGATAATCAAATACTTCGGTCAGATAATATTCCTTTTGAGCATTATTAGTAGTGAGCTTCGGTAGCGCCTGAGCCAATTCTTGCCAATCAAAACAATAGACACCCGTACTAACACGCTGATTGAGAATCTGCTCAGGATTACAGTCGCGATGTTCGATGATTTTTTCGATTCGCATGTCGCGATCGCAAAAAACACGACCATAACCAGTTGGATCAGTAAGAATCCCTGTAAGCACTGTTGCGGAAGCCTTGTGTTGACGGTGGCTATCTATTAAAGCTTGAATAGTTTCTGTTCGCATTAATGGTGAGTCACCCGTAAGTACTACAAGTTCACCTTCAAATCCAGATAGTGGTTCTAACAATTGCTGAATTGCATGACCTGTACCTAATTGTTCAGTTTGTTCGGCAAATTCTAGATGTGGGTAATCGGCAAGCGCTGCCCGCACTTGATCGCTGCAATAGCCAATAATTGTGATACGGCGATCGGCTTTTAGCGCATCTGTGGCATTGAGAACGCGCTCAACTAATGATTTACCGCCAAGAGGTTGTAATACTTTGGGTAACGCTGACTTCATGCGTGTTCCTTTACCCGCCGCCAATACTGCAACTGCTAACATATTTTTTCTATTTCTCCGTTGATAAATTTACTGTACTCAGGGGTTGAGAGGGTGTTTGAGAAGTTTTTACCCCCTCTAACTCCCCCTTGCAAAGGGGGAGGATTTAAGTTTCCCCCCTTTGCAAGGGGGGATTAAGGGGGGGTAAAAGCAGAGATTTATGCCTAGCTAGGGGACTTCTCAAACATGCTCTAAGATTTCATCCATTTGGACGGCTCATTTTCTCAAGATCGAGAACTTCAGCTAGCTTCTCCTCTGTCATCAATCCCTTGTCCAAAACCACTTGACGTAAAGATTTACCTGTTGCTAGGGATTCCTTCGCAACATCAGCAGCATTGAGATAACCGATATGAGTATTTAACGCTGTCACCAGTGAAAGGCTACCTTCGGCATAGGCTAAACAGCGATCCTCAACTGCAACGATTCCTCTAATACATTTTGCCGCGAGAGTGTCGATCGCTTTACCTAAAATCTCAATGCTTTGAATCAAATCATAGGCAATCAGAGGCATCATCACATTTAGCTCCAACTGACCCGCCTGAGCGGCAGAGGCGATCGCTGTGTCATAGCCAATCACCTGATAGCAAACCATATTGGTCATCTCGGCAATCACAGGATTATATTTGCCTGGCATGATTGAGGAGCCTGGTTGTACTGGTGGCAATTGGATTTCGCGTAAACCTGTCTTTGGTCCCGAATCCATCAAGCGCAAGTCATTAGCAATCTTGCAAGTATCTTGAGCAAGGTTACGGATTGCGCCCGATACATTGACAAAGGGAGCCATGCTTTGCATTGCTGCCATCAGGTTACTAGCTGGTGTTAGCTCAAACCCTGTGATCTCGCTGAGCTTTTCGGCAACGCGATCGCAATACTGCGGATGCGTATTCAGCCCTGTCCCAGATGCACTACCACCTAAACCTAAGCTTTTGAGATCATTCGCCGCTAGGTGAATACGTTTGACATGATCGCTAATAATCTGCGCATAGGCTTGAAACTCATCGCCGAGCCTTACGGGGACAGCATCCTGTAAATGGGTGCGTCCAGATTTAACGATTCCAGCAAAGGCGATCGCCTTAATCCGTAGTTGTTCATTGAGATTTGCTAAAGCAGGGAAAAGAACTTGATCAAGTGCTAATAAAGCCCCAATCCTGATTGCTGTTGGGATTACATCATTAGTAGACTGTCCATAATTCACATGATCGTTAGGGTTCACATTGTTGTAATTACCTTTGATATCACCCAAAATTTCAAGGGCGCGATTTGCTAATACCTCATTAATATTCATATGATGCGATGTACCAGCGCCCGCTTGATAAACATCGACAACAAACTGATCGCGTAATTGACCGTCTAATATTTCATCTGCCGCCGCTGCGATCGCCATGCCCATCCCAACTGGGATACAACCGAGTTCGGCGTTAACTAATGCTGTTGCTTTTTTGATTAGTAAACAAGCATCTACAAAGGTAGGGAGGGGCTTAAGTCCGCTAATTTTAAAGTTATCGATCGCCCTTACAGTTTGAATACCGTAGTAAACGTCATCGGGTAGGGACATTTCCCCCATTGAGTCGCGTTCGGTTCTAGTCATAGGATGTTTATCAGCAGAGTTGGCTATTTGCTTAATGGTAACTTGGCAAGTCTAGATTAACTTTATTTAGCCTTAGAATGAGCCTTACTTTTCACGGAATATTTGGAAGATATAACAGAAGGGCTTTAGCCAAGCCACTGCAAGATGAAACTCCAGAAGCAAAAAAACAGCGACTTGCCATAGCAAGAAAAGCAGCGCGACAAAAGTCATTCAACGATAGTGGGTAGAATCAATGAGCGAAGTCGAGCATAAGGTAAATATGCTAAAAAATAAGCTTGATGTATCTAACAAGTATAAGCCGCAATAGCATGAGATCTAGAATATATCCGTCTCCCGTATAATTCAAATAAATCGCCAGCCATTAACTCAGGGACATCACAAGATTCATGGACGTAAAAGCCGCAGTCGCCTTCGCCGCAGGACAACCGCTCAAAATCGAGACAGTCCAACTAGATCACCCCAGAGCAGGAGAAGTCCTCGTTGAGATCAAAGCCACAGGAGTCTGTCACACCGACGCATTCACCCTCTCAGGCGATGACCCCGAAGGACTATTTCCTGCCATCCTCGGACATGAAGGCGCAGGAGTCGTCGTCGAAGTCGGCGCAGGTGTCACCGCCCTCAAAACAGGCGATCGCGTCATTCCCCTCTACACCCCCGAATGTCGCAACTGCTCCTACTGTCTCAGTGGTAAAACCAACCTCTGCCAAGCGATCCGCGTCACCCAAGGTCAAGGCTTAATGCCCGATGGAACCAGTCGCTTCTCCATCAATGGCGAAAAAATTCATCATTATATGGGAACCTCCACCTTTGCCAACTACACCGTTCTCCCAGAAATCGCTCTAGCCAAAATCCGCGATGATGCTCCCTTCGAGAAGGTTTGTTATATCGGCTGTGGTGTCACGACTGGCATCGGCGCAGTAATTAACACGGCAAAAGTCGAAGTGGGTTCCAATGTCGTTATCTTTGGTCTAGGAGGCATTGGCTTAAACGTAATCCAAGCCTGTCGGATGGTCGGCGCAAATATGATCGTCGGAGTAGACATTAATCCCAAAAAACGCGCCCTCGCTGAAAAAATGGGCATGACCCATTTTGTAAATCCTTTAGAAGTAGAAGGCGATCTCGTTCCCTACCTCGTTGACTTGACCAAAGGTGGTGCGGACTATACCTTTGAATGCATCGGCAGAACCCAAACCATGCGTCAAGCCCTCGAATGTTGTCATAAAGGTTGGGGCGTGAGTGTAATCGTCGGTGTCGCAGGAGCAGGACAAGAAATTAGCACCCGTCCATTCCAATTAGTCACAGGTCGAGTCTGGAAAGGCACAGCCTTTGGTGGTGCAAAGGGACGTACTGATGTTCCTAAAATTGTTGATTGGTATATGGAAGGCAAAATCGATATCGATAGTTTGATTACGAACGTGATGCCGATTGAGGAAATCAATGAAGCATTTGCGATGATGCATAGAGGCGACGCAATTCGGACAGTGTTGACTTTCTAATCAAAAGAAGTTTTAAAAAATGCCGCGAAGCAGCATTTTTTAAAACTTCTTTTGATTAGTCGCACGCTGAGGATTATAAGTGCCAGCAATAACCGCTAAGCCTTTGTACAGATACACACAAAGAATCATCGGGAAATACCACCAATATTTTAGGGACTGCCTTAACCAAGGCAAGATCGTAATTATGCTTGCCGCGATCGCAAAAACTGGTAGGATCAAGACGAATAGAATAATTAACAGAAATCGAGCCAACTTATGATGCTGAAACTGGGGGAATCTTAGAATAAATGTATGCAGTCCCCAACGATATTGATGTGCCAGAAAATCCGCAAAACTTTGGCGATCGTAATGACTGATTTCTGGTTGAGGCGAGAACTTCAGCTTATATCCATTACGTCTGAGTCGCTGCACAAACTGGACATCTTCACCTGTCCTTAAATGAGCGTCAAACAGCGGTATCTCTTGGCTTAACGCTTTCAGCTTTAAGCTCATATTCGTAGTCGGGATATGATAGAGTCCGTCAACATCTCGCAAAGGTGCATTAGGAATAGAAGTAAACCAAGACATCAAGTTATCTAAGTCTGCCCAAATTCCAGCACCGACTCCACGAACTGCGCCCCCAAATACGGCAACTTCAGGATATTGGGCATGAAGAGAACAATGAGTTTCCACAAAGCCTGTTGTCACCGAACAATCACTGTCAAGTAAGATGACAATCTCAACTCCCTGTTCGTAACACCATTGAATCGCTGTATTTCGCGCAGCACCAGCACCTAGATTCTCTATATGTTGGAGCAAATGTAAACGGCGATCGCAAAGAAAGTCAGTAAGATTGCGATCGACTTTGCCCGAGACTTGAGAACCATCATCGACAACAACAATCAATGTCGTTGCAGTAACACTTGACAATACCGAAGTTAAACATCTAGCCAAAATAGGACTGTTGTCTTTGTAAGGAATGACAATACAACATTTGGCATCACCCTGATTGGCAGCATTCATACAGTCGAGCCCACAGCTAAATGGGGAAAATTAGCAGGATTGAAAAAGATACTATCGAACATAGCGCAGTTATGCGTACAGTGACATTTTTTGGCTTTGATATCCTCTAGCTGCTGTTGCCATGCTGGGCTACTAGTAATCTCCTTCAGGGTCTGAGTCTGTAGACTCCCTACAGGATCTAGCATCTCGCAGGGTGCTACCTTGCCATCTCCCCATACAACTTGATGCGCAAGCCCTGCCAAACATGGAATTACCTGTGTTTGCTGCTCAATTGTTTGTAATGAAGTCTTCCATAAATATCGATGATAGTTGCGAAGAATCCTTGCCGCGACTTTGTTTCTGCCATAGTTGTAGGTTTCCAAAATCTCAAAAATCGCTGGCGCTAGCCTGTGTAATTCTTCCATAGTTGGCAATCCTAGCGATGGATTCATTGGATCACCACGCAATAGAATAATCGAATGGAAATCTGGCTCATATTTGCGCACCACCTTCATGAGATCAATGGTTTCATGGGCATTTTCTGCATTTAAAACAGAATTAATCTTAACCGAGATTCCTCCTAGGGCCTTGATAGCTTCCAAAGTTTTCCATATCTGCTGCCAACTTCCTTTCTGGTGACGAATGCGATCGTGGGTTTCTTCTAGTCCATCGACGCTCAACGAAATCGTAATTTCGGCTTTGGTGAGTTGCTTTAGTTTCTGAAGCTGATCAACCATGCGATCGCATAGTGAACCATTAGACGGAATTTGCACAACCTTGAAGTCAAAAGCGGCAATTATTTCGGCAAGATCAAGTCTTAAGAAAGGTTCCCCACCTGCAATATCTAACCAAAAAAGTTTTCCTACTTGCTTTGCTAAGTCCTGATACTGAGCAAGGGTCATGTCTCGTTTGGGAGAGAAATCAATAAAGCAATGATCGCAACGAAAATTACAGTTGTTGGTGACATGCAAAATCAAGTGCTGTAACTTTTGCTTTGTCAAATACTCCGCCAAACTAGAGGCAAAATCAATAATCATAGGTTTTCTGCTTTATTTATTACTCATGTTACATGGAACTCAGTTGAGAGATCGCACTTTAAATATGGCGATATGCGATCGCTAATGATTGGAGAAACTTAGTTTACGGAAAATAACGATAAACTTCCTTACGGTGCAAAACTCGAACAAAAGCTACAACTTCCCCTTCTATAATTCAAATATTTCATCTCTTCCCACATTCTCACTATCTTTCCCCTCAGCGATCGCCTTTGCCATCGCCACCTCTTCCATTGCTTCATAAAACAAATCCAGAAGCCAGATGCGTTCTTGTATTAATAACTCGTGTAAGGCTTCCTTGAGCAAAGGTTTTAGCTCTTCTACCTGTAAATTCAACATAAGTATCTATGTATAAGTTGCAATCTATGTCTTAATCATAGACTCAATGGCAGATTGATCACAGTTTGGTGGATTTTTAGAAATGCGATCGCAGTTTTGTGTAGAGGACTTAGGCGATCGCTATATTCGGTAATCGAGAAAATGGGAATAGGCGATCGCATAAATTTAAATCAAATTAAATCAAAAATTTCAAATCTGGCTTCTAGCGACCCCTGTCATTATATCCGCAGTCAATTTTGATGCCCAAGATAAACGCGCTTAGCTTTGACACGAAATAATACTTTTTTGATAGATTATAGTTCATAATAGCGATCCTACTTTCAATTTCCATCAAATCGAATGTGCTTTTTCTCAAATAACTATTGATTAAAAGTGTTAAACTTCTCTTCAATGCAAAACTGTAATTTTACAAATTATGTCCGTTCCAACTTATCAAGACTTTCTTCTACCATTATTACAAATTGCTAGTAATGGACAACAACATTTACTGAATGAAACTATAGATTGTTTAGCCAAACAGTTCAATCTCAGCGAAGAAGACAAACAAGAACTTCTTCCAAGTGGCAGGCAAACTAAGTTCTCAAATAGAGTTGGTTGGGCAGTCACTTATTTAAAAAAGGCAAAACTATTAGAAAGTGGGAAAAGAGGAACTTTTTTTATATCAGAGAGAGGGCTGGATGTATTAAAAAATAAACCTAAGTCAATTGATCGTAAATTTTTGGAACAATTCTCAGAGTTTATTGAATTCCAAAATATCAAACAAGACAGTAATTTAGATGAAGTTTCACTGGTTACAGAGATTGATCAGACTCCTCAAGAGATATTTGATAATAGCTATCAAAAGTTGATAAAAGAAGTTAAAGAATCTCTTTTAGATCAAATCAAAAGTTGTTCACCAAGATTCTTTGAAAATCTTGTTGTTGATTTATTACTATCAATGGGATATGGAGGCTCAAGGAAAGATGCAGGGGAGGCAGTGGGAAAGAGTTCTGACGGTGGAATTGATGGAATTATTAAAGAGGACAAGCTAGGACTAGATTGCATATATATTCAAGCTAAAAGGTGGGAAGCTTCTGTAGGAAGACCAACGGTACAAGCTTTTGCTGGCAGCTTAGAAGGCATGAAAGCCAGAAAAGGAGTATTGATAACTACTTCGCAATTTACTAAGGAAGCAAAAGACTATGTGAAGATTATAGAAAAAAGGATTATCTTAATTGATGGAGAACAACTTTCAGAACTAATGATTGAGCATGGTGTTGGCGTTACAGAAATTCAGACATATACTTTAAAAAAAGTAAACTCTGATTACTTTAATGAGGACATTGGATAAAACTCCAGTTCAGATTGTTTGATTCTTGGTATAAGCCTACTGGAGATTTTTGTCATATCATGTTCAGCCATAGAACCAATTAGGTCTAATTCTTCTATGGTGAGATACCGATAGCTTTGAGGTGGATGAAATCCAGCCCATTCTTGTTGTAATCGAGAGAGCAAAATTGGTTGATTAAACTTTTGTACTTGATTTAAAAATATTCCATAACCTGTGGAGACTCCTTCAAAATACTCAAAAAACTCTGTCTTTTTTAAGCCTGATTTATCACGAACTAGAGTCCACAATGTTTTAGGGCTATTCCCTATAACTTGTTCAACTTCACAACTACCTAGCAATACTTTATCTGGGGAAGAGACATATATGAGTACAAAGTCTCCTTGATTTACCCTTGGACGAACCCTCCTAAGTTCAGTCGTTTTCTTCCCTTCAAAAATTAGGTTTGCATATTTAGGTTGAATTGATAAAAGTAAAACGTGACCATCACTTGTAGTTTTCATAGTTTTCACACTGATGTAGAACAGCCTATAGAATAAATTTGAAAGAACTTTTCACTTGAAATAAATCGTGGAGATTGAAATTGTGCTTTAGTTTCCAGAATTTCGTGAATCGTTCGTAAAGAGATAGGTGTTTCAAAAAGTTCAGTGTTACTAAATCTTACAGCCATAATTTTGTTGTTAGCTTTTTCACCAGATAACTTTTTGATGTCTGTCCATTTATAGATCCCTAATCTTTGAAATTTCAGATAAAGCTCTTCGGGATTTCCAATAATTACCTCGTCAAGTGTAGAACAAGCTCGAATAGAACTTGTTTGTGTATAGCCTCCATCTTTATCCTCAGAGATATACCATAGTATTCTTGCAGGAGATTTAAATTTATTTGATGGTAACTTCTTATTTCGATAGTAAACCGCTTCCCAATTAAGAGCAAGTTCAGAACGTTCAGCACCAAAAAAATTCTGCTTTGCTAACCCTTCATCAAATAAATCCTTCGCCCATGTAGGTTTAATTGGAATAATAAAATTTGGGATGTCATAGCCACATATTTTAGCAGGATATAAAAATTTTTCTAACTCGGAAATATATTCAATATCTGATGATTCCGCCGATCTAAGGTTATTAGCAATTAATCCACAGAATTTATTATATTCTTCTCCTAAGTTTGAACTTATACTTAAAAGTGCATCAGACAAATCAATGGTAGAACTTATAGTTTTTAGATTCACTTTGAGCCAGTTGTTTTGAGTACTGGAAAACCCTGCATCTTGAACTGCTCTTACTATAAATTCTTCCATTTGCATCTCAGATATTTTAGTAAAACATCTGCCCTCATTTGCTGACAAAATAATTGTGCGATAAATGATATGACGAGCTAAGGTTTCAGACAAGGATCTATATTTTACTCGAAGAAAAGGTATAGAAAGCTCATGATTTTTACTTCTATCATAAGCAAATAAAGCGATAGGAATATTGTCTTCCCAAACAGTAAAACATTCATATATTTCCGTCTTAATCAGAATTTTCTTGAATTTATTCTCAAAACTATCTTCGTCATTAGCAAAGAAAGCTTCTTTCAATATTTTATGATCTTCCAAATTCACTTTTCTTTGGAAGAGTCTTGTACCAGCTAATTGGGCTGGTTGGTATTCAGAAGCAGTTCTAAGCTCACTTAACTTAACAATCAACTTATTTGGGCTAACTATAAATACACCATATTGCTCATTAATTTTCTTTGCAAATGCTAGTAAATCTACATTAGTTGTTACTAAAAAGCTGGATTGTTCAGAAGCAATAACTCTTGCTAATTGACGGATAGTTATGTCTGAGATATTCTGAGCATCATTATCTTTGAATAAAACAATAATTTCTTTTTGTATTGATTCCACAAGTTGAGAAGAGCAATTCAGCCTTAGAAAGCCATCTGCAAAAGCTCGGATCTTGTCTCTTATCTTTTTGTCTGGATGGCGACTGATTTCAGTATAAACTTCATCACTCACGCAAAGTTCTAATTCGCTTTGAACCCAATCTGCTAAAAGACAAGCAGATTCACTTTCTTCGAGAGATTGTGACGATGCAGAGTAGAGATCCAAAAAAATACAGGCATCGATTACTACATGTAGTTTTGTGGCTTGACTGTGATCAACTCTGATTGAGAATAGATCTTGATGTCCATGATTGTAAACCCATGTAGTTACCAGATAACCTTGCTTGCTTTTTCCTTGTTTCTCATGCATGGGAGTGAATCCAAATTTCTCCCACATAGAATCAATTCCATAATCCTGTCGGCATACAAGACGAATATCAAGAAAATCTCTAGTTATTTGCTTTAAATGTTCAACTAACAGTTTAGCTATCCCTCTACCTTGTGCTTCATTGGTTGTACATAAATGTTGTATCTTGATTATTTTTGACCGATTAGCATAGTAGATCAGATAGCCGAGAAAATTATCTTCTTCATTAAGTGCTATAAGTATTTGCTCTGATTTTGCGTAATCATCAAAAGCATCATTAGAAAAAAAACCAAGAGTTTTTGCATTTGCTCGCCATAATTTTTTGACTGCATCTAAATAAGGAGATTTACTGCCGATTTTCTCTATTCTTACTTCTGGGTTATCCATTTGTATTGTTTCAGTATAAAAACTTGAGTCACTCTTTATTTTATCGGTTATATATCATTTGAGATTCGTTTGATACAATTGTTAAGTTAATTCTATTAATTGTACACTTATCAAAGCATGATATCAATGAGCTTATCCCCAAATATCCTTTCTCCATTTTCCTTGCAAATCCTGACAATGGTCTTTGACTTTTATTTCAACCTGCGAAACTAAGACATAATCATACAAACTACCAATAATCTAATAATTTAAGAATTTTTCGCGGTACTCCCTCCGTTCTATTATTGAGTGAATGGAATAGGTGATCGCTGATTAAATTATAGGAAAATATAACGCTGATTGCTTTTAATTCTGCGTCATAATTCTGAACGCCTCAACAAAAAATATAAGTAAAGTTGATTTATACAGATATATCAGAGCTAAGTAGATATCAGAAATGAATACAAAACTAGTTGAATCAATCACCCAAGTTATTTTCTCTCTTTCAAAAGATGAACAAGCACTTTTGAGAGAAAAATTATTTCTAGAGCTATCTGAACCATCAACCGAGGAACTTATGAAGCTAGCTCAAACGGGAGAATCGTTGAATTTCTTACACAATGAGCATGATTTATATACACTGGAAGATGGAGAAGCAGTTACAGCGGTTGAATGTAAATATGGTTCAGGCTTTTAAGTTGCAAACTAGTTTGTAGTATTATGAAGTGTAAACCTTTGCAAAATCTGACATAGTCTAGAACGATGACATCTGCTCCTAAAGCCAACTCTGAGAAACCTGCGCCAAAAAGCCTCGAACAGTCTGAATACAAAGACACCGTTAACCTACCGCAAACGGACTTTTCGATGCGGGCAAATGCAATTATCAAAGAGCCAGAGATTCAAAAGTTTTGGCAGGAACAAAGCATTTACGAAAACTTAAGCCAGAACAACCAAGGCGATATTTTTACGCTCCACGATGGCCCCCCATATGCCAATGGGACACTGCATATGGGTCATGCCTTGGGCAAATCTTTAAAAGATATAATTAATCGCTACCAACTGTTGCGTGGACGTAAAGCCCGCTATGTATTAGGTTGGGACTGTCACGGATTGCCAATCGAACTTAAGGTATTACAAAATATCAAAGCCGAAGAACGGGCTAATTTAACCCCTCTGCAATTGCGAAAACGGGCTAAGGAATTTGCCATGCAAACAATTGGCGAACAAGCGGCAATGTTTAAGCGTTTGGGAGTTTGGGGTGATTATGAAAATGCTTACTATACTTTGAAGCCTGAATATGAAGCCGAGCAAATCAGTGTATTTGGGAAGATGGCACTGAAAGGCTATATCTATCGTGGACTGCGACCTGTATATTGGTCGCCGAGTTCACATACAGCTCTCGCCGAAGCCGAATTAGAATATCCCGAAAATCATATTTCGCGCAGTATCTATGTCGCTTTCCCTGTTACCAAATCTAGCGAGAAACTGAAGGCGATCGCAGATTTACCAAATCTCCATGTTGTGATCTGGACAACAACACCTTGGACAATTCCCGCCAACTTGGGAATCAGTGCCAATCCATCCCTAGATTACAGCATTGTCTCGGCTGGCGAGAAAAACTACATCGTCGCGACTGAACTAGTAGAAAAACTAGCCGTAACCTTTGAGCAAGCTTTAGAAGTTAAATACACTTTCAAAGGTGATGTTCTTGAAGGTGCGATCGCAAAACATCCGATCGCTGATCGCCCTAGCCCGATTGTCTTAGGCGAACATGTCACCGCCGAGTCAGGTACAGGCTTAGTGCATACCGCTCCCAATCATGGTCATGATGACTTTATCGTTGGTAAAAAATATAATTTGGGAATGATTTCCCTAGTAGACGATCGCGGTATTTTTAATGCTGATGCTGGCGAAGACTTGGTTGGTTTGAGTGTTCTGAAGGAAGGCAACACCAAGGTTGTGGAAATCTTGACTGCTAATGGAACTCTCATTAAAGAAGAAGCCTATAACCACAAATATCCCTACGACTGGCGCACCAAGAAGCCTGTGATCGTCAGAGCCACCGAGCAGTGGTTCGCGTCTGTTGATGGTTTCCGTGGAGATGCTTTGCGATCGATCAAAGAGGTGAAATGGATTCCTGCGATCGGCGAAAATCGGATTACCTCAATGGTGCAAGAGCGATCGGATTGGTGTATTTCTCGTCAACGTACTTGGGGTGTACCGATTCCTGTATTTTATGACGAAGAAACCAACGAACCTTTGTTGACAGAAGAAACAGTTGCCCATATTCAAGCCCTGATTGGCGAATATGGCTCCGATGTTTGGTGGGAAAGAGAAGTTGAAGAACTGCTTCCTGAAGCCTATCGCAATAATGGACATAAGTATCGTAAAGGCACAGATACAATGGATGTCTGGTTTGACTCTGGTTCCTCTTGGGCAGGTGTGCTAGGTGGCGAGAACCATGACTCTAAACTCGTTCCCTATGCTGTCAATTATCCTGCGGATATGTATCTTGAAGGCTCCGATCAACATCGTGGCTGGTTCCAATCTTCGTTGCTGACAAGTGTGGCAACCAACGGCTATGCGCCTTACAAGACCGTACTAACCCATGGCTTTGCCCTAGATGAGAAGGGACAGAAAATGAGCAAATCCCTCGGCAATATCGTTGATCCTACAGTTGTGATTAATGGTGGCAAGGATCAGAAAAAAGAACCACCCTATGGTGCGGATGTAATCCGTCTTTGGGCGGCGAGTGTTGACTATACAGGCGATGTGCAGATTGGAAAGACGATCTTGGCGCAGATGTCGGATATGTCACGCAAAATTCGGAATACAGCGAGATTCTTGTTAAGCAATCTCTTTGATTTCGATCCTGCTCAGGATACTGTGACCTATGACCAATTGCCAGAGAGTGATCGCTATATCCTACATCGTCTTGCTGAAGTCACCAAAGATGTCACCGAAGCCTACGATAACTTCCAGTTCTCCCGCTTCTTCCAAACCATCCAAAACTTCTGTACGGTGGATTTATCTAACTTCTATTTAGACATCGCCAAAGATCGCCTCTATATTAGTTCCCCCAATGCACCCCGCCGTCGCAGTTGCCAAACCGTGCTGATGTATTGCCTCGAAGCAATTACTAAAGCGATCGCACCTGTACTAGCTCACACCGCCGAAGATATCTGGCAACATCTGCCCTATCCCGTACCCCAAAAGTCGGTATTCCAAGCAGGTTGGTTTACAGATCATGATGAATGGTACAAGCCCGAACTAGCTGGTAAGTGGGAATATCTCCGCGAAGTCCGTTCTGAAGTAAATAAAGTATTGGAACTAGCCCGAAATGGCAAAGCGATCGGTGCTCCACTTGAAGCGAAGGTCTTACTGGTCGTATCTGATGACAGCCAACGCAGTTATTTAGCATCCTGCGGCGATGAGTTGCGCTATCTATTCATCGTCTCGCAAGCAGAGATCGTCGATAGCCTACCCACCGATTTACAATTCACAGGTGAAGCAACAGGCTTACAAATTGCTGTACTCAAGGCAGATGGTAAAAAATGTCCCCGTTGCTGGAACTACTCCACTCATATCGGTGAGTCTGCTGAGCATCCGCATATCTGCGATCGCTGTGTCGGTGCATTAGCAGGTACTTTCTAGCATTGCCCTATGATTAATCTTGAAACACTTGAGAAATGGCTAGTAACGCCTACTGAGACAGAACAACTTGAATTTAAAGAAGCAAAGCAGCAGTATGATTCAACAAAGCTCCGAGAATACTGCATAGCGCTGGCTAATGAAGGTGGTGGCTATCTTGTTTTAGGTGTTACTGATAAGCGACCTCGTCAAGTGGTCGGTTCCCAAGCTTGGTCAACTGTAGAAAGTCTAAACAAACTTAAAGCAGGTATATTTCAAGACCTTAGATTTCGGGTAGACATTACCGAGCTACAGCATCCTAATGGTCGAGTGCTAGTTTTTAAAGTGCCTCCTCGTCCTACGGGGCAAGCATTGGAATATAAGGGAATCCACTGGATGAGGGTTGGAGAAGAACTACGACCAATGACTGTAGATAGACTGAAACAGATTTTTGCAGAAGATCAGCAAGATTGGTTTTTTCAACCTGCTCGCCTAGATGCCAGCCCAGATGATGTAATTGCTTTACTAGATACTCAAACTTACTTTGAACTCCTAAAGGTTCCTTATCCAACCACCCGTGAGGCTGTTTTAGAGAGATTACAAAGCCAAGATTTAATCAAACAAACAACTCAAGGATGGACAATTACCAATTTAGCTGCGATCGTTTTGGCAAAAAAGCTTGATGCTTTTTCGCTCGCATTAGCTCGTAAAGCTCCTCGTGTCGTTCTCTATGAAGGTAGTAATAAACTTCAAACTCGTGATGACAAGATGGGAAATCGCGGATATGCGGTCAGCTTTGAGAAATTAGTTAGTTTTGTACATTCAGCAGCCCCACAAAATCGCTTTATTGAAGAAGCGGTTCGCCAAGAAGTCAAAATGTTTCCGATACAGGCACTAAGAGAACTTATTGCTAATGCCTTGGTGCATCAGGATTTTCTAGCAACAGGTGCTTCTGTAATGATTGAAATGTACAGCGATCGCATTGAAATATCTAACCCAGGCATTCCACCTATTCCTGTTGATCGTTTCATTGATGAATACCGCTCCCGCAACGAACAACTCGCTGATCTAATGCGCCGTTTCGGTATATGTGAAGAAAAAGGCAGTGGTATTGACAAAGTTGTGAGCGCAGCAGAAGTTTACCAATTACCCGCGCCAGATTTTCGGGTAGGAGAAACTCGTACCACAACAGTTTTATTTGCTTACCAAACTTTTGATGACATGAGTAAATCGGATCGCATTCGAGCCTGTTATCAGCATTGCTGTTTGCTATACGTCAGTAACAGGCAGATGTCTAACCAGACACTAAGAGAGCGATTTGGTTTTGATGAGTCAAAAAACGTTCTCGTGTCTCAAGTAATCAGTGCTACAAAAGAATCTGGCTTGATTAAGCCAGATTACTCAGCTTCTAACTCTACTCGCTATGCTCGCTACTTACCTTTTTGGGCGTAAAAGTGCTTAAAAGCAAATCGATACTAGTAGACCTTAGAACCTGAAACCCTCTATAAACAAGGAAAAAAGTGCTTAAAAGCAAATCCAAAATAATAAAATAAAAGTGAAATGCTTTGTTTGTATTACTTAATTCAATATAAATATCATGTTAATTAAGGCTGCATGTATGCGATCGCACCGACACTGCGATCGCAGGTACTTTCTAAGATTGTCGATCGCAGGTTCTTGCCAATAAAACACCAATTTGAATGCCAATCATGCCTGAGATCGCACTGCCAACAAAATAAACTAGTAACATTGTGATATTACCTTTCTCTAAGAAACCGCTAGCTTCCAATCCGTAGGTAGAGAAAGTGGTATATGCACCACAAAAACCTGTTGTTGTCATCAGTCGGAGTTCGGGTGAAATGAGGCGAATATTCTCGGTTGCGAGGGTCAGAATATAGGCAATGATCAAACATCCTGTGACGTTAATAAAGAATGTCCCGTAAAATCCAAAATCTTTACCAAACATAGCTTTTGCTAAATCAGTAATGTAAAAACGGCTCAATGCACCAAAAATAGCGCCGATCGCTACAGCTATTGGAAAACGTCCTTTTAAAGAATTCATTGTTTCTTGTCCTAGAAATTGGGAATTACGAATTACGAATTGGGAATTGGGAATTGGGAATTACGAATTACGAATTACGAATTGCATGTTTGGCTTACTTGATAAAGAGTTTGGCGATCGCTGCACCTAAAAATACTGCGACTACACCTAGAATCGCACTCCCAGCCCAATAAAAAATAGTCGCAATCTTTTGGTTACTCCGCCACATCGTGAGCGTGTCAAATCCGTAAGTGGAGAAAGTGGTATAGGAGCCTAAAAATCCAGTTCTAATCAATAGATCTAATTCTGTGGGATAGCCTGCGATTCCTTTGGAAATTGTGAAAAAGAATCCCATCGCTAAGCAACCAGTTACGTTAATCCCAAAAGTTGCGTAAGGAAATTTTGTCCCATATTTTGCTTTTGACCATTCTGTAAGATAAAAACGAGATAGAGCACCAGGTACTGCACCTGATGCGATCGCGAATGCATTAGTTATATCTGACATGAGTTGTTAACAATAATCCAAATAAAACCCAATAATATTTCGGCGGGCTACGCCCGCCGAAATATTATTGGGTTTTATTTTCTTAGCTTGGTTTAATTTTGATCGTGCTTTTGAGATGCCATGCTTCTAATACGACTTCACCATCTTCGATTTTGGTGGCTAGTGGCGCAAACTCGTAGAGGTCACATAGACGATTATAAATTTCGTGAGAAACTAAAATCGCGCCTTCAGGACAAGCAGACTTTAAGGCACTAGCAATATTAATCGTGTCGCCCCAAACATCGTAAATAAATTTATTTCTGCCGACGATGCCTGCCACGATATCGCCTGAGTTAATTCCTAAGCTGATATTCAATTTGAATCCACGCTCTTGACTAAATCTCCTTACGATCGCTTGCATTTCTATCGCAAAATCAATCGCCCGTTTATCATGGTCGAGATAGGGAACCGACAGACCACAGACCGCCATGTAGCTATCACCAATGGTTTTAATTTTTTCCATGCCAAAACGATCGGCGGTTTCATCAAAACTAGTGACCAGATCGTTGAGAATACTGACAATTTCGTAAGCAGTAAGAGAATCTGACAATTTCGAGAAGCCCGTCAAATCAGAAAATAGCACCGTTACATTAGAAGCACTTTCGGCAATATTCTTTTCACCTTGTTTCAGACGTTTAGCGATCGCCGCAGGAAAGATACTAAGCAACAATTGCTCATTCTCACGATTTTTTTCTTCAACTAAATCAGTCTGATCACGTAAACTTGACACCATCAGATTAAAAGATTGCGCGAGTTCTCCAAATTCATCTTCAGTTTCTAAAACTGCGATCGCATCCAATTGCCCCGCAGCCACTTTACGAGCGCTGGTAATTAATTGATTAATCGGCTTCACAAACAAAGAAGCCATTACCATCGCCAATAAAATTACTAACAACATTAGTAAAGTTGCCGAGATTACTAACTGTCGTTCAAAATCATAAATTGGAGCATAGGCTTCTGCTAAATCTATTTCCGAGAGAATCGCCCATTTCAATCCTTCTATTTGTAAAAGTGAGTAAGAACTCAAGACAGGAATATCACGATAATCACGGATAATTTTAATGTCTTGCTTACCCATCATCGCTTCCTCAACAGCAGTAGTCTTGACAGCTTGAGCCAAAACCGAGGTCTTGTATTGGCGAATCCGTTTAATTGTTTCGTTATTTACGCCTAAAGCAACTAGAGTTTTTAAGTATTCTTCAGGTGTTTCAATCAAAAATCGCGAAACCGATCGCATTAAGTAATCTGGACCAACTAGATAAGTTTCACCACTTTTGCCTAAGCCATCAGCTTCCCATTTGCGATTACCTGTCATCACATTATTAATCTCGTCAACTGGTACTTGAATCGCGAGAACGCCGATAAATTTATCTTGATTATAAATAGGTGCGGCAATAAAAGCGGCTGGAGCACCATAGGAAGGAGCATAAGACTCCAGATCGATGATCCTTGCATAGTCTTTTTCTTTAGAACGGCGCACTGAGGCAAATAGACGGGCAAGATTACTTTCGTTATAAGCGCCAATGGTAAGACTAGAAGCAAAATCTGTCTCTTTATAAACTGTATAAACTATTCGACCATCAGGATCAATTAGGAACAAATCATAGTAACCAAATTTCTCAATAATATTCCGAAAGATCGGATGATAACGACCATGGAGGCGACTATATTCACTACTATCATTGGCTTTGTCTAAGAGATGCTTTTTGCCAATGGGATTAGAATTATTGGCGATGTAATGATATTGCAGATAATTACTAGCGATCGCTTCTGGTAAAAATGAATTCAGAACAGGAGAACCTTGCTCTGTTTGCGCTAATTTGGGCAGAAATTCATTCTGATAATAAGCATTAATTTTGGGCAAAGCATCGGCTGGTAATGGCACATTTTCAAGCTGTCGGTAAGCGTTCGTAAATTCGGAGAGCGCTGTTCCTACTGAAGGATCGATACTCAGCGTTTGAATATGATTGCGAATTGTTTTGAAATAGGATTCGATTTGATAAGCCTTGGAAGCCCGCACACTGGTTAATTGATTAAATACGCGATCGGTCAAATTGGACTTCCCGCTTTGATAACCCAGATATGCAGTCACGAGGATCGAGCTACTGCTCACGGTTAGCAGCATCACAATCAGTTTCGACTTAATACTCAGCCAATTAAATTTAAACCATTGCATATAAAAAATTTATAAACTTATAGATAAAAAGTGTGTGGCACTTTTTATCTATAAGTTCAATATTAAGAGCAATGTATTTTAGGTTAGAAATTTCTAGGAAAATGTTAGTAGATAACTCATAAGTGAAGAATGCTTAATTATTTGTAGGATGCTTTAGTGAAACGTAACGCATCAAGTGGGATTAATTATTTTTAGAATGCGTTAGCGAGTCGAGATGCCTTTTACCTAAGAATAAGCCTCAATCAAGCCATGTTGTAACGCATAGCGCACCAATTCGGTGCGGCTGCTAGTACCAGTTTTACTAAATAGCCGACTGACATATTTCTCAACATTCCGAATAGTTGTACCAAGACGCTTAGCGATTTCTTTATTCATCAAGCCTTCAACTACAAGCTCTAAAACACTCTGTTCACGAGGTGTAAACTCAATCTTGATTGGTGGTGGGGTAACTTTAACCTTGATCGCCGCTTTCTCTTTGAGCAATTCCTTGATTTCGGCAAGTTGACCAGCCAAATCAGTTATTTCAGAAGTATTACTATTAGCTGTAACTGCTTGGATCGCTCGACGGGCAATCAAATTTTCCGCGATCGCAACTAGCTCATCAGGATCAAAAGGCTTCGACAAATAAGCATCACAACCCGCGTTATAGCCATCAATGCGATCCTTGGTCATGCCCTTTGCTGTCAAAAACACCACAGGCAAATTTAAAAATCTTACGTCTTCACGCATTTGCTTCAGAAATTCATACCCACTCACCTGCGGCATCATGATGTCCGAGATCACCAGATCGGGTGTGGTTTGCTCTAGTAGTTGCCATGCGTCTCGCGCATTGTTAGCAACTTGCACTGCAAAGCCACTATCTTCAAGATAGGCTTGCACCGCCTCTCTCAGCCCTGGTTCATCATCCACAAGTAGGATATGTCCTGACATAGTTATCCTTATAGTTATGCTGTTATTTTGCGATCACAATATCTACCAATATATAGCAATCCCAAATCATTTGTGCCGTTGCCGTAAAACGCCAAAAAACTATTAGTAGCGCGGAGCGCTACCACTCACTTAATAATACTTAGAGAAATCAAAAAATCCAAAGTTGCAACCGAATTCGCAACAACTTTGGATTTTATTTTCTATAGATCTATTACGGCGCTTTGACACAAGACAAAAAATAAAAACTAGTTAAAAGTTCTGCTTTGCGAGACTTTTAACTAGTTATGCACTAACCAATACTTGTCCATTCTCAATTTTGGCAGCAAAGCGTTGTAAGGGTTTATCAGCGGGACCTTGGCGCACCGCACCGTCAGCCGCAAACTTGGCATCATGACAAGGGCAAACAAATTCTTTGCTTGCCGAATTCCAGACTACTACGCAGCCTTTATGGGTGCAAGCGGCATTAACAGCCAAGACCTTTGTTGCATCATTAGGATTGCTTACCACAGCAATTTTTTTGTCTGAGGAAACCAAAACCTTGTCTTTTTTTAGTTGGGCAACTGTACCGATCACTTTGAAAGTACCGCTAGGTGCAGCAGCAACAGTCGCAGTCGCAGACGTAGGAGAGGATGCTGGCGCAGATGCAGTGGCAGTAGGAGTAGATTCACTACACCCAATTAACGACGAAGGCAGAAGACTTGCCAACCAGCCTAAACCAAACCAAGAAAGTAACTTACGGCGATTCAGATTCATATGTGTTCTGTGTGCGTTAGCTAAATTTAGTACAAACATTAACTCAGTCTAGATAACTAGTATAGCGATCGCAATTCAAGATTTGCCATTTATACCAATGTCCAAAAGTGTTGTCACACTTTTGGACATTAAAAAAACAACCCCAGTAAGGGTTTGCAAAGCACGAAATGTCTAATCCATTTCGTGCTTTGTTATTAGATAATGTTTTGTGATGGGGCGTAAGTATATACTTGTGTCTGCCTAAGTTTGTAAAAGTATGAGTGATCTTTTTACTATTGTCTTAATTGTCCTTGGTGGATTCGTGATGTTTCTTTCGATTAAAGAAACACAAAGAATTTTGGCTTTAATTCAAGATAATAAGTATCGCCAGAGCTGGAACATATTGCGATCGCTGATGGTGTTCTTTCTCTTAGGCTATTTGGGGGTATTGATACTATTTTCTTTAGGAATCCAATCGCTCATCCTACTTCTCACAGGAGTTATCTTCTTTTTTGGCGCTTTGTTTGTCTATATGGTGGTCAAAGTTGGCTTCCTTACAATTCAGGACTTGATCAAGACTAATATTTTAAGAATAGAACTTCAACAACAAAAAGAAACATCGGAAGCGATCGCTCGAACTAAATCTGAGTTTTTAGCCACAATGAGCCATGAATTGCGCACCCCCATGAATGGAGTGATTGGGATGACTAATTTGTTGTTAGATACGCATCTAGAGCCTGAGCAACGTGAATATGTAGAAACAATCAACACTAGTGGGGCAGAGCTATTAATGCTGATCAATGACATTTTGGACTTTTCCAAAGTTGAATCTGGAAAAGTCGAGTTGGAAGTACAGCCTTTTGCTATAAGAGAATGTATTGAGACTGTGCTCAGTTTAGTCAACTTCATGGCTAAGGAAAAATCCTTAGAAGTCAGTTACTCAATTGATTCGCAGGTTTCTCAACTAATCGAAGGAGACATCAAATATTTACAGCAGATTTTAGTCAATCTGGTGGGCAATGCGATTAAATTTACTTCTCTGGGAGAAGTTCTTATAGACATCAGAAAGCATCAAGATACTCAACTTATTTTTGCAGTAAAAGACACTGGTATCGGCATTCCATCTGACAAATTAGATGAATTATTCAAACCATTTTCGCAAATTGATTCTTCCATAACTCGTAAGTTTGGAGGTACTGGTTTGGGGCTAGCTATTAGTCACAAGCTGATTAGCTTAATGGGTGGAGATATCTGGGTTGAGAGCATTTTGGATCGAGGTACGACCTTTTTATTTACGATTCCCTATCATCCAGTGGAAACAAAAAAATCTCTTACTGTAGAAGTCGTCGGTCATTTATTAGATGGTACTCAGAACAAATTATTGTCTAGTAATATCCCAAAACTTGCTACACAAATTCCCCTCAAAATTTTGCTGGCTGAAGATAATCCAGTCAATCAGAAATTAGCAAATCGTCTTTTTGAGAAGATGGGTTACAGCATCGATATTGCTACAAATGGAATCGAAGTATTAGAAGCGATCCAAAAACAATCCTATGATTTGATTTTTATGGATGTGCAGATGCCTGAAATGGACGGATTAGAGGCAACTCGACAAATCAGAGCAATGGCGCAAAGTGTGCAACCTGAATTATCTAACCTAGCTAAATCTATTCAAATTATTGCAATTACGGCTAACGCGATGCATGACGATCGCGAGAAATGTTTGGCATCGGGAATGAATGATTTTATTGCCAAGCCATTTAAAGTCGAGCAAATTCAGGCTGCGATCGAGAAATGGGGACGCAAGCAGCCATAATGCTGTATACAAACGCTTGCCCTGATCGCTATACATGGTTAATGTTTACTAAAGTTGACATATGTCCATACAAACACTTCCGCAGAGTGTCGATATTCAAGAAGGAAAGATGAGAGTACAGCAAGAGTCAGGACTTGATACTTGTCTAAAGTTTTCGATTGATCCTCAAACCGTCGGCTTACTTGAAAGTGAATTTACTCAAGAAGTTTTGACGATCAGAGCTTCTCACATCATGCCTGTGCCTAATAAACCATCTTGTATTTTAGGTATATTAAGCCGTCGTCGCCGGGTTTATTGGGCGATCGATTTAGCAATGCTATTGGGTTTGCAACCTCTAGACCAAAATATTAGACTCTATGAAGTGATTCTAATATCAGTGCAACAACTCTCTCTGGCGTTGATCGTGCCTAAAGTTTTGGGGGTTGTTCATATTCCAAATGACACGTTTGACCAAAATATTAGCGCTGTACCAGCGATATTGAGACCATATCTTAAAGGATATATTAACGATAATAGAGAAATTTCTTATTTACTAAAAGCTGAAAATATTGTGCAATCGACAATTCTTCACTCATAATTAATACGAAAACACAAAATGGCGTAGCCATTTTGTGCTTTTAAAACCCTGTAAGGTTTTGTTTTTTAATTCCAAGGCAACCGCACATGTTTCTAAATAATTTGTGAATAAATCGCAAACGATTGCTAGATAATGGTTTCAATCAAAATGAATACAAAATAGGAAGTTCTTTCAAAAAACGTCAATTGTGTATTTATTATGAAACTTGTGATCGCAGAATCCTAGGATCAAGCAATCTCGATCCTAAAAGTAAACTATGCCAAAATATTCAGAAACGTGTGCGGTTGCCCTGTATCAAAAGCCTTAGAGCTTGCTAAATCTGGAAAGGTCTGTTGGGTGCGATCAAGCAATATAGTTGTCGCCATTCTTATTAGGACATAAAACCCAAATAGTGTGAGGCGGAGCGAAGCTCCGCCTCACACTATTTGGGTTTTGATTTGTCTTGATAAAAGTGGCTAAGGCTATAAAAAATAGAGGTGATGCTTTGCATCACCTCTATTTTTTAGGATTTACACCAATTCACAGAAGTGTGGTGACACTTCTGTGAATTGGTATAAGGGCATTAAAAGCACAAAATGGCTGCGCTATTTTGTGCTTTGAGGTTAGGCATCATAGACAATCTCAACTACTTCGAGTTCTTGTTTCGTGCCAACAAAAGGATTGTCTTCAGTCAGAAATAACATACAGTGACATTCTTTGCGTTCGCGCATTGGCACACAAGGACAGTTCCAATAGGTATCTTTGATTTCAGCTTCCTTATCTTCATAATAGCGACAGGGACATAGAGGAGAGCCTAACTCTTCTTTATGCTTAGCCAAGCCCTCAATAACAGCATTAGTTACGCTAGGATCGACACAAAAGAATGTGCCTGTATTCTTTGCATATTTTTCGGAAAATTTCCGCATTGCCTCAAAACTTTTAGAGGAAGCTTTATTTTTCCCGCGATCGGACTCTGACTCTGGGTTAAGGGACATGATCTAACAAAATACCAAGAAACTATTAGTTAATACCTATAGCATGAAACCGCTACACCGCCTTATCTTAAAAACCTAAGAGATAGAGGTGATACTTTGAATTACCTCTATCTCTTAGGTTTAGTTTGTTGCGCTTTTGCCACAACAAACAAGAATTTTTGCTAAGGTAGACGCAGAAAAATTAAGCCATCTTCAGTAATGCTGTATAGGTGCATGTATGGCAATTAGAGTCAATTTTCGTATATCTTCTATTGGTATGGTGATCGCTGCAAGTTTTTTCAGTGCGATCGCCTTAACTCCTGCGGCGCGATCTAACGATGCAGCCAATCAAAAATTAGGCACAGTAAGAACATTACCTAGTCTACAAACAAGAGCACATCCACCATTACAGCCTGATACTTTACATTTGGGCATGTTAGAACCGCAGTTTTTTAAATATGCTCAGGACAATAACTGGGCTGCGATCGCGACGATTCATCGCGATGAATATACGATGCACCAGTTGCAACCAGGTGGCGAGGGCTTGTATGCATTGCCCGAACGTAAGTTGGTTTATGTTAGGGGCTTTACGGCAAATATTTATTTTGAAAGCGATCGCTTGGTGGGGATTAGATTGACCCCAGATAATCGCGATCGCGCTCTGACAGCACCAGAGCTACTTATGCTTGTTCGAGCTTGGTTTCCTGATGATGTCCTGAGCGTGATCTATCAAGTCGCGCCATCCGATCCGCGCAAGAGTATAGTCGAAACGCTAATTGGTACAATACCAAAAGCTTTTGAGCAGGATCTGGGGAAAGTCAGCTTGCCTTTTTGTAGAGCGATCGTTTTCCCTGCCCCTGTGCCTGTAAATACATTATCAACCTGTAACCTAAGTATATAGAATGAGAGCTTCGCGCTCATTCTATGGTGTTATACATTATTAACCTGTAATTTAAATATAGCGAGAGAACGCTTTGCGTTCTCTCTATGATCTGAAAATCTCATGCAAAAACGAGTTCTATCTGGCGTACAACCGACTGGCAACCTACACATTGGCAATTATTTGGGGGCAATTCGCAACTGGGTAGAGACTCAGGCTGATTACGAAAATTTCTTTTGTGTGGTTGATCTACATGCGATCACGGTTCCCCATGATCCAAAGACTCTAGCTAGCAATACCCGCGATATTGCTGCCCTGTATATTGCCTGTGGCATTGATCCCAGCATTTCTACAATTTTTGTGCAGTCCCATGTTTCGGCACATGCTGAACTAACTTGGCTGCTTAACTGCATCACGCCACTGAACTGGTTGGAGCGAATGATCCAATTTAAAGAAAAAGCAATCAAGCAAGGCGAAAATGTGGGTGTGGGTCTGCTGGACTATCCCGTACTAATGGCGGCAGATATTTTGCTATATCAAGCCGATTTAGTCCCTGTCGGTGAAGATCAGAAGCAGCATTTAGAACTTACACGAGATATTGCGGGAAGATTTAACGATCAGTTTGCCCCAGTTTTGAAAGTGCCTAATCCCTTAATTCGCAAGGAAGGGGCGCGGGTGATGAGCCTCACCGATGGTACAAAAAAAATGTCGAAGTCCGATCCTTCGGAAATGAGTCGGATTCATGTGCTAGATAAGCCTGATGAAATTACCAAGAAAATCAAGAAATGTAAAACCGATACGGTGCGCGAGTTAGCTTTTGATGATAGCGATCGCCCTGAAGCGAATAATCTCCTCGGTTTATACGCGATTTTTGCTAGTAAAACTAAGGAACAGGTGCAAGCGGAGGCTGCTACATGGCGCGGTTGGGGTGATTTTAAGACTGTGCTGACTGATGCTGCGATCGCACATCTTGAACCAATTCAAACTAAGTATGATGAAGTGGTAAAAGAATCAGGATATCTTGATCGCGTATTAAAAGAAGGTCGCGAAAAAGCCTCTGAAACCGCTTTTAAAACTCTAAATGCTGTCAAAGATGCAATGGGTTATTTACCACCTTTATAATAGTTAATCAGTTATATCTCACTTTCCAATCAAGGGGCTTAAGCTCCTTGATTGTATCTTATAAAATTGAAACATTTAAGAATTTATCCAAGTTTTTCTACTAGTTAAAGTCAATGACTAAAACAAAAAGTACATTCAAAGATGATCAGGATAGCAAGCCCGAACAAGGAATTACAAGGATTTCTGTTTCTGGATATAAGTCACTTGCAGAAGAATGTAGTATTGAAATAGCTCCTCTAACTATTCTTTCTGGTGCAAATAGTTCTGGCAAGTCCAGTATTATGCAGCCATTATTATTAATGAAACAAACTTTAGAATCTACCTATGATGCAGGTTCTTTAAAGCTAAATGGTGCAAATGTTCGTTTAACTTCAGCAGATCAAATATTTACAAAAGACATTAGTAGGTCTGTATCTCTTAACAACAGTTTTTCTGTTGCAATATCACTAGGGAGTCAAAAGATATTACAAAATACTTTTACAAAAGACAAAAAAATTACTGGTATTAAGCTGTTTTCTTCAACTTATCAATATAAAGATATTATAAATTTACTTATAACCTCTAGCATGGAACATGAAGAAATACTAAACAACTTACCGAATAGTCTGAGGGATTTTTATAAAATTAAATATGATGAAGAAAAGACAGTATGTGGAGATTTTACCCTTGGTTTTGAGACTCAAGGAATAAAAATAATTCCATCTGCTTCTTTTAAAAGAAGATATATGTATATGAATCTTAGTAAAGATTATTTAGGTTCGTTGGAAGATTTTCCAAAAGATTACTTTGATTCACTTCAACAAGATGTGTTGAAGCAGAAACAATTTGAGAATGGATTTAGAGATCAAATGATAAAAGACTTAACACAAAATTTAGACAATATTTATAGATTTTCTGTTAAAACACATAGATGTTTTTTATACATTGATTCTCAGTTTCTTTTTTCAACTCTGTTCTTTTCGGATTATGGCTTGCATATAGATTCAAATATGAAATTATTTAATCTTTTTGGTAGTAACGGTCTATGTCGAGCCATTGAACAACGAATTATGCAGTTAATTCATGTCCCTGGATTGAGAGGTAATCCAGAAAGGAATTATCCTGTTAGTGCTTTTGGTGACGAGTTTACGGGAACTTTTGAAAACTATGTTGCTAGTATCATTCATCATTGGAGAATTAGCAAAGATAAACGACTAAAACTACTTGGTGAAGCACTTCAAATATTAGGTTTAACTTGGAAAGTTGATACAAAGCAAATTGATGATACACAGGTAGAAGTCCGTGTTGGCAGATTAAAAAACAAAGGCAATAGTAAATCTACTGATATGGTTAGTATCGCTGATGTTGGGTTTGGATTGTCACAAACTTTGCCAGTTATTGTTGCTTTATTAGTTGCTGAACCAGAGCAATTAGTATATTTAGAACAACCAGAAATTCATTTACATCCTCGCGCTCAAGCTAACCTAGCGCAACTACTTGTTGATGCCGCAAATCGAGGTGTTAGAGTCGTTGTTGAAACCCATAGTGAGTTATTAATTAGACGAGTGCAATCACTTATTGCAGAAGATAAAATTGATGCTGAAAAAGTGAAATTGCATTGGTTTAGTCAAGATGATAATGGCTTTACAAAAGTAACTACAGCCGAACTTGATGAAACAGGAGCTTTTGGAGACTGGCCAGAAGACTTTAGCGAGATTTCTTTGCAAGAGGAAAGTCGTTATTTAGATGCTGCCGAATCTAAATTGATGGCAGTCTAAATCATGTCGAAGAAAGCTAAAGTTTCCAAATTATTAGTGATTGATGCCTCCATTGCAAGATCTTGTGGTGCGCCCAATGCTACTTCACCTGCGTCAAAAAATTGTCGCGATTTTCTCAATGCAGTATTGACGATTTGTCATCGTATGGTACTCACTGATGACATTAAAGAAGAATGGGATAAACACCAATCTAACTATGCTAGAAGGTGGCGTTCGAGCATGTTAGCTAAGAGAAAGGTAGAATATCGCGCAGATATAGCTTTTGATCAGAAACTCAGAGATAGACTAGACAAAGTTGCTGAAAGCGATAAAACACGAGAGGCGATGTGGAAAGACTGTCACCTTTTGGAAGCAGCGATCGCTACTGATAAGATTATTATTTCTCTGGATGAAAAAGCGAGAAACCCATTTGATAAAGCTGCTCAATCCATAAAGGAACTAAATGAGATTATGTGGGTTAATCCTGATAAGCCAGAAGAAAATGCACTCTTATGGCTAGAAAATGGGGCATCAAAAGAAAAACAACGACAATTAGGTCATTAAGTTTTACGTTTGAAATAAGCGCGATAAACGGGTAAGCCTTGCGAAATTACTGAACTTTCGCGCTCGGTGGGAATATGCTCAGGGAAAATCGAATCGTTAGCAAAGTTGCCTGTACCAGCCAAATTAATAAAATTTTCATTTGCATCGAAATGTTGACGCATATCCTCGGCTACTTCCAACACATCTGACTGCAAAAATACATCGGCATTGGATACAAGTAACTCCGCTAAAGTTGCCACTAACTCAGGTTGAACGGCGCGGCGTTTTTGTTGGCGACGCTTAAACCAAGGATCGGGAAATTGAATCGTGACTTCATGCAATGAGCCTTTAGTTAATAGTCCCGCTAGCGACACATTGGCATTGCAAAAAATGTAATGCAGATTCTTTAACCCCAATTCGTCACGAACCTCATTACAGCGATCGACTAGCGGCTCCCTAATTTCTAAACCCAAAAAATTCCAATCAGGCTTGAGCTGTGACATTTGCAAAATATAGCGTCCCCTAGCCGAGCCAATATCCAAACTGAGTGGCTTCGAGCAATCAGCATAAACTTCTGCCCAGATTGGTGGGGCGATCGCAACACTATATTTTTTGGCTAATGGGTTAACGTGTTCACGTACACGCGCTCGCCGCGACACATTTTCATTGCTAATGTTGACAATGATTTCGTTAGCGGATGGATTGGGTTGGGGCGTTGAGGAATTTTGCATAGTATTTAAGAATACCTCAGATGGAAACTGTGATGCTTTGTGCCGCAGCTTCGATCTGGTCAAAACAAACGATAAAAAACGACTTTTGGTTTTTGGCAAACACTTTTGATCCCTGCTCTGCGATATATCTGAATAACACTAAAAATTCATCAAATTATCGATGCTATGCCTGTCGCAGATTGGTCTCTAAAGCATGTCGCCAATATGTCTGACCATCTTTTCCCCATAACCTATTCCACCCTTGCACCTCAAGCATTGGTAGATAGAGTTTTATGCCGATATAATGTGGGCGAAATTACCAGTTGTGTATTCTGGATGCGGGGACTGAGCGACATATATCTGGTGGAAGCAGGTAATCGCCGCTATGTCCTGAGAGTTTCCCATGCCCATTGGCGCTCTAAAGCGGAAATCGAATTTGAATTAGAATTATTAGCGTTTTTGCATAAAAATTATATTCCTGTTGCCTACCCACTCACAACTGATGATGGACAACTAGCGATCGAGATTCCAGCCCTTGAAGGTAAACGCTATGCAGCTTTATTTACTTATGCCGCAGGTCAAGTTGCTATTGGAGATCTTAATAAGGTCCAAGCGCAAAAATTAGGAGAGACTTTAGGAAAGCTCCATGGCACTGCCCAAAACTTTCACTGCCATATTGATCGCCCCCATTTGACGATTGCATATTTACTAGATGATTCATTACATGACTTATCACCGTTTTTGAATAGTTCAGCAAGATCGTATATGAAGGATGCGATCGCCCAAATCAAAGAACAAATCAGACATCTTCCACAAACTTTCCCGATCTGGAGTATCTGCTGGGGTGATCCGCATAGCGGCAATGTCCATTTTACTGACACCAACGAGATCACCCTATTTGATTTTGATCAATGTGGTTATGGTTGGAGATCATTTGACATAGCCAAGTTTTTACAAGTGACTTTACAAGCAGGTATTAGTCCTAGCGTTCGCAAGGCTTTTTTGCATGGCTATCAGTCGGCTCAGACTCTCGAAGATATTGAATTAAAATGTATGCAACCATTGATGCAAGTAGCGCAGATTTGGTCATGGGCGATCAGTGTCAAATCTGCGATCGTGCATAATCACAGCAAACTTGATGATAGTTACTTCCACCAACGTTTTGAGCATTTTAAGATGTTGCGATCGCCCGACTGGAAACCTTTTTAATTCATAACAATGCTCGAATTAAAGCGCTTGGCGCTAAAACCCAAAAGAGAATTAAAGCGCTTCGCGCCGCCATTCTCTTTTGGGTTTTATGCAGGAACAGTTAACAAGGCTGACTATAATTGAGATCTAATAGTTATTAACAAAAGAAAAACTATCCCAAACCATTCTCAATAAATCATGAAATATTGGCGATTTATTACTAGCATCATCTTAGCGACAGTCATATTTTTCATGCCATTGTCAGTCCAAGCCGCTAGCTCCTCTAGTGTCACTGGTTCAATCCTCAATAAGGCAGAAGGTGAAGATTTCTCTGGGAAAAACTTAATTCGAGCTGAATTTACTAGCGTCACCTTAAAAGATGCAAATTTTACAAATGCTGATTTACGAGGCGCACTCTTCAATGGCGTTTTATTAGATGGAGCCAATCTACATGGAAGTGATTTTAGCTCGGGAATAGCTTATGTGACGAGATTTAAGAATGTTGATTTGAGTGACGCAATCTTAGCTGATACCAATATGTTGCGATCGACCTTTGATAATGTTGATGTCACTGGTGCAGATTTCACCAATGCCCTGCTAGATGTTCAACAATTAAAGAAACTCTGTAATAACGCATCTGGCACAAACTCAAAAACAGGCATTGATACTCGCGAATCTCTAGGTTGCTAATAAAAAAAGGAGCGCGTTGCGCTCCTTTTTTTATTCTAAAGGCTCAACTGACACGCCTCGAATGATCCGCGATAGCTCTGATTTTTCATCTACAGATACCCTAGTTGGTGATCCACTCAAAATCCGCTCGAATCCTTGGAATGAATCCTTAATTTGTGCGCCTTCATCAGTAATCACATATTCACGAATGCGACTGTCATGGCGCGATCCCCGCATCTTAAATACATTCACTGCTCTCGACATTTGTCCACGAATTTCTACATATTGCAACAGAATAATCGTATCTGTAATTGTAGAAATATGTGACTCTGTAATCGAATGTGAACCCATAAATTGATCAGTGGTATTTGTAAATAAGCCAGTGATTTCTTCTTGCTTAACATAGCCAGTTAAGCCAATTACGAATTGACGGAAGGTATTGTTGCTGACACCTCTAGCCAATGCTGACAAGGAATCGATCGCAATACGAGAGGGCTTAAATGTCTCAATTTCCGACTTAATTACCTGTAAATGATCTTCTAATCCTGAGGACTCAGGGTAAACACAAATAATTTTTAGTAAGCCAGAACTTTCCCATTTATCAAAGTCGGTTCCCCAAGATGAAGCATTGCGAGTAAGCTGTTGGCGAGACTCCTCATAGGCAAACAAAATCGCCCGTTCGCCATTTTCGCAACCATTTTCAATAAACTTACTGACCATTAGGGTTTTACCAGTACCAGTTGCCCCAGTAGTAAGAATAATCGAATCTTTGAAATAGCCACCACCGCACATTTCATCAAGTGTCGTGATACCTGAAGAGACTCTGGTATTCGATGACTTTTGCGTGAGGCGCATCGCTCCAAGAGGGAATATGTTAATACCTTTGCTGGTCATCGTAAATGGGAATTCGCCCTTCATGTGGGTTGTTCCCCGCAGCTTAAGGATCTCGGCAGTACGATGGCGACGTTCCCCATCAAGGACATTTCTTAAAATAATTACATTATCGGAAACAAATTCTTCTACCCCAAACCTTGCTACAGGACCATACTCTAACTCGCGCTCAGTGGTCATGACAGTCGTTACGCCCAGAGACTTGAGACGAGCCACGATCCGAAATATTTCCCGACGGACTAAACCTAGAGAGTCATATTGTTGAAAGATCGCTGTCATCGAATCAATGGAGATCCGTTTTGCTTTGTACTTGATAATTGCATATTGGATGCGCTCGATTAGGGCTGAAAGGTCAAAATCGCCGACTACTTCTTGACCTTCAGGATCAGGAGAAGCATCAAGGATAAATAAGCGTCCTTCATCGATCAGTTTTTGGAGATCCCAATTAAAGCTATGGGCGTTTTTAATAATGTCAGATGGTGACTCTTCAAAAGTAACGAATACACCATGCTCATCTAAGCCCGTAATGCCGTTATAGAGAAACTGCATTGACAAAAGAGTTTTTCCAGTACCAGATGTACCACTAACTAGAGTAGATCGTCCCTTTGGTAATCCGCCGTGAGTGATGTCATCTAACCCCTCAATCATGGTGCGTAATTTTTGTACACCTAGCTCTTGTCTTTTAGTATCGTTGTTATCATTTTTTTCAATTGATGGGCTAGTCATTGCCAATTAACTCCTCATATAGTAGGTCTAGTCCGATTAAGACTTTTTCACGATCAGACAGATCGCCAATAATTTTTCTAACTGGCGGTGGTAAAACCTTCGCTAAAGTAGGAGTAGCAAGAATTTTATCTTCTTCAGCTAGTTGCGGATTTTTAAGCACATCAATAACTTTCAATGTATAAACTCCTTGAAATTCTTTCTCAAGGATATCGTTGAGCATTTTCAGTGCTCTCACTGAATTTGGCGTGTTGCCTGCGACGTAGAGTTTTAGGACGTAGGTTTTACGAATCATTTCATTAATCTTGGTTGCATCGACTATTTGTAATGTATCTCTTAAACTTCTAGAAAATAAATCTTTGCATTTAGGGATGCCATAGATGAGCATAAACAGTGTAGACAAAATCAAAATATATGTATATATATGTGATTTCCAAGCTTTGAAATGGATTCGTCAGCACTATCTTTTACTTTAGCTTTATAAGTATTTAAATAAAGATATTTTGAAGATGATTTTAAGATCTTGGAATTGAGCGTCGATATAGCTCACATAGGTGAGCTATCATGTCAATTAGCGTAATTCGATAGTCTATTAAAATTTCATCATTTCGGCCTTCTAGCCTCAATTGTTTAGCAAAGTCGTCCATCAGTTCCATATGAATTTCTAGAACTTGTGACACAGAGAGATCAGCAAAAAATGAGAGGTTAACAAATTCATCAATTTTTTGATTTAACCCTTCGTTCTTTTCTAAAAAGTATTCTAGGATGATCGACCTATATATTTTTTTTAAGCGATCGAGATACTCTTTCCTATCTTCCTGAGATAGGTTGCGCAGAAATAATCGTGAATCGCGTTTGTAATACACCCCCAAATACCCCAATCTTTCGTTGAGTTTATCAGCTAGCCTTTGTTGTTGCACACTTAAAGATTCAGAAGCATCACTGTCAGGAATATTGACATAGACTTGATGTCTAACTTGGGGCGAGATCTTAATAAAAGTGGCGATCGCCTGATCAATAATCGTTGGCAGCTCTTGGAGCTGGGCAAGACTAATACTGACACTGGCTCGATAAAAATCTTTTGATTCGCTCTGTTCATAGGGAGTTTCGCTGTGTTCATAAAGATCCTCTAGAACTAGTATCGTAGGCATAAAAATGTTTAACATTCCAAGATGATCGATGACAGCCTCGACATCTCGAATAACATTTTTAAATATAACTAGACAATCTTGGGCATTTTGCGTTTTTGTTAATAAACTTACAAGTGCTTCTAATTCGCAAACAACTGTAATGGTGTATCGGTCTTCTGGCAGAAACTTTGCAAGAGCAGCTTTTGTTTGGCTGACATTAGCTTCATCCACCAAGCAGCATACTTGTAGATTAGAAATAACAGGCACGGGCTATTGGCGATTAAAATGGCTGGATTTTATCTTAAGCTTTATTTTCGCACTTAAATGGCGAGATCATGTGAAATTGATGATCATACTAAGTATATAAATTTACAGACTGTTAGTGATACATGGCACTTACAGTGCTTTTCTTTAAGCAAAAAAGCTTCAATAAATTGGGTAAAATTGTTGTTCTACAGCAATTTTACCCAATTTATTGGCTAGGGTTTTAGCAAAAAGCACGGTACTAACTTCAACCCGTAGGCGTTTCAGCATATGGACTCCGTCATCTTAAATCAATCTTTAGAGATATATGGACAGTCGCTAGTAGCAATTTGCCGACTGCCCACCCATACTGCTGAAGCCTTAACCCTTCTTCAAAAAGGATGGTCAAATGTTGTGGTGTTAGATCAAAACGATTTGCCACAGGGTTTATTTAATGCAAGATGTCTATTAAACTGGCAATCTCAGGCTGATAATTGCGCGTTTGTTGCGCCATCGATCGCATTGCTTGATATTGATCTTGAGCCATTACCTACGATCTCGATCTCAATGACGATCTCGGATTTTTTGCAAAGGATTTCGCAATATCGTCACTCAGCGGAAATATGGGCTTTAGTAGATAAAAATGGCAAGTTTACATCGCTTTTGGAGGTTTCGAGTCTCTTGAGATCGCTGGTACAAGCCGAGCAAAACCAAAGCCCATCCGTAGCCTCGTTATTATTGCCACTAATTTATCAATTACCTCTGCCCGTGATGGTTAGCGATCGCGAAGGGGCGATCGTCGGTATGAACTCCGCATGGCGTAACAGCTTACATGCAATACCCAGTAATGCTGAATCTATTAGCAATATATCTACTACTAATAATCAAGTTGAAAATTCTCCCCAATTATTGCAACCAAATCTACCAGTCACCCATCAGTTTTGTACTACTGACGGTGCATCTTTCACTTGGCAGGTGACTAGTGTTGCTTTGCAAGGTAGTCTCAAAGGACTGGATCTAGCGATCGCTTTCGACATCACCGCTCAAAAGAATCTGGCTCAAGAGCTATCAGGACTAAGCCGTGTCAAAGATGAGTTTTTGACCTGTATCAATCATGAGTTAAAAACGCCTTTAACCTCAGTAATTGGTATTGCTAGCCTATTAAGCAACAACACCTTTGGTGAACTGAATGAGCGCCAAAGTCGCTATGTGAAGATGATTCATCAAAGCGGTCGGCAATTAGTTTCGATTATTGACAATATTTTTGACCTCGCCAAAGCCGAGTCGGGGCAACTAGAACTATATGCTGAGACTGTATCTGTAAAAGATATTTGCCAAAAAAGCATCCAACAGGTTAAGAAACTCGTTCAACAGGATTCCACAATTTTCCGAAACTATCAATTTGAGGAAGGCTGGGAACTAGATATTCAATTAGATATTGATCCAACAGTGCAAACGATCTATGCAGATGAAACTAGGTTGCAGCAAATGCTACTCAACTTACTGTCAAATGCTTTTAAGTTTAGTTTTTTTCCATCAGAATTAGTTGATGATATACCATCTATCCCTCCCCAAATAGGCGTTACAGTACGATGGTGGGAAGGTTGGCTCGCAATAACTGTTTGGGATCAGGGGATTGGCATTCCTGAAGAGAAACAAAGTCTAGTATTTCAAAAATTTCAACAGGTCGAAAATGTCCTGACTCGACGTTTTGAAGGTACTGGCGCAAGCTTGCTATTGACCAGACACTTAGCCCGTTTGCATGGTGGCGATATTACCTTTGTTTCACAGGTAGATGTGGGCAGTCAGTTTACAATTTTGTTGCCTCCTGAGACTAGCCGTAATCATCTTCAATTAGAGCAACTTGATAAATGTATTGATATCAGTCATGGTCGCTTAGTATTGATTGTGGAAACTTCTACGGAGGCTGTGGATTGGCTAAGAAATACTTTGGTGGATTTCAATTATCAAGTAGTGATTGCGCGCTCAGGAACTGAAGCTCTAGAAAAAGCAAGACGTTTACAACCTTGTTTGATTTTGTTAAGTCCAAATGTGCCGATGTTATCGGGTTGGGATGTTTTAGCGTTACTTAAAGGTGATGCAGTAACGCAGCACATTCGTGTAGTGATGATGAAACATACTGATGAGCCTAAAATCAATTCACATCTAGCGGATGGAATTTTGATCAAACCAATCAAATCAGAAGAACTTAGTGCATTTCTGCCCAACTATGTGGTATCTCCAAAATCTCTCAAGTTCTTATACTTAAGTCAAAATTTGGAAGGCTCTGTAATCAGATTAATCCAAGATCTTGGTCATAGCCTATTAGAGGCTGAAGACTTGCATCAAGGGAATGCGTTATCCAAAATTTGGCAGCCAGATTTACTTTTACTGAATGGTGACAATCAGTTTTTGTTGCAGTATTTAGAAGATATTAGTCATTTAGAGTTGTTCTCCAGCTTACCAATCTTGATCATTACCAAGTCAACGATCGCGGAAATTAATTGGTTGCAAAAGCGATTTGCAAATCTAAATTTACATGCTTGTCAAAGTCTAGATTTAGATAATGTGAATACAGCTAAAGCCGAGATTTTGTTGGCTTTGCATCAGTCGATCACTAATGCTATAAGTTATGTTGTTCCGCTATCTTTTGCGAATATAGCAAGCATAAGTCGCGATCGCTAATTTTCGCAATAGATTATAGTTAGGAATGAAAATTAATTAACTTGTGCAATTAAAACCAAAATTTGTTGGGGGTGGGCGAAGCCCGCCCCCAACAAATTTTGGTTTTAATTAATTTTCATTCCTT
>JADBWK010000119.1 GCA_020404895.1 Pseudanabaena sp. M085S1SP2A07QC | reverse complement strand
TATCTTGGATTTTCTGACGCAATCTTGTCTGGCGGCTCGACTAGGGATGCCGCATCCTTCCCTAATTCCTGCTGCTGACGATATCCCTAACCCAAACCCTACAACACTCATTCTCTTGTAGGCTATTGGACACTTACATTTTATCGTTGCTATACTCAATAATTTTGAATTAATAGAGATGCCCTAAATTAGGTTTAACTTAATTCATGTCTGACCAAGCAATACGCCACTATAACTTTCAAGCTTCACTTTTAAGGATATTATGCAAATAACAGAAAAGCCTACTACTACTGAAACCAGTCAAGATGTAATCGTTAAGATTCAGTTAAATGGTGGTCATAATCACACTTTAGCGCTCAAGAGCGATACACCTTTATTGCGTAGTTTACTGGGTTCTATTTTGGGGCGTGTACAGAATGCTGGCAATCGCACTCTATTTCAAATTCCAACTGAGGCAGGTAGATCTGCATTGTGCTTCTGTAGTGATGATTTAGTCTGTGTGCAGACCGAGCCTCCTGTCTATGTCAGACCCAATGAAGAAGAATCTAATGGCGGTGTTACACTAGCAGATTCTTAGAATAACAAGCCCACTTGTAGAAGTAATTTAAGTAGACAAGGGGCTTAAGCCCCTTGTTAAAAATGTTTGGAATGGTTTTTTGGATTTGAGCAAATAATGGAAGCTAAGGACTGCTCTGAAGGTGGTGATAATTTATCGCCAAGATTGCAGGCATATATAAATGTTATTCAATCCCTTCTCTCCTGCCCCTTGGGGCAGGAATCAGAGATTTTGCAGGCAAATCAAGATTTAATTGATGCAGATTTTCTCAATTTGTTAGATCAGTTTGCTGAACAGTCAGAAAAAGCTGGGGAAGTTGATGTTGCTAATTTTTTGCGAGAGTTGGCAAAATCTCTCAAAGAGGCGATCGCCTCAATCATGTCACAGCGTATTCCCGCCTATCAGGAATTGGTAAGAGCTTTGTTAGTCTGTCCTCAAGGGGAAGAAGAGAAACTATTAGCAAGTCATCAGGATTTGCTAGATCGAGGTTTGATTGAGGTGATGGGACAGACTGCAGGTTCGCTGGTGGTGAATGGACAGGGGGATGCGGCTAATTTCCTGCTAGCGATCGCGGAACAATTAGTTGATGGCAAATCTCAATTAGATGCACAAGTTCAACAGAATTTAAACATAGAGACAGCAAAAGTTGCAGAAGCAGCAAAAATTGATGATACTCTGATTGCCAATGTTAACGAAGAGACAGGTATACAGCCTCAAGCTCAAGATAAGAATTCAGAAACTTCTTCCTTTATCGCTTCCAAAATCAAGGATTTTATGGGGATTTTTCGCCATAAGTCAAAATCATCAAATCCTGTGCCACAGTCTGTGCAAACTTCAGATTTAAGTGATCCTGATTTAAGTAGTGAATTGATTACCCAGCGCCTTGAGAATCAAGTTCCCAAGATATCTGAATCAGATAATCACCAAGGGGATAAGGATGAGCAAATTGCCGATCTTCCCAAAAACGAGCCGCCGCCATACCTGCTAATGAGATTATTGCAGGCAACTAAGGATAGCCAGGGTAAGCCACAGACTGTTTTCCCGATTGTAAAAGCAAATATAGAATTACTTGATTTAGATTTTGTCAAAGCGATATCGCAATGGGCGCAACAAACCCTAGATGCAGTGCCATCAGAATTGGCGGTTGATATTGCGAAGGATTTAGTGCAGTTGGGAACTTTGTTTTTGCGTTGTCCTTTAACGGAGACACAAGGACAAGTAGGGATTTTCTTAGAAATAGCGATCGCTTGTTATCAAGCGGCATTACCACAAATTAATACTGATAGTGCGCCATTGCCTTGGGCGGCGATTCAGAATAATTTAGCGATCGCCTATTGTGACCGTACCGCAGGGATTAAGTTAGACAACCTAGAGGCAGCGATCGCTTGTTATCGTCATGCTTTGGAGATATATACAGTTACCGATTTTCCTGAAGACTGGGCAATGACTCAGAATAACTTGGCACTTGTATATCGCGATCGGCTAATGGGAAACCGAGTAGATAATCTCAATCGCGCCATTGTCATCTATCAATCTCTGTTTACAGTTTACACCCAAGCTAAGTTTCCTGAATTGTGGGCTTTGGTGCAAATGAACTTGGCTCAGACCTATGCTCAATTGGCTGATATACAGGCGAACGCTAGGGATGCACAGGATTTCTTTAATTTAGCGATTAATCATTATCAGCAAGCATTGCAAATTTATCAACGGCAGTCTTTCCCAAAACAATGGACAAATATTCAAAAACAACTGGAGTCAATCTATCAACAGCAAAAAAAGCAACAACAGGAAAACACACTAACCATTACTAGTCATGCTCTGCAATTAGATCAGCAGTTAATCTATAGTCATGATTTAGTTCCCTTGCTCAGAAGGTATAACCTTTTGCCTAGCTTGGTAAAGGAACTAATTATTGATCAGGCGATCGCTACGGTTGAATGTACTGAGAATGAGTCTTCGCAAGCTTTACTGGCTTTTGAGCAACAGTTTAATGCGCCTAGCGATCGCGCCTTATGGTTAAATCAGCACTTGCTTACTGAAGAAACTTTACCGCAATGGGCAACCCGTTCCTTGAGGATCGAAAAGTATAAATATCAAGCTTTTAATAATATTTTGCTGTCCCATTTTCTCAAGCGCAAACCAGATCTTGATCGCGTGACCTACCGCATCATTCGCCACAAAGACAGCGATATTATCCAAGAGCTATTTTTTAGATTGCAATCACAGGAGCAAACCTTTGAGCAATTAGTCAAAGATTTCTCTCAAGTCGAAGAAGGGCAAGGGGATGGATTGATTGGTCCTGTTCATGTTGGTTCATTACATCCTAGCCTAACTAAAGCTCTATTTTCCATTTCACCTGGCGAGATTTTGCCTCCTTTTCAGATCGGTGAGTGGTTCATCATTCTTCGCCTTGAGCAATTGATTCCAGTGCGTTTAGATGAGCCAATGCGCGAATTTTTATTGGAGGAGCTTTTTCAAAATTGGTTGCAGCAAAAAATTGGCTCACTGCTTGAGGTTTAGCTATTCTTTAGAGCCAAGATGATCATATGTCTTGATTGTAAGCATGAAGACCATTCCTACTTTACTTTAGATAATGCTAATGCCAGAATTCACCTTTGCTTCATCAGGCTTATGCTTAAGCGCCTTGCTATCGCTTCCTAAGATACAAAATGGGTTCTATCTTCCTGCTTTTTTTAAATTCGTTGATCACTTTGGTGGGACTGATACCTGATACTCTACCTGTATCTCTGATACCACTGCCATTGATTGCCATCTCTGTCAGCAATTCTCGTTATGAAAAATTAGCTACTGTTAGGCGGGAGATCAAGCTCTAAACCTTGAATCGTAAAAGTTAAAAGATGATCCCAGCTATCAAAAATAAGATACCGAGTTAAGGCGCGTAAATCGTTGAAAAAGGTTTTGCGGGTAGGCAAATGAGAGCGTAATAACTGGTAATTATCATCGACCAATTCCAACAGTGTGTGAAATAATAGGGAGAAAATATTGAGGGTGGCAAGGAACGATGCGAGATGTTCCTTGCCATGCCCAAAGTTGTGTTCTAAGTTATAGCTCTTGGTTTTGAGGGTATTGTTGTTCTCATTTTCCACTTTCCAACGAGTACGACCAGCTAGCACAATTTCTGCCACTGTTTGCGCTGTAATTGTGTGATTGGTGGCAAAAGAGTTTTTGTAAACGATCTTGCCATCAGCTCTAGTCACAGTTAGTTCACACCAGTTAACCAGTAAAGCATCCTCACCATCTTTGATGGGTAGTCCATTGAGATATCGGTAGGTATGGGTCTCTTGAAATTTTCCCGTCCACTTGTTCACCACTACAGTTGGCATGTCAACACCTTCTATATGTTCATACAGAGTAGGATGGGATTCGGGACGGCAGACTAAGATGAAGTTAAAACTTTGCACCAAAAGCATGTTGTTTTTAACAATATCCCTATATCAACGGTTTGACTACCCTGTTTTCATAATGAGAATTGCTGGTCAGCTATTCTTGTTGTAGCGATCGCACTGAAGCAATTACATGATTCGCGACAGTTTCGATCTCATTAAAAGTATTAAATCTACCAATGCCAAAACGAATGGAAGCATTGGCTAATTCTTTAGAATGCCCCAAACAGGTAAGTACATGAGATGGCGCAGTCTTCGCAGAAGTACAAGCAGAACCAGAGGAAACAGCAACAACTGGCTGCAAAGCTAGCATTAAGGCAGCTCCATTAATTCCTGTAAAGCTAACATTGATATTGCCTGCAAGTCTCTGTGTCGGATGTCCATTAAGAATAATGTGATCGAGTTCGCTTAATCTATGCCATAAATGTTCACGCAGATCTAGAGCTTTCTGTTGCTCCTGAGCTTGAGAAGCGATCGCAATTTCCAGAGCCTTCGCAAAGCCGACAATTTGCGGCGTGTAGAGAGTGCCAGAGCGCATTCCTCGCTCATGTCCACCACCATGTAATTGGGGTGCAAGACTTACTTTTGGGCGGTGACGTACGTACAAAGCACCGATTCCCTTTGCACCATAAATTTTATGGGCAGTGAGCGACATCAAATCGATCTGCATAGCATTCACATCAATGGGGATTTTACCGATCGATTGAGCAGCATCGCTATGAAATAAGACTCGGTGATCATGACAAATTTGCCCGATTTCTGAGATGGGTTGTAGCACCCCAATCTCGTTATTTGCCGCCATCACCGAGACTAAAATTGTATCGCTACGAATCGCGGATTCAAGTTCCGTCAAATCAATTAAGCCATCAAATTTGACAGGTAAATAGGTAATCTCAAATCCAAGGGATTGTAAATAAGCACAGGGATCAAGCACTGCAATATGTTCAGTCTGTACGGTAATGATATGCCGCCCTTTCTGGTGATATGCTTCGGCGACTCCCTTAAGAGCTAGATTATTCGCTTCGGTTGCACCGCTTGTAAAGATAATCTCTTCAGGTGTTGCATTGATGGCATTAGCGATCGCCTCACGTGCTAACTTGACCGCTGCTTCTGCTTCCCAACCATAGAAATGCCCAACACTTGCCGCATTGCCAAATGATTCCCGAAAATATGGCAGCATCGCTTCTAACACCATCTCATCGACGGGTGTTGTGGCATGACAATCAAGATAAATTGGTCTTTTCATAGGGCTTTAACGATTAAAGAGGGCGCGATGCGCCCTCTTTAGTTTTGGAGAAGAGGTACTTTGTGTTCCTTTTTTACACCAATTAACGATCAAATAAACCACTAGAAAGTTTTTGAAAGTGTTGAAAAGCAACACTTTCAAAAACTTTCTAGATTTGGGTTTGAGCGCAAAGCGCTGTAATTAGCTGACTAAATTAACGATACGTTCAAAATCTTGGAGAGACTTTTTAAATGCATTCTCCGCCGAGATCGCATCTTTATCTTTGGCAGCGTTATCAAGCTGTACAAAATTTTTGAATAGGTTATTAGCTAAATCATTTGCGGCTTCTTTTTGAGTTTTGCTCAACTGACCCGCGATTAGTCTTAGTTCACGGCGAATTTCACCAAATGGCCCGTGAATGTAAGTAATCACATCGTTCCATTTTTGGGCATATACAAATTTTTCGAGACGATTGAAGCGATCGCTTAGCACCTGTAGCTTTGCCGCAGAAGCTGCGCTTGTAGCTGATTGAGATTCACTTTGAGCCATCGCAGGCTGAGTTAAGACAGGGGCAAGCAAAGTGCCGACTAGCGCCATTATTAAGCAAAAGGCGATCGCAACTTTTTTAAAACCTTTCCAGTAATTTTTAAGATTCAACACAGAAAAAAGTACTCCTTTATCAATAATTACAAATTACAGATCCGATAAATGGGTTGTAAGCGCTTTGCGCCCACAGCACACTTTATATAAGGCGCAAAGCGCACACCAAGATTATTTTACCTGTTTCAAAGCATCTGCCGAGCCTGCTACCGAAATAGCAGGTGTTACAAAATATTTTTGAGCCACATTCTGCACATCAGAGACCGTCACTCCTTCAATTGCCTCAACAAATTGGCGATCGAACTCTAGACCTAAACCCATCACCTCGTACCATCCATATACTTGAGCAATTTGACCATTAGTTTGCTTACCAAGGGCATATTGTCCCAGTAATTTGCTCTTGCAAATTGCTAATTCTTCTTTTGTGATTGCAACAGTAGCAAGGCGCTCACACTCATGACGCAATCCTTCAAGGGCAACACCAGTGTTTTGGGGAGCCGTTCCCATATAGGCGACAAACTGTGAAGCCTCTAATCGCGTAGGATAAAACGCGGAGACTTCGTATGCAAGCCCCCGTTTTTCGCGTAACTCTTCAAACAATCGGCTCGATAATCCATTACCTAAATAGGTTGAGATAATTTTTAGAGCGGCATAGTCGGGTGAACTAACTGATGGCGCAGGATAACCAATTATGACGATCGCCTGTTGTGTGTCCTGCTCATGGGTAACTAATCGCGACTGAAAAGTGGGTGTGGGTGTCGAAATAACATTGGGCTGATGGGGTTTTTTCCAATCACCAAAGGCTTCTCCCACGAGAGAACGTGCTTGATCTGGCGAAATCTTACCTGCGATGCTAACCACCATTTGATCGGGGCGCAAATAAGTTTGGTGAAAATCAACCAAGTCATTACGAGTGAGGTTACTGATAGTTGCTTCTGTACCAAGGCTTGGGAATCCATAGGGATGATCCCCATACATTAGCTGTTGCAATTGATCATAGGCGATCGTAAATGGGCGCTCCTGTTGCGATCGAATTGATTGAATTGTCAACCTTCTTTCGAGATCAAGCTCACTGTCGGGATAGCTTGGCGATCGCAAAATCTCCGAACCTAGCAGCAGCATTTTATGAAAATCTGATGAAATAGTTTTTAATGAGAGTAAAAAATAGTCGCTTGAGCACTCTGTTCCCAATGACGCGCCAATCGACTCCACCTGTTCTGCAATTTCTAGGGAGGAAGATCTTTCAGTGCCGCGTGTCATCAATGAGGCTGCGAGATGTGTTAGTCCTGATTTGGTAGAGCTTTGGACTCGCTCACCGCCCGCAAAGAAACATCGTGCTGCGATGATATCAGCCGTAGGATTTTCGCTTACTAAAACCACAATGCCATTGGATAAGACCAAGCGATCGCTGATTCGTTGTGACATTGCTAATGACAAATTTTGATTCCCGAATTTACAAACAACAAACGTTACAAGAAACAAATATTAAAGATAGTGACTCGCGATACCTTTAATATCCTTAGCTTATATCAATTAATAAAAGTGTGATGACACTTTTGTTAATTGGTATAACTAACTGAGCCCAAATTGGCAAGAGACAACCCCCACTAGCAGATTTGGGCTCAGCTAGCAAAATCCAGTGATTTCCAGCCAAACTGACGATATACATAATCTCCAACTTAATGAACTATGAGTAATGGGTCGGAAAACCAGCTACTTACGTTTAGTGACCGACAGATTATGCTAGATTTTCTGTCATCTTCAAAGCGTCGTACTAATATGTTAAAGATAGGAATGGTTTAGGGCTAACTGTCTTTATAAATTAATTAAAAAATCTAAACAAAATCACACAAATCCAATCAGTCATCAATACTAGTCGGTTTAAGTTTCATGCAATACAAAGCCTACCGTGCCTTGCGCTTAAAAAAATATCGACAAATTTAGGAGCAAATTATTAGGTAATTGTCTAGATAATCACCTTGCGGTTGAGATGCTAGGAAAAACGCTGTAAATAAGAATGACGTTAATTGCGGAGAGGATTGGATGAGTACTGCAAAAGATAAACAGAAATGTCTAGATTGCTTAACACAAGCAATCACAGACTTAAATGGTCAAGTTGACATCGAGCAATTGACTAAAATCTCCAATTTGATCATTCAGACGATGACTGGCCCTTGGCGATCATTTCATACACCAAATCATATTTTTGAGGTTGGTGAAGGGGGAGACGCGATCGAGGTAATATCAGCAATATTTCATGACCTAGTTTATGTACAGGTAGATCAGGGCATCAGCGTCAATATTAGTCGCTATATTTCACCATATATCAAGCAAGATCGTGAGCAACTAGTCATTCTTGATCCTCCCGAACTTCAAGAAGATATGATTTTTAGAATGGTAACGATGCTGTTTGGTTTTGAGCATGGACAGCCTCTACTACCAATGTCTGGGCAAAATGAGTTTCTAAGTGCACTAATCGCCGTTAAAGCTCTAGAAAACATGCTGCCTTTAGCGATATTGGCAGAAATATCTGCCTGCATCGAAGCTACAATTCCATTTCGTCCACAATTAGATTCTGGGTTGACTTGCTCCGACTTGCTATTTGGTCGTTTGGTAAATGCTAATGAGATATTTCATTTTGATTGGGGCGATCAAAAAATTGCGGAAATTGTTAAAAGAGCAGTTCGTTTATCTAATCGTGATGTCGAGAATTTTGCGAGTACCAATTCATCTAGGTTCCTTAACAATACTTGGAACTTAATTCCAGAGACAAATCATGATCTTAAGAATGTCAACTCCTATAGTGTGCATGGCTATCGAGTATCCATTCAAAAAATGGAAGGATTTATGAATTTCCTTTCACCTGAAATTGTTTTTCGACGCTATCGCAACGAACCAAATGAGGAAGATTATTACAAATTACTTGCGCAAACCAAGCAAAATTTAGAAGTAGCAAGATTATATTTAGGAACAAAACTCACTTCGATCGCAATTTTGGAAGCCCTATCATTTCGGATCGGACGAGATATATCGCTCTCGACCATGATGGGAGAACTGCCTTTAGAAGACAGACCTGTAGTGGGATTAGAACAGTTTTTACCAGAAATCGTCATACCTCAAAAGCCTTCGAGTCCAGTTGAAGCTGAGGTATTAGAGCTTTTAGACAAGGGACGCACTGTTGATTCTAGTTACGATGTCAAGAATTCACCTGTAGCAACTTTTATGGTGAAATCGATCGGCTTTACGGAAATGCAACGCATGTTAGATCTTTCTAAGGAATTTTTCAAGGGGAACTTAACCTCCGAGGAGTTAATGGCAAGCTGTGATCCCTATGTAATGTCAATGATCAAGAATGCAGTTTTGCAATTGTTTGACTCTCGCAAAGCTGCGCTTTCTCAGTAGTTAATGTCATAAGCATCCAAAATTTTTGCTGAGAGTGTGATCTTGCAACACTATTAGGAGGGTGCAAAATTCTGGTTGTCAGTTCTCACCGAAATTCACAACCGTGGAGTCAAAGATATTTTGATTGCTTGCGTCGAAGGTTTAACTGGGTTTCCTAAGGCACTTGAGACTGTGTTTCGCAAGACACAGGTACAGTTATGTATTGTTCATATGGTGCGTAACTCAGCCGCTTTTGTGCCTTGGCAGCAACGTAAGCAAGTTTGTGCTGACCTCAAGGCGATTTATACGGCGGCAACGGAATCGGAGGCAGAGTTTAACCTTGAACTCTTTGCTGAGAAATTGGACAAGCAATATCCATCAATTATAGCAATGTAAGCTTTGCTTAGGACATAAAACCCAAAAGATGGCAGAGCTTCGCTCTGCCATCTTTTGGGTTTTGAATTGTCCTATCTATCTCTTACGTTGCTATAGCTAGTCTTGGCGTAGTCATTGGGCGAACATTATCCGCTTCTTTTCTTTCCCACTTGAGATGCGTAGAGCGATTTATACCATCAAGGCAATTGAGTCAATGAATAGCAGTTTGAGAAAAGTGATTAAGTCCCAACAGATTTTTCCCTCTGATGACGCTGATTTCAAGCTGGTTTATTTGGCGATGCAGAATATTTCTAAGAAATGGACGAGGCTCCATTCGCGATTGAGAACCCGCCCTTATTTACCTGCTCTTCCTCCTGCCATCTTTTAGTTCGTCGAACTCACGGTTTTTTAAGACTCTATACATTTACTCAAAGGTGTAATCACACTTTGAAGAATTGAAATTTAAACCCAGTCACATTTTTGAATTTACTGAATTATCAAGACGGCGTTGCCATTGTGATGTAGCAAGACCAAGTTTAAAAAGCCAAGAGTTAGCGGCGCGGATCCCCACTAACTCTTGGCTTTTAATTAGTAAATGTAGTTATAACTGATATTATTCAGCGTTTTGAGTAGCTTTTATAGCATAGTAACCAAGCAAAGTTGCAACTGTAAAACCTACAAAGAAGAGTGTAAATAATACGCTAATACCACCAGTAATGCCAACTTGAGCAAGAATGCCCTTACCAGTCAAAACTTCATTAGCAAAGCCTGCGAATAATCCAATCATTGCCATACGACCATTCCAAGTCTCGGCAAAATTACTGAAACCAAATACGCCTGCCCCTGTAGGATTTACGTTAAGCCCAACTGCTTTGTTTACAGTTGTGGAAGTATCCTTATCGTTAGATGAAATATTTGTTGGTGTAGATACCATGATTAATTACTTTCCTACAGAAGTTTTATATTAACTAGCTAAACTTTATATTTAATGTAAACAAATGTAAATCTACCATCAGAAATATGCCCTACTGCATCAACCCTAGCTGCCAAAAGCCAAATAATCCCGAAGGCGGGAGATTCTGCATAAATTGTGGCAAAAACCTACAGCTTAAGGGATTGTACGAGGCGATCGCCTTAATTGGGCAGGGAGGTATGGGGCGAGCTTTTCAAGCAAAAGATTTAGGGCGATTGGGACACCCCTGCGCAATCAAGCAATTTCTGCCACAGTTTCAAGAGCCTGAGTTAATGAAAAAGGCGATCGCGCTATTTGAAAGCGAAGCCGCTCAACTTAAAGCGTTAGGATCTCATCCACAGATTCCAGAATTAATCGCCTATTTTGAAGAAGATGGATGTCTATATCTAGTACAAGAACTTATTGATGGCGAAAATCTCTATATCGAATTGCAGCGTAATGGCATATTTAGCGAAGCACAGATCTACGAATTATTAGTAAATATCCTTCCCGTTCTCCAATTCATTCATGATCGCCAAGTTATCCATCGTGACATCAAACCCGACAACATTATTAGGCGATCTTTAACATCTCCTGAATTAGTTCAAGATGAGGGAAAACCCAATTGCCAATCACCTATTCCCAATTCCCCTCAAAACAATTTTGTTCTCGTTGATTTCGGAGCCGCTAAAGCTTTTACTACCGATACCGCCAATCGCACAGGTACATTAATCGGTAGTGCCGAATATATTGCCCCAGAACAAGCAAGGGGAAAGGCTGTTCCTCAAAGTGATCTCTATAGCTTGGGAGTAACCTGCATTTATCTACTGACAGGGATTTCCCCCTTTGATCTATATGATGATGAAAGCGATCGCTGGATTTGGCGAGAAAAACTACAAACTTCCATATCTGGTCATTTAGCAGGAATTCTCAATCGGCTCTTAGAAAGAGCGATCGCTAATCGTTATGGTTCTGCTACAGAGGTCTTGAATGATCTCCAATTTGCAACAATTAGCTCAGGTATTAATTCCAACAATCTAGGAGTTAGCTATATTAATCAACATAACAACCCTCAGATAAAGAAATTAATTGAAGCTTTAAATTTAGGTCAATGGCAAGAAAGCGATCTACTTACTAACACCATCATTTTAGAACTCGCAAATAAAAATAGAATTGCCGAATTAACTTCCAGTGACATCGATCAGATTTCTTGTGATGTGTGGATAGCGATCGACCAAGCATGGATACAAGCTAGTGATAATCGCTTTGGTTGGAGTATTCAGCAACGAATATGGAAAAGTCTTAGCGGCAGGTTGATCTATGAAGAAAATAACTACTGGGAATTTGCCAAAGTCTATGAGCAGTTTGCTGATCGCGTTGGATGGCGCAAACCACGTTGGTTAAACCTAGAGTTTTCTCCAAAGATTTGGCGTAAATATGAGAATCTAACCTTCAAGATGTCTGCACCACGAGGTCATTTGCCAAGCCTATTTTTTTGGGAAGGATTTAATTTAGTCGATACCGTTCTCTATAGGCTAGAAATCTGCCGTCAAAGCATGGACAATTCGTAAATTACACCTATTTTGATAGACTGACTCGAGTAACAGCTATTTTAAGGCTTCTTAAATTATGACAAAATCTATCAAAAAACTTTTTAGCTACGCGATCGCAGCTCTTATGACCTGCTTACTAGCAGTGGCTTGCACCCCAACAAACAACTCCACCACAACCACCCCTAATAGCCCCACTACGATCGGCAATCAAAACCCAATCTCCATCGGTATCGCCGTTGCCCAAACCAGCAATGTCGCTTTGCTTGGACAAGAACAAGTTATTGGCGCTAAAATTGCTGAGGCTTATTTCAACAAAAAAGGTGGTATCAATGGCACACCAATTCGCTTAGTCTTCCAAGATACCGCAGGTGATGAACAAGGCGCAATTAATGCCTTTAACACACTAATTTCCCAAGATAAAGTTGTAGGTATAGTTGGGCCTACACTTTCACAGCAAGCCTTTAGCGCTGACCCAATCGCTGAACGCGCAGGGGTTCCCGTGATTGCGCCATCAAATACTGCCAAAGGCATTCCTCAAATCGGCAAATATATTGCGCGAGTATCAGCACCTGTCGCAGTCGTAGCACCCAATGCGATCGATGCAGCACTCAAAATCAATCCCCAAATCAAGAAAGTCGCAGTCTTCTTCGCCCAAAACGATGCTTTCAGCAAATCGGAAACAGGTACTTTTCAGGAAACAGTTAAGCAAAAAGGTCTAGAACTAGCAACTGTACAAACCTTCCAAACTACTGATACCGATTTTCAATCTCAAGTTACTAATGCAATTAATATCAAACCTGATTTAATTATCATTTCAGGGCTATCTGCTGATGGCGGAAATCTGGTAAAACAATTGCGTGAGCTAGGTTACAAAGGTCTAATCATCGGCGGAAATGGGTTAAACACATCCAATCTTCTGCCAGTATGTAAAGCTCTCTGCGATGGCATCATAATTGCTCAAGCCTATAGCCCTGAGATGAAGAATGAAATCAATACTAATTTTCGCAAACTCTATACTGAACAGAACAAAAAAGAACCACCACAGTTTACAGCTCAAGCATTTACAGGTGTACAAGTATTTGTTGAAGCGTTGAGTACTCTAGATAAAACGACCAAGATATCTACACTAGCTCTGCCACAACTTCGCACCCAATTAAATGACACATTGTTGACAGGTAAATACATAACTCCTCTTGGAGAGATATCTTTCACTCCTGAAGGCGAAATTGTCCAGAAACAATTTTTTGTAGCTCAAATTAAAATGGAACCTGACGGCAATAGCGGCAAGTTCACATTCATCCAGTAATACTTTTCTATTCTCAGTGAATGATTAGGGTTACGCAGCTTTGCCATGCAACCCTAATCATTTACTAGGATAATTTCTATCATTTGGGAAGTATGGTTAAACCCTTGATTTAGCCGAAGAAACCTACAAAGAAAAATGATCTATATAAAACCCAAAAATACATAGTTTCGATTATTTTGTGTAAGCCTTTAATACAAATGATGATAGCCTTATAAACAAACAAGACAAAAGCAAAACAAAAAAAGAGATAGATAACAAAGTTACCTACCTCTTTTTCTTAAAATTAAGCTTGGCATCGAGATATTTTCCCGTAGGGCTACCCCTAAAGTATCTTCACCGTGACAGCGTTTCACAACTGAGTTCGGGATGGGTCAGAGTGGTTCCACCGCACCATAGACACCAAGCAAACTTATCGGGTCTACTTGAT
>JADBWK010000118.1 GCA_020404895.1 Pseudanabaena sp. M085S1SP2A07QC | reverse complement strand
TCATGGGGGCTTAGAGAAGAACAAGACTCCAGCTATGGAGATCGGGTTATATCATCGACCCCTTTCTATGCTGGAGTTGCTTTCATTGTGGGGCTTTCACTGCCTCACGTCTTAACTGACCAGTGCCCAACATTTCACTGTGCAAGTCTAATTGAGAGAGAACCGATTTGCGATCGCAACTTATTCGAGGATTTATGATCATTCTCGATACAAATATCCTCTTAATACTATGGTTTCTCTAGAGAAAAATTGATGGAATCCTCGTAAGGCGCGAACCATCTTGATTAGCCAATTTGCTCATACTAAAGCATGACAAATTGTTAACTCTTTAAGCTAATCTTAAGACTGTGTGATGTGAGAGTAGCTGCTTGTTTTACGACAGGCAAATTTTTATTATTGTCAGTGAGCCATGAGCAATCAAGAAAATAAGCCAGAAGATTTGAAAAATCCTGTAGAAGAGATCGAAAATCTTAAACAAAAATCATCTTTCCGTCCTAAATTGCGGCATATCTTAGTGATGCTGTTCTTAGGCATTGTAATTAGTGGTGCAGCGGCAAGAACTTGGCAAATTAGTAACAAGCCCAAAACAATAGAGCCGATCGCCCAAGATCCCAACTCTCCAATCAAACTATTTGATAATAATGGTTACCCTCTCCTAAATCCACCAGCACCTGCGGATGCAGAAGTCTGGGAATGCGAAGTTGCAATTGTTGGCGGCTCATTGGGTGGAGTAGCCGCTGCTTATCACTCAATGAAAACTGGGGCAACAACTTGCTTAATCGAACTTACGCCGATGCTAGGTGGACAGGTGAGTTCACAAGGCGTTAGTGCGATCGATGAATCATTACTCATGCGCTATCGTCAGAAATTCCCTCTTAGTTGGACGCATTTTAAAAACATTATTGCTAGCCAGCCAGCTTTACCAGAAAAATATTCTTACTTAAAGCCAGGGGCAGTTGTAGCGGATACCAATAGTTGCTGGGTTGGCAATCTTTGCTTTACGCCCTACTCAGGCGAACTCGCATCTGAAGAATTTTTGCGTGAATCTCAACGTTCAGCACCGAAAAGCAGATGGAGTACACAGATCGCTTTTAAAGGGGCAAGTTTTAACGAAAAAGGCGATCGCATTACAGCTATTCATGCCGTAGCTAGGACACCTCGCGATCCCAATTATTTACCACAAGGTCGCTTATCTCGCGAACTCAAAAGCTGGTTTAACTGGAACTCTGACGAAACTTTTCTCAAAAAACCAATTCGTTTACAAGCTCCCGCAGGTAAGCAGATGGTCGTGATTGACTCCACTGATACCGCCGAACTAATCGCTTGGGCAAATCTTCCTCATCGTGTAGGCGCTGAAGGGTTTGCCACTACAGGTGAAGTTCATGCCGTTGCCGACAATCCAGAATGCACGCAAGCATTTACATTTCCCTTTGTTCTGAAAATTGCCGATGATGAAGGGCGATCGCTTAAAGAACTCCGTAAAGTGCAACCAGGCTATTCCCGTGAAGAGCATCGCAGAGACTATGACTTGGGTAGATTTCCCATGTTTGAAGGCAACAGCGTATTCAACTATCGCCGTATTGTCAGCATGAAGCGAGATGACCCATTTAAAGCCATTCCTGCTAAAGGCGATATGACCGTCATTAACTGGAATCGAGGTAATGACTGGGGAGTAATGAATCCACCGTTGATCTTGACTGACAAACAAATTCAAGAATCTGGTCAGCAACAGAACTGGCTAGGTGGACTAAATACCACAGCTCTTAAAGACGGCGAAAATCATGCCTTGTTATTTGCCGAATGGATAATGGATAAGTATGTATCCACACAATTTCCTTTGCGGATCATGTCGGGACCCGATAGCCCGATGCCCACCGAGTCTGGATTGAGTATGTATCCATATATCCGCGAAGGTCGGCGTATTTTAGGGCGCTCAGCATATGGTCAGTCAGAATTTCTCATGCGTGAGCAAGATATTCGTAACGATATGGAAGGTGGACGTAATTTTAATGCTACTTCGATTGGGCTGACTCATTATGCGATCGATATGCATGGTTGTCGCTATCGCAATTGGGAACCATCGAAAGCACCAAGCTCGGCTCCAGCTAACGAAGATAAAGTCCGTCCAATTATTTTGCCATTTGAGAGTTTAATTCCTCAACGTATTGATAATTTATTAATGGGCGGTAAGGCAATGGCAGTTAGTCACATTGTCAATGGGGCAACTCGCATTCATGTTGGGGAATGGTCAGCAGGTGCAGCCGCAGGAGCTGCGGCTGCTTGGATTGTCTTACAAGACGATCCGTCGCTAACTCCGCAGGCAATTCTAGATCGCGGTAGGATTGGCGATCTGCAAGAGCTTCTGAAAGCACAAGGCATGTTAGTGCAATGGTAACTCAACATAACTAAAACCCCAAGACCTGTACCGTCCGCTACGCGGACGGTACAGGTCTTGGGGTTTTATATTTAATTTTGCGTAGCTACTTATGTTTGCGATTTGCTGGAGATAGTCGCAAACATTTGCTTAATCGTTAGCAATATCAAACCAATAGCAATCACAGCAAAAATCATAGTTGCGCCAGTACCGATCGCTAACAACAAAGTACGAACTAATGTGGCAAGCCGATTAGCAAGAGTATTTGTTGTCTGTAAAGGAGCTAAAGCCAGCGTGTGCGCCATCATATTTGTAAATGAGTAAAGCCCAGTGGCGAGAGTAGCCGAAATTGCTACCCCTGTAAGATTCTTAAAAGGAGATGGAGTAGTATCTTGTTCAGATTTAGGTGGGGCTTCTTCAGTCATATCTGGCTTGCAAATTCGTAACTAGATTTTGTAACTAAATGAGAACAGGTAACGGCAAATATTGTCGTTACCTGTTCTTAACATATATTTGCGACTTGCGATCGCATAAAAATCACTTTGGGAGGTAAAAAACTTAATATCTTTGACCACAAAATGATTTAAGATATCCGCACTCAACACAAAAATGCTAGTCCCACTGGAAACAGTGGGCTTTTTTCTGTGTACTTTTATCATTGCACAAATGTTTGTGCGGTGCGACAACGAAATTTATATGACAATATCTAAGAAGAAAAGAGGCAGCGCAAAGCGCTGCCTCTTTTCTTCTTAGATATTAGTCGCATCAAGCATTATGGCTCTTGAGCATAAGCAAATATTGCATATAACATTTACATAACTTCCATATATCTTTTTGATAACAAAACTATACTGAGAACCGATTTTAAATAATTAACCCAAGTTGCTACCTATAGTAACAAGAAAAAAAAGCTGCTATAGCAATGTAAGCTTTGCTTAGGACATAAAACCCAAAAGATGGCAGAGCTTCGCTCTGCCATCTTTTGGGTTTTGAATTGTCCTATCTATCTCTTAC
>JADBWK010000117.1 GCA_020404895.1 Pseudanabaena sp. M085S1SP2A07QC | reverse complement strand
TTTTCACAATAAGCGCCATCCGCAAGAAATGGGCGTTGATGAAATTCGCACTTATTTATCTCATCTTGCTACGCACAAAAATGTTGCTGCTTCCACTCAAAATATTGCCCTATCAGCACTGCTGTTTTTGTATCGTCAGGTCTTCAAGAGCGACTTGCCCGACATCGATAATATTGAGAGAGCGAGACGACCAAAAAGATTGCCAGTAGTCTTGAATCGTAATGAGATTCAGAAGATTTTGGCACTTGTGGATGGAGTAGAGGGACTGTTTTTACAATTGCTCTATGGAACGGGAATGCGACTAATGGAAGGACTGCGACTGCGGGTAAAAGATTTAGATTTTGAAAAGAAAGAGATTATCATTCGCGACGGCAAGGGCGAACAGGATCGGATGACGATGATGCCTGAGAAGTTAGTTGAGCCTTTGCGTCAGCAACTGGTTTATGCTCGCGCTTTGCACAATCTCGACCTATCGATGGGATTAGGCGAGGTCGAGTTGCCCTTTGCTTTGGCGAATAAATATAGCAACGCAGCAAGATCGTGGAAGTGGCAATATGTTTTTCCATCGCCGACTCGATCTGTCGATCCGCTTACAGGTAAAAAGGGAAGACACCATCTTTCAGAAGATCGGATTCAGCGTTCAATGAAACGGGCTTTGAGGCAAACACAGATCGATAAAAACGCCAGTCCACATACTTTGCGTCATAGTTTTGCTACACATTTATTGGAGAGCGGCTACGATATTCGCACAGTACAGGAATTGCTGGGTCATCGAGATGTGCAGACAACGATGGTTTATACCCATGTGCTGAATCGGGGAGGGAAAGGGGTGATTAGCCCACTCGATCGCGATTGACAAAAAAGAGGGGCGCTTTGCGCCCCTCTTTTTAAACCGTTGCGACTACAGGTACAGCATCCGTAGCTTCAGGACTATTCTGTTCTGAAGGTGGTACGACTTGCCAGAACTGCGGTAAATAGCTCGACCAATTATCGAGAATTTCCTTTGCTCGGCTACTGCCAGTATTCTCATAGCTAGATTGAATCAACTCTTTTAACTGGCTTTCTCCTGCGGCAGTACAAACTCTCTGGACTTTGAGAACTTCTTGGCTGAGTCTTTCTTTAAACTTGCCATCTATATCGAGGAAGTAAGCAATACCGCCCGTCATCCCTGCGCCGACGTTGCGACCTGTGGTTCCAAGGACGACGATGACACCGCCAGTCATGTACTCGCAGCAATGATCGCCTGTGCCTTCCACGATAGCCTTCGCGCCAGAGTTACGGACTCCAAAACGTTCGCCAGCGCGTCCGTGAACGAAGAGATAGCCGCCCGTTGCGCCATATAGACAGGTATTACCAATAATTGCATTATCGGCGGGATTGAAGATGCAATCAGGCTTAGGTTTGATGCTGATTGTGCCGCCATTCATGCCCTTGCCGATGTAGTCATTAGCTTCACCGACTAGGGAGAGATTCAATCCATTGATATTGAATGCGCCGAAGCTTTGACCTGCTGCACCAACGAATTCGAGATTGAGATGACTGGCGAGTCCAGAATTGCCATATTGCTGTGCGATCGCTCCTGATACTCTCGCAGGAACTGAGCGATCGGTATTGATAATCGCATAGCTCTTGCTTAAATCAGTTTGATTAGCGATCGCCTGTTGTACTTCAAGATCAGCCAAAATCTCATCATCGAGAACAGCGCCGTTACTATGGGAAGTTGGTGAATGCTCTAACCAACTGCGATCGCTCTTGGTGTCAGGAAGTTTAATTAGGCAATCGAGGTTAACCTGATTGAGATCGAGCTTGGCAAGCTTGAGGTCTTGGCGTTGTGCTAACAAGTCAGAACGTCCGATGATGTCTTTGAGAGACTTGTAACCCAACTTGGCAAGGATTTGACGAACTTCTTCAGCAACAAAGTAGAGGAAGTTGACCACATGTTCTGGAGTGCCAGGGAAGCGCTTGCGGAACTGCTCTAGTTGAGATGTTACACCAACGGGACACTTGTTCGTATGGCAAACTCGCGCCATGATGCAACCTTCAGCAATCATCGCCGCTGTACCGAAGCCATATTCTTCTCCACCAAGGAGTGCTGCGATCGCAACGTCCCAGCCAGTTTTGAATCCGCCATCAACTCGTAATAATACGCGATCGCGCAATTTATTACCCATCAATACCGTATGCACTTCTGCTAAACCAAGTTCCCAAGGTGAGCCAGCGTGCTTAATCGAACTTAGGGGTGAAGCACCAGTACCGCCATCATAGCCAGAGATTTGGATGATGTCGGCGTTGGCTTTGGCAACACCCGCTGCGATCGTGCCAATGCCAATTTCCGATACTAGTTTTACAGATACCTTGGCGGTGGGATTGATTTGGTGTAAATCAAAGATTAGCTGCGCCAAGTCTTCAATGGAATAGATGTCATGGTGAGGCGGCGGTGAAATCAGCGAAACTCCAGCTTTAGAATTTCGCAGCATGGCGATGTAGCTGCTGACTTTTGGACCTGGCAACTGTCCACCTTCACCAGGCTTCGCTCCTTGAGCGACCTTGATTTCCAATTGATTGGAACTAACTAGATAGGAAGGAGTAACACCAAAACGTCCCGATGCGATTTGCTTAATTGCCGAGTTAGCTGTGTCGCCATTTTTTAAGCCCTTGAGATGAGGGAACGTGGCGGAAATTCCGTTCGCATCCACATCATTAATGGGTAAATAACGAATTGGATCTTCGCCACCTTCGCCACAATTTGATTTTCCGCCGACGCGATTCATCGCGATCGCAAGGACTTCATGGGCTTCACGACTCAATGCACCAAGAGACATTGCGCCAGTACAGAAACGCTTGAGAATTTCCGAGACATCTTCTACTTCTTCTAGGGGAATGCTGGGTCGATCGCTCTTAAATTCGAGTAAATCACGCAAAGCAGTAGGAGTGCGATTTTGCAATTGAGTGCGATAGACTTCGTAATGGTCATAGCCATCACCTGCCACTGCTTTATGCAAAGCCTTAGCCATCTCAGGGCTGTTCATGTGGTATTCACCTGTGGGGCGATACTGCACAAAACCATAATTTTCCAACTTCTTGATTTGCAATTCAGGGAAGGCTTGAGAATGGAAACTGAGTAATTCTGAAGCAATATCAGCGAAGTTAACACCACCAACGCGGGAAACAGTTCCTTTAAAGCAATTGGTGATTACTTCAGTACCAATGCCGATCGCTTCAAAAATTTGAGCGCCGCTATAGCTAGACAGGAGCGAAATCCCCATCTTCGAGAGAATCTTTAACAAGCCGCCTTCAACTGCCTTACGATAGCTATCTTGAACTTGAGCTATCGTGAGAGACTTAATTTTGCCTTGCTGCATCTGCATTTGAGTCTTCGCTTTACCCCACCAATGGCGCGTAGTTTCAAAGGCTAGGTAAGGACAAATGGCACTGGCTCCATAGCCAATCAAGCAAGCAAAATGATGGGTACTCCAGCATTGCGCCGTTTCCACAACAATTGAAGCCTTCATGCGAATCCCCTCGGCACAGAGTCGGTGATGGACTGCGCCCACGGCTAACAAGGGTGGAATGTATGCATTGTCAGCATTGAGATAGCGATCACTTAAAATTAACAGCTTTGCGCCATTGCGAACTGCTGCTACAGCCACATCACTGAGCTTGGCGATCGCATCTTTTAGCCCGTCAGCTCCTGATGCGATCGGGAACAACATATCTAATTTTGTTGAAGCAAAACCTAAGGATTGGAGATCCTCAAGTTCTGCTTCATTGATTACGGGACTTTTAATCTTAATCTGATGGGCTGCTTCAGGAGTAGCGAGAAGCAAATTTGCTCTTTCTCCCAAAAACATCGATAAAGACATCACCGTTCCCTCACGCAGAGGATCGATCGGTGGATTTGTTACCTGTGCAAAGCGTTGCTTAAAGTAATCGTAAAGAAGATGTGGGCGCTGTGACAAAAAGGCAAGTGGCGCATCATCTCCCATACAAAATACTGGCTCCTTCGCATCTTGAGCCATTGCTTCGATTACCATTTCCACATCTTCGAGGGTGTAACCAAATGCGGTTTGATAGGTGAGAACTTTCTGTTCATCGAGTGTTGGCGCTTCCGCAAAAGGCTTGACCTCTAGATTCTTGCGGTATTGTTTAATCCATTCGCCATAAGGATGCGCTTTAGCCACTCGTTCCTTAATTTCCCAGTTGTGTAGAATTTCATGGGTCTGCAAATCAACAGCAATTGTTTGCCCAGGTCCAAGCCGACCTTTTTCGATAATCTCCGTTTCAGGAATATCGACGGTTCCCGCCTCAGAGCTAACGATAACCATGCCATCTTTGGTCACCATGTAACGAGCTGGACGCAATCCATTGCGATCGAGAGCAGCACCAACAATCTTGCCATCGCTGAAGGCTAGCAGAGCTGGTCCATCCCAAGCTTCTTGTATGCCACTGTAGTACTCATAGAAATCAACAATTGCTTGGCGATCGCTTAAATCTGGTTGGTTCTCATAGGCTTCTGGCACAAGAATCATCATTGCCTCAAGCGGACTATGGCCTGTCTCAATTAGCAATTCAAAAACATGATCGAGTGTTGCTGAATCGCTTTCATTAGGCTTGAGAATTGGTAATAAATCCTTTAGGCGATCGCCAGTCGCATCTACCCAATTTGGATGGGCGAGATCTCCCTGACGAGCTAGAAACCAATTGGTATTGCCTTGTAGAGTATTAATTTCGCCATTATGACCAAGGAATCGCATTGGCTGAGCAAGGGGCCATTTGGGTAAGGTATTGGTACTAAATCTTCGGTGATAGATAGCGTAAGGCGAGACATAATCAGGATTTTGGAGATCCTCATAAAAAGCATCCAATATCGCCGATCGCACCATCCCTTTATAAATTACAGTCGCGTTAGAAAGAGAGGGAACGTAAAAATCGCTGGGGAGATCGGGTGCAAGCTTTTTGACTTCGAGTTTAATCCGACGACGAGTTATGTAAATTGCCCTTTCGATTTGTTCAAGCTTTTGATGTTCTGCATCTGCTGCAAAAATTGCTTGCTCGATATGAGGTTGATTTTCTCTAGCCTGTACCCCTAATACTTGTGGTTGAACAGGTACAATTCGCCATTGCAGCAGGTTTAGTCCTTCTTCTTTGGCAATTTTTTCAGTAATTTCACGACATTTATCAGCGCGATCGCGATCTTGTGGAAAGAAAAACATCCCCAACGCCGAATGCTCAGGATCGATGGTCAAATCTGCAAATTCCTTTTGTAATAGTTCCCAAGGAATTGCCGTCATCAAACCTGCACCGTCACCAGAATCTTGGTCAGCGCTACAGCCGCCACGATGTTCCATACAAGTCAGAGCTTTCAGAGCGTTGCTAATAATTTTATGACTGGCACGACCTTCTTTGTCAGCAATAAAACCTACCCCACAGGCATCACGCTCTTCCACTAGCCAATATGGCCCTGGGATTAAATTAGTAGTTCCAGACTGATTAGACTGACTTGTATTCACGCGGCTCACTTCCATCGGATTAGTTCGTTGCTATCAAAAAATATATAACGCAAAGCAAAGCTTTCGACAAAAATTGCCTGATTTACTTGCTGCTTGGGGCATTAATGATTATAAGCTACAAGGATTTTACTTGTGTTCTGATGACTACACTTTCATCGTGATGCCAAGCCAAAAAGTAGGGGCAATTCATGAATTGCCCCTACTTTTTGGCTTGGTGATCGGTATACTGTGATTGTTGCAAATGTCTTTAAAAATGGCTTACTGGTTACTCAAAAGCGAACCCCATGTTTATTCTTACGCCGATCTAGAGCGAGATCGCCAAACAATTTGGGATGGCGTGAATAATAATTTGGCGCTCAAGCATATCCGTACGATGCAGCCTAAAGATTTAGCGCTGATATATCATACAGGTGATGAACGTCGAGCTATGGGTATCGCTGAAGTAATTACATTGCCTTATGTAGACCCAAAATTAGATGATCCGAAACGAGCTGTGGTTGATGTCAAGGCAGTGCGATCGCTACCTCAGCCCGTCACCCTTGCGCAAATCAAACAAGATCCTGATTTTGAGGGCTTTGACCTAATTCGCATTAGCCGCTTGTCAGTCGTTCCTGTATCTGAATCTCATTGGCAAAAAATCTTAAAGCTTGGCAATATCTAAAATTTACCCCACCCTAACCCTCCCCTTGCAAAGGGGAGGGAACTAGATTTCTCGTCTTCTCCCATTACATGAACTGGTCGATCTACTTGATGACATCTTGCAAAGGGGAGGGAACTAGATTTCTCGTCTTCCCCCTTTGCAAGGGGGAATTAAAGGGGGTAAGTCCGACTTATGTCTAGACGATGAGAGATTCTTTACGAGAAATCACCTAAATTAGGCACACCCTGTGGGTGTGCCTAATTTTTTAGATCGCTTTGCGCTATACGATATTGGCTAGCAGTTATTCGTTTTTTTAATATATGAACTATTTAGTTAGTGTTTGGAGCGATCGCATGAAGGCTGAAGAAGTTTATACGCGACTAGAATCAGCAAATTTTCCGATGCAAGCAATTTCAATTCTTGGCAAAGGCTATAAAAGTGCTGAAGAATTTGGCTTTATCGATCCACTTGTGCAAGGTCGCAAACAAGCTTTTACAATGTCATATTGGCTTGTACCCTTCGGATTCTTTGCTGGGATTGGTTTTAGCCTCGTCACTGATTTACATACTTTCTCTTGGGCTGGTGCGATCGGCAATCATGCGATCGGTGGTTTGTTAGGCGCATTTGGTGGCGCAATGGGAAGCATATTTGTGGGCGGTGGTGTCGGCGTGGCAACTAGCAGCGATTCAGTTCCTCTCCGCAATCGCCTAGATGAAGGTAAATATCTCATCGTTGTCCAAGGAACAGACAATCAGATAGTTCGCGCCAATCAAATTATGCGTCCCTTACGTCCTGAAAATATTCAGGGTTATATTGCCCCCTAAAAAACATTTTTTGTAGCACAGCTTCGCCGCGCCACAAAAAATGGGCTGGCTAAGTATCTTGGCGGAATAAAAACTAAAGCCCAAAAAGGCAAAGCGCCCGCGTAGCAGGCGCTTTGCCTTTTTGGGCTTTATAATAGAAACGTTGTCTTGAAAGTTAGAGTACAACCCCATGATTGCCACTACTGAGCGTCGCTACAGTCTCGATGCATATCGCGCGATCGCAGAAACAGCTAAGGAAAAATGTGAGTACCATGATGGAGAAATTATTACGATGACTAGCGGGACACTTAACCATAGTTTGGTTATGGGAAATGTTTTTTCCTTTCTCCACTTCATTTTGAGAGACACTCAATTCTCTGCGATCAATAGTGAACTGAGGCTATGGCTTCCCAAGTATAGTTGCGGGGCCATGATTTTTGACGGTAAACCACAGCTAAACGGCGATCGCAAAGATGAAGCGTTAAATCCTTTGTTGATCGTGGAAGTCCTTTCCCCATCAACGGAAGAATACGATCGCACGGACAAGTTTCGGATGTATCGTTCTATTCCTAGTTTTTGTGAATATCTATTAATTCGTCAAAACAAAGTTTTTGTAGAACGCTATAGCAAACAAGAGAATGTTTGGACATATAGCGATTTTGATGGTTTAGACCAGTCAATTTTGTTAGAGTCAGTAAATATTGAACTAGCGATCGCTGAAATTTATCGCGATATTGATTTTTAATTTAATAACTGGGGCTTCAAGCCAACATATTATTCTTTTTGATGCTTTTCATGATTTTCTAATGAGATTAGAATATTTTATAAGATATATTCTGAGATGTAATAAATCTTAGATAAAGGCAGTAAATAAGAGATTGATGTATTTAAATGTCTAAATTGCTTGTTTTAGCTGTATTTTCAAATTAGACATAAAGACTTATCAAAATATTTAGAGTATTAACTTTTTCTGTAGAATTAACTAGAAAGGCTACAGCTTTAGAAGTTTTTTTAATGATCACGATGATTGCACCAGCAATCGTCATTACCAGTTAAAAGTTTTTGAGCATATCTTGAATATAAAATTTTTGAGGAAAGTAAAGCATGAGTACCAGTAACGAAAGCACCAAGCCAGAAAGCGCCAAGCCAGAAGAAAAATCCTCTCGCCCCACTAAAGCCAAATCTGACAGCGAAACGACTGCAAAAACAGGTACAGTGGATATCTCAGCTTTGGCGGTGAAGGAAGAATCTAAACCCGTCGCAGCATCAATCGAACAAAAAGGTTCATTAATTGTGACTGAAACCATTAAGCATTATGGCGATCGCCCCATTGTTGATGGCGGCTTTCGTGCAGTTGAATATTTCAACAGTTCAGGCGAGCGTCCAATCGAGGCTAGCAAGTTAGCAATTAGCAGCACCTACACCACCATGGGTGGCGAACGTCCGATTGTGAACAGTGGTGTGCATGTTACTAGCACGTTTTTCTCTTCGGGTGAGCGCCCTGTCGTTGAGGATGGCTTTGTAATTGTCGATAAGTTTTATATCGCAGGAGAACGTCCTGTCGGTTCCGCAGGATTGGTGATTAACGAAACTTATTCCCAAATGGGTGAGACCAGACCTGTTGCCTCTAATGCGATCGACAATGCAGGACTGATGGGTTACATCGACTAATTAGTTGCGCTTTTAAAAAGCAGTACCCATAGGGTGCTGCTTTTTAAAGTCTTTGGGCGAGTTAAAGGTGTAAATTCAAAGTGGTGCGATTTTTGCGATTTTTAAGATTCTGATGGATACAAAACTAACTGCGTTAAAAGATAAGTTGTTTTCGGGTAAAGAGGCAAACCAATTACCTGCGATCGCTGAATTAGCCACTTTGGGAGAAGAGGGCTTACAAGTATTTGATGAATTTATTCAAGCCCGTAAAGCCGCTAATACAGATGTGACAATGATCGATGGCAAAATTCATCAAACTTTATTGCAAAGCGTTCTGCCTAGAGCGATTGAAATAGCTCAAATCCATTACCCTAACGGGGTCGTTACCTTAAAATCAGAAAAGGCGATCGACTATCAACCAATTCAAATTTTGCTAGCAAAACAAGACTTTGAAGAAGCGGATCGTGTTACTAGCAAAAAACTATGCGAGGCGGCTGGTGCAGCGGCTTTAGCGCGAGGTTGGCTATATTTTACCGATGCAAAGTCAATTCCCATTAGTGATTTACAGACGATTAATCAACTTTGGCTAGTTTATTCCGAAGGTAAGTTTGGCTTTTCGGTACAGCGAAAAATTTGGCTCAGTCTTGGTAAGGGTTGGGAAAAGTTTTGGTTAAAGATCGGCTGGAAAAAAGGTGGCTCTTTTACCCGCTATCCCAATGAATTTATTTGGAGTCTCGATGCTCCGAGAGGACATTTGCCGCTATCTAACCAATTGCGCGGTAATAAAACGATGCAGGCAATTTTTTCACATCCTGCTTGGTAACATAAGAAAAGCACGCAGCTTGTGCTTTTCTTATGTAGATTTAGACCCTAAAGCTCTTAAAGTTCCTGTCTCTGCTTCGGTTAAATTTTTGACATCGTTGATGATCATGCCTTCATAAGGACGAATCGATCTCAAAGCTTGCCAACAGTTTCCTGTGGTGACATCCCAACACCTGATCGTTTCATCCCAACTGCTACTAATGAGCGTTGTGGCATCTTGGCTTAGCCCCAGTGAAACAACCCAGTGACTATGCCCTTGTAATGTCTCAAGGCATTTTCCTGTGTATACATCCCAAATTTTGATGGTACGATCGCTGCTGCCACTAATCATGCGATCGCCATTGGGAGTAAAGACGAGCGAGACTACGGGGTAGGAATGCCCAGAAAATAGCCGTAAACATTCTCCTGTCTCTATATCCCATAGTTTGATCGAGTGATCATCGCCGCCCGTCGCTAGATACTGTGAATTGGGGCTGATCTCCATCGCCCAAATACGGTTGCTAGAGTCCGCTTCCCAAGTGTATAGACATTCGCCAGTTTCTAACTCCCAATGTTTCACGATCTGATCATAGCCGCTACTAAACAGCGTCTTGCCATCGTGACTAAACCTAACCGATAGAACAGAACTAGGATGACCTTGCAAGGTTTGTAAGCATTCACCAGATTCTAGATCCCAAAGCTTAACGGTGTGATCATAGCTTCCACTCGCCAAGAATTTGCTATCGGGACTAATGGCAATTTCCCAAATCCAACTGCGATGCAGGGCAACCGCATAAAAAAGTGAATAAAATAAGGAGACAATAAAGAAGTCAACCCGTAATGAATAGTTCTATCACAGTTAGTTTACTGAGCCACTTTGAGGGAGTAGAAGATCCACGAGATAACCGAGGGAAAGAGC
>JADBWK010000116.1 GCA_020404895.1 Pseudanabaena sp. M085S1SP2A07QC | reverse complement strand
TTCTACTCGTCTTATCCTGTCGTACTGCCCACCAAACGTCATAGGGCTGTGGGCAAAGAAACGGGAAAAACCAACTATATTGAGAGATTCAACTGTACGTTACGACAACGAGTGTCAAGGCTGGTCAGAAAGACTTTATCCTTTTCTAAGAAGTTAGAAAATCACATTGGAGCCATTTGGAATTTCATCCATTATTATAATGCTTCCTTACATCCCCTTTCATCCTTTCCTTTTTAGGACTACCATCTATGCTTGGGTTGTAGATAATATCGAGTCTTCCAAGCGTGAGGGGAATCTGGGTCATCGCACTAATAGTAAAGGAGCTAAATAAATGACACAAACAATTGCACCACCATCGACCTTGTACGAGCGTGACCTTAATTTGTGGTTAGGAGATGCGATCGCCAAATTGAAGGCGGGTGACTTTCAAAATCTTGATGTTGAAAATTTAATAGAGGAGCTAGAGGGATTGGCTGGTAGAGATCGGCGTGAGGTATCAAATAGACTTAAACGATTGATCGAACACATACTCAAGCGCTGCTATGTCGATATGCCTGAATGTTATATAGCAATGTAAGCTTTGCTCAGGACATAAAACCCAAAAGATGGCAGAGCAAAGCTCTGCCATCTTTTGAGTTTTGAATTGTCCTATCTATCTCTTACGTTGCTATAGAGGATGGGAAGTCACGATCATCAATCAGCGTGATGAACTTGATGAAATACTGAGTCAGGCCCCAAGTCTTAAACAGGCTTTCTTGCAATGTTTTGATGATGCTTTTAAAAAAGCCTTGCGACTCGTAAAAACTGAATACCGAGAGGTTTCTTTTCCTGATAATACATGGCAGTTCGGACGCGATATCGACACAATGCTAAATGTTGATTTTTGGGAGTAGCGATCGCACTAAATAGTTCTCAATAAAGAAAAGCACCCCGATTGGGTGCTTTTCTTTATTCTCGTTCTGCGAGTCTCGCTTGCAGCAATGGCACATAGTTGGTATACACATGTCCTAATCTAAATTCCTCATCATCTAAAACCTTCTGATGAAAAGGAATCGTCGTGGGTACACCTGTAATCGCACATTCACGCAAAGCTCGCTTCATGCGTAAAATCGCCGCATTGCGATCGCTACCCCAGACAATCAACTTCGCAATCAGCGAATCGTAATAGGGTGGAATCACGTAATCGGTATAAACGTGAGAATCCATGCGTACACCAGGACCACCAGGGGGCAAATAGCCACTGATTTTGCCAGGATTAGGACGAAAATTGTGATCGGGATCTTCAGCATTAATTCGACATTCGATCGCATGACCGCGAATCTCAATGTCCTTTTGTTGAAATCTCAACTTCTCGCCTTGAGCAACTCGTAACTGCTCAGCTATCAAGTCAATTCCTGTGATCATTTCGGTGACAGGATGCTCAACTTGGATGCGAGTATTCATCTCCATGAAGTAAAACTTGCCGTATTTATCCAGCAAAAATTCAACTGTCCCCACACCGAGATAGTTAATTGCTTTAGCAGCCTTTACCGCCGCATCCCCCATTCTTTCGCGTAATTTCGGGTTGACCGCACTGCTGGGCGCTTCTTCTAATAATTTTTGGTGACGGCGTTGGATCGAGCAGTCTCTTTCACCCAAATGCACCACATGACCATGCGTATCCGCCAAGATTTGCACCTCAATGTGGCGTGGCTCCTCAATCACTTTCTCCATATAGACCCCACCATTGCCAAAGGCTGCCTCAGCTTCACCTTGAGCCGCACGTAAAAGGCGCAGTAAGTCATCAGGATTTGTAACTAGGCGCATCCCCCGCCCACCGCCGCCTGCGGTTGCCTTGATCATTACAGGATAGCCAATCTCATGGGCAATTTTAATCGCCTGCTCTTCCGACTCAATTAAGCCTTCACTGCCAGGAATAGTTGGTACACCTGCCTTTTGCATCGTCTTTTTGGCGGTGGACTTGTCACCCATTGATCGGATCGAGTGGGGACTGGGACCAACGAACATCAGGTTATGGTCGGCACAAATTTCGGCAAATCTAGCATTTTCTGATAGAAACCCATAGCCAGGATGGATGGCAGTAGCATTGTGGGTAAGTGCCGCCGAAATAATATTGGGAATATTTAAATAGCTTTTGCTGCTGGGGGAATCGCCAATGCAGACAGCTTCATGGGCTAGTTGTACATGCAAAGAGTTGCGATCGACATCGGAATAAACCGCAACTGTCGGAATTCCGAGTTCTTCGCAAGTCCGAATAATTCGGAGCGCAATTTCACCTCGATTGGCAATCAGTAGTTTGGCGATGGGAGCCATGTTTCAGAACGGTAATTGGTGTTTGGTGTTTGGTAATCGGTGATTGGTTGCTCTGTTTTGGTAGGTTGCAAATCCCGATTGAGCTTTCAGTCACTGACTTACGGTTTTGTTAGTAGTCGATGACTTGAGGCTTTTGAATTTTAACTTTTTTTGGGTAGCTATATTGATTAAGTTTATAGCTATTCCTGCCACCATCTTCAAAGAGGAGAAGCGTGCTTCTCCTCTTTGAAGAAAACGTTATATTAGCTGAGCACTTGTACAGGATGATCTAATTACACCCGTCTATATAGATCGCGCACTAAGATCTCCCCATTTACTGATTCCAAATTCTTGATGGGTTTCCACAGCGAGATATTCTCCGTAGGTCATCAATAGGCGATCGCGTAAGGCAGCCATATTACTTTCTAAACTATCAGTTTAGGCTATAAAAATTTTAACTCCCTCAGATGTGATTGACTCGTGAATCAGATCTAAGAGAGCTATTTTTTATTGTAAGTGCTTGCATCTAAATCCAAATCCCCTCACTTAGTAAATACGAATAGTAAATACGAATAGTAAGTACGAAGCTAAGCGCTCAGAGCAGTAACATCTCTACGAGTGTTATTGCTTTGGGGTTGAGCAAGAGGAGTAAGTCGAACTGCAATTGGTTGCATTGGTCGTGGCTCTGATGGTAATCCTGGAGCATAGGACTCAAGGACATGACCACTACGGGTACACATGACTAATAGGTAGTCACATGCGTCGCATTGAGTTTTGACTTGAGCAAGATAGGAGAGGTGGTGGCGTTCGGCGATCGAACCGCAATTAGGGCAACGGATTGATTCAATCATTTTGGGTAGCTCTCTAAGATATATGTGAATTTAAATGGATAGATTTAAATTGATGTTTGTCAAAACTTTGGGTAAACTGATTTATTAAAGATATTTAATGAACTTAAAATTGGTACATTAAATTGTTCAATAAATCAGAATTTATGATGGATTCATCACAGGATAAAGTTCAATTTGTAATACATCGAAAATACAATGGGACTCAGCAAAAGTGTTTCTAAAGGAATAGTTGTAAGTTTCAGGTGTATTTTGAAGTGTAGTTTTAGACAAGCATGTGTGAGATAAATTTCTAAAAACTGATTTTGAATATGCAATTATTATAAGCATGAAAAATGGGGATCGTCTCTAGACAAGCGATCCCCGTCTTACAAATAGTTAGAACTAATTACTAGACCCTGCTTGGCTGTAGGGAGTTGATTGATGATTAAAAAATAGTTAAAGAATAATATTTAACGCAAAATATTATATAAATCTTTACAAGAATTGCATTGCTAATTGAATATAAATTTTTCTAAAGAAATCTCAATGTTTTAAATATTTCTTTACAGTATAGCTAATGTAAGAGATTGCTCAGGAAATAAAACCTAAAAGATAAGTTGCGGCGCAAATCGCCACAACTTATCTTTTAGGTTTTATTTCCTGAGCAAGATTTACGATGCGACAGCAAAAAATTTAGTCAGCAATTTGATAAAAGTCATCTTGTCCATCTACGAAATTAACGCATTGTCATAAATTCGACACTGGTTAGTAAATTAGTGGTAAGAGAAAATAGAGGCAGAGTCAAAGAGAAAGCTATGAAATGTCCCCACTGCGATAGTCAAAAGATCATCAAAAATGGCAAACATCACCATCAAGATGGCAAAGCAATCCCAAAAAACTATTTATGCAAAGAATGCAACAAAAGATTCAGTGAAAGGACAGGAACGTCAATGTCAAGGCTGAGAACACCAGCAAGTGTCGTTTCTTTAGCACTTAAGATGAGGAGTGAAGGAATGCGGATGAGCGCCAGTGGACGAGTTCTAGAAAAATCACATATCAGCATCATGAAATGGGAGCAAAAAATGGCAGATCAAGCCCCGCGATGGTCACATCTGCCCCCGCAGGTTCAGATGTGACCATCGAAGGAGATGAAGCTTACACTCGCGTAGGCGAGAACCTACCCACCCTCCTACCGTGTACACACAAGTCGGACTTACCCCCTTTAATTCCCCCTTGCAAAGGAGGAAGACCAGAAATCTTGTTCCCTCCCCTTTGCAAGGGGAGGGTTAGGGTGGGGTAATTTCTTTGATTTCACACACAACTGAGATGTGTGTACACGGTAGCCCCCCTCAGAGTCAAAAGGTTGGACAATTACTGAGCGTGGGAGTCGCTACTGGATTGAAGCAAAAGCAGGAATGAAAACAACAGACTTATTTAAGCAAGCCACCAGCACCGCATGGTCAATGGCAATCGGACTTTTTCATCGTCCCGTTTCTATGCTGGAATTACTATCCTCAAAGAGTTTTAGTTCCCTCACTAATTAACTGACCATTGCCTGTAAAGCATCTAACTCGTTTTAGATTGGTCACCTCTAAAACAAGGGAAGAGTTTGGTTTTTATGAAATATAAAAACCAAACTCTTCCCTTTTCCCTTGTTTGAAGTAAAAATCTATAAAATCAAGCTAATACTAAGGCATGAACCAACGACAAAATGTAGGGCAACAGCAATAAATCGATAGTTGAGTAAAAGTTCGGCGCGATCATGATTTTCGCTAATAAATGAGCATAATCTCCATGCGATTGGTAAGCTAATCAGCACGATCGCAGTCCAAGTAGGGAAAAAGTGTAGCACGATCGCAATAATCGTAATCGCATAGATCACGCTACAAACCCAAGGTAAAAGTTGTGCTGCTCGCTTAGTCCCCAAACGCACAACAGGTGATCGCTTACCTGCGGCAAGATCATCGTTAACTTGATTAAAATGCGAACAAAATAAGATCAGACTAGTAATAATCCCGACAATGATCGCTGCTGCAATTGAGCCGACTGACCAAGATTTAGTTTGACTGTAGTAAGCAGCCGATACACCTAGAGGACCAAAGGCAAAAAAGCATAAAACTTCTCCCCAACCCTGATATCCCAATCGAAAAGGGGGCCCTTGGTAAATATAGCCAAGAAAACAACAAAGGGCGATCGCACTAACAACAACTACATCTTGCTGTAGCCAAGAAATTGCTAATACGCCACTGATGCCGAGGAGTAAGCAAATATTGGCGATTGCAAATATTAAGTTCTTCTTGCCTGTCAAATTAACAACTGAATGTGCTTTATTAATATCGATTCCTGTCTCTGCATCAAACACATCATTGCATAAATTTTCCCAGACTAAAATTAGAACTGCGGAAATCAGAAATGCCCAAAACACAATCCAGTTAATCTCTCCTGTATTGCGATAAGCAATAGCAGTACCCGTAGCGATCGGTATGATCGCCACACTATACATTGGGAACTTAATTGCTGCCATCCATAATTTTCGAGATGGCGTGGGAGATATCTCAGGATAATCAGTGAGACTTTTTACCATACTAGCCAAGATAATTTTGTGAGCGCCATCCTAACTTAAAACAAAAGAGAGATCGTCTGAAACTTTTACTGGCAAAAACTAGTGAATTATTAAGCTTTGCAAAGTAAGATGGAGATAATTAAGCATAAAAATTAAACGTAAGGGTATAAAAACAATATGCGCGTTGCGATCGCTGGAGGAGGGTTAGCAGGATTATCCTGTGCCAAATATTTAATCGATTTGGGACATCAGCCGATTTTGTTAGAGCGCAATGATGTTCTAGGGGGCTTAGTTGCAGCTTGGAAAGATAAGGATGGCGACTGGATCGAAACAGGGCTGCATAACTTTTTTGGGGCTTATCCAAATATGTTGCAGCTTATGGGAGAGCTAAACATTTTGGATCGTCTGCAATGGAAGCGCCATGCTTTAATTTTTAACCAGCCTGAAAAGCCAGGCGTACTCTCTTGGTTTGATGTCCCTGACCTTCCAGCACCTTTCAACATTATCATCTCGATTCTTCGCAACAATGACATGCTTAGTTGGAATCAAAAAATACGATTTGCGATCGGTTTGATTCCTGCGATCGTCCGTGGTGACAAATATGTTGCATCTATGGATAAATATACTTTTAACGAATGGCTCCAAATGCATGGTATTGGTGAAGATATCACTACGGACATCTTTATTGCTGTTTGTAAATCTCTTAAATTTATCGACCCAGATGTTATTTCAGCTACAATCCCTCTGCGAGCCCTGAACAAGTTTTTGCAACAAAAAGAAGGCTCACGAATTGCTTACTTAGATGGCGCACCACCTGAGCGACTCTGTCAACCGATCGCTGACTACGTAATTGCTCGAGGGGGCGAAGTGCATACTAGCGCAGGGCTAAAAGAGATCGTGGTGGGAACCGACGGAAATGTCGAAAAGCTCATAATTCGAGGAATGAACGGTTCACCAAATCAAGAAATCATTGCCGATGCTTATGTGTCAGCAATGCCTGTAGATGTGATGAAAGACTTCATGCCGATCGCATGGCAGACCATGCCATTTTTTCAACAACTAAATCATTTAGAAGGCGTACCAGTAATCAGCGTCCAAATTTGGTTTGACCGCAAGCTTACAGATATTGATCACACATTGTTTTCGCGATCGCAACTCCTCAGTGTTTATTCTGATATGAGCAACTCTTGCAAAGAGTACGCAGATCCAGACAAGTCAATGCTGGAATTGGTTTTTGCTCCTGCTGCTGATTGGATTGATCGCCCCAATAGTGAAATTATTGACGCAACCTTGAATGAACTAGCGAAACTATTTCCGAAGCACTTACCAAGTCCAGCCAAAGCCCTCAAATCCCATGTAGTTAAGACTCCAAGATCGATCTATACTGCAATTCCTGACCGCGAAAAATTTCGCCCTACCCAAGCAACTCCCATTGTTAATTTCTTTCTGTCAGGTAGCTATACAGCGCAACCATTTTTTGGCAGTATGGAAGGGGCTGTACTTTCTGGTAAGCTAACAGCACAGGAAATCCACAAAGCAAGTCAATCTTCTGGAAATAAAGTCCTTGGTCGAACCTCTAACGAAAACCAGTCAAATCCATCTGTCGTCAGTGCCTAAACCGATGGCAATTTGTCAGTCAGTCAATCTTGAGGAAGCCTACGAGATTTGTCGTTGCATCACGGCTAAGTATGCCAAGACTTTTTATCTTGGCACGATGCTGATGTCACAAGCAAAACGACGAGCAGTTTGGGCTATCTATGCTTGGTGTCGTCGTACCGATGAGCTTGTTGATGGAATGCAAGCAGAAACTACAGATGCAGAAACGCTTTTTAGCTGGGAGAAACAGTTAGAGGCGACATTTCGTGGTGATCCGATCCATGCGTCGGATATTGCTCTAGCCGATACGGTCAAGCATTACCCGATGCCAATTCAGCCTTTCAAAGACATGATCTCTGGAATGCGGATGGATCTCAAATACGATCGCTACCAAACTTTCGACGATCTTCATTTATATTGCTATCGCGTCGCAGGCACTGTCGGTTTAATGTCGGCAGCAATCATGGGCTTTGAGACTAAAGATCCATCGATAATTGCTACGGCGACAGAAGCGGCGATCGCTTTGGGTATAGCAATGCAGCTAACTAATATTTTGCGAGATATTGGCGAAGATGCTCAGCGAGGACGGATTTATCTACCTCTTGAGGATCTGCATTATTTCGACTATACCGAAAAAGACTTATTAAGCGGTACGGTTGATGAGCGATGGACTGAGCTAATGCGTTTCCAAATTCAAAGAGCGCGTGAGTTTTACCAACATGCTGAAGATGGTATTTCGGCTTTATGTAAGGATGCCAGATGGCCAGTTTGGTCTTCGCTAATTTTGTATCGCAATATTTTAAAGGCGATCGAACATAACAACTACGAAGTATTTGTGCGTCGTGCCTTCGTGCCTCGTTCAAACAAGCTGCTTGCCTTGCCTTGGGCATGGCTCAAAGCTCAAACGTCATAATCAAACCAAGAGCATCGCGGCGCGATGCTTTTTGGTTGATGTGGCTTTGCTCGGAAACCTGAAACAATAAATTTGTTCAGAAATTACTGTAATACCAATTATATCTGTCGCCATTCTTGTTAGGGCATAGAACCCAAATAGTGTGAGGCGGCGCTTCGCTCCGCCTCACACTATTTGGGTTTTGTTTTGTCATGATACATGTGACTATAGCTGCTATAACAAAAGTGTTGTCACACTTTTGTTAATTAACATCAAACCCTGTGAGGGTTTTACAGCAATAGAGAGGCCGCATAGTGACCGCTCTATTTGGCATGAACTTTATGGAGCTTATACCAAGGAGTTTTTGGATATTCGTGATGCTCCCAATGGTAATAGCCAAAGTTGTAGCAGCTAACAAATGACCATAGATTGGAATAGTAACTGCTTTGCAATCGAGGAGAGAAATAGGGGTTTTCGTGTAGTTGGTGATGTGGTAGATAAGTACCAAAGAAGAATAACTGTAAAGAGCTCAAGACAAGTGGAACAAGGACAAAAAATATCAAATTTGTAAATGCAACATGGAAAATGTTTGTTAATCCCCAAGCAATTAGAATCATGTTCACTAAGAAAATGATTAGCGATCGCATGGGAAAATATTCACGGATAAACTTGCAATACCAAAATATTGGATTGGGAACACTGTCGTAAAAATCAGGATCGCCACTTTGAGAGGCATAGCGATGATGATTAAAATGATTGGTACAGCAATGGTTATAGGGCAAAAATCCATAAACTGTAACTGCAAGTCGTCCAATTAGATGGTTGAGACTTCTGTTACTTGGAATTAAGTTACCATGCATTGAATCATGGGCAAGGATAAATAAGCCCGTATGGAGATAAGTACGCCCCAAAACAGAGACAATTAACCAGAACCAAGAAGTATCTGATATTTGAATAGAGAGAAGCTTAAATAGGCTGACAAACCATAGACTAATAATAATTAAGGCTATTAATAATCCAATCCAATCTTCCCCTTGATATACCTTTTGTAGAGAGGTAAACATTTGCATATTTTCAAAAGGAAATAGTTAAAACTATAAAAATAAAATCGGCGGTGCGATCGCGCCGCCGATTTCAAAAGCATAAATCGCCGTAACTAAACTAACGAGCGAAGTTCACCAACTCTTTAGCAGATGCTAACAAGTCGATCGCAACAAAGAAAATCTTATTGTTAGGATCGAGCAAAAAGCGCCAAGAGATATTCATACCTACACCAGAACCGAACCAAGGAGTTTGCACTTTACCTGTAATCTTGATTTGAGTATATCCACCATCTGCTGGTTCAGAAACACCTTTTTCTGGAACAAGCACCAAGTTTTGACATTCTTCTTTAAAAAATCTCAACACGGCATCTTTCCCCACAATTGGTCTTTGGAAAGGAGGTTGTAGCGCACCGTCTGGGAGAAATAGAGCAATAAGAGCATCAAAATCGTTAGCGTTCAGATTATTCATGTAAGACAAGACTGTAGGATTGTCTACACCTTCAATACTAACTTGAGTGCGCTTAGATACTTCTTGTGGAGGAGAAACAGGCTCAGCAACACGAGTAAATTCACCCATTTTGTTGGGGTCATAACCCATATCTACAACTGAGTTACGGAGAATTGTAATTTGTTGTCCTGGATCTAAACTTTTCAGGGTTTCTAACACTGCCGATGCGTTAGCTGACAGCTTGTAACCTTCAGGAATTGGAGCAACAATTCCTTTTTCCATCCACTCACCAAGTTGATACCAAAAACCTAGTTTGATGTTTTGCGACCAAATAGCATAAGTACGGCAAATCGGAGTGTCAGCACGATTAGCTAAATCACACATAACCTGAGTTTGCTGTTGAAAGCTCATTTTCTTGATTTCATTCAAGGTCAACTCAGCCAACTGCATACTTGCTGCTCCAGGAGCTGCGATCGTTACAGTTTTACCCATCTCAAGATAAGTAAACCAAATCCAAGCCAGTTGGTCTTCAGGGCTAAGTTGATTAAATCTTGCAGTAGTTGCAGGCACTACGTCAGCAGCTAAGGTGTTAGGAAAAATGCTTCTGGCGGAGTTAATTGTATATGTCATAGGAGTATTTTTTAAAGTACAACTGAAAACTTAGGCTTATACTTCTGCATGAAGGAAAAACAACCCTAAATTCAGAAGTATAAAATCTCATAACTAGAAATTAGAATCTAATTAAAAGTAATAAGAATGGTATTTCACAAGCTATATCAGCAAGACATTCTTATCAAAATTATTAATTAGAAACAATCAAATTTAAAAGAACTATAAAGATTTTATAGTAGTCTAGTCAACTTATATATATATACTCATATTGTGTTTACAATTACAAAACCTCTAAGGGTAGATATTGAATTCTCTTTATCTTGCCTGTAATTTCCATAGCTAATTAGTTATGCAATAATTTTTTGGAATTGGGAAAAAATGCATAAACTAAAAGGGGTGGCGCGAAGCTCCACCTCTTTGGATTAATTTTTCTTATTACATACAAGTAAGCGCGGCAATCTTGGCAATTTTATCAGCATTTAAGCCTTCAAGTTCATTGAGGCTAAGCCAACCATCTTTAACCAACCCCGCAAACACAAAAACCAAAGTGGGCAATCGATAGTCGTATCGACCATCGACTTCATGACGTTTAACGCTCAAAAAATCATGCAAACGCCACATGTCCTCGATCTCAGCTAAAGAGCTTGCTCGATAGCGAACTGAGTCAATCAGAGCCCCGATCTCTCGCTTGTAGGCAATGTCAAAAGCTTTTTTAGCTACTTCTTCTTCTGTTGTTGTCCACTCAGTATTTATTGCTTGCATTATGAAAATTAAAAACGATAATATTTATTTATGTTAAGAATAATAACTATATATGATTTAAGTCACACAAATTGCACTAAATTTCTTTACTTTTATTGTGATCGCTAAAATAGCTATAACATAGATGAGTCAATATACCTGAGGTTTAACTAAAGAAGTTTTTTAATTCACACCTTTAGAATATTGCTATTAGTCCCAAAATTATGCGTCAAATTTGTTGCTGCTAATTATCACTAAATCTTCAATATTTCGTGTCATCACGTTGCAAATATTATCTAAAGGCAAATCATTCGCATCATGTCCAAAGGGATCTTCTATTTGAATGCCAATTTCTTCGATACCTAATAGAGTGAAGCTAATTAAAGCGACGATTGGGCCTGTCATCCATTGCAGTTGATCTACCATCTGGAATGGAAGTGATAATGAATAAATCATTAATAATTGCTTTAAATGAATAGAATACGCGAGCGGAATTGGTGTTCTGAGAATACGTTCACAAATGCCTATAACATCGACCATTTGGTGTAAAAGTTGGAGCATATCGTTGAGTTGATAACGATCAAGCTTTTCCTTTATGGACTGATCTTGGAGATAGCTACTAATCCAAAATGCAATCTCAAGAGGTGGATGCTGCATCGTTTTGAGATGTTCAAATTGTTTTACTGAGAGGTTAGCTTCAAGTTCTGCATTGACTGGCTCTGAGCGCAAGTGTAATTTTAAAGCGATCGCAAAAGCTGGTAATAGATTGACAGCGGCAATTTTAGCTTGACGATCACTTGGTTCTTTTTCTGCAATTGCTACTAAGATTTGTCGAGATAAATTCCGAACTGTATTTACAAGCAATCCCCAAGCTTTGCGACCTTCCCAAAATCGTTCATAGGCAGTGTTGGTTCGGAATACGAGCAACAAACCCAACACAATATTGGGAATAATGTTTCCCAATATTGGTAAGGAAACTTTGACTTGATAAAGATATAGAATATAAATGAAAATGCCAAACAATCCACACATTAGCGATCGCGGCAAAACCTCAGGAACTACTGAGCCTTTCCATCGCAGTGCAATGTGAAACCACCCATCATTTTTTTTCATTACAGATTCTAATTGAGACTCGATGCTAGCAGTTTACCCCAAGGCTAAACCAATGCTGTAGCTACGCTCATGAAATTGAGACTATATAAGGTGTTTCGGGGAAGTCAAACATCATAAACGGCTCAATGCTTTTCATGATAGGTGCTTCAGATGTCGAATACCTCCGATGCTAAAACCATTGTGCATAAAAATTTCAGGTCTTTAAGCTAAAGCACCTCCCCGAAACACCCATTGAGCCAACGGAAAAAGTAAGGATTAGGTATAAGTCCGACCGCGCCAACTTTTGGGCTTGGTAAGTGCTGAAATCCAGATCCGAATTACTGCAACAGGATCGGCAAGGGGAGACAGCCAAAACCAAAAGCCTACCTCTGTATAGCTAGTACGAATACCAAACACAAGTAAGCATCGGATAAAGACCAGAAAGGCATTGAGGCAAAACAAAATATTCATCAATATTGATGATGCTGGTTGCCAAATTGATAGTGCAATGAGCATTAATATTGGCAATCCCTGAACGGCTGTGAGTAAGAGACAATCCGCAAAGGTTTGGCTTGGGGTCGAAGCATCCTTAAGATCAAGCGATCGCCCCCATTCGCGCCATGTTTCTGCCATAGACGTATACATCCGCACCTGCATCAATGCTGCACCATCGAGAAAGCCCACCTTTGCGCCACGTTGCGCAGCAGCTCTAGCAAGGGTGACATCATCGCAAAACGATGATTTAGCTAATTCATAGCCATTTAACTCAACCAATTTTGCGCGTTTAGACAGGAAACATTGACCATTTGCCATCACCCTATCTTCGGTAAATTGAGTGCGATCGCCTGTTGCCCCAAAACGAAAAATGAGCGTGATCAATAGCGCGGGTTGAAGCCACTGCTCGCCTGCGGTCTTGAGAATAAATTTTGGAGACAGCGATACAATATCAAAATTATCAACCGTGGCTTGATCCACAAAACTGGCGACTAAACCCTTTTGCGGTAATGTATCGGCATCGATTCCAAGTACCCACTCACTCGTAGGGTCACTATTTAAAAATCCTGTATGCAAAGCCCAAGGTCTGCCAACCCAACCTTCAGGTAACGGATCGTCAGTAATCAGCTTTAAGGGAATTGGAAAATCCTTTTGTAACTTCTGCACATATTCGGGAGTGCCATCTTGCGATCGGCTATCCACCACTATAATTTCTTTAGCGGCTTGATCGCGCAAACCTTCTAAACAAATCGGTAAGCGATCAATTTCATTAAGTGTAGGGATAACAATCGAAACCTTAGGATCTTGCTTAGCTAAAGCTTCGGCTGAGAACTCAAGGGGTAACAATGGTGCTGTGCGATCGCGGGCAGTGCTGAGACGTTTGAGCAGCACAAGTGTCGCGGGGACTTGTAGCAGCAAAAAAAATATCGGGAAACCTATTAAAAAAAGCGGATTATTCAACTTCGATGGAGATACTTATGTTCTTAAAATTTAATCCTATCGTAAATCAATCCGCGCAATGCGCGGATTGATTTACGATTATTCTTCTAATAAGCTTCTCAACATCCACGCTGTCTTTTCGTGAACTTGGAGTCGTTGAGTCAAAAGATCGGCAGTTGGTTCATCGTTGGCTTTTTCTGCGATCGGGAAAATTGAACGGGCTGTTCTTGTGACAGCCTCTTGCCCTTCGACGAGCAACTTGATCATTTCTGTCGCTTTAGGTACTCCTTCGGTTTCGGGAATTGAAGTGAGTTTGGCATAGGCAGAATATGTGCCGGGGGCAGGAATACCAAGTGAGCGAATTCTTTCTGCAACAAGATCAACGGCTAAAGCTAGCTCTGTATACTGTGCTTCAAACATGAGATGTAATGTATTGAACATTGGTCCAGTTACATTCCAATGGAAGTTATGGGTCTTGAGGTAGAGAGTATAGGTGTCGGCAAGTAAGCGTGATAATCCATCAGCGATCGCAATCCGATCCTCTTCAGAAATACCAATATTAATCGAGCTAGATAGCTCTTTGTCGCTAGATTTTTCCTTGTTTTTGCCCATTTTTGTTGTTATCCAGATTATTACTGAAAGTATTATAACCATTCTGATAACCACATAAATACACCCATCAGGAGTTTGTGAAGCCATGAAAGAGCTTTTCTGGAAATATCAATATAACTTCTGCAGCTTACTCCTCTTTTTCTGTAGTGCTATAGCCTTAGCCACTTTTATCGAGACAAATCAAAACCCAAATAGTGAGAGGCGGCGCGAAGCGCCACCTCTCACTATTTGGGTTTGGCTCAATAGGTGAATCGGGGAGGTAAAGAAAGGAGAGAGTCCAACAAAGCACTTAGCAAAGCTTTACCCCTCCTCTTAGCATTATGAACAAACTCAAAGAAGCTCAAATACAAAGGCAACTTTTCTTGAGAAATACCACGATGAGGACGTAACCAAGAGCGCAAAAGCGACCAAAACCCTTCCATCGTATTGACATGAACCTCGCAAAAGCCATCACCATTTTC
>JADBWK010000115.1 GCA_020404895.1 Pseudanabaena sp. M085S1SP2A07QC | reverse complement strand
TTCTATCTTGGATTTTCTGACGCAATCTTGTCTGGCGGCTCGACTAGGGATGCCGCATCCTTCCCTAATTCCTGCTGCTGACGATATCCCTAACCCAAACCCTACAACACTCATTCTCTTGTAGGCTATTGGACACTTACGTGAGTGGGCTTATCTAAATATATGGCATTAATATCCATATACTCATCTTTATCTCGATTATTGGTATGTATTGGTTGAATATTTTGCGGGATTTTAAATTGCAAGTTCTGCCCCGACCCCACTGTTTGATAAGTAGAAATAATAAATCGACGCTTACCATTGGCTAAGTCATTTAATAATTTTTCTTTTTCCCTATCAAAATTCTCACTTGAGAGTATAACAATTACGTCCGAGATATCATCAACTATATCTGTAGATTCATCATCATCCAGTAAATCCTTAGCATATTCGATGATTTTATCCAAATCAAGTTGTGGATCTTTTCTTTTAGGTAATTTATTTAATAAGCACAAAAATCCATGACAGTCATGATTATCTAAAAAATATTTCCATGCCGTCAAAATTTTGGCATAACGACCAAAGATAAATTCAATGGAATTGTCTTTATCTTCTTTATTTCCTATCTCAAATTTTAATTTTCCATATATATCATTAACTATTGCTTGATCATCAAAAACTTGTTCCAAATTTACTTTAGATTCTTGAAGAGATTTGCCACCAATAAAACTAGCTTTAATAGTTAGACGATCATATCCATTCGTACTTTCTTCATAAGCTTCTTGAAGGCTTGAAATCTCATTATTCTGCAATTCAAAAAATAATTCATTCAAAGAGCTTTTTAAATATTCAATATCATAATTACCAATATTTGAATTGATATTAGCTGTTGCCGAAATGCCGACAACCATAGCTTTTTTACAAATACCAACCAAAAATGATTCAGGAGTTTGATCAAATTCGAGCATTTGAACCTTTGATAAAGTATCATGATCTTCCTTGTCAACAACACTATAATAAGAAAATCCAGTCTCATAAAATGGAGATAGCTTCTTAAGATTCTTTGGATGTGCTTTATATACGACCTCTCCAGCAACAATTTTATTAGCCAATAAATCTATATCTTTATCATCAACATTGAAGTGATGAAGCAAAGATTTAACGGCAAACTCGAATGCAAAAAGCTCTTTATCTAGTTTGCCTTCATCTTTTAAATGTTTGTAATTTTGAGATAAATAACTAATCCCTTTTTGAAAATAGGTTAAAAAGCTACTTAACTCAATAAGTAAGGATCGTATATCAACAAAGGTATTATTAGCAGAACTCGAAATGTCATTATCACAAGTACGAATCCAATTTATATTCCCCTGAGTATCTGCAACAAGAACAATTTTTTTGTTCGTATCTAAAATACTATAAAATCTATAGTCATAAAATAAGAAGTTTCTTTTTCTGTTGAACTCTTCTCCGTCAGATTTACATTTGTGTTGCAGGTCGTATTTTTTGAAAATATTTTGAGATTTTGTTCTCCATGTTTGAAGTAATTCATCAGGGGGTAGCCATTTTCTTTTGCCAGATGACTCTTTAAGCCACCACTCAGATTTTTTAGTGATATTTTTAGGGTCTTCCATCTTGGCTAAATGGTTATGAATATCAACAAAAAAATCAACAAGATCGATACGATTCTTAATCCCTGATTCGATAATGTTTTGTAGAATAGTATCTTTAGTGCTATCGAACTCATCAATAAAGATTAAAGATCCTTTTTTGAGATGTTCTTTAAATAAGTAAGATGGTTCAACTAAAGTTGAATTTTTAACAATAAATTTTTTAATACTAAGAAAAATCACTGTTTTTTCATCAGTAAATACGGCTGGATAAAGCGTTCCAATCCACTGATATTCTCGATTTTCTTTGATAGCTCGTAAACGTAATGGTTTATCTTTAAATTTTTCTTTGTCTCTTAATTCTTTTTCAATTAACCTACGAAATTCTGGTTCTAGCTCGCTCTCTATTTTCCGATTTACATGATCCACCAGATCTTTGGGAAGATCTATCTTTTTTGCTAGCTTCAAATATTTAACTAGCTCCTTATACTGAGGTGTTTCTGTATACCTCTTTGGGATTTCATCCTCTATTGATAATAGATTGGCTTTAATAGCGTTAACGTTACTATCGATGAATAAAACATGCTTTTTGAACTCTGCTTGAAGATTATCCCCATCAAAACGCTTTTGCAAATCTTCCCAAGGCAAGTTTTTCTTGAGGTTAGTAACAAAGAAAATTTTTCTGCCTTGGTTGGCAAAATCACTGTAATTCTTGTAGATAAAGTCTAAAACGTTATAGGTCTTGCCAAATCCTGTTGGCATACTTAGCAAAAATAGACCTTGAGGACTTTCACAGTATGTATCTAAAATCTGACTAATTAACTGCTTTTTCATATATTCCCCCAAAACGTTGAGTAAAAACTTTTACATATTATAGCCAGTTTCTCTGAATTTTAATAGATAAATCTATAATTAAAATACGAATACATCTTTAGAAATGCCGATAGCATTTTTTTTTGATGAGTATGTTACGGTGTTTAATATCGATACAAGGTTCTTAAGCTCCTTGTTCGGAATTTATACAGGAGTAAGTGATGGTCGAAGTACAATTAGAAGCCCACTCCATACAGAATGAAATAAGTGATCGCAGTCTTATTCCAACTAATTTGTACGACCTAGATTTTTATGCTTGGACACAAACGCAATCAGAACTATTGCGTTTAGGTAATTGGCAAGAGTTGGATATTGAGAATTTGGTCGAGGAGATCACATCGTTGGGTAAGCAACAAAAACAAGAACTACGAAATCGTCTAGGCATACTAATCGGACATTTGCTGAAGTGGGATTATCAACCCGAACTGAGAGGGAAAAGTTGGAAAGCCACAATCCGCGAACAACGCAAACAGATCAAATTGCATATCCAAGAAAATCCTAGTTTAAAGTCTTATCTCGATCAGGCAGTTATTGAAGCCTATGAACTTGCCCTAGCGCTAGTTGTGCGGGAGACTCCACTTGATTATCAGGATTTACCGATGGAATGCTCCTATGAGATCGCCCAAATTCTCGATCCACAATTTCCAATCAATATGAACTAAACAATAAGATACAATACTCTACTTTTAGTTACAGCAATTTTCGATCAAACGAACCACAAGAAAATTGCTGTAACACCTAACAGGTTGTTAGGTATTGGCTATCTTTTATATTTAGAAATCCCTAACAGCTTGCAAGGTGACCGATCGCCCCTGTAACAACTAGTCTAATTACATCAAACAAGTAGCTTTCTTAAATGACTTGATCAATGGGCTTGATTAGTTCAGGGCAAAACTATGACTACCGCAACACTCGCCGTCAAATCCAATATCTCTGATCGCTCTGGCAACACATATACTCATAAAGTACGTGAGTTTTCGGCTGAAGATAAAACCACGACCCTCGAACTACTCAAGCAATATCGCAAAGCACCATCGACATACCTACGCGATCACCTTGTGCGTTTAAATATCGGTCTCGTCAAAAAAGAAGTACATTTTTGGGCAGATCGTAACTCTGAGCTATACGATGATTTATTGCAAGTGGGGGCACTTGGTCTAATCGGAGCCGTTGATCGGTTTGAGCTAAATCGTGGTTATGCATTTAGTTCTTTTGCTGTCCGCTACATTCGCGGCGAGATTCAACATTATTTACGTGATAAAAGTTCGTCCGTCCGCATTCCTCGCCGTTGGATGGATTTGCAACAGCAATCAGTGAGGGTGATGCAAAAGTTACGCAATACTTTGCAAAGAGAACCTTCGGCACAGGAAATTGCTAATGCTCTTGGCGTTACACTTATAGAATGGCAAGAAGCGAAACTCGCCTGTCAGAATCGCGCTCCCTTAAGTCTTGATGCACCTATTCGTTCTGAAGAAGAAGATGCTGCTTCCATTGGTGATTTAGTTGCTGATCCTAAAAGCAATATGCAGTTACAGCAAGATGAGAAGTTCCGTTTGCAGCAGGCTTTAGCAGTTCTAGAACAACGCACTAGAGAAATCGTAGAGTTTGTATTTATTGAAGATCTCCCTCAAAGAGAAGTCGCTAAAATGCTAGGGGTGAGTGCAGTCACAATTTCTCGTCAACTCAAAAAAGGTTTGTCAACTTTACGCTGTGTATTAGAATCTGAAGCTTGCTAAATATTTGATTCTGTAACTATCATCACTGCTGCTTGATTGAAGGTTATTCCCTGCGATTTTCAATATACTCCTTTAAATTTCTAAGACAAATATCTTGAGCTTGTTGAAAGGAACGTTGCACCACCAAGCGAACAATTATGTAAGCAAAAATATTGGGAACCTCAAAATCAAAATTCCACGTAACTTTTGTTTTAGTATCTATCGTTTCATACAGCCATTGTCCAGAAGCAGTACGTACTAACCAAGAAAATGGTGGCTTAAACCCTTTGACTAACTGATATTGCTGCAATGTAGGGCGTTGTAACGAGACAATAACTTCTTCAATAGATGAGCCATCACTGTTGTCAACAATACGGATGCTTCCTTCGTGAAGGGGTAACCCATCTATGTTTTTTGCCCTCACAATTGCAGGAATTCCTTGATAACCAGCAAAGAACTTTGGCAGATTCTGGCTATCTGTTGACACATCAAAAACGGTTTCAATCTGCGCCTTTATGATAACTTGTGACCTCGTCTGGATCTGCATAATGAACGATCGGGTAAAGAAATATAGTAATCCATTGTTGAGTAGAGTGAAAAATGGCAAAAGTAAAGAATGGGGTTTAATTTGCCGCCACTTCACTATGCTATAGCCTTGTTCGATTAAGTGTGACAAAAAACATGTAGAGGCTATTCATGAATTGCCTCTACATGTTCAATTAAATTGTTCTGCCCAATTAGAAATCCAATTTAGAGTTTTATGCACGAGTTCAGGTGTTGATGCTTCGCAATAGAGACGGAGCAATGGCTCAGTACCGCTAAAACGAATTAAAAGCCAACTTCCATCTGCTAAGCGGAACTTAAACCCATCAGGAGCTTTAGCATCGATTACTTTTCGTCCCGCGATTTCGGTTAGAGAGAATTGCTGAAGAGTAGAGACTAGCTTCTCACGCGCTGCCATACCAGATAGCTTTTTATCAATGCGATCGTAATGGGAGACAAAATTAGTTTGCTTTTGCAGATCGCTGTACAGAACGCTCAAATCTTTGTTTGATAGCGCGATCGCTTCTAGTACATACAAAGCCGAAAGCAAAGCATCTCGCTCAGGGATATGATTGCCATAGCCGATGCCACCAGACTCCTCGCCACCCAATAGGCAAGGAATTCCTGAAAGCATTCTCTCGGCAATATACTTGTAGCCAACAGGAGTTTCGTAAACGGTCAGATCGAAAAGAGCGGCGACTTTGGGCATTAGGTCAGAGCCACTGATCGTTTTAATCAGTTCTCCTTTAAATCCGCGATGCTTAGCAAGATGTTCTAGCAGGATCGGAATCAGGATTTGAGAACTCAAGAAATTACCTTCGCTATCCACCGACGCAATGCGATCGGCATCACCATCAAACACAAATCCTACTAGAGTTTTTTCGGGATGGTCATGATGATAGGTTTTGACTTGACGGAATAGCTCGGCAATATAGCGAGGAAGTGGTTCGGGTGCGCCACCACCAAAGAGAGAATCAGTATTGCTATTGATTTCAATAAGACTGGCTTGGGTTGTGGATGGCAATTCTAAAACTTTCGCTAAACCACCTGCGGCGGTTCCATGCATCACGTCTGCAAAGATGGTTAACTTTCCCATTGCGATCGCCTCTTTGATCGCTTCGATATTCACCTTGTTGCGCAAAGCTTGGCAGTAACTTGCCCATGCATCAAAGGTTTCGATTTTGCCTTTTTGGGGACTTTCGTAGACAAAATCGCCACGGTCTAAAATTTCTTCAACTTTTGCAGTCACATCTTGCGATACTGAGCCACCAAATGCACCCTTAATTTTTAATCCCGAATAGTTGGCGGGGTTATGGCTAGCGGTAATTACCAAAGCGCCCAAAGCTTTGCGATCATAGGCTGCCCAGCTAAAAGCAGGTGTTGGTGCAAATTCTTCGGCAAGTAAGACATCAAATCCGATTGCGGCAACGGCTTCGGCGGTGCGTTTGGCGAAAGCATCGGACATGAAACGGCGATCGTATCCAACAATAATTGTGTTGCTGCCAGATTCACCAAAGGTTTCGCGAAGTATATGTGCTGCGATCGGCGCAACTGCTGCTAAGCGCTCAAATGTAAAGTCGTCGGCAATGATGCCTCTCCAGCCGTCAGTCCCAAAGCGTATGGGGGGATGCAATGTGAATTTGCCGTGCATAAGCCTTTTAAAATTTCTTTTAGGTAAAGTTTATCCTGAATTCTTGTCATCTAGAGCAACTGTGCCATTTTTACTTCAGTGCAAAGCGCTGTAAAATAGCTAAGGAACCAGTTTTTTGTGATGTGGCGAAGCCGCGCCATAAAAAACTAAATGGCACAAGCCTAAATAACTTACTAAAACCATAGATATGTCTACTCCTGAAGCTTTAAAAGAAAAATTTGTGGCGATCGCTAGCAAGCGTGAATTATTAGTGCAGTTGTCTCTCAAAGATAATTTGGGTAGCTTGAGCATAGATGTAATCCAAGCCCTAGAAGAGCTTGATGATTTACTAATTGAAATCAGAAAAGTCTTTCCTGATTGGCAGCAGAATTAATAACATTTAGTAGCGCGGCGAAGCCACGCTACTAAATTACTCCTAGAATATTTTGATGCCTCCTAAAATAACTGCATTCCATTCTCAAGTTAATGTCCAGCGCCAAGTCAAAATCCCCATGCGCGATCGCATTAACTTGACCGCTGATATTTATCGGCCAAAAAAAGTTGATAGTACTTTACCAGTACTATTGATGCGCTTACCCTATGGTCGGGCGATCGCATCTACCTGTACCTATGTACATCCGAGTTGGTATGCTAGCCAAGGCTATATTGTAGTGATTCAGGATGTACGTGGTTGCGGTACTTCTGAGGGTGAGTTCTATCCATTTCGTAATGAATATGATGATGGATTTGACACGGTGGAATGGTGTGTAAAGGAACTAGAAGGCAGTAGCGGCAAGGTGGGAATGTATGGATTTTCCTATCAGGGGGTGACCCAATTTCAATCTGCTGTGCAACAGCCTGAAGGGCTAATTACAATCTGTCCGACTATGGCAACGGCGGATTTATATCACGGTTGGTTTTATTTTGGTGGTGCTCTTTGTCTAGATTTTGACTTGGGTTGGGCTTTGCAATTGGCACAAAATCGAGCATGGTATTTAAAACAAGAGCCTCAAGCCACGAATCTTTTTGATGCCCAAAAGCAGATGTCTAAATGGTTAGGGGCTACACCACTAAGTGAAATAGAACTATTTAAGAATGAATCTTTTGGAGATTTCGGTAAATTCTTTTTTGATTGGATTGGGAATCAGCAAGCTGATGATGAATATTGGCAAAAGCTAAATCCTCTGAGTTATTTCGATCGCTATGATTTACCTGCTTTACATATCGCAGGATGGGCTGACATTTTTATTGAGGCGACGATTAATACCTATCACCAAGCTAAATCAGCAACTACGAAACCGCAGCTTTTAGTGGTTGCACCTTGGCAGCATATGCCTTGGCTGCCGAAAGTAGGCGAGATTGATTTTGGCGAAGCTGCTGTTTCTAAAATTGATCAATTACAGGTAGATTGGTTTGATTTTTGGTTAAAGGGAATTGAAAATGGAATCTGCGATCGCGCTCCTGTGCAGATGTTCTTGATGGGCAAAAATCACTGGCTAGATTTACCAGAATTCCCGAAAGATACGCATACAAAAATATTCTATCTCTCTTCCCAAAAACAACTGAGTGACGAATTACGAATTACTAATTACGAATTACCAGACATCTACGTTTACGATCCTCGTAATCCTAACCCTGCTACACCCTATGGATTCTATGATCAGCGTCATGTGCATCATCGTTGGGATGTATTGGTTTATGAGAGTGCAGAACTGAACGAGGAGATTATGATCGCAGGTATTCCCGAATTTATTCTTTATGCTGCTACTACGTCTCCTGATACTGATTGGGTAATTAAGCTCTTAGATATTTATCCCGATGGTAAGCAAATGCTGGTGTCGATGGGTGTTTTACGAGCGAAGTTCCGTAAATCATGGACTGAGCCTGAATGGATAGAGTCTGATGTGGTGAATGAATATCGGATTAAGTTACGTCCAACCTGTCAGAATTTTGCTCAAGGGCATCGGATTGGCGTAGCGATCGCAAGTTCGGCTTTTCCTGCGATCGATCGACATTCTAATACGCAGAAATTGCCATCTGAAGCAACAGTCAGTGACTTGGTGGAGGCAACACAGCAAATTTTTTATGGCGCTGAATATCCTTCCTATTTACAACTACCAATCAAATAAAAAAGGCGCTTCGCACCTTTTTTATTTGATTGGTATACGCAGTTCTCAATTCAGTGTGACACAAAAAATGTAGGGGCAATTCATGAATTGCCCCTACATTTTTTAACGCTTTGCAGTGTAAGCTCGCCACCCACCATAGGATGTAATTTCCTTTTGTCCTTCACATAAAAATGGTTCGCCGAGAACACCTAAAACCTCTTGTCCATCGGCTAAAACAATTTTGCCAATACATAGACCCGCAGGCTCAGACAATAAAATTGCACCCAAAGCATCGGGAGTAACTGACCAGATCTCTAAGGCGATCGCCTGACCATTTTCTCTAACACGTAGCATCGCAGGATGGCGATCGGCGATCGTCCAAAGCCGATACATAGACGCAGTTACATCTTCTCTTACAAATACTGCCCCAACCTTCTGCAAGTTACCATTTAACTCTAGTCCTCGCATTAAAGTTCCATTTACGGCAAAATCAATCATATTCATAGTTTTTTAGTGTGGTAAAGATGGATGGCGATTCGCGCCATCTACCCCATTAGTTTTTAGTCTGAGCGACAAGATAAATGCGATCGCTTAACTGCCTCAACAACTGGGCGATATCACCATCAGTTGATTGTAGTTGAGCGACTTTTTCGCAACTATACATCACCGTTGTATGGTCTTTACCGCCAACAGCCTCACCAATTTTGGGCAAGCTGAGATTCGTATGTTGACGCATGAGATACATCACATACTGACGGGCTTGGCTAATTTCTCTGCGCCGTGAATTTCCTAATAGATCCGCTAAATCAATATTCAGCATTTCTGTAACTACACTCAAAACCATCTCGGCTGATACTTCTACAGGCTCTTTAGGAGGATTGAGAACTGGTGCAACATTTTCTACCGTCATCGGTAGTCCTGAGATGGAAATATAGGCGACAGTTCGCACTAATGCTCCTTCCAATTCGCGAATGTTAGAAGTGTAGCTAGCTGCAATATAATGGAGGACATCGGCAGGAATTTTGAGATGATCGTACTCCGCCTTCTTTTGCAAGATTGCCATGCGCGTCTCCAAATCTGGGACTTGAATATCCGCAATCAATCCCATCGAGAATCGTGAACAAAGCCGCTCTTGTAAGCGGGGGATCTGAGCAGGTGGACGATCGCTGGCTAATACGATTTGTTTGCCTGTTTCGTAAAGCGTATTAAAAGTATGGAAAAACTCCTCTTGGGTATATTCCTTGCCTTCGATAAATTGAATATCATCAACAATCAGCATATCGATCTCGCGATATAGCTCCCGAAATCTCTGCATACTATCTTTACGAATTGCTGAAATTAGATCGTTGGTGAACTGCTCTGTCGATACATAGGCAATTCTTGCTTTTGGTTCGATTTCTAGACGATAATGAGCGATCGCTTGCATCAGATGGGTTTTGCCTAAGCCCACACCACCGCATAAAAACAAAGGATTAAACTCACGCCCTGGAGACTCAGACACAGCAAGCGCCGCTGCATGAGCCATGCGATTGGTGGAACCAACTACAAACCGATTGAAATTGTACTTAGAATTGAGATTACTAGGACGGGGCGCATTACCATTAGTTTCGGACTGTGGACTGCTAGGAGCATTGTTGAGCGTGGCGGGAATTGCTGCTGCCATAGCATGAACTGCTTCCGCTGCGATCGCTGTTTCTAGCATCCCATCTTGACTAATCTCAGCACCGTTGAGATTTAGATTTAGTTCAGGTTGACCAGTGGGAGGTTCGCTAGTTGGAGCTGCCTCAATATGAATTTCTACGGGGTAGCCAAGTATTTCCGTTACAGCATCTGTAATATTTTGAACATAATATTTATGAAGCCAATTTTTAGCAAAAATTGAGGGCGTGCGAATAGTCAAGCGATCAGCCGTAAGCTCATCAGCCACAACTGTTTTGATCCACCCTTCATAAGTAGGGCGGCTAAGTTGGCTTTCAAGCAGTTCGAGAACTTGATTCCAGAGGGTTTCTAAGGAAATATCAACTGACATCGTTGGTTTTAGTCAAGAGGGCTAACAGCGGATCACGATCTTATCGCGTGGATTAAAATTTTGGAGAATTACTTAACTACTTGTGCAAAATAAATTATCGAAACCCGTAAAGTTGAGCCCCGCAGGGGCTCAACTTTACGGGTTGGGGTTTGTAATTAATTATGTAAACATCTAAAATCAACTGACTTAATGAATATTCTGCGGAATCCTCACTCAAGCTCCAGAGCAAAATCTCAATCCAATTCTAGAGCGCGAATAGCTCTCACTATAGGCGATCCCGCAGGAATTGGTACGGAAATCATTTTGAAATCTCTTGCCGATCAGACTTTACTTGCTCTAGATGCTGAGTTTACGGTGTTTGGCGATCAACGCTATCTCAGAGACACCTATGATTTGTTAAGAAATCATGGCAATCTACTGATCACCGAGCCCGATCGCCTAGATATTGTCGATATCAGTACGAATGAGGAGATTAAGTTAGGTATTGGCAATCGAGCTAGTGGGGCAGCTAGTTTTGCTTATCTTGATGCTGCGATCTCTGCAACTCTGGCTGGTACTTTTGATGCGATCGTCACCGCCCCGATCGCTAAGTCAGCATGGAAACAAGCTGGACATGACTATGCAGGACAAACTGAGTTGCTAGCAGAGCGTAGCCAAGTTGATGATTTTGGCATGTTGTTTGTGGGCAAATCGCCCCATACAGAATGGGTACTAAGGACTTTACTAGCTACGGTGCATATTGCTTTGAGTGAAGTAACGACACAACTTACACCAAAGTTAATTGAGCAAAAATTAGAGTTGTTACGCCGATCGCTGTTACAAGATTTTGGAATCACAAATCCGCGTATTGCTATATCAGGAATTAATCCCCATAGCGGCGAACAGGGACAACTGGGAAGCGAGGAGCGCGACTGGTTACAGCCTTTAATTGAGCGCTATCGTCAACAACATCACAATGTGCAAATCACTAATCCGATTCCACCAGACACCATGTGGATCAATCCAGCGAGAGCTTGGAACGATCGAGATCGGGTACAGCTTGGTCATGACGCTTATCTTGCGATGTATCACGATCAAGGTTTAATTCCCGTGAAGCTTCTAGCTTTTGATCGGGCTGTAAATACGACGATTGGATTGCCCTTTGTGAGGACATCGCCAGATCATGGGACTGCCTTTAATATTGCTGGTAAGGGTATAGCCGATCCTGCCAGTATGATCGAAGCGATTGCCTTAGCCGTAGAACTCGTCAAAATACGTAGAGGCAATTCATGAATTGCCTCTACGTATGAAAAAAATAGGCAGCGCATTGCACCGCCTATTTTTTTTGTTTGGAGATTATTCAGCAATAACTTGAATTTTGAGGGTTGCGGTGACTTCAGCATGGAGCTTGATCGAAACATCAAAAGTACCTGTTTGATTAATTTCAGGAATCGTAATGTCGCGGTGATCGATTTCTAACATCGACTTCGCTGTAATCAACTGAGCCACTTCGCGATCGGTTACAGTACCGAAAATTGCATTACCTTCGCCAACTTTTTTCTTGATAATAAAGCCACCAATGGTCGAGAGTGCAGTCTTGCGGCTTTCCGCTTCTTGGCGAATTGCGATCAAACGTTGACGCTCAACTTCTTTGCGTCTTTCAACTTCTCTAACAACACCTGTGGTGGCACGAATAGCCATACCTTGAGGTATGAGGAAATTTTGGGCATAACCAGGCGCTACAGATACTAAGTCGCCGAGTTTACCTAATTTTGTAACATTTTTGGTCAGCATGACCTGCAAATTACTCTTTGCCATGTGCTTTTGACTCTTACTCGTTTAAAATATAGGTTAGGATCTATGAAAGTGTACAGTCCGCACGCTTTCATTAATCGTTATGAGAATTACTGATAGCTATGGTCAAACAACGAAGTTAGAACTAATATAGATATATTAGAATTTACGGTTTTAACCAGACTTTCTAGTATAGCGAAAAAACTGGCTTTGTAGACTCTACAAAAAATTTACGATGCAGCATTGGCAGTTATCTAAAATCTCTGGGCAAATTTTGCCTCTTCTATTCCTTTCTCTGGTAGCCGTAGGGTTGCCTAGTTGTACAGGTAATCAGCCACCTAAACCTTTTAGTTCTGAGGCTTTACCGACAGAAGCGATCGCTGAAATCAGTGAAATTCGCAGCTATCCAGTGCGAGTTAAGTATATTAATGCTACATCCTCCCGACCTGCAACTATTGGGGTACCACTTAAGGTCAATGAAAGTGTCAGCACTGAGGATACCTCAACTGCTCAAGTGACCTTACGCAGTGGTGCAATTATCAGAATTGGCGGAAAATCAACTTTAACCCTCAAGCCACAAAACCAAGTTGAATTTACCTCTGGACGCTTAGTCGCATGGGCTGCAAAAGATCTCAAATCTCCAGCCCAAGTCCAAACTCCGTTTGGCGAAATTTCCAGCAATGATGGCACTGTATATCTAGAAATACCTGAAAAAGCTTCTGAAGAGCGCCGAGTAATCGCTCTCGATGGCACGGTTACAGTTTTGCTAAAAAGTACATCAGAGATCATCACCCTTGGCAAGGGGGAAGAAATTAGAATCAAGGCTGACGGCAAAGCTTCTGCGCCAAAACGCCTTGACAAAGAAAGTATTGAAAAACGGATTGCCAATAACTCACTAATTTTTGGTTTTAGCTCTCAGTTAGCTAGCTTGCCTCAAATTACCTCAGAATTTGGAGTGACAGCATCATTTAAAGAAGCGAAGACTATCGAGTTTCGCCGTTCTGACTTGCCAAAGACTGTCGAAAACAATAATCGTAATAAAGTTACTTATACTTCTGTCCCTGCAAATAACGATCGCAATGATCGACGCGAAGATCCGACTGACAACAAGCAAAGAGACCAAACTGCTGCTAAGAATAATCCTCCAGCTACTCCAGAAGTAAAACCAACAACTCCACCTCCAGCGAACAATCCCCCAGAGCCAGTAAGAGCAAACACACCTGCTCCTACGCCTGCAAATACTACCGTGGCGACTCCTGTAGAACCACCCCAGCCTGCTCCTTTAGAGCCACCACCCCAACCAGTTCAGCCTGAGATACCTGCCCCTGCGCCTGTAACTCCAGCACCAAAACCATAAACTAAAAGCGGCGCAACATGCCACTTCTTAGTTTAATCTAAAAGGGAATGGCGGCGCTTTGCGCCGCCATTCCCTTTTGGGTCTGAGCGCAAAGCGCTATAAGTCTAAAATTGATGTGGCGATCGCAATCTCTTGTGTTAACATCTGACGCTTAAAAGAGTCTAAATAGTGTGTAGTGAGGACATAAAGATGTTGACAAATCAAAAGATATCTAGGGCGATCGCGAAAACTTTCTCTAAAATTTTCCCAAAAGTACTATTAGCAATAACGGTTAATGTAGCTAGTCTATGCGCTGTGAGCTATGGAGCCGTTAATAACGCAGATGCGATTGAGCCTGACAGCCACAACCTCATACCTCAAAATATTCGTCTTGGCCGTAATCCATCATTAAGTCTAGATGGTCGAATTAGTTCAACCCTCGTAGATGAACAGGGCCGACTTTGGATCGGAACTTGGCAAGGCTTAATGCAAATTGATCAAAGGTCTGGAAAAGCGATCGCCTCCATATCTTTACCAAATTCTACTATCACCGTTTTATTAGAAGATAGTCGTGGTTACTTCTGGGTTGGTACAACTTCGGGCTTGTATCAAATCGATCCTGACTCAGGCAAAATTGAAAATATTGCGATCCAACTATCTTCGAGTCGGATTCTGAGTCTAGCTATGGATCGAGCTGGCTTTATTTGGGTGGGCACTGATCAAGGTATTACTCGCATCAGTCCCTACAATGCCGAAACCTATGCCAGACTTCCTGATATTCCTGGAACAGCCGCGAATGTAATGCAGATTGATAATGCTGGCAATATTTGGGTTGGCACATTAAATGGCTTGTTTAAACTTAATCCTGGGACAGCCAAAATCATCGCAAGGATTCCCTATGTATCAGGTCAAATTGTCCAAGCGATCGCGGTGGAGCCGTCGGGAAAGATTTGGGCAGGAACGCCCCGTAATGTGATTGAAATTAATCCGAATACTAATAAAGCGATCGCACGCATTAATTCTGTAACTGGACGCGATATTGTGGCTTTGGCAAGTAGTAAAAATGGTGAATTATGGATAGGCATGAGAGACGGTTTAGTGCTCGCTAACACTTACAATGGCGCAATTATATCGTCGATATATAATTTGCCCAGCAGTTCAGTCATCAATTTACTTGTTCACAATCAACAGATCTGGGTTGGTACTGAGGATGGATTAGGAAAGATCAACAGTAATCTTAAAAATTCAGAAATACCAGCAGCGACTGCTACAGTCATCTACAAAATGCCTAGCAAGTAGAGAGATGGGCTTTGCCCCTTAGGCTTGTCAACCTCAAATAGGAGTGGCATAGCGAAGCTATGCCACTCCTATTTGAGGTTTTGTATCAGCTATATTTAGATCAGAAAAAGCTATATAGCGGTTTGAAAATCATTAGGTTATGAGTAAGTTTAGATAATATTGCCTTGCAATATTATCTAAACTTACTTTGGCTTGAGTTGTAGAGAAATAGACTAAAAGATGGATGTTTTATCAACAAAACTGTATGAAATCTTCACAGCCCAAATTTTAGATGTTGGAGGTACTAAGTTTTCGATCGCTACAATCGCCTCTTTACTAGGACTAATTATCCTAGCTTTTTTCGTATCCAAACTTATTAGCGAAACCATTCGGCGATCGCTTTTAAATCGACTTCGCATTAATCGCGGATTACAAGAAGCGATTACCGTATTTATTAAATATCTATTGATCACCCTTAGTAGCGTGATCATTTTACAAACGGCGGGAATTAATCTCAGTTCCTTAGCTGTAATTGCTGGTGTAGTAGGAATTGGAATCGGCTTTGGATTACAAAATATTGCCAGTAACTTTATTAGCGGACTAGTTTTGCTATTCGAGCAAACAATCAAAGTTGGCGATTATATCGAAATCGGAGAACTTAAAGGCACAATTGAAAAAATTTCCATTCGCTCCACAATTATTCGGACTGAAGATGACCTATTTGTGATTGTGCCAAATCAAAGGTTTATCGAGAACAATACTGTCAACTGGAGTTATGAAGGGCATACTTGCCGAATTCATATCCCTGTTAGTGTTGCTTACGATACAGATCTATTAGTCTTAACTGAAACCTTGCTAACTGCGGCTCGGCATGAATCTCGTGTACTATCTAACCCACCACCAGAAGTTTGGTTTAAAGAATTTGGGAAAGGAGCACTTGAGTTTGATCTATTGGTTTGGATTGATGATCCTGATGCCAACGAACCAATTCGGAGTTCGATTAATTTTCGGATTGCCTATGAGTTTAGATCTAAAGGCATTAGAATTCCTTTCCCAGCAAGAGAACTAATCCTGCACAATCCTAAAGCATTTAGTCAAATTGTTACTGCAAAAGATACAGAAGACGATGAATATATACAAGGTCTGCAAAACACAAAACAGACAGGTTATAAAACACCTTCTGCTAGTAGTGAAATAGACTCTAGCAGTCTGCGCGATTTATTGCGAAGAATATCCTACTTTGAAAGAAGTACAGAAGTAGAACTGTTTGCGTTAATTGCAAGGGGGTATCGTAAATATATTGATGTAGGCGAAGTCATTTGCCGTGAAGGCGATCCTAGCGAGGAATTCTATATCATTTTGTCTGGGGCTGTAGAAATTTTTTCTGAAAGGAATAATCAAGCGATCGCGACTTTAAGAGATGGTGAGTTTTTTGGGGAGATATCTCTACTGACTGGTACGCCTCGGACTGCAACTGTCCGAGCTTTGGTCGTTAATACAGTTCTTTTTGTGGTTGAGCGTCAACAATTGCAAAAACTTCTAAGTGAACATAAGGAGTTAGGTGAACAAATCGCTGTGAAATTATCAGAACGTCAACAGATTTTAATCAGTCTCGGATTATTGAATGAAGAAGAATTGCAGCGATCGCAATATGCCGCACTGACATGGGTACGCGATCGTTTAAATAATCTGTTTGGGATTAGCTTAGGCAAAAACTAATATATCTGTAAGCACTCAAAAAACGAATAAATGAAGGCGGCGCAAAGCGCTGCCTTCGTTTATTCGTTTTTTATGTCCTAAGCAAAACTTTCTTTGCCATAACTCATGCCCCAAAGAGTGATGACAACTTGGAGAATTGTCATGAGATTCTGGTATGTTTGAGGTTCGCCGTTAGCTGACAATCCATGACCGTTAGAGAAACTTTTCGTCGCACAAAAATTGTTGCTACTATTGGACCCGCAACCAGTAGCCCCGATATGATTCGCCAGCTTATTGAAGCAGGCGCAAGTACCTTTCGCCTCAACTTTTCCCACGGCACTCATGCTGACCACCATCGCAGCATTTGCAATATTCGCCAAGTATCTAGCGAACTCAATCAACCTGTGGGCATTTTGCAGGATTTGCAAGGGCCAAAAATTCGCCTTGGGGTATTTAAAGAAGGCCCAATTACTCTTAATAAAGGTGACAAATTTACCCTCACTAGCCGCAAAGTTGATGGTAACTACGAGATTAGTTGCATTACCTATGACACCCTTGCCGAAGAAGTGCCTATCGGCGCAGTAATTATGCTCGATGACGGCAAAGTAGAGATGGTCGTCGAAGATGTAAATGTAGAATTAGGTGATCTTTATTGTCGCGTGGTCATTGGCGGCATACTTTCTAATAATAAAGGGGTCAATTTCCCGAATGTGCATTTATTGGTCAGTGCGATGACCGATAAAGATCGCGAAGACTTACGTTTTGGCTTGTCTGAAGGCGTGGATTGGGTAGCACTTAGCTTTGTCTGTAATCCTGAAGATGTGCTGGAGGTAAAAGACTTAATTGCGGCTTCTGGTCGCAATGCTAGCGTCATTGCCAAAATCGAGAAGCACGAAGCGATCGCTAATATGGAAGCGATTCTCTCGGTCTGCGATGGCGTAATGGTAGCAAGAGGTGATCTTGGCGTGGAAATACCCGCCGAAGATGTACCGATCGCTCAAAAACAATTGATTAAAACTGCCAATCGTCTTGGCATTCCTGTCATTACCGCGACACAAATGCTCGATAGCATGGTCAGCAGTCCGCGTGCAACCCGAGCCGAAATTTCCGATGTAGCCAATGCGATCATCGATGGAACTGATGCCGTAATGCTCTCTAACGAAACTGCTGTCGGTAAATATCCGATCTTGGCTGTGGAAACGATGGCAAGAATTGCCGTTCGGATCGAAAGAGAGCAGGATCTAAAAATGCAACCACTTGAAAGTATGGGACGAGCTGTGCCCAATGCGATCAGTCAAGCTGTGGGCAGAATTGCCATTCAACTAGAAGCTGCTGCGATCGTTACTCTTACTAAAACAGGCTCAACGGCTCGCAATGTCAGTAAATTTCGCCCACCGATTCCCATTTTGGCAGTTACGCCCAATGTCCAAGTAGCAAGACGCTTACAAATGGTCTGGGGTGTGCAGCCAATGGTATTAATATCCCTGCCATCCGCAAGACAAAATTTTGAAGCAGCCCTCAACCTTGCGCAAGAAATGAAATTGCTCTCCGCAGGTGATTTAGTTGTTATGTCGGCAGGTACATTGCAAGACGTGGCTGGCTCTACGGATTTAATCAAAGTGGAGTTTGTTTCGTCGGTAGTCGGCAAAGGGCTAAGCATCGGCTCAGGCATTGTTAATGGACGCGCTAGAGTTGCCTTCCATCACCTTGATGTCCGTGACTTTAATGAAGGTGAAATTCTTGTGATAGATCGCACTGATGCCGACTATATCGAAGTAATTCGCAAAGCCTCCGCTGTAATTACTGAAGACTCCAGCCTTGATTCTCATGCAGTGGTGATCGGTCGAAGGCTAGGCATACCAATTTTGATCGGGGTACATAATGCCACAGGCTTTATTCGTGATGGCGAACCACTTAGCGTTAACTTTAGCAAAGGCATGATCTACTCTGGTTCGCGATCGGACGATCTCGCATTTTAGTTATATTTAAAGCTGATGCAAAGCATCAGCTTTAATATTTTTTGAGTTAGTCATGGAAAATTTTGCTTTTTACAATCCAGTCAAGATTTTATTTGGCAAAGGTCAAATTGCGAATATCAGTGCAGAAATTCCTGCTGGTGCCAAAATCCTAGTCCTCTATGGTGGCGGTAGCATCAAAACCAATGGAGTTTACGAGCAGGTAAAGGTGGCTCTCGCGGGTCATAACTTTCTCGAATTTGGCGGGATTGAAGCAAATCCACATCTGGAAACATTGCTCAAAGCAGTTGAACTGATTCGAGCTGAAGGGATTGATTTTTTGCTGTCAGTGGGCGGTGGTTCTGTCCTTGATGGCACAAAATTTATTGCTGCTGCTGTTCCCTTTGAAGGCGATCCTTGGGATATTTGCGCGAAACAAGCCCCTGTAAAAGCAGCGATTCCCTTTGGTGCAGTATTAACTTTGCCCGCCACTGGCTCAGAGATGAACACTAACTCTGTGGTTACCAAATGGGAAACCCAAGAAAAGTTATTTTTCTCTAGTCCGTTTGTATTTCCCAAATTCTCAGTACTAGATCCTGAAACAACATTCTCGTTGCCTATTCGTCAGGTCAGTAATGGAATTGTTGATGCCTATGTTCATGTTATGGAACAGTATCTGACATATCCTGCCAATGCGCCATTACAAGATCGGATGGCTGAGTCTATTCTCAAAACCTTGATCGAAGAAGGACCCAAAGTTTTAGCGGATCTCCATAACTACGAAGCTCGGGCAAATGTGATGTGGTGTGCCACAATGGCGCTAAATGGATTGATCGGTGTGGGTGTGCCTCAAGACTGGGCAACGCATTTGATTGGTCATGAGTTAACGGCGCTACATGGCATCGATCACGCTCAAACTTTGGCGATTGTGCTGCCTAACATGCTGACGATTAGACGCGATCGCAAACGGCAAAAGCTCTTGCAATATGCCGATCGCGTTTGGGGTCTTGGCGATGGCACAGAGGAGGTACGCATTGATCGAGCGATCGCGAAAACTCGCGACTTTTTTGAGGCTGTCAGTGTTCGCACCCATCTTTCAGACTATGGCGTAGGGCTAGATGTGATCCCCAAAATTATTGATCGCTTTGAGAAGCGAGGTTTTGTTGCTTTAGGAGAAAATCAAGATGTTACTCCCAAAGTGGTTGAACAAATTTTAGCGCTCTGCGCCTAACTTTTCTCTGCAAAGGTGCTGCAATGCAGCACCTTTGAGTGTTTTCTGGAATATAAATATGACTAAAAAACTTCTATTTGTTTGCCTCGGGAATATTTGCCGATCGCCTGCGGCGGAAAATATTATGAATCATTTAGTTGAGAAGCAAGGGCTTGGCGATCAATTTATTTGTGATTCGGCAGGAACTGGCGGCTGGCATGTGGGCGCATTACCCGATCGTCGTATGCGAGCAGCAGCCAAAGAGCGTGGCTTAGATTTTGTTGGTTCAGCTAGACAGTTTGAGGCGATGGATTTGCGAGAATTTGATTTAATTCTGGCGATGGATAAGGACAACTATCGCAATATTCTCGCGCTAGATCCGCAGCGAAAATTTACTGACAAGGTAAAAATGATGTGTGATTACTGCGAAACCTACACTGATAAAGAAGTTCCCGATCCTTACTATGGAGGCTCAGATGGATTTGATTATGTGATCGATCTTTTATTTGATGCCTGTGGTGGTCTTCTCAAATCTTTATCCCAAAAGTAAAAGTGGGCGCAATCGCCCACTTTTACTTTAATCCACATAAAGGGGGCGATCCCGTTGAGTATTAGCCAAAAAAGCTTCTAGTTCTTCCCATTGTTTGTTCTCAATTAAACCAATCACTGCTTGCAAAGATTGCTGATAGTTTTGTAGCGATCGCAATACTGCTGATTGATTGTATTCCGCCATTAGCCGACCCAGTTCAGGGTTGCCGCCACCTACGCGACTAGTATCACGAAATCCAGAACTTGCTAAATTTTGCGCTAATTTTAAAACGCGATCATCGCCTTCTTGCTGACAGGATGCAATTAAACTTGCGCTAATCATTACAGGTGCATGGCTAATCATCGCCACAGCGCGATCATGTTCTTCAGGGCTACATTCATAGATGTTCATGCCCACTGCTTGCCAGAGTGATCGCACCTTTGCTACTGCATCAAGATCATCACTAGGTGTAACCACACAGGGACGATTTTGAAATAGATTCCGTTCGGCGGCTGAGATACCTTGAAAAGCAGTGCCAGCCATCGGATGACTCCCCACAAATCGCTGATTAAATTGCTGACAGATTTTTGATGCAGCTTCTACAATTGCACCTTTGACCGAGCCAACATCCGTAAAGATCACATTAGTGGGCAACTTTGGGGCAATTAATGTAATTGTGGACAGGATAGAGGCGATCGGTGTGCAGATGACAACGATATCTGTTTGAGCAAGAATGTGATCGGGAATATTTTTAATATCTATATCAGCAATATTTACAGCAGCGATCACTTCTGCTTGTTTGCAGGTTTCAGGATTGCGACTAATACCCCATACATAATTTTGAGCTTGGTTATGATCTTGCGTTGAGGCGAGCAGATCTAAGCCTAGTGAACCACCGATTAGTCCTAATCCAACAATACCAATGTTCATAAAATATATTTAGGGTAGCAAGTGCAAAGCACTAGCTACCCTATTTGAGTTAGAACTTGCGGAGGTCAATACCTGCTTCCTTAGCAAATGCTGATAATCCTTTCTTTTGCAAGGTTTTGATGGCTTTGGTGGAAATTTGTAATTTTACAAAACGCTTTCCTTCTTCCCACCAAATTCTTTTGTCTTGTAAGTTTACGTGTTGTAAGTGCTTATGACGCTTGTGTGAGAAAGAAATCGATACAGAATTATTGGCTTTTTTGCCTGTTAGTTGGCATACGCGACTCATAGTACTAGTCTCCTATTTTTTCAGTCCAGTTAACCATATTACAACCTCTAACTATTCTTAAGCAATTAATTTTCACAGAAACTCGTAAACCAAAATAGTCATAAACCAAATTAAGATTAATTTAACCTATGATTTTGGTAAAAATGAGTCTCAATGAAGCTGATCAAGGGCAAAATTAATTGATCCTGCTTTGCGTAATTGTGGGTGGACTGGAGACCATATCGCGGTTTTCAAGATAGTGAGGACAGAATTAAATGAGAACAGTCATAGCATCACAATGAGAAAACCATCCCAAAAGATCCTTCTTGGAGACGATATTAAATGCATCAGTGATAGCTTGAGCTAGTTCTTGACGAGTGCGCGGTTGTCGAGAACGGACAAACTCCTTACTAAAGCAAGTTCTGGAGCAGAATAGTAGTGAACCTTTACCTGAATCTGTGCAGGAGTTTCTGAGCAATGCTTCAGAAAAAGCGACTAGTTTGAGGGATTTGGGAGAAGCGAAGTTGATTGAATGCGCTAGTTCTCATTTAGCAGCGTTGATTGCTAATGATCCCCTTACCAAGAATTACTGTCAGCTTGTGGGTAGTCGTGCTTTGGTGGTTTTAGCTATTCATGAAGGGAAATTTCGCAAAGCTCTGCGTCAAATTGGTTATGCTTTACCGCCAGTCAGGTAGATAATGCATCAATTCTTGAGTTGCTTCATCGACCATTCTCTGTCTGAGGGAAATTGGTGCTAACACCTCTCCATTGGGTCGCCAGTCTCGCAATCTTTGAATGATATTCACATCATTGGGACGAATCCAAGCTTGATAATAGTGATCGCTGGGATTACGCTGTTCTAAAATTGCCAAAATTGCATTCCGATCATGAGCGTTAGGAATTGCTTTTTGCAGTAACGATTTAATTTTGGCATAGGCAATTGCTTTAAATGTAGGATGTCTCACAGTATTATCCACGTACCATCGGGCAAAGTCTTCTGAAAAGCGAATTAATAGCAGTTGTGGTTCTTCGTAAAACTTGAAACCCCAAGCTTTGTGTAGTTCGATCTCTACCTCTTGGGATGTGGGTAACTTGCCACTATTGCGTAACTGCTTAAGATATTTGGGGACAGCGCGATCTCCCCAAGCCAGAATTTTTAAACTTTCAGAAGTAATCCGATCTAGTCGATAATTGTGCCAAGTCATTTTGCTGTCAGGATCGATACCATAGGCACTGAGATATTTAGCGCGGCGCAGATAGTGGATACAGACAGGATAGACGGTGACTTGCGTATTTCTGCTCGAAAATCTGGCAAACTCGGTTGACTTCACCAGAGAAGATTTTTGAGAATTTGGTGAGTTTGGCTTGATCATTTCATAGTCAAATTGAATTACCCCACTATCCGCAGTATGCCAGAGATCTTCCAACTGCTTGTGATAATCATCTACTCGATCCTGAACTTCAGGGGGGAGAATATAATCGAGATTGACAAAGGTATGAGGGAGATTTTGGTGTGTTGATATCAGACGATCGCCGATGGGTTCGGCAATTAATAATTCTGAAAGTGAATCCAGCAATAACTCTAGATTTGGCTGCACTATTGAGATGGTATCAAGAGCAACCAATAGATCGAGGCATTGCTGATGCGAGAGATTTTGCCTCAACCAAGAGTTTGCCAGGTGTAAATGTGAAGGCGATCGCTCTTTGTTGAACCCTAGATAAATATCAGGGGGCAACTGAGGTAAAAGATCAACTGGCAGAATTTGAAATTCTCCTCTAGGAAGAGCTTTCAACCAACCAAGTTGCGATAGTTTCTCTAAATCTGTCCGTAGGGAACGATGCACTGTAGCAAAGGGTAATTGTGATAGTTCGGTTTCACATTGTTGCTGATCAAACCCTGCGAATGCCTGCAATTGAGGCTGTGTAGCTTCAGTGAGATGTAACCAATAACTTAAAGATTTAGCACAAATGCAATGGCGATCGTCGCAACCATTTACAAAAGACTCTGCTTTAAGCTTTTCTGACGTGGGATGTTGCGGAGAGTAGAGCCGATTTCGTAGATCGGGATAACGAAATAGATCAGGCAATAGGCGATCGCGATAAATTATCCCCAAAATCACCCAAAATCGCACTGCTCGGCTCATGCTACTGGCAAGATTTCCTTGTACTAACCAATGTAAGATTTGCGTATTTGGTGCGCTTTGAAAAATGGCGGTGATATCAGAAGGCATAAATATTGACTAAGCATTGAATTGAATACCCATCTTCAATGATGCCATATAGTGTGAACGATTCACCTTTACCAATTAATCCTATGCCTGAAGAAAAAAATAACTTGCAGAAGCGGCTTGAGGAAATAGATCGTCAATCGCAGGATCAAGAACTGGCTAAAATTTATAAGCTCTCTCAGAAAAACATCACAACTGCCGCTATACTCTCTTTTCTTTTCCCCATTGGCGGTTATATCTATACTGCTAGATGGAAAGCCTTCTGGATCTTATTCGGCATAATTTTTGGGATTATCATGCTTGGTTCAATCAATGAAAGAGATGAGGAAAAAATAGATAGACTATCGACATTTTGTGGAGTAGTTGCAGCAATAGTTTCCCCTATCGATAATAGTATTGCTATTCAGTCAGCTATAGCAATGTAAGCTTTGCTTAGGACATAAAACCCAAAAGATGGCAGAGCTTCGCTCTGCCATCTTTTGGGTTTTGAATTGTCCTATCTATCTCTTACGTTGCTATAGAGACAAAATTAATGCGATGAAGTAATCGTAATTATTTAGATTACCAAATTCATTTTCTTAATCTTTCTTGACTATTATGAACTATTTTGCCTAATTATGTTTTTACAGTCTAAACTTATGACCAGCAACTTGCGGCGGCGATCGCTCATGACTATTCCCAAAATTCAATTATCACTCACGGCTAAAATCTCTGTTGATGGCTTGCGCTATCAACAGTTAGAGATTGAGATTCTCACCCCCGATCGCGTGATTAACCCTTCGGACATGGTTGGGCTAGAGTTACCCTCTAGTGTTGATACTAGTGGTGGTGTAGTTATTTCAGGACGCGCCCCGATCTGGCTCTATGCTTACTTTGTCCATGAGTTGCACCCGACTAAATGGGTAGCCTGTTACGATCCGCGCATTTCTGGCGGCGTGGTGGTGGCTACCCATAGCAATCAAGCCGCGATCGGACAAATTATTATTGAATCACCATCTAGTGAAGTGCAGCTATGTCCAGCCCTAATGATTGTGGGACCGCCCAATAGCGGTAAAAGCGTGTTATCCCACGCTTTGTTTCAAGCATTAATACAGGAAAATTCCCATGTCTATTTACAGAGAGCTAACTGGGATGGGGAGGGCAATTGGGCTTTGGAGCTGGGTGATGAACAGCAAGCCGAAATTATGAAGGTTGCCAATAAGGGAGAATTAACTCAAGGCTTCTTTCCCTATCATGCTCAAGCAATTCTAGAACTGCGCCGCCAAAAATCTTTAGTCATTGTCGATATTGGCGGCATGGCGCAACCCGAAAAGCAACCCATTCTTGAGGCTTGTTCCCATTATTTGATCATTACTTCCAACCCTGATGAGGTGACTAAATGGCATGAATTCTGTCGCGATCGCGGTAATCTATCGACTGTTGCGGTGATGCACAGCACTTTGGAAACTTGCGAAGAAGTTAATCAATCGCAACCCTATCTAGAAATGACCTGTGGTGCTTGGCTAATGGGACAACCTCGCGCTGTGCCTGATGAGTTGTTAAAGAGGGTGCGATCGCTCCTTTTGAAACGCACTTAGAATAGAAATATTATACTACTGAATCATGTAATGAGGGCGAAAAATCATGACTTTTACTACCGATCCATCAATTCATCCCTTCCTACTTCCCGATCATACCCAATTGCCAGAATCCGATGGTACATTTGTGAAAAACTTTCAAGAACATCCGCAAAGTATTCTCTTAACCGATTCCTTAGAACCATTGTTGCAAAAAAAACATCCTGACGGACAATATGCGATCGGGCAAGATAGTGGCATTTATTGGCGGATTACTGAACCTCCTGAAAAGGGGGCAGAAGCTCCTGACTGGTTTTATGTCCCTAACGTACCGCCGACCTTAAATGGTGAAACAAGGCGATCCTATGTACTTTGGCAAGAGTTTATTGCCCCATTAATTATCTTGGAATTTGTGTCAGGTAATGGCAAAGAGGAAAGAGACAAAACCCCTTGGACAGGTAAGTTCTTTATCTATGAGCAAGTAATTCGTCCCGCTTTTTATGGTATCTATGAGGTCAAAAGTGCGCGTGTTGAAGTATATCGATTTGTTGCCAATCAGTTTGAACTTCTGCATCCTAATGATCGCGGACATTATGCAATTGATGCACTCGGAGTGGAGTTGGGTATTTGGCAAGGTCGCTATCAGAATTTAGAACTACCTTGGCTGCGGTGGTGGGATGCGGAAGGCAATTTGCTTCTAACAGGAGCAGAACGCGCCGAACGAGAGTATCAAAGGGCTGAAAGCTTACTTGCTCAACTAAGGGCTGCGGGTATTGAACCACAAGTTTAAACTTTATAATTATTTTGTCTGATTATTTCGCAAATAGGAGAAGGTGATGGCTTTTGGTAGTTACAAAACAATTGGAGCAGTAGTTAAAGAATTTCAGATTACCTATACAGAATCTGATTTTGTGAAACCGTTACCATTTATGGTTTCTGATTACTTCCGCGAAGACTTACAGCTAATGATGCGTGAAGGTGTCGTTGATAATTCTGAGTTTGCGATCTGTGAGAATTTAATCTATCCATTGCTTAAAGAAGTTTGGAAACATTATCGCAGTAAGTTCTTATTATGGAGTCATCAATCATTAAACTATGATGAGAAGCTTTCGGGTTTTCCAGAGTACATTTTGGCAAAGCGATCGCCCCTTGGTAAGGTTGTCTTTGATCGTCCTTATTTTACGCTTGTGGAAGCAAAGCAAGATAATTTTGAAGCGGCTTGGGGACAATGTATTGCGGAAATGATCGCAGCGCAGCGCTTAAATGCGGAATTGGATATATCTATTTTTGGCATTACTTCTAATGGTAGTTTCTGGCAAATCGGCAAGCTAGAAGGTAATGTTTTTACTAGAAATCTTGCCCCTTATACATTGTACGACATCGACAATCTTGCTTCTGCAATAAATTACATTTTTCGTGAATGCGAATTACAGTTAGATGCGATCGGCGATCGCTTGGCTAATCAATAAATTTAATCCAATTTGTAATGAGTAAATCGAAAATAGGAACATGAGAAACTTAACCGCTATCGAGCCTGACAAAGACTACACGTTTTCTGATTATTTCAAACTCAATCATGAGCCAGAAGATGTCCTGTCTTATTTTGGTTATGAAATGAAGAGTGAGGCTTTGACTTTACCAAAAAGTAATGCAAATTTGCCAAGGTTGCCAGACTTACGCGATCGCCTAGAACGTACTCTGCCGCATATTAGTCTGAATAACGAAACTGCAAGGCGCGAGTTTTTGATTGCACCAATTTTAATGGAATTGGTGGATTTGGTCGATGCGAAGCTCAAGGTCAATTACACAATTACCGTTGATCGACAACTTAAAGGTTCTTTAGATTACTTCATTCAAACGAAGCGATCGTTATTGGTGATTGAAGCTAAGGATGAAAATCTTCAGCGTGGGTTTGTCCAACTGGCAACGGAGCTAATTGCCCTCGAACGTTGGTTAGAGAATGATCATCCTATTCTTTATGGGGCTGTCTCGATTGGGAGTGTGTGGCAATTTAGCTGTTTGCATCGGGTTGAGAAGTCTATTACTCAAGACGTTAATATTTTCAGGGCGATCGCAGATCTAGATGAACTTATGCAAATTTTGGTTGGTATTTTGGAGTAATAGCTGAATTTTTTGAGGTAAGCGATCGCTTCACTGCTTAAATATCATCAGCACTAATTTTTTCTTAAAAACAAACATTATCTAAAACCTATGACCAACACTGAACTAGATAAATACAAAGTCGATCACTTATTTCTCCTTATCGGCGAAAACCCTTTACCAAACTATGTCGCGGCGCATCTTTTGCTAAATAAAGGCGGTACACTTTATTTAGTTCATACAACAGGGACATCGGGACAAGCAATCCGACTAAAAAACATCTTACAGAGTGAGGTGTCTGTATGTAAAACAGCCGAACCAATTTCATTAGGGGAATATGACTCTGACGCTTTTCATATCCAAGATGAAATTCGTAAAGTAGCAAAGAATTTGCCAAAATCTGATTCTCTGGGCTTGCACTACACAGGTGGAACAAAAGCAATGTCCATTCACGCTTATGGAGCAATGCTATCTCTTGATCGGTCTGATGTAGTATTTAGCTATCTCGATCCCCGCAGATTAGAAGTTTGTATTGATCGTAAAGATGACGGTCGTATCCATCACAATGTAGCAATAGCTGTAAAGCCAAGTCTAGAAAAGGTTTTTCAGTTACATGGAAAGGTCTGTGAGAAAACTCCGATACAGGAAGTAAAGTTACCTGATTTTGCGAAAAAGTTGGCAATTTTACATAGTGATGAGCAAAAATCAAAAGATTGGTTTAAATGGTTTTATGATGAGATCTGTTGCGAGAATTTGAGAAAGAAAAAAGGCAATGGAGATTGGGGAGATTGGAGGGGTAAGCAGATTCTTGAAAAATTGGAAATTTCCATTAGTAATCTTCCACAAGAAGCTATTGATGGATTTATCGAGCACGGATTTATTTCGTCTGAAGGGTTACTCTCATTCGCTAAAGTTCATGAGACACAAAAGTTTGCCAAATTAGAGCATTTTTGTGAGTGGTTAGGTGGTTTATGGCTAGAATACCAAGTATTGCAGGTCATTAAAGATATTTCTGGCAATCGTCTTATTCACGACTACGGGATGGATTTTAAAGTTCCGACGGGTTCAGGGAAAAATTTTCAGTTTGATGTTGCTTTCATGCGAGGTTATCAATTATTCGCAATTTCTTGTACAACGTCAGCAAAGGATGATTTGTGCAAACTTAAACTCTTTGAAGCACGGACGAGAGCTTTGCAATTAGGTGGTTCCGAAGCTAGGGTGGCTTTAGTTTGCTGCTCTAATAATCCAGAGAATTTAAAGATTGAATTGAGAGGCACTACAGAAGACTCAAAGATAGAAGTATTTGGACGTGAAGATTTACCTAATCTTAGAGAGAAATTCAATACATGGATTACTGAACAGGAGAAAAAATCATGATATTAGTTGTAACCGTACTAGATACCACAGGGATTCAACCCTATATTTTTGGTAGTAACCGCCTCAGAGAAAACGTTGGAGCATCCTATCTTGTATCTCAGACAAAAGATGAGTGGGTTAAAGAAGTTCTTAAAGATCTGCAAGACGATAAGAACAAGAACTGGAAGATCCAGATACCAGCTCAGCCAGAAGATAAACCACACATAGAAGATGGCGAACTGACTGCGGAGCTAGTTTATGCAGGTGGTGGTAACACTGTTTTGCTATTTCAAACAATTGATTATGCCAAAGAATTTACTCGAAAGCTTAGTAGAAAAATTCTAGAAGAAGCACCAGGTATTAATTTGATTGCTGCCCACAAAGAATTTGAGTGGAACAGCAAAAGTGAGCCTCTTCATCAGGTTATCCAGAATGTCATGAAAAATGAGGTTGATCGAGCTAAACAGCAACGAGTCCCATCAGCGCCTTTGTTGGGTTTAGGTGTTACGACAGACTGTAGATCATCGCGTCTTGTTGCTGTAGGTATAAGTAATGAAGAACAATTATGGCTCAAAGAATGTTAAGGCAAAATCTAGATGCTTTACTGATTAGAGAATTGTCTAGCAAAAAACTGGAGGGAGATATCAGTAATTCTCAGCTTTCTAAATTGAGGTTGACAGCAAGACAAGCTATTCTCAAAATTACAAGCATTCAGAAGCAGTCAAGTTTAGAAGAACGACAAGAAATTACAACTCAAGCCTGTAATTCAGTGATTACTATGCTAGAGAATTTACCATCTAGAGCAAGTAAGCAATTTGATAAAGTGTGCTTAGGTTCTGATTCATTGAGAAGCAAAATTGAAGAATGGATAAATAATCCTCGATCTTGGATTGCTAACCCTCAAGATTTATTAGTCAAAATTGGAAAGATAGAAGCAAAGATTGTCGAGCCGCTTTCTAGCGATCCAATTGCGAAAGAGTATACGCTGAGGCTGATTGAAGCAGTGGCAAAGAAAGCAACTAAGGAGGGTAAAGAAAATGAGTAATGATCGCCTAAATAATCGTCATCAACGGAATATCTATAAGCGGATTATTGTCAAAGGTATGCTGATTTTAGACACACCAACCTGTCTAGGCAGTGGCAATTCTGACAGTCTCACTGATCTTGCTCTTTTGCGAGATAGTGTAGATGAAGATAAAGCTTTATTAACTGGTGCTTCTATCGCTGGTGCTTTACGAAATTATTTACATGAATATGATCCATCTCTAGGATTGGCTACATTACTTTTTGGAGCTAATCGCCAAGATGATCAGGGAGATCAAAGTCCTTTGATTGTTAATGATTCTATTAGTACTGAGAAGATTGATATAGAGTTACGTGATGGTGTAAGAATTGATGGAAATAAGGGTGTAGCAGTAGATGGTGCTAAATATGACTTTGAATTACTATCAGCAGGTACTCAGTTTCCGCTTTTCTTTGAGTTGTTGATTGAGAAGAAGTATCAAGATCTTCAAAAGCAATCTGAATATGAGAATAATCTTAAACAAGGATTAGCGATCGCCTTATCTGGTTTCGAGAAAGGTGAAATAGCGATCGGCATGAAAAAGCGGCGCGGCTTTGGTCGTTGTAAAGTAGAAAATTGGCAGGTATGGGAGTTTGATCTTAGAAATAGTCAGCATCGTTTAGCATGGCTAACTTTTGATAGAGAATTGGGAAATGAATATACTGTTGCAGAGACTCTTAAAGAAGGCAAAATTGAACATATCTTTGATGCTGTCAGTGGAGATCAACGCGATCGCTTTGCCATCTCAGCAAAATTTAGCCCAGTTGGTTCTATGCTAATTCGCTCAGGACAATCTTTGCAAAAAGATAAAGATGGAAAGTATAGGAAATCACCCGATGCAGTTCATCTCAAATCTAACCGCAGTGATAAATCAGAAAGTATCATCTCAGGGAAAAGTCTAGCGGGTGTTTTGCGACATCGTGCTGTGAGAATCGTAAAAACTCTAAATCCTAATATCGTGATTCCTGAAGGTAAAGATAGACAACCAGAGATAATTGAAAAAATATTTGGATTTGTTGCAGAAGATGAGAAGCGTAAAGATGTACTTAAAGCCCAAGCAAGTCGGCTGATTGTTGAAGAAAAAGTTATTGAGAAGCCAACGGAACTTGTCCAACCTCGCATTGCGATCAATCGCTTTACAGGTGGTGCAATGCATGGCGCATTGTTTGACGCGCAGCCAGTATTTAGTGGCGAGGTAGAATTAAAACTAGAATTATGGAATCCTAAAGATAAAGATAATGAGTATGAAATTGGTTTGTTACTTCTACTCCTAAAAGATCTCTGGACAGGAGATTTACCGATTGGTAGTGAAAGTAGTATTGGTAGAGGGCGATTACAAGGGCTTCATGCAGATATTACTTATCAAGGGAATACATGGACAATTCAAGGGAAAGATAGTTTAACAATCACCCCAGATATCGCAAAAGAAACGCTAGAGAGCTATGTCGAAAAATTTATCAAAGAAGTGGAGGTAAAGTCATGACCATTGAACAAGTAGTTTTAGAAAATATTCGAGATTTGCCGACAGAGAAACAGCAACAAGTATTAGATTTTGTAACGTTTTTAAAGCAACAGACGACCATTAATTTGCAGTCATCAAGTCAGGGTAGTCGTAAAAGCTATAAAGGTATGTGGGCAGATTTAGGTATTAATATTACAGATGAGGATATTACCGCAGCCCGTCAAGAGATGTGGGGCAATTTCCCTAGGGAGTTTCCATCATGAGTGCAGTGCTGTTAGATACCCAAGCGATCGCCTAAATACCTCTTGAAACTGTTCCTGAAATGCCCGATCGCATTATTGCTGCAACAGCACTATATCTAAATATCCCTCTGGTAACAAAGGATTCCAAAATTCAAGCTGCAAACGTTCAAACAATCTGGTAAGGATTATGAGTACAACTATTGTTAAACCAAATGTCGAGCATTGCGATCCACCTGATTTCCCAAATAATCATGGTCTGAGAGATTGGCTAGAAGGTAAAGCCAAAAAACATAATCTTAGATATCTCCTAGCTCATGCTGAAGATGGCGTTATTTGGGGACGCTTTGATGAGAATGGGCTAAAAACATCTGGTGACTTGTTGTTTGATAAATGTACTAAGTTTCATCCTGCTAAGTTGCGATCACAAACTCTACAACAATGTCGTATGTTTGGCGATAAATGCGAAGTAATGCTATGGAAAATTGGCAAAGATTGGAAAGCTCGCTCAATTGAAGATACAAACAATCAGGATTGTCTTCCTGATGAACATCAAATTTTATGGGGAACCAAAGCTGAAAAAGAAAAAGATGGTTTTACACTGGTTGCAGATGGTCAAGAAGGATTAAAACACGCTGTACCATTGGTTAGTATCCCTTTCGATCAAAGTAAAAATCTCTATCGTCCTTTACGTTTGACTGTTCGACATTATTTAGATGAAGATCCAGACACAGGAGTTGTTCGTGTTTATCTCAGTCGTCTTGTTGATTTAACTACAAAGGAGAAAAATTAGTCATGACTCAGGCAATCCGAAATATAACAACTTTGTATGAAAATGATTTTGTGGCATGGTGTGAGGCGACTGCGGCTAAACTCAGAAACAAAGAGCTTGATGACTTAGACTTTGAAAACTTGATTGAGGAGGTAGAAAATTTGGCTAGGAGCGATCGCCGTGAGCTAAAAAATAGATTGGTGGTTTTGTTCGCACATCTGCTAAAACGAATATATGTTAACTTGCCAGAAAACTTTAATGGCTGGGAGCTTACCATCATTGAGCAACGCCAACAAATTAAAGGCTTATTACAAGATTCTCCTAGTCTCAAGCCATATTTTCTAGAAATATTGTCAGGCACTTTTGAGAATGCTCTAGAGCTTGTCAAGAGTGAGTATAAGCAAACAGAATTTCCTTCTAAATGGCAGTTAGATTCTGATGCTAATGCCCTATTGAGTCAGCAATATTGGCTTTCTCAGAACCATTGATTATATTCTCATCAATCATTCGACTTCCACAACTTGAAAAATATTAAAGAGGAAACAAATGGCTAACAATTTACCTAAGCATATCGACAAAATTACAGATCCTAAGAGAAAAGCTGTTGCCCCTTATAACTTTGTCGAGCTACCTGACAAAGTAGTTGAAGCACAGGCTTTACCAGATGGCGATCGCTATTGGCAAGAGTCTGAACATCAGGGTAATGATCAAATAATCAAAATTTCTCGTCACACGGGCAAAATTGAATGCACTTTAACAACTTCATCACCTCTCTATATTCGCTGTGGACTAGACCCATTGAATTACGAAAAATATGGAGATAAGTATCCAGAGGAGCCTAAAAGCATGACCGAGGCTGAAAAAAGAAAATGGGAGACAGATAAAAAGCAATGGGAAGAAGAAAAGAGAAATGGGAGACAGATAAAAAGCAATGGGAAGAAGAAAAGAGAAATATACTTGCACCTTTCTTTAATAATCCATCCAGTGATTATCCAAGCATTCCTGCAAGCAGCTTGCGCGGTATGCTGCGTACATTGGTCGAAATAGTGAGCTTCAGTAAAATTGATAAAGTAGCAGATCAGAAATTAGTTTATCGTGCTTTTGCTGATGTTACATCTCTAGGAGATTTTTATCGTGATCGCTTAATGCAATCTCAAGATGAAGACAGTAAACAATATTCTTTTCTAATGCAGGCTGGATATATTGTCCAAGATCAAGGTGTTTGGAAAATTCAACCTGCTCAAGAGATTTCTCAAGGAACATCTTTTGCAAGAATTGAAAAATCTCAAATCTCTAAAATACTAAAAAAGCCTTGGCATGGAATTAAACACGCGAAAAAAGTAGATATTTGGATTGATTCATTAGCATGGCATCCTCATAGAGGAGGTTTTATCGAGTTGTATTATGCCAAGGTAAATCCATCATCTAGCGGCAAGAAATCTTCTGGTGTGCTTGTTGAAACGCAAGGATTAGCCAATAAAAAAATGGAGTATGTATTTGGCTTGCCTGATGACTCAGCTAAACCAATTCTAATTCCAGACTCAAAAGAGAATCCAATGCTTCAAAACTATGAGGAGCAAATGACCAAAGAGCAGAAAGAATTTCTCGGAAAAGAAGGTGTTTTACGAAATATGCATCCTGTTTTCTACTTAATAGAAAATGATGAGCTTGTGTTTTTTGGGCATACGATGATGTTTAGATTACCTTATAGAAACTCTGTAAGAGATTTTATTCCTGATTGCATCTCAACTGCTAATAATCCTGATTTAGTGGAATCTATTTTTGGATTTGTGAGAGATAGTAAACACATTGACATGGAACAATCTTTGTCTTGCAGAGTATTTTTCACTGATGCTGTAACTACTGATAATGATATTTGGTTAGCAGGAAATTCTACAGAATCAATAACACCCCATATTTTAGGAAGTCCAAAGCCAACAACTTTTCAGCATTATTTAGTTCAGTCGAAGGAGGAAGAACTCAAGCATTATGAGGATGAATTAGACAAGTCCGCGATTCGAGGACATAAGCTTTACTGGCACAAAAAGGATGTAAAAAGGAATGAGATTGAACAAACTGATAAAAATGAAATCAAAAAAGTAAGATCTCAATATACTGATATAAAACCAGTGAAAGAAGGGGTTGAGTTTAAATTTGATATTTATTTTGAGAACTTGAGTGATGTTGAGCTAGGTTCTCTATTATGGATAAACGATATTTCTCAAGATGAGAAGTATCGTTTATCCCTTGGAATGGGTAAACCACTGGGGATGGGAGCTATTAAAATTACACATGAGTTGTATCTATCTATAGCAATGTAAGCTTTGCTTAGGACATAAAACCCAAAAGATGGCAGAGCTTCGCTCTGCCATCTTTTGGGTTTTGAATTGTCCTATCTATCTCTTACGTTGCTATAATCGTAAAAAACGCTATGAAAATCTTTTTGATCAAGCTTCTTGGAACGAAGGATATAGCAACGTTATCAGCAAGACAAAAAAGCTTACTATTGTGAATGTATTTGAAAAATATATTTTGGGAGAAAGCCAGCAAACAGTCAATTTTAGAGATTTACAGCGTATTAAAATGCTTCTAGCTATGCTAAGTTGGACGGATTCTCCTAGCCATGAACAAACTCGCTACATGGAAATTAAAAGGGATACGAGCAAACCTTACATTGGCAATCGCACTAACAAAAAAGAAAAAAATGAGTATTCAGAGCGCCCTATTTTGCCAGATCCGTTGCAGATAATTAAGGAAGCAAACGATAAATTACGAAAAGGAAACAGCGATTTCTCAACCAATGGAAGCAACGGGTCTAAGGCATGGGAAAGACCTAAGAAGAAAAATTAAGGCACTGGTCAGTTAAGACGTGAGGCAGTGAAAGCCCCACAATGAAAGCAACTCCAGCATAGAAAGGGGTCGATGATATAACCCGATCTCCATAGCTGGAGTCTTGTTCTTCTCTAAGCCCCCATGAGGACGCACCCAGT
>JADBWK010000114.1 GCA_020404895.1 Pseudanabaena sp. M085S1SP2A07QC | reverse complement strand
TTCCTTCTCTGCCTGGCAATAAGTTTTTGATCCTCTCCCACTGGTCATCTCTTAGGGCATATCGACGGGCTGTCATCTCGTTTTGCTTTTTGCTTCTTATCTTTTCCTCCCTCTAGTTTACCTAATTGATGACACGCCCTAATATATTTAATAAATGATTAATATATCGAATACATTTCAAAGTTTTACAAACATAGATTTTCATGAAAAACGAAGAGATTCGCAATCAATATAATCAGCAGATATCTGAAGGCATCTCTAAATTAGAAGCAGATATCAAGCTACAGAAACGCAACCCTAATATGGCAGATGCTAAAAAGGCATGGGAGATTCGTCAACAAGCGCGTCTTGATGCAAGAGCAAAGATGAATCCGTCGGAAGCCAAGAAACTAAGTGATCGTGATATGAAGAAATATGGACATCCAGATGGTCCAACCTTCCAGCAGACTCTTGATAAGTGTAAATCTGAGCTAAGGGCTAAAGGACTTAATCCTAATAATACAAGACGGCTTTCTCAGGCAATAATTGACAGCAGTAAGCGAACAGATCATTCATACAATTTGAAGAACTTTGATAAAGCTACTTTTGATAAAGATACTAGAGATAAAATTAATGCTAAGTTTAAAAAATTAGATGTATCGAGGCTGAATCCGGCTAATGATAATCAAGTTCCACCAAAGCCACCTCGCGAGCCAAAAAATAAACCTACTGCGAAGGAACAGTTAAAGCAGCGATATGGGAAAAAGCCTACTGAAGCTCAAAGTGCTAATGCTAAAGCATTGAAAGATAGGTCTAAAATCAACTCTAACCAAGGAGATCAGAGAAAAGATTCCACTTTAACTAAAGACAAACCCTCAAGTCGTTCTAGCGATCGCCATGCGAAGAAGCTAACAGTATCTCAATCCCTGAAAAAACAAGGTTTAAAGGAAAAGATGGCGACAGTTCGTAATCAGAAACGAGACCAAACCATGCAGAAGCAGAAGCAGGGTACTTTAGATAATAATGGGCTGAATAAAAAAGGTAATGAGATAATGCATGGAAAAGGACATCATGCAGAACGGATTAAAACTGTTGTACGTAGCATGAGAGATAAGGGTTATACTGGGATTCGTGTTAACCAAACACAGGTTGATGCAACTGGCAAACAGGTTGGGAAGAATAAACCTGATATTTCCGCCCTTCATCCAAAGACAGGTAAACGCATCAATATTGAGTACGACAACAAGCCTAAGTCAAGTTTTAAACACGAGCATCATATTAATAAAAATGATTCCAAATCAGTAAATACCCATGCCATGTTGAGATCTGATGGCAAAGTACTGAAGGGTACTAGAACATATAAACCTAATTCCGATCAGAGAATTGTTGCTACTTTAGCTAAAGATAAATCTTCCCATCTTTCTAACGATCGCCAAGCAGGTCGTTCCACCGAAGCTCAATCCTCTAAAAGACAGGGGACAAAAGAGAAAATGACATCTCTTCGTAATCAATCGCGTGATCGTCGCGAAAGCAAAGAGCAAACTTTGAAGAAGTCAGGAGATAACAAAGCAACTCGCTCGAATAATACTAAAGAAAATCTAAAACCTTTAAGTAATAAGACCAAAGATATTCAAGGCAACAATAAAGCTTTGAATGAGAAGTCTAAAGTTGCTACTAACCCAAAAGATAGATCTTTTGCTAAAGATAAAATACTATCCAATCGCCGTAGCGATCGCCAAGGAGGCAAATCAACAGAATCTCAAGCCTTGAAAAAACATGGTGCAAAAGAAAAGATGGCGGCAGTTAGAGGACAATCACGAGAAAAATACCAAAAGCGAAATCAATCTTTAAAACAATCAGGAGACCAGAAAGTAAAACAACCCAAAAATACTAGTGATAATGTGAAAGGACGTTACGGGAAATCGTCAGAATCATCACAAAATAAAGCTTCTTCATCTAATCGAGAAACTACGAAGAGTGTTAGTTCTTCACGTAGCGATAGTAAACCAAAGTCTACTCAGGAAAAACAACCCAAACCTAGCGGAGATAGTAAGCCGAGCGGAAGCGCTCCCCGTGATGGAGGAAACCGTCGTAGGTAACGATTTCGGGTTAAGCAGAAGTGTGCAAAGCCCATTCCAATAGGAGTGGAGGCTTTTTAGCCCACATTCTGCTCTTATTTTACTGAAAAAATATTTAGGGCTTGCTGGAAAAGTCTAAGACCTTGCTAAATAAGGGTTTCAAGCTTTTTTGCGTCAGCCAAGTGCAAGGTTATGGCATCTAGAGACTCAAAAACCATGCATTTGGGTGGAAAATCGGGGGGGGGATTTTGGAGCCAAACTCCAAAATCATCATTTTTAAAGCTGTGTGGCATCTAGATTTACTCTGTAGACTTTTTCAGGAAGCCCTATTTAGAAAGGAAATGCACAAAAGCGACAGAATTACGCACCATATGAACAATGTATAGTAAATTCAAATAAGAACTAGAGGAAATAGCAGAAAAAAAATGGCATACAGTATGGACTTAAGAGAAAGAGTAGTTAAGTATGTTAGAGAAGGAGGAAGCAAAGCCGAAGCAGCAAGACGATACGAAGTCAGTGAAGCAACGGTCTACACATGGCTAAAGCGAGAAAATCTGGAGACAACAGTAGTCACTCGTCGAAAACGCAAAATAGACTGGC
>JADBWK010000113.1 GCA_020404895.1 Pseudanabaena sp. M085S1SP2A07QC | reverse complement strand
CTATCTTGGATTTTCTGACGCAATCTTGTCTGGCGGCTCGACTAGGGATGCCGCATCCTTCCCTAATTCCTGCTGCTGACGATATCCCTAACCCAAACCCTACAACACTCATTCTCTTGTAGGCTATTGGACACTTACCTTTTTGGTATTTGGGAGATTTGGGTTGCGATCGCTTTTACAGTTCTTAAATTCTCGTTCTAAAAATTGTTTTCATAATGAGAATTGATGATTTTTACTCTGACTGAGTTTGATTTTTGATTTCCAAAAGTGTAGTTTCACTTGAGTGAATTGGTATAAAACATGTGCTTACCATCTATCATCATTGGTAATAGCTCATAAACTTGTTCATCCGACTACATAGATAGCTTGTCATATGCCCATAACTAGCGACATCTCTCCGATCACCACCCTAACAATCCAGATTAGTGTTGTGGCTATTTGGCTAGGTCTAGTATTTCTAGCTTCAGAGATCTTGCGCCGCCTCAAGCAAGATCCAGAACTAGTTCGCAAAGTCGTACATATTGGCACTGGTAATGTCTTGCTGATCGCATGGTGGTTGCATATCCCGACATGGCTATGTGTGACCGCTGGTGTGACATTTAGTGCGATCGCCTTAGCCTCTCACTATACAAATATTTTGCCAATGATCCATGATGTGGGTCGTAAGACTTACGGCGTGTTTTATTATGCACTTAGTATCACGATTTTAGTAGTGTTTTTATGGGATAGCCACCCACAATATGCCGTCATCGGCGTAATGGTTATGTCTTGGGGAGATGGCATGGCAGCGCTAATCGGAAAACGCTTTGGTAAACACTCTTTTGTTCATCTTGGAAATAAGCGTAGCCTTGAAGGTTCGTTTGCTATGTTTGTCACCAGTTTAATTGTGATGATTGGTATTTTGGGGATTACCCATAGTATTCATACACGTGACATTACAATTGCGATACCTGTCGCTGCGATCGCGGCTTTGCTCGAAGCCTATTCCCCAGGTAGCACTGATAACATCTCAGTTCCCTTGTCTAGTGCCGCGTTAAGCTATGTACTGCAATCAATTTTTTGATATATCTTTTGTCAGTCTTTTTTGGATAGTATTTTCAAGAAAGGGGCTCTCTTTCCGTAAATATAAATTTTTCACTCAATGTATAGGTTAAAATTCCGCCGATCCCAATGCCTATACCAGTGTTCATAACAAGATCAACCCCCAGCCAATCCATAAATGGAAATAATAATAAAGAACGAATTGCGATTACCGAAGCTATAGATAGGTGATAGGTTGGTAATTCGGTTTGTAATATTAATCGCCAATCAAATTCTTCTATTTGCCAGACAATCTGGCGATAAGCAAAAAAAGTTGCAACTAAGCTAATTTCAGTGGCAATAACATTTGCAAGCGATCGCAAAAAGGTTGTATCCCAATGTAAGCAATCAACTAAAGCTTCAAGAAGCAAAATATTTGTTGTTGCTCCAAGTATACCCACGACTAGGAATCTTAAACTACGCGGCTCTGAGAGCTTTAACCAAATTTGCTGTAAAAAGTTTTGCATTGTTTTTAGAGTTAAACAAAAAATGTTTACCAATCCTTAAAATATCGTAGCTATTTCAAGGATTGGTAAACATATAATTTTTACCAGCGTAGCAAGTTAAATTGCTCCATATCAACAGTGTCGCGACTGCGATAGATCGACAGCACGATCGCCAGACCTACAGCGGCTTCGGCCGCAGCGATCGAAATTACAAAGATGGTAAATACTTGACCGCGAATACTTGCTGAGTCAAGATAATTTGAAAATGCCATCAGATTAAGGTTGACAGCATTTAACATCAATTCAACTGACATTAATACACGTACAGCATTCCGACTGGTAATTAATCCATAGATACCAATACAAAAGAGTGCGGCGGCAATAATCAAAAAAGGTTCTAAAGACATATCTGTTTACTATTTGTTTCAATTACTAATAAATTTTGATTACTGCCTTCGGCAGTAATCAAAATTTATTTAGAGGCAACAAGTTGCTCCTTGGGCTTTTCTAATAACTCAAGTGAATCCTCATCAACTTGACCAACTTTCACTGTATCAGGCAATAGCTCACGACGGGCAAGTACGATCGCACCAATTAGGGCAACTAAAAGTAATACAGAAGCAAGTTCAAAAGGCAGCAGGTAATCACTAAAGAAATGCTGACCGATCACCACCATCGTCGAAGGTAGCTTAGCGATCGTAGGACTAACAGCCCAATTCGTTGAAGTTACAGTGACTCCTAACAATGCAAACAAGCCTAAGCAAACAACGCCAGTAACTACACTGCGTAAAGCCCCATATTTGACATCTTGATAGTCTTGGCGCTTATTCACCAACATGATCGCAAACAGAATCAAAATATTGACTGCGCCGACATAGATTAAAACCTGAGCTGCTGCAACAAAATCAGCATTGAGTAACAGGTAAAGTCCCGCCACACTGATAAAACAAGCGCCCAGTAAAAATGCTGCATAAACTATGTTCTGTAATAGAACAACACCCATTGCCGACGCTATGAGCATTGCCGTTAATACAACTAGGGATACAGTTTGTGAACCGTCACCTAAACCAATATTACTCATTAAAAATCTCCTTTAATAGTCTTACTTGAAGCCAAATTTATAGGTATATAGAGAATCTTTATAAATTTAGCTATTCCTTTACGCTATTCCTTACTGTCAGAGGTGGCTTCAGCAATTTCTTCAGGGCGCAAGCCAGCGCGTCTAGCCGTGTGAGGTACTTCATGACCTTCGATAACACCCTTCGGCAAATAGGCTAGCTCACGAATTGGCGTGACAAAAGGATCTTCAGTAACTTTGGTTGGCATCCGTCCGAGAGCAACGCTATCAAAGTTCAATTCATGGCGATCGAATGTTGACAAATCGTATTCTTCGGTCATTGACAAGGCATTAGTGGGGCAGTATTCCACACAGTTACCACAAAAGATACATACTCCAAAGTCAATACTGTAACTCTTGAGTTCCTTTTTCTTCATTTCTGTGTTGAATGTCCAGTCAACCACAGGCAAGTTAATGGGACATACGCGCACACATACTTCGCAGGAAATACACTTATCAAACTCAAAGTGAATGCGTCCACGAAAACGCTCGGAAGGAATTAACTTTTCGTAGGGGTATTGCACAGTAATCGGACGACGACGCATATGGTCAAATGTTACCGACATGCCTTGCCCGATATACTTAGCAGCTTGGATTGCGTCTTTGGTGTATTCACCAACTTTATTGAGGAATTTCAGCATGATGGTAATTGATGATTTAGGTTTATCTTTGAGAAAGTACGCTTTGCATACTTTCTCAAACAGTCTCTAGCCGCCAAATGCAAAAGGAAAAGCCAACTTCAAAGCTGCGGTAATCAGCAGATTTGCAAGTCCAATTGGTAGTAGGAATTTCCATCCGAGGTCGAGCAGTTGATCGATGCGAACGCGAGGAACAGTCCAACGCAGGAGGATCGCAAAAAAGATGAAAGCATATGTTTTGACTAGGGTTGAAGTTAGCCCAATAAATGCAGCTAAAACCTGCCACCAAGCTGTATTTGCTTCAATACCTAAAGCTCCACTAATTCTGTCGATAGGGAAAGGCAATTCCCATCCACCAAGGTAGAGAATCGAGGCTAGCAATCCTGCTAGCAAAAGGTTAGCGTAGGAACCACCATAGAAAAAAGCAAATCTGATTCCCGAATATTCAGTTTGATATCCAGCAACTAGTTCTTCTTCAGCTTCAGGCAAGTCAAAGGGTAGTCGCTCACATTCTGCAAGAGCGGCAATGATGAAGATCACGAAGCCGATCGGTTGCCGCCAAATATTCCAAGAGAGAAAGCCATATTCAGCTTGTTGATTAACGATGTCAACCGTACTCAGTCCGTTGGTCATCAATGCAACAGCAAGTACGGCTAGCGCAAGCGGAATTTCATAGCTAATAGATTGGGCGGCGGCTCGTAATCCACCCAATAAAGAGTATTTATTGTTGGAAGAGTAACCCGCCATCAGCAGACCAATTGGGGCAACACTGGAAATGGCAATAATAAAGAATACGCCCGTACCGATGTCAGAGATGATCAGGTTTTGCCCAAAAGGAATGACTAAATAACACAAGAAGACAGATGTAAATACCAGCGCTGGTCCGATTGTGTAGAGTAAAGGATCGGCTTTAGCTGGGATCGTGCCTTGCTTAATGACTAGCTTGGCTACGTCAGCGATCGGGATCAACAGTCCAAAAGGTCCCGCATATTCAGGCCCAATCCGTTGTTGAGCAGCAGCAGAAATTTTTCGTTCTAGCCATGTGCATACCAATGCGCCCACGGTTACACCTAAAACTATTACTGCCATGGGCAATAACATCCAAATCACTTTAGCGACATCGGCGGGTAAGCCCAGCCCTGTCAGGATTTCAATTAAAGATCTTTGTAAATCAATTCCACTGTACATTAGCGATCGACCTCACCCATAATAATGTCCACACTTCCTAAAATTGCCATGATGTCAGCGAGCTTCATACCCCGCACTAGGTCTGGCAAGATCTGTAAATTAATAAATCCGGGTGGACGAATCTTAAAACGCCAAGGGAAGACACTATCTTCACCAATGATATAGACACCCAGTTCACCCTTTGGTGCTTCGACACGGACATAATGTTCGCCTGAAGCAACTTTGAAGGTGGGAGATGGTTTTTTGCTAATAAACTGATAGTCCATCGAGTTCCATTCGCTCTTGGGTCCTGCGAGAACTCTCTGTGCTTCGAGGTTTTCGTAGGAGCCTCCAGGGATTTGCTTGAGGGCTTGCAGGATCATTTTGGTGGATTCGCGCATTTCACGAACGCGCACCAAGTAACGGGCTAAACAGTCGCCTCCGTTATCCCACTGTACATCCCAGTCAAGTTCGTCGTAGAGTTCATAGTGATCGACTTTACGCAGATCGAGTTTTACTCCTGAACCACGCAGCATCGGACCTGATAAACCCCAGTTAATTGCTTCATCGCGGGTAATTGTGCCAAGCCCTTCAATCCGCTTACGGAAGATCGGGTTATTGGTGATTAATTTTTCGTATTCGTCAATGACGGGAGTGAAATAGTTGCAAAAGTCTTCACATTTCTCGATCCAGCCGTAGGGTAGATCGGCGGCAACTCCCCCGATGCGGAAATAGTTATGCATCATCCGCATCCCTGTAGCTGCCTCGAACAGGTCATAGATCATTTCCCGTTCGCGGAAGACGTAGAAAAACGGTGTTTGTGCACCGATGTCTGCGACGAATGTGCCAAGCCACAGCAAGTGAGAGGCGATGCGGCTAAGTTCTAGCATAATCATGCGGATGTAACTGGCGCGACGCGGCACTGGTACATTAGCTAGTTTTTCGGGGGCATTAACGGTGATTGCCTCGGTGAACATTGTTGCGAGGTAATCCCATCGGGTCACGTAGGGCAAATATTGGATAATCGTGCGATTTTCGGCGATTTTCTCCATGGAGCGATGTAAGTAGCCTAAAACAGGCTCACAATCAACTACATTTTCGCCGTCTAGCGTGACGATAAGTCTGAGAACGCCGTGCATGGATGGGTGGTGAGGTCCCATATTTATGACCATGCGTTCGGCTTTGGTTTCAATCATCACCATGATTTGCGATCGCCTCTTTACTCTGTAAACTGTTGCTCTGGTTAAGTAGTGCTAGTTTTTGCTAGTTATCTTAGGATATGTAGCACATCCTAAACGTTTGTTATTTTAAGTCACGGCTTGGGCTATTGCTTCAGCAATTGACTCTATTGGTTATGAAGTTTAAGTAGATATACCTTGATGGTTATCAGTATATCGTCATGTTGGGGCGGGAATATGTTTTAAAAAGTAGCTAGACGATAATTTTAGCTTTAAGTTATCTTATTGAAATCATAGGTATTAAACTATATATACAAATATAATCATTGATTCAATACTATGAGATGTAGTGCTGCATAATGAAGACCATGCAATCCTAGAGCGTCAGCACTCGAAAAACAGGCTAAAACTATAATTGGGGCAAATGTAAGCTTTTGGTAATTGGGGCAAATGTAAGCTTTTGGTCGAAAAATTATGTGAGGCTAGGCGATCGCCTGTCTGGTGCTTTTTTGTAGAGTGTATTTGTTTAAAATAGATCAAAGTTGCTTTGCGGAGCGAAACCAATGACCGCTTATACAATCAATCTCGATCCGATTGTGAAACTAACTAGAGAGCAGTTTTATGAGCTATGCGCGGCAAACCCTGAACTGAAGCTAGAACGTAATGCAAACGGAGAACTCGTAATTATGTCCCCAACTGGAGGAGAAACAGGTACTTGGAATTCAGACATTACAATTGATTTAGGGATTTGGAATCGTCAAACTGCCACAGGGAAGACTTTTGACTCATCAACTGGGTTCTCTCTTCCTAGAGGCAGCGATCGCTCTCCCGATGCAGCATGGATACCAATTGAAAAATGGAATAATCTCACTCCTGCACAACGTAAGAAGTTTTTACCGCTATGTCCAGATTTTGCGATCGAGCTTTTATCGCCAACGGATTCATGGATAAAGGGTTTAGCGAAGATGCAGGAATATCAAGATAATGGTTGCCGTTTGGGTTGGCTAATCGATCCTGAAAGTAAGCGTGTGGCTATTTATCGATTAGGTCAACCTGTAGAAATTCTCGAAGCACCTTTGAGTTTGTCTGGGGAAGATGTTTTATTAGGATTTGTCCTTAATTTAGAAAATATTTGGGCATCTTTGTAAAGCTATAGGCAATGATTATCAAATTCTTATACCATCCTCATAAACTATGTCTGAAAATCAATCTATAGAAAACTATCCATCATCATTAGAGATCAAAAAATTAGAGATCAAAAAAATTGTTGATTTAATTAGAAAACTACTACAACTAGTACGGAATTCACATCATATAAAATATCCTTGGGATAACCGAAGAATGAATATGATGATATTTGAGATGGTCTCATTAGTTGGTTATCAAATAGAACAAATTGAAGGAGTTCTTTGTATTGCAGAAAACAATTTATACCTCTATCCATCTGCTTTTGTAATTTCTAGGACAGTACTAGAAATTAATATTTTGATTGAATGGATGCTTAACCCCGAAGAAGAATTTAAGAGAATTATACGCTACATCCGATATTTAAAAACGCAATTATACAAAATCAATCATTACGAAGAATGGATGTTAGCCTCAGATATCACTAAGCTTGACAAGAACGAAATTACTGCAAACAAGCAACACATAGAAAGAGATATAGATGAAATGACTTTAGCAGCTAAAGATTATAAAATTTCTCTTGACTTACTATCTAATATTAAGAATATACCTGATTTGCAAGATATGATAAAAGAAAATCATCAAGACGAAAAACAAGCTGAAATAAAAATGGCTTACTATGTATTATCGAAATTTTCTCATGGTATGCGACAGTCAATTTATAGATATCATGATCCAAATTTTGAAAGTCATGATCCAATTTCTGATTGGAATTACCCACTCTATATCAGCTATAGCTCAATTATTGCTAGCTCTCAAATACTAATACATAGGTTTAGTAATGGTTTAGATAAGTTTAATAGTGAGATTGCTCCTATTTTGTTGGAAATTAGTAATGTAATGAGTAAAGTATTTATCGAAACCTGAGCTAATCCATATAACAAGGTTATACATAAAAATAGAGAGATAAGAAATGATTGAACTAACTCTTGAGCAGAGACAAGCTGTGGGCAAACAAGGCGAAATGCCTCCCCGTGCTATAGATCCAGATACAGATACAACCTATGTACTGATTCCAGAAGCCGTATATGCAAGATTTAAAGCACTTTTGATAGAAGAACAAAATAGCCAGTTTCTTGATGAGATGTATCTTCCCACGATGGAAGTGTTCGGTAGAGAGGGCTGGGATGATCCAGCAATGGATATTTATAACGATCTCGATCCTCGGAGACAGGAATGAATATTCAACGAGGTGACGTTGTGTTGGTGGATTATCCCTATACCTCTGGCATCGGAACTAAAGTTCGTCCTGTCCTTGTGATTCAAAATGATCGAGATAACCAACGCCTCAAAAATACAATCGTGGCTCAAATCACGAGTATGACGCAGCGATCCTTAGAACCAACGCAATTATTGATCGAGATGGCAACCCAAGAAGAGAAGGGCAAGAATCTGGTTTGAGACAAGATTCTGTTGTTAACAATGTCAATCTACTGACACTGGACAAAGAAAAAATCCTGCGTAAATTGGGGCGGTTACCTGATTCTGGCATGAAAAAAGTTAATAACTGTCTAAAGGCTGCATTGGATTTACCGTAGCGCCGATTCAATACCGATTAATTGCTGTTGGTTTAATATTAGGTCAGTGCTTCATCAAATTAGTTCACAGTTTTCTCATTTTGGATTTTGACGAGCATGACAGCAAATTTGTGGGATGTAGTACGTTACTTTAAACGCTATCGGACAAAGGCAATCTGGAGCATTGCAGGGTCTAGCGCATTTGAAATTATCGATCTGACTGTTCCCTATACGGTCGGACAGATCCTGAATGTACTATCAGGTCGATCGCTTGATCGCGAAATTAATGGCTTGGTTGTTGGTGCAGTGGGTTTGTTTGGTCAACCTGTGACTCAGACAACTTCATTAATTGCTCTATCGGCATTGATTTTTGTGGTTACGGTCATCCGTGCGCCGATACAGGTTTGGTTTGCAAATAACTTTCATTGGGAAATAGCTCTCAAAACTCGTCGTGACCAAACCCAAAAGGCGATCGCTAAAATCTTGACTTTACCGATCGAGTTTTATGATGAGCATAACGCGGGGCGGATTGCAGGACGGGTGGCGCGAGGCTTAGCCAATCACATGTGGTCATATCCCGAAATCGCAGGGCAATTGATTCCTAAAGTTGTGCGAATCCTCGGCATTTTTGTGATTATCTGTGCGATCGCATGGTGGATTTCGGCTTTCTTTTTAGTGTCATTTATAGTGGTGCTATTGGGGAGTTTGCACAAGCTCAAGGATCTTACCAAGATTGAAGAAACTCTTGATGTCTATCAAGAAAATACAGAAAGTCGCACTTCAGAAATTATTACCAATATCAAGACAGTCAAGGCTTTTGCGAACGAAGCCAAGGAATATAAACGCCAAAGCGATCGCCTCGAACGGGAAGCGAAAGTATCCCTCTGGGGTATACATATTGGCTATGTGAAACTGGGAATGGCGCGCGATACGGTTTTAGAAGCCTGTCAATTTGTAGTGTTTGGAGCCGCTCTATTTGCAACTTTTGGAGGCAAGTTATCCATTGGGCATTTCATTACCATTTCCACTTTGGCAAGTATGGCTTATTCAGAAATTAGACCTATTTGCTTGCTTGCAGAAGTCTTTGCAAGGCGCTATTCCTCAATGCTGCGGTTTCATGAGTTCATGAAACAATCGAATGGACAGGATGCGGCGATTGCCCTACATCCCAATACAAAATATCCCCAATATCGTTTTGATGGCAAAGTAGAATTTCGCAATCTTACCTTTGGCTACGATCATGATCGCCCTGTCCTAGAAAAGATCCAGTTCACAATCGAACCCTATGAAACGGTGGCGCTAGTTGGGCGATCGGGTTCAGGTAAATCGACATTAGTGAAAATGCTGTTTCGTTACTTTGAGCCATCAAGTGGTGCGATTTTGATTGATGAAACAAATATTACAGAACTCGATATCACGGGCTATCGCAAACGCCTAGCGATCGTGCATCAAGAGGTTGATATATTTAATGGAACCCTGATGGACAATCTTGTTTACGGCAGACCAAACGCGACCTTTGCTGAAGTTAAGGAAGCCTGTGCGATCGCAAGCGTTGATGAGTTTTTGCATCTATTACCGCGCGGCTATAACACCATCGTTGGCGAGAGAGGTGTTCGACTCTCTGGTGGTCAGCGTCAGCGATTAGGGATTGCGCGAGCTTTGCTAGTGAATCCTGATATTCTAGTATTTGACGAAGCTACTTCTAGCCTTGATTATGAATCTGAGCGATCGATTCAGCTTGCTATGCGCCGCATTCAGGGAACTCGTACTACGATTGTGATTGCTCACCGACTTAGTACTGTGCGCGAAGCCGATAAAATTGTGGTTTTAGATAAAGGTCAAGTTGTGGAGGTTGGCTCACATCAACAGCTTTTATCGCAAGGTGGGATTTATCATCGATTACATTCTTTGCAAGAAACAGGAGAATTGTTATGAGGCGAAATTGAGATAATTGAAATTCACTACGATTTTGAGTTTACTTAACAGTTATTGACCAACATGATTTTCATTAATCCGAAAATTGACTTTGCCTTCAAAAAAATCTTTGGCTCCGAAGATAGCAAAGATATATTGATTAGTTTTCTCAATGCCCTAATTTATGAAGAAAAACCTGTTATTCAAGATTTAGAGATCCTTAATCCTTATCTTGCTCCAAAAATTCGCGGCGTTAAAGATACCTATCTGGATATCAAAGCCAGAATCAAAAGCGAGGATAATAGCGATCACAACGTAATCATTGAGATGCAAGTCCTGAATGTTGAAGGATTTGAAAAGCGTATTTTGTATAATGCAGCCAAATCCTATTCCACACAGCTTGCCAGTGGACAAAGCTACAATCTACTTAATCCTGTAATTGCGCTGACAATCACTGATTTTGTGATGTTTCCTGATCTAGAAAAAGTCATGTCAAGATTTGTACTAAAGGAAAAAGACTATTTAATTGACTATCCAATTTATGACATTGAACTAATCTTTGTGGAACTGCCAAAGTTTAAGAAACAATTGTCAGAACTAAAATTTATCAATGATAAATGGTTATATTTTTTGACAGAAGCTCGATCCCTCGTCCAAGTACCCGAAATAATGGCAGAAGTGCCTGAAATCAAAAAAGCTTTTTACATTGCTAATCAGGCTAATCTCAGCCTTGATGAATTAGAGGATCAGGAAAAAAGTGAAATCTTTATTCAAGATCAACGTGGTGCTATTACTAAAGCAATCAAGGACGGACTCCAGCAGGGTATTCATCAGGGTATTCATCAGGGTATTCATCAGGGTATTCATCAGGGTATTCATCAGGGTATTCATCAGGGTATTCAGCAAAACAAGCTGGAGATGGCTCGTAAAATGTTGAATTTAATCGATGATCAAGTGATTTGCCAAATTACTGGTTTATCTATAACAGAGCTGGAAGCCCTGAAAATGTCAAATCTTTAACGTAATATTAAGTAACTAATCGCTGATCGCAACAATTTTTTTAGAATGTCTTCAAGCACCGACCAAACAAATCTCTCAACTCTCCTAGAACGTGGTGTTGTCGAAATCTTTCCAGATAGTGAATCTGACAACTTAGGAGCTCGCATCCAGAAGAGCGATCGCCCCCTTCGCATCAAACTGGGCATCGATCCCACTCGTCCTGACTTGCACCTTGGGCATACCGTTGCTTTGCGAAAATTACGTCAATTCCAAGATGCAGGACATAAAGCAGTCCTAATTATTGGTGACTTCACCGCCCAGATTGGTGATCCTACAGGTCGCTCTGAAGCTCGTCCAAGACTAACGCCTGAAGAAGTTACTTACAATGCCGATACTTATTTAGAGCAAGCCAAGAAAATTCTTGACTTTTCTGGCGATCGCTTTGAGTTGCGTCGTAATGGCGAATGGCTAAACAAACTGGATTTACAGCAAATTATTAATTTGCAAGCTAGCATGACTGTCGGGCAAATGTTAGCCAAAGTGGGATTTAGCGATCGCTATGAGAAAGGCAATCCGATTTACTTACATGAATTTCTCTATCCTTTATTACAAGGCTATGACTCGATCGCGATCGACTCTGATGTAGAGCTAGGAGGTACCGATCAAAAATTTAATATTCTCGTTGGGCGTGACCTACAGCTCAAAGACAAAAATCGTCAAGGAAAGCCAGCACAGTTTGGTCTATTGCTCCCCTTGCTAGTTGGCTTAGATGGTGTGCAGAAAATGTCTAAGTCTCTTGGTAACTATGTCGGCATCACTGATGAGCCACTGAGTATGTATTCCAAATTGGAGAAAGTACCCGATGCTCTTGTTGATAAATACTTTGAGTTGCTCACTGATATTGACCTTGCGACACTCCCAGACAATCCTCGCGAGAAGCAAAAACAACTGGCGCTTGCGATCGTTGGTCAATACCATAGCCCTGAAGTGGCGCTTCAAGCCCAACGTGATGCCGAGCAAATTGTCCTTGCAGGTAATACCACCGATCTGGGTGACATTCCCGAATTTGATCTTGCCCAGATTAATTTTCCTGTACCCTTGCATTATCTAGTCAAGGTTTCAGGACTTTGCAAGAGTAACAGCGAAGCTCAGAGTCAAATCAAAAATGGTGCGGTCAAACTCGATGGTGAAAAATTAGGCGATCGCACTTTTGCCAGTGTTGATGAGCTATCTGGCAAGGTATTGCAAGTAGGTAAGAAGAAGTTTTTGCGATTAGCTTAATAGCGAGCCCTAAAAAAAGGCAAATGGCGGCTCTTTGCGCCGTCATTCGCCTTTTTGATGTTTAATTATTTCAGATCTTTTGAGATAGAAGCTAAAGTTGTCGAAAGTGTTGTGAAAGTTGCATCTGTAGATATTGCGGCTAGAATGGCTTGAGCCTGAGCGGCTGCGGCTGCATCTGAACCGTTTGCAATATCCGCAAGTTCATTAACAATCTGATTAAAAGCCAGAATTGCTTGAGATAGCTTACTCAGGTCAATTGACTGAAGCTGTCCAGACCCAGCGTTAAAATTAGCAGGAATAAGTCCAGTCAGCGCATCGATCAAACTTGCAGCAGGCGAACCAGCAATATTAATTCCTGAACTCGCAAATTGACCCCTCAAGGCAATTTGGGCTGCGGAGATATTGGCGCTATTGCCGTTACCATTGCTCAACAGTAAACTATGTTGCTAATATTAACGTTGCTTCCATCTGCGCTCAACAAAGCCGCGATCGCTTGACTGATATCGATTTCTGTAAATGCGATTTGCAACATATTCGGTATCTTAATTTCTTTACTTTAGCTCTTAGATTTTACTTCAATTATCCGCACTCTTAAGCCGTGTAAAGTATAGTAACTTTTGTTTGTGCAGATAGGGAATTGATTGGCATAATCAACATAAATCCCCAGACTGCGCCTGCGGACACCAGCATTAATTTATTCATCATAGAGCTTCCCTTTTGCATTTTGTATATTCCTCACCCTCAAGCTAACTTCGCTGTACTAGCAGAAATCGTGCAATCTTAGGATCAATAAATTCGGAACAGTAGAAAAGCGAATTGCCTTTCTTTCAAACAACACAAAAATGCAATACTCTTTTTAAGATCTTCTCACGATTTCTCTTATGCTGAAGGTCTTAAATCACACATGATTATATCATTGATAATCATTTTTTATCTAGGTTTTAGCAAATAATAACCCTTGAACTCCAACAGTCATTTCACAAAACTATTACGAGCTAATTTAAACGCAGTTTTGCGATCGCAGCCTGAAATATTACCAAGAGATGCAAGTCTTTTGGTGGCAGTTTCTGGAGGGCAGGATTCCCTATGTTTAGCCAAGCTTTTACAGATGCAAAGCACAAAGTTTAACTGGAATTTAACAATCGCCCATTGCGATCATCGGTGGCGGAGTGACTCAAGTGATAATGCTGCGCATGTTGAAAATATTGCGAAGGAATGGGGAATTGCTTTTTGTTTGAGAACGGCTGAGAGTGTTCTAGCTAGTGAAGCTGATGCTCGAAAATGGCGCTATGCGATGTTGGTGGAGATGGTGAATATTCATAAATGTGCTTATGTAGTGACAGGACATACTCGCAGCGATCGCGTTGAGACATTGCTACATAACTTGATGCGTGGAAGTGGAGCCGATGGCTTAGCTTCTTTGACTTGGATGCGATCTCTTACGCCAGAGATTAAGTTGGTGCGTCCTTTGTTAAACGTCAGTCGTCATGAAACCGCAGCGTTTTGTCAAGAGAATCAAATTCCTATTTGGGAAGATATCACTAATCAAAATCTGGAATATCGTCGCAATCGCTTACGTTTGGAAACGATTCCTTATTTACAGGAGCATTTTAATCCACAGTTAGAGATTGCGATCGCGCAGACTTCAGAGCTTTTGCATGAAGATGTAATCTATTTAGAAAAGCAAGCTAGTTTCTTTTTTGAAGATAATGTTTCGGTGATTTGGGATGAGCGATTACCGCGCTTGCATCGCCTAATTCTGCAAGAGCAGCCCCTAGCAATACAAAGAAGGATTGTAAGACAGTTCTTATCACGATATTTGCCACATCAAGTAAATTTTGAAGATGTTGAGCGATTTCTAAATTTATTGACTGCTCAAAATCGATCTCAAAGCGCACCATTTAAAGGCAATATTTCTGCTTTAGTAGAACATCCTTGGATTGTGCTTCATATTAGCTAAAAGGTTCGCTTTGCGAATCTTTTAGCTATAGCAACGTAAGAGATAGATAGGACAATTCAAAACCCAAAAGATGGCAGAGCTTCGCTCTGCCATCTTTTGGGTTTTATGTCCTAAGCAAAGCTTACATTGCTATATTTACTTACCTCCGAGGGCAATCAGCGCAAAGAAACTACCGCTATTCCAAAGACAGTGCAGAAACATTGAAGAGAGCAGATTTTTTGATCGCCAATAGACAAAACCCATTATTATTCCGAGAGTAGTAAGAGGAATAATATCGGCAAGATTTAAATGGGCTAGAGCGAAGAAAAAACCACTTAGTGCGATCGCACTCCAAACTGGTAAAAACTTAGCCAGTGAAGGCAGTAGAAACCCACGAAATAGATATTCCTCGAAAAATGGCGCTGCGATCGCTAGAGTAGTCCAGAGTAGAAACTTAGGTAAATTATTTTGGCTGTCAGTCAAAATTGGTAATAAGGGATTTCCTCCCCCTTGACCTTGTAGAAATTTTTGGCTAAGTACAGAAATCACTAAAACTAAGGGGACGGAGGCAAAATATCCACCAACTCCCCACAATAACCATTGTGGCGGCGTAATTTTGATGTGAAACCATCCTTCGGGTAAAGGCTGATAGGCAGCAAGACTAGCTTGCAAAATTGGCAACATTGGAATAACTGAAAGCGTGTAGGGAATCAAAACTAATAATGCTTGGATTGTAGAGTCTTCACTAGCTCTTGTTTGGATGCCCAAAAATTCAAAGATTAATGGCAATACAAATTGGGTCATTAAACAAAATGCAGTGAACCATAGCACCATGACCTCCCAAATAGTTGCAATACCCCAAGGCACTTGCAAATTGGCTTGATTAGGATTTTGGTTTGTGTCATCTTGAGATTTTTTGTAAAAAGGAGAAGACTGACGGAAGAAAATCCATTGCACCAGTAAAATCATCCAAACTAAAACTCCTATGCCGCCGCCGATCAGTGGGATAGAATTGATAATGACTAAACGATTAATCGCTATATTGACTTCTATTTGAGCTTTTTGTTCAAGTTCAGGAATTTTCTCGCTTCTTTGTTGTGATTCATAGAGTTTGGTTAGAGCTGTCTTGCGATACCAACCATCAAGGGTTCGCTGAATCTGAGTTTCAGCATTAGGGAATAACATAATTGGCTCTGACCACAATCCTTTGAGGATCTGTGCGGTTAATCCATAGTTAGTCATGGATTGACCTTCTAATGCTGCAACACTCTCCCATGTAGCGATCGCCCCTTGAGTATCACCAGTCTGAATTTGTAGAAGTCCTGTACGAATACTAATTTCGCTAACACTAGTTAGCTTCTTTTGCTTTTGTTTAGAGAGAGACTGTGGCTCATAGTCTCTTGATTCTGGAGATAAAGAAACGCGCTCTAGACTAGTGAGATTGGATTTGCTGGCTTTAAGTACTTCTTGATAACTGTTGAGCGCCTGTGTATAGAGTTCTTGAGGTTTGCTTTCACCGATTAAGATCTGGAATATGTCATCTTTGGGACTTTCTTGAGCTTTTTCTTGAACTTGAGTAGCTTGCAAAATCAAATCAGTTTGGAGCAAATCTAATTTTGTCTGTTCCTGTGGATTGTTCCAGCTTGCTTGCAAGGTAAAGAGGATAAATAAAATAGACAATAAGCTGAGAATACTTAGCAGCAATGACTTAGCATTCAAAGATTTATCATTCAGACCTTTGTCATTCGGAGACTTTGAATCCATTCTTGTAGTTCAGGCGAGAGGGCAGTGCAAAGCAGCGATCATCCTATCATTTTGAGCTTGTAAATCGCAAACCGACAATACCGAGCACAGGGCAACCGCATAAAAAAATTGAAATCCTTAACTATCAGGCAGTCTAGAAATCAGTGAGTAAAAATACTTAGGATTGAAATCCTTACTGCGTAAGCTGTCTATTTTTTATGCGGTTGCCCTGATACCGAGCACAATCAGGCTGATGCAGATAAATCTCGGTAAATCCCTCGATTCACCGAGAAATAGTGAGCCGATAATTGCAGTTCCCACCACGCTGATTCCTGTCCAAACTGCATAGCCTGTGCCAACGGGTAGAGTTTTTAAGGCTTGGGCTAGCAGGATGAAGCTAGCAGCTAGTGAGGCAATGGTGATCAGACTAGGAATGGGCTTTGTGAAGCCTTCTGTATATTTCAAGCTGCTTGCCCAAACAACTTCCAATAGTCCCGCAATAATTAAATTAATCCAATCCACGATGTATTCCTTAACTGAACAAAAAATTTTAAAAAATGTAGGGGCAATTCATGAATTGCCCCTACATTTTTTGTGTCCCACTCAACTGAAAACCGCTATAAGCAGTGCGAGGCGCTGCACATCCTATTTTCTTCTAGATCGCAATGATAGCGAACTCAGAACCACACTTATAGAACTAAATGCCATCGCTAAACCTGCGATCGTCGGATTGAGAGAGATGCCAAAACTAGGGTAGAGAATCCCTGCGGCAATGGGGATCGCAAGAGTGTTGTAAGCAAACGCCCAGAATAGATTTTGGCGAATTTTGCTAAAAGTGGCGCGACTAAGTTGGATAGCTGGGACGATATCGCTAATGTCATGACGCATTAATACAATATCCGCAGTCTCCATGGCAACATCAGTGCCTGAACTGAGAGCAATGCCTACGGTGGCGCTAGCCAAGGCAGGTGCATCATTCACCCCATCGCCAATCATGGCTACACGCTGACCTTCAGCAAGTAATTTCATCACAGCATCTGCTTTGCCATCGGGTTTGACTTCCGAGATCGCCCTTTCTGAGGGAATGCCCAACTGATTAGCGATCGCATTGGCGGTTTCTTGGCGATCGCCTGTGAGCATCCAGACTTGTAAGCCCATCGCTTCAATTTGCCTGACGACTTCATGTGCTTCAGTCTTGAGGCGATCACGCATGGCGATAATCCCAACTAAATCCAATGTACTTCCCCCGATGGGGGAAGTACATTGGATTGCGATAAAAATGGGGGTTTTTCCGAATTCTGCTAAATTCTGCGATCGTTCTAACATCTCGCTGGAAATTTCGACTTGTTGCTCTTGCAGCCAATCCCCATTGCCCACTAAAATTGTTTCGCCTGTCGTCAGCATCGCTTCGACACCGCAGCCAGCGACAATCTGTGAAGATTGGGTTGGTAATAACTCAATATTTAATTCTTCAGCTTTAGCGATCGTAGCGGCTCCGAGAATATGATTTGCACCCACCTCCGCACTGGCAGCTAATTGCAAAATCCGTAGAGCTGATTTCGGGACTTCACGTTCTTCAACCAAACTTTTGAAAGTTGTTTGCTCAATGAGTTTTCGACCGAAAACGATTAAATCATTTGTGACCACATCAGTAACTTCAGGCTTGCCTGTGGTCAAAGTACCAGTCTTATCAAAAACTACAGCAGAGAGTTGATCGATTTTTTCAAGACTCGCGCCGCCTTTGATTAAGATGCCTTTTTCTGCACCGATTCCTGTGCCAACCATGATTGCAGTAGGTGTTGCTAATCCTAAAGCACAAGGACAAGCCACCACTAAAACCGCGATCGCTAAGCGCAAACTAAACAAAATTTCAGCATGGAGGAGTCCGTACCAGATCAGAAATGTCAAAGTAGCGATCGCCATTACTGAATAGGCAAAATATCCCGCCACGCGATCGGCGAGGTATTGAATTGGCGCTTTGCTCGCCTGAGCTGACTCCACTAGCGATACAATCCGTGCCAAGGTCGTTTCTGAGCCAGTTTGCAAAACTTGAACCGTGATTGCTCCTGTCAGATTTAGGGTTGCTCCCGTAACTCTCGCTCCTAATTGCTTAGTCACAGGCATTGATTCACCCGTCAGCATTGACTCATCAACGCTAGAACTGCCAGCGATAATTTCACCATCAACAGGAATTTTTTCCCCAGCCCAAACTACAATGCGATCGCCTACTTGCAAATCTTCCACAGGCATTGGAACTTGAAGATCTCCATCAGCGCTGTTTACTAACAATCTGGCGCTAGCGGGTTGTAACTCCATCAAAGCTCGAATTGCATTGGACGCTTTGCCCTTGGCTCGCTCTAACAAAGCTTGACCTAGCAATACAAATCCCAACAGCATTACAGGCTCTTCAAAGAAGCATTGCCAATTTAATAGCGGAACAAATAAGGCGATCGTGCTGGCTAAATATGCTGAAACTGTTCCCAATCCCACCAATGAGTTCATGTTTGGAGCACGATACCATAGCGATTTCAATCCGTCCCACCAGATCGGTCGCCCAATCCAGCCTAGCGCTACAGTCGAGACTACCCAATGGGCATACATATTCCCAATTAGGGGCAAATCAGCAACACCAATTAAGCCCAAATGTCCGACGATGGCTAAAATTACCAATGATGATGGGATGGCAATTTCTTGACTAAGCCCGAACCAAGAGCTTTTAGTAGGATTTTGCGATACAGAATTGTGAGTAGTTTTGCGATCGTCTTTACTAATAAACTCAGCCGAAAAACCTGCTTTGGCGATCGCCTCAATCAATCGCGGAACTAGGGCTTGTGCTGTATTTTCAGCGTTATAAATTACAGTTGCTTTTTCGGTTAGCAAATTCACACTTGCGGCTTTTACCCCGTCACAGGCAAGCAACCTTTTTTCCACTGTTGCCACACACCCCGCGCATTTCATACCTGCGATCGCTAGGGCTAAGGAGCTAGAATGCAAACTAGATTTAGAGATAGGTGTTGCTGTTGATTGAGGCACTGTCACAAACTTGTATCCAAAATTTATAAAAAAATCACTAAAAACCTTGTAAATTTCTGCCTTGCAGGGGCGCAAATTTACAAAATTGGTTACGTCCATCTACCTGCAAGAATTGGTCTTACGGTGTCTATTAGTAAATAGCTAGTACTAAAAGCTGATAGCCACAGAGCAATACATAGAGTTAGCATATACCTTAATCTAATTTGATTGATTGGGTAATTATTCTGATATAGCGTCTTGATATTTTAATCGTTTCCTACTTACCTTGCTCTTTAGATGTAGCTGCTAAAACCAGAAATGTTTAGACATATCTAGTCCGAGTAGTATTTAATACTACTCGGACTAGATATATAGATTGACACAATTCATGATGAGCATATTCAACTCACCCAGATTAGCAAAGTTGGTAATATCGTTTATTATTCGTGTTTAGTGTTGACACGAACAATTTAAAAGTAGAAATTTTCTAAATTTTCAGACTTGCCCCAATGGTTTAAAAATTCTCTGACAATGAGTTAGCTAATGTCCATTTCTGACAGTGAGTTCTCTATACATTTTTGGGGCGTGCGTGGCAGCATAGCTACACCTGGTCCAACCACAGTGCGCTATGGAGGCAATACTCCTTGTGTAGAAATGCGCTGCCAAGGTGAACGCATTATTTTTGACGGGGGAACGGGGATTCGTGTTTTAGGTCAGCATCTGTTAAAGCAGATGCCCATAGATGCAAGTATTTTCTTTACTCATAGTCATTGGGATCATGTTCAAGGATTTCCCTTTTTTACTCCTGCTTTTATTAAAGGGAATGTTTTTAAAATCTATGGAAAAATTGCTCCGACTGGACAAACAATGCAAGATCGACTGGAGGAGCAGATGCATCATCCTAACTTCCCAGTGCCATTACGAGTGATGGCCTCATGTTTGGAGTTTTTTGATATTGAAGTTCCCAGCGTGATCGAGATTGGTAACGAAGTGACGGTTGAGGCAGGAATGCTCAATCATCCAGGGGAGGCAACAGGCTATCGAGTTAGTTGTGGCGATCGCGTGGCGGTTTATGCTACTGATACTGAACATTTTGGCGATCGCGTTGATGAAAGTCTTGTATATCTAGCTCGCGATGCGGATGTGTTGATTATGGATGCCACTTACTCTGATGAGGAATATTGGTCGAGTACAAGTCCAAAAATTGGTTGGGGGCATTCGACATGGCAAGAGGCGATCAAAGTTGCCGAAGCTGCTAATGTCAAGACGCTAGTTATTTTTCATCATGATCCTTTGCATAATGATGATCACTTAGATGAAGTTGGTCGGCTGGCTCAAGAGAGGTTCGCGGGGGCAGTAATGGCAAGAGAAGGAATGTATATTTCTATTCCTATTCGCACAGATGCAAAGCCTCTGGTCAAAGTTTGATTACAGCGCTTTGCGCTCAAACCCAAGTCAATAAAACCCAAAAATGTTGCGGCGGGCTTCGCCCACCTCAACATTTTTGGGTTTTATTGATATCATTAGCGATCGCGATAAAATAGGGCTAAACCAAAAACAAGCTCAAAAAAATGCTATCTCCGCAGACAAATGTCAAAGAAACCAACGCTAAAACTTGGAAAATTAAGCTGCTCTATGATGGCGCATGTCCTCTATGTGTGCGTGAAGTAAACTTTTTAAAAAGTAAAGATGTCGATCGCGGGTTAATTAATTTTGTAGATATTGCCGCTGATGATTACGACCCCGCTGATAATGCTGGGATAGATTTTGAGACAGCAATGGGTCGGATTCACGCCGTATTACCTAACGGTGAGATCGTCCAAAATGTCGAAGTTTTTCGCCAAACATACGATATTCTCGGCATTGGCTGGATCTATGCGATTACCAAAATCCCCATTTTTGGGCGTTTAGCTGATTTACTCTATGGTGTTTGGGCAGACTATCGACTTCTGCTGACTGGTCGGGGCAATCTTAAAACTATCGTGGCAAAACGGCAGCAATACCAAAAAGAACGCGAAAATTATGGAAATAATAGCCAAGAACGTTGTGCCGATGGTTGCCAGATCGAAGATCGGAGATAAGCATGATAACTACTTGGCTAGTAATCGGAACTGCCGCATTTGGAGGAGGCTTTGCATTTAACAAGCTTTTTCCTAGCGACTACAAATGGTTTATGCGATTGCGTCGCCCTCGATGGCTGACCTTTGAAAAAGCCATTCCCTTTATCTGGATATTTATCTTTATTTGCGGTATTACCTCTGCCGCCGCACTATGGGATGCTCAACCCTCCGTATTCAGCACATGGTTGCTCATGGCAAGTTACGCGATCGTTGAATTCGCGATTTTGTCATACACCCCAGTCATGACCCGTTTGCGCAATGTTAGGGCTGGGGTGTTCTCAGGGGCGATCGGTTTTATTTTGGGGTTAGTTTTAACGACCCAAGTTTGGCAAATTTCCAGCTTGGCGGGATGGCTATTAGTCCCCTATTTGCTTTGGAGTCCCGTCGGCACATATGTAACATGGGTGATGGTAAGACTCAATCCAAGGAACCAATAATATTTAGTGGTGGCGCATTGCGCCACCACTAAATATTATTGGTTCCTTGGATTATTGATATTCATCCAAAATTAGCAATCTATCGTATAAACATAAATAGGTGAAAATCCGAGCATGACAGTTAAGCATTTAAAAATCCTCCATCAACATAATTCAGCTATAACCCAATCAATTAGCAAAGATGGTGATGATGTAGTTCAAGGATTAACACAAAGCCCTAAGAGTCTTCCCCCAAAGTACTTTTATGATGATCGTGGTTCCGAATTATTTGAGCAGATTTGTGATTTGCCCGAATACTATCCTACTCGTACCGAAGCAGGGATCTTAAATCAATATGCTGATGAAATAGCCGCCATCACTGGCTCTTGTGAATTAGTGGAATTAGGTAGTGGCAGTTCTACTAAGACTCATTATTTATTAAGTGCTTATCAAAAAGCTGCTAACTCATTAACTGAAGCCGTGCCCGATGCTTTCAGTTATATTCCGATCGATGTGAGTGGTGGCATCCTTAAAACTACAGTCTTACATTTGCAAGAAAAATATCCTGATCTCTGTCTTGAAGGCTTATTAGGTACATACGAAGAAGCATTACTTTATCTAGGCAAAAATCATGGACGATCGCGGATGATTTTCTTTTTAGGTAGCTCGATTGGTAACTTCACCGCAGCAGAATCCGATGATTTTTTAGGCAAGGTTTCCCATGCCTTAACTCAGGGTGATTATTTTTTGTTCGGTATTGATTTGCAAAAGCCCAAAGAAGTTTTAGAATCCGCCTATAACGACAGCCAAGAAGTAACGGCTGCTTTTAATTTGAATATGCTTGCCCATTTGAACTGGCGGTTTCAAGGTAATTTCGATCTTGATTTATTTACACATCAAGCAATTTACAACGAGGTCGATCATCAAATTGAAATGTATTTACATGCGCGATCTCCCCACGAAGTTTCTTTAGATATCCTCGATCTCAAAATCCAGTTTCAAGCAGGAGAGAGCATCCTCACTGAAATCTCGCGCAAGTTTGATCTAGATGCAGTTCAAGCACAACTGCGATCGCAGGGTTTAGAAACCGTCAAAATCTGGACAGATCCCCAAAAATTGTTTGGACTAGTTTTGTGTCAAGTTTAAGGATATTTACTCAAAAACTCAGGGACAATTCATAAATTGTGCCTATAGTTTTATAGACTAAACGTAATAAAATTTCCATCTATGCAACCACCAAATCTGCACCGTTGCGATCGCCAAGAGATCCTTGCTTATTTTCAGCGAGCTTGGCAAATCGAAGATAGCTTGATGAAAAGTTTAGTTAGTCCTGAAACTTTTTATACGAATCCTGATCGCCTCCGCAATTTATTGATTTTTTATCTAGGTCATTCGGCAGTCTTTTATATCAACAAATTAGTCAGGGTCGGGTTAATTACTACGCGAATCAATCCAGATTTTGAGGTTCTCTTTGAAATCGGAGTCGATCCTGAAAAGCCCGATGATATATCTGGTATTTTTACTAGTCTGCGACAAGCGGAAGTTAATGCAGTTTGGGAATATCGCCAGCAAGTCTACGACAGGATTAGCGAATTTATTCATAATATGGCGATCGCATTACCCATAAATCAAGAACATCCGCTTTGGGGCTTAATGATGGCGATCGAGCATCAATATATTCACATCGAAACATCATCAATGTTGATTCGCCAGTTGCCTGTTGATCAACTGCAACGTCCTGAAAGTTGGCAATATGCTCCTGCCAATGGTTACACCACGGCTAATGAAATGATTGAAGTCACAGGTGGTACAGTTCGACTAGGCAAACCTCAAGATTCAAATATCTATGGTTGGGATATTGAATATGGCGATCGCACGGTCAATGTGGCTACTTTTCAAGCAAGTAAATATCTGATTACAAATGCCGAATTTCTTGATTTTGTCAAAGATGACGGCTACGAAAATCAACAATATTGGCACGAACAGTCATGGGCTTGGAAAGTTCAACATAAGATCAAGCACCCTAAATTTTGGATTCCGCAAGGTGACAGCTATAAATATCGCGCTATGTTTGATGAAATCGCGATGCCCTTTGATTTTCCTGTCGAGGTCAATCACTATGAAGCGATCGCCTATTGCCAATGGAAAGGAAATGATACTCGTCTGATGAGTGAGGCAGAATGGTATCTGGCAACTTACGGAGCATCAAATTTACGGCAGCCCATAGAGGAAACAAGTTCAGGCTTCAATCTCAATTTAAAATTTGCTTCTCCGAGTCCTGTTGGTTCTTTAGAAGCCCAAAGTCCTTCAGGGCTATACGACCTGCTCGGCAATGTTTGGGAATGGCTGAGCGATCATTTAACGCCGCTCACAGGATATCAACCCCATTATCTATATGAGAGCTATTCCGCTTCATATTTTGATACTAAGCACAATATGATGGCGGGCGGCTCATGGATAACCAGTGGAACTGAAGCTGAGAAGTACTACCGCAACTGGTTTCGTCCCAACTTCTATCAACATGCAGGCTTTAGAATAGCCCATTCGTAGGGGCAATTCATGAATTGCCCCTACGAATGATTAGAATATATTTAAGAGATAATTAATTCCCATGTATCCACATCGAATTGAACCACAAGCAGGTCAAGAGTCTGTCTGGGACTATCCCCGTCCTGCAATCTTAGAGAATACAACCAAACATATTCGCATCATCTGCAATGATATTGTTTTGGCAGAAACCGATCGCGCTAAGCGAGTTCTAGAAACCAGTCATCCGCCTTGTTATTACATTCCTATAGAAGATATCAAAATGGAGTATTTGGTTGAAACTTCGCGGCGAACGATGTGCGAATGGAAGGGAATCAGCCAATATTATGATATTGCGATCGCAGATAAATATATCCAAAATGCGGGCTGGCGATATACTGTCCCTACTCCTAATTTCGTAGATATCCAAAATTCGATTAGTTTCTACGGGAGTCTCATGGATGCTTGCTATGTCAATGATGAGCTAATCACGCCGCAAGCTGGTGACTTTTACGGGGGCTGGATTACATCTGATATTGTGGGGCCATTTAAAGGCGAAGCAGGAACTTGGGGCTGGTAATTGTGTTTACATTGCGGAGGCTACCGAGAGATGATATTCGCCTCGACCAAGGTACTCTAACTGAAAATCTATGACTCGTCGATGTTCATCAGCAAAATACTTGAGTTTGCGATCAATCAAATCTTCAATAAAAGATCTACTGGCCGCAATATCATCTGCATCTAGATTCTTCGACTCTTTGATCATTGCAACGAATATTTTATCTAACATTGCTATCCTTTCTTCTGCTGGCATAAGTGCTAAATTCCAAGCTGCTACTGCGTTCTCTAATAAATATTGCAGTTCTTTTTTAGTTTGGTAGGTGTCGGCATATGGGCGAATGAAGTCATCTAAAACCTCAGACATTTTGGCGATTCCTTCCAGGTTTCTTAGCATCTGTACGTTGTCGCCAAAACCCTGTTGAACAGTTTTCTGAAGTTTGTTGAATGATTTATTGCTAGCTTTCTCCCATTTTTGCTGGCGGACGAGTTCACTAAATTCTCTAGATTTTTTAGCCATTGTTATTTGTTCCTCGCATTGATAGATTTGTTCGATTTTATCTTGATTTTGATTTTAATGGCGATCGCTAATAATGTCTTTAAACCTGTTAAATCGTAAGTAAATAAGAAATAGGGTAGTAAAATAATTAAAGATGAATATTTAAGCTTTAATGATTGTCTCCTTTGCTTGTAAAGAAACCGAAAGGATTGGGCAAGGCTTGTGATCGCGTAAGCTACCATCAGATATACAGGAAAGGGCTTTACGCAAATTACGTCAACTTGATGTGTCAGCTAATCTAGAAGATCTCCGCATACCACCTGCCAATCATCTAGAAGCACTGGTTGGTGATCGATTTGGACAATACAGTATTCGTATTACTAAGCAGTGGAGACTGTGTTTTGTTTGGCAAAATGGAAATGCGTATGATGTTGAGATTGTTGATTATCATTAGGAGCAAAGGCAATGGAAAATACTTTACTGCGTAATCCTCATGTTGGCAAAATCTTGCAATATGAATTTTTAGAAGAATTAGATATTAATGCAAATAGTTTGGCTGATAATTTGCGTTTACCATTTTCGAGTATTCAGCAAATTATTCAAGGTAAGGCTCCGATGACTGCGGATGTGGATTTACGTTTATGTCGTTATTTTGGGTTGTCAGATGGTTATTTTTTGCGGCTTCATTATGCCTATGAGTTGATGGAAGCAAAAAGAAATTTAGACGACATATTGCGTCAAATAGTCCCCATTGCAGCATTATGATTTATTTCCAACTTTAAAGATGGTGTCGGTTTCCAGAGCTTTTTTGCGATCGTTTCCATTACTCAAACGGGGCGGCATATTAGTTACCTATGGTGCTGCCAGTTCAGCAAGTAGCGTATCCCAGCGCTCCCTTTTTACTAGCATCTTTGGATCAGTATTGTTCTTTGTGATTGATAGCATCTTATTGCTGTTGAATGTTTTGCCCAACTATCGATCAACACAGTCCTACGATATTTCCAAAATGCGGACAGAACAGCCAGATTGGTTCGTTGACGATCTCCAATATCTATTTGATCTTCTAGCCTCCGATAAAATTAAGCCAGAAATCACTGAGCGATTTTTCCTCGATGATGCTATTCGCGCCCATGAGTTGATCGAAAGTGGCAATGTGCGTGGCAGGTTAGTTTTTGTGACGCAAAAATGACTTGAAACCCATATTTCATAGCAGAGGCAATTCATGAATTGCCATTACTCACAACAAATTTAGGATTGCTATAGCACTATTTCTGGGAGTGACTCAGCTATGCAATACATGAAAATAGATATAATATAGCAATGTAAGCTTTGCTTAGGACATAAAACCCAAAAGATGGCAGAGCGAAGCTCTGCCATCTTTTGGGTTTTGAATTGTCCTATCTATCTCTTACGTTGCTATACAACGGACAAAGTTAGAAAGCAAGAAAGAGAGGGCGATCGCCCTCTCTTTCTGCTGTTGTAGGTAGGTTAGAAACTATTTAACGAAAAATAGTAACGTACCGATCGCTAAAAAGATGATTGACCATAACAGCCCCCAAAAGGCAGGATGACTGGAAACTTTGTTGCCATTTTTGGTAGATAGAAGTTCTAAATCCATCCAAGATGCAACACCGCGACGGAACCAACCTTTTGCTGTGGTTTCGGTTCCGATCAAGCCTTCTACACGCTTCATGCCAAAGAAGAAATTCCCCAAAGGGCCCCAACGCGAAGCATAAAGCAGATACATCATGCCAGTTTTGTCCTGTAACTTCAGATCAGAACCAAACACATAACCCGCATCACCTCGACCAATCAGAGTTCCTTCCAATTGCACAGGTTGACCGCGCAAAGGGCTAGCATAGGCATCAGACATGAGTGTAATCACATCATTCGCAGGCGCATTCTTGGAACTTGGATACATGACCGATCGCTTAAAGATCATCACCGCACCCAGCAACAACAGAGGAATTGCCACAAATGCCTTGAGAATGCCAATACTTGTGTAGGTAGCAGCACCGATCGCTAAACCAACTACGATCGCAATAAACTCTGCTCCATAGAGTAGGACATCTTGATAGAACGTGCCATAGAGACGTTTTTTGTCGAGGCTTTTACCTTCGGCAACAACATGCCCCATATCAAATTCCATATCTAAGCCCAGTTGCTCCGCATAGTTACTGAGAGCACGAACTCGCTTACCAGTTAGCGGATGAGTCGAATTTAACTCCATCCACCATGCCCAAGGATTAAATAAATCCCAGAGAAATAGGCGACCAACTTTTTCTGGAGAAGAAGAAATTTGATAGGCAGTGCCAGTAGAAGCCGCAGCTTTGGCATCGTAAATACCCAGAGCGCGAGTACCTTGCATCAAACGGCTTGGCTCTTTCGACTTCTCGGTTTCTTGGACAATGCCATAGGCGATTTTGACCAGAGCGCGAGATAGAGCATTAGGATTACCAGTCTGCTCAGCAGCAAAATGGTCAGCGAAATATTCTCTAGTGCGTGATAGGTAAAGCACCATATAAGTGCCAATGATGTAAAACGCATAGGCGATAAATGCAGTTACCATCGCTGCATTTTCGGCACGTTCATCATTAATTCTTTTGCCGAGTTCACGGATGGTGACATAGAGCAAATAGGTGATCTGCACCAATGTCGAAGCCACCGTCATCACCGCAAAATCCCAATGGACGATATGCCCAAGTTCGTGGGCATAAACCGTAGCAGCTTCATCATCGTCAAGATACTTAAACAAACCTGCACTAACTACTAGACGAGCGCTATCTGGCAAAGCGCCATAGGTAAATGCGGTTGGATTATTATCGTCAATGATGCCGAGGCGAGGTTGCTTCAGCTTCTTAAGACTACAGATCCGCTGAATTACACGCGCCGATTCAGGGCTGAGGCGCTCGATTTCTTCGATCTTCACCCAGCGAGTGTGATAGAGCCATCCTTGAGTCAAGTCCATGATCCAAGGAGACACAAAGAAAATTATTGCATTCACCACAATCGTTACTAGAACTGCAACGCCAAATCCAAGAACGGGATCGGGACTATTGACAATAAAAATAGTGGCTGTAACTAGTGAAAATACAATCCCTGCAAGTAGAGCAATTGTAATGCTAGAGGCTAGCACGAGGTTTCCAGCAATTTTAGCTGTAGCAAGACTCGCCCCAACTTGAGCAGCCCGTCCTGCTTTTTGTGGAAGTTCTGATTCTGGTGTGGACATAAAATCCTCTCTCAGTTTTATTGAGCGTTAGTATGAGTATTAGTCCCGTATCATGATGTTTTTGTTGCAATCCGCTCCAATCAACATCAACATAATTCAATACAAATTATGATATAGCGATCGCCATAATCATGGTTTTACGTAAAGATTAAATTTCTTCCTAACGTAATAACAATTCTCAAAATGGCAACGCTATTTTGAGAATTGTTATTACGTAATCTGTGGATAACTTAAAAACTTCCGATCTTCAGACTATAATTTGACTTACAAAACAAGTAGGAATCAACATCTACGCAAGGACATCACAATTATGGCAATGACACTCACCGAAAAGATTTTGGCAAAAGCGTCGGGCAAAAGTCACATTAGCCCAGGTGAAAATATTTGGGTGAATGCTGACCTATTGATGACCCATGATGTTTGCGGTCCTGGCACAATCGGCGTATTTAAGCGTGAATTTGGTCAAGATGCCAAGGTGTGGGACAAAGAAAAATTAGTATTGATCCCCGATCACTATATTTTTACCAAAGATACAAGAGCTAACCGCAATATTGATATTTTGAGGGAATTTGCCAAAGAGCAAGACATTAAATATTTCTACGACATTACCGATCTTTCGGATTTTAAAGCGAACCCTGATTACAAAGGTGTTTGCCATATTGCCCTTGCCCAAGAAGGTCACACAAGACCAGGTGAAGTGCTATTTGGTACTGACTCCCATACCTGTAATGCGGGAGCATTTGGACAATTTGCCACAGGCATTGGTAATACCGATGCTGCCTTTGTTTTGGGGACAGGCAAATTATTACTCAAAGTTCCTGCCTCGATGAAGTTTGTCTTTGATGGTGAAATGCCGACTTACTTGTTGGCTAAGGATTTGATTTTGCAAGTAATCGGTGATATCGGCGTTAGTGGCGCAAACTATCGCGCTTTACAAATTGAAGGCGAAGCGATCGCCCAAATGACTATGGAAGAGCGGATGACGATCTGCAATATGGCGATTGAGGCAGGTGGCAAAAATGCTGTGATTGCACCAGACCAGACGACTTTTGACTATGTGCGATCGCGTACTGATAAGCCCTTTGAGTCTCTCTATGCCGATGCTGATGCTGAGTATTACTACGTCAAACATTACGATGTTTCCAAGCTAGAGCCCGTAGTAGCAAAGCCTCACTCTCCTGACAATCGCGCTCTTGTTCGGGAAGTACAAGATGTGAAGATCGATCGCGTTTATATCGGCTCATGCACTGGTGGTAAAACAGAAGACTTCTATCACGCCGCTCAATTGATCAAAGGTCAACAGGTCAAGGTTCCCACTTACCTTGTACCAGCAACACAGAAAGTCTACAATGATCTATTCAGCCTGAAGATCGATGGCTTGTCACTTTCAGAAATCTTCTTGCAAGCGGGTTGTATTGAACCAGCCTCTCCATCCTGTGCTGGCTGCTTGGGTGGACCACAAGATACTTTTGGACGAGTCAATGAAGCGGAAGTTTGTGTCTCAACTACAAACCGCAATTTCCCTGGACGTATGGGGAATAAGCAAGCACAAATTTACCTTGCTTCGCCCTATACTGCCGCAGCTTCTGCTTTGACAGGACATATCACCGATCCGCGTGATTTCATGTAATCTTAAGTCCCAAAATGGCGTTGCCATTTTGGGACTTAAGATTACAATGTAGGGGCAATTCATGAATTGCCCCTACATTGTAATCGGGGTTTCACTTCTGTTCAGGTAGTACAAGTATTAATAGTTTGGTCAAAACAAAAGTTATTGAATGTTATAGCTCCCAAGGATATGAAGTCATTCACCAACCTCATATTCAGCAGCTTCCATTTGATTTAAATGGATATATTCCCAATTTACTGGTGAAAGTATCCGAAAATCAGGGATTTATTGTTGAGGTAAAAGATGTTGCAACAAACTTGCCCATTTCTCATTATCGAGAGCTTGCCAAAAATGTTGCTGAGCATGATGGCTGGCGATTTTTGCTTGTCACTGGGGAAGATGCAACACCGATTGCAGAAGAAGATATTGCCGATCAAAAACTTACGCGATCACAAATTCTACATCGCAAAGAACGGATTGCCAAATTAATCTCGATTGGAGAACACGAGGCTGCCTTTCTCTCGCTGTGGATATTTGCCGAGATCTTGATGCGAAGACATGCAAGACATCAATTAATCCCTATTGATCGTTTAACTACGATTTTGATGATTCACCATCTCCACGAACAATTAGGTATTTCTGAGTATCAGTTTGAAAGAGCGATCGCCTTAAATGAAATTAGAAATCGCATTGCCCATGGGTTTCCTGTCAAGTCCGTCAATCTCAATGAGGCGATCGAAAAACTTCTAAATTTAGTTGACGAATTCATTGCCATGCAAAAATAAGTAGGGCTTGCTGAAAAAGCAAGAAAAGCATACAAGCAGTGGTTTTCAAGGAGATCGCAAACTGATAAAATGCAAGGAAAAGCAGGAAAAGCAAGTAAAACCCTTGCACAAATAAAAATTCATGTACCGACAAT
>JADBWK010000112.1 GCA_020404895.1 Pseudanabaena sp. M085S1SP2A07QC | reverse complement strand
GAAAATTAATTAAAACCAAAATTTGTTGGGGCGGGCTTCGCCCGCCCCAACAAATTTTGGTTTTAATTGCACAAGTTAATTAATTTTCATTCCTAAGTGGCAGTATTTTTGATTAAAGGTGAGTCTATTAGTAAACATGTATGGATAGTATTTAAGAACAATTTTATACCAAAGCACAAAATGGCTACGCCATTTTGTGCTTTTAAAACCCTTACAGGGTTTGGTTTTCAATTCACAGAAGTGTAGTCACACTTCTGTGAATTGGTATTACACCCAAAATATCAGTGGCGGCGCGAAGCGCCGCCATTGATATTTTGGGTGTTACTGTTAAGCAAACCATTGCAACTGGTGTAAGCTTTCAGGAAGTTAAAAAGACTTGAATCTTCTGGCATAAAGTAGAGAGCTTTATTGGCTTAGAAATACACTCATTCACTCCCGCATCTAGGCACTTTTGGCGATCACCTGCCATCGCTAAAGCAGTTAGCGCAATGATCGGAGTACTAGCCAAGATTGGATCAAGCCGAATTTGTTTAGTTGCTTCTAGCCCATCCATGACGGGCATTTGGATATCCATTAAAATCAAATTAGGGTGATTGATTCTAGCAAGAGCGATCGCTTCTTCTCCATTCATAGCTATAATAATCTGATATCCATTGGCTTCAAGGTAGTCAGTCAATGTACTGATATTAGCTTCATTGTCTTCTGCAATCAAGACTAAAGGCGATGAATTAATGTTGACTGGTGCTGAAGCTGGCGGTTCTGAGATTGGAGCGATCGCATCATGAATAATCGCCGATGAGAAATCAGTAATGCATGGGAGATCAATCGTAAAACAACTGCCTATGCCTAGTTCGCTGGTCAAGCCGACAAGACCACCATGCAATTCCACCATGCGTTTGACAAGTGATAACCCCAAACCTGTACCTACATATTGACGATTTAAAGCGCCATCAATCTGGATAAAGGGTTGAAATAGTTTTGGGATGTTTTCGGGGGCAATGCCGATGCCTGTATCGATTACGGCGAAGCGAATCCATGATTGGGTATGCATTTGCTGTAATTCAATATGTTTAACTTCTAAGGTGATGCGCCCACCTGTGGGTGTAAATTTCACGGCATTGCTTAGTAAGTTGAGCAAAACTTGGCGGATACGTCGCTCATCTACTCGTATCTTTGGCAAGTCTGAAGCAATCTTCGTCTCTAATTGGATGCGTTTATTTAGAGCTTGGGTTTGGATAAATGTGATACTGGATTGACAGAGTAAGGCAACATTTGTCGGTGTGCAGTCTAGTTGAAGCTGTCCCGATTCGATTTTTGCCAAATCGAGAATATCGTTGATCAGAGCTAGTAGATGCATACCGCTATTTTCAACGGTTTTTAAAGCTTTGAGTTGTTTCTCGTTAACGTCCCCTAAGATTTGTTCTTGAAGCGCTTCGGTCATGCCGAGAATGGCATTGAGAGGAGTGCGGAGTTCATGGCTCATATTTGCCAGAAATTCATCTTTGAGTCTGGTGGCGCGGAGGAGTTCCGCGTTGGTGAGTTCTAGTTTCTGTTCATATTCTTTGCGAGTTTGGATATCACGCATGATGAAGGAGAAAAATTCTATTTCGCCTTGAGCAGATTTGTGCGCAAGGATCAGCTGGGAAACGGGAATCTCTTGTCCTTCGACATTCAGTAATGCTGTTTCACCAATCCAACTGCCCATGGCGATCGCATGGGGCAATCCCTCTTGCAAAACTATATCCGTAGCCCATTGAGGATGGCAGTCAGAAATTTGATATTGCTTTTTATCATCGTTGAGATTGCTCCTGCACAGGCGGTTTAATTCTATATTCTTCCAGAAAATCAGACCGTTGGCATCTGCCATACTGATGTAGTCAGTCGAAACTTCGAGAATGGAGATCAGGCGCGTTTGTTCTTGTTCTAGTCGTTTGCGATCACTTATGTCGCGAAAAAACCAAGCCCGACCATAACGGTCATAAGACCAATAGATTGGGGCGGAGTAAAGAGTAAATATTTTGTCATCTTTGCGGCTGAACTCTGAATGACTGATCTCCTTTGGATGGTCATATAGATACTCGACTTGGTGCAAAAATGCTTGCGGATTGGCAAGGCGATCTAAAACAATGTCGAAGAGTTGGCGATCGCTTGCTGATAACACTAGAGATTGTGGAATATCCCACTGATTTAAAAAACGCTGATTGTAGGTGATGACTCGGCGATGCTCGTCAATCACCAGAATGCCGTCAAAGGAAGCCTCTTGAAGAACGGTTAGTAAAGCGTTACTACGTTGGATATTGGTGATGGATTGAGCCAGTTTAGTATTGGATTGGACTAACTGCTTGGTTTTTGCTTCTAGTCTTGATTCCGCCTGCTTGCGATCGCTAATGTCGGTTAAAGTCCCCTGACTGCCAATCACAACTCCATCAGGATTTAAAATCGTTGTACTATTGGCGCGTACCCAGACATAATGACCATCTCGGTGTCGATGCCGAAACTCAGGATAACAAGTTTGTTTGCCAGATTCCACATTCACCATAAACTCAAGAGTCTTTACTCGTTGGAGATCATCTGGATGTACAAAGTCGGTATATGACTTGCCAAGCCACTGACTAGGCTCCCAGCCAAAAAGCGCCTTGAATTGTGGTGAGAGGTAGGTAAATAAGCCATCTTGATCGCTTGACCAAATCAAGTCGAGCCCTCCTTCTACCAAACAGCGAAATTGAGCTTCATTCTTGATTAATTTGGATTCAATTAGTTTGTTGTTGGTGATATCAGTATCGGAACCAATAACACGAATAGGCTGTCCTAATTCATTACGTATAGCTTGTCCACGCTCAAGCACCCATATATAGGAGCCATCTTTGCAGAGGGCTCTATATTCCATCTCCACGAATTCAGTTTTCCCAGCTAAGTGGTCATTAGCAGTAGCTAAAACGCGATCGTAATCATCAGGATGGATGCGGCTTGAGCATTCTTCCAAGCTATCGCTAATTTCATCGTCAGCAAAGCCACGCATTTGCTTCCATCGGCTAGAATAAAAAACCTTATTTGTTGCTATATCGAAATCCCAAATCCCAGCATTTGTCACTTTGAGTGCCAGTTGCCAACGCTCTTCACTAGTTTTTAGAGAGGCTGTGTGTTCTTCTACTCGCTTTTCTAATTCTTGATTTAACTGCTTTAGCGCAAGGATCGTTTGTTCTCTTTCTAACTCAGCTGCAACACGCGGCGAAAAGATCTTGATAATTGGCTGTAATTTATCTATTTCTGGCATGGGCAAGATATCCATGATACTGATTAACCCAATGGTTTGCTTCCTAGAATTAGTCAGAGTGACTCCTAGAAAACTATCGGCATTCAAAATAATCAGATTAGAATTATTAGGAAAGGTTTTTTGCAAATTGGTTGATTGAGCATAGATTCCGTCTGCTAAGACTATTTCACAGGGAGTGTTTTTTATGTCATAACTCAAATTTGGCTGAAGCAGATTTCTTGACCAAAAGGCACGGGTTTGTAATTGTCCATCCTTTAATTCCGTGATCATGGCATGGGCACAGCCCAGAGTTGTGGCGAGATGTTTCACAAAGGCTGGGAAAAAATCTTCGCCCGCGACAGAAGCTGTTTTCTCCACAAGAGTTAGAAGTAGATTGTCGGCTTGTGTACGATCGCTTAATGGTAAAGAAGTCTGATCTGACGCAACCACTGGAGGATTGTCCGCGATCGCCGATACATGATCTTTTGAGTCAGGGGTAGATGTCATAAGGCTTAAATCTTTTTATAAATCTGTATAGGACTGAATCATCTGAGATAGAGCTTTTAGCTTGATTGGCTTAGTAATATACTCATCCGCCCCAGCAGCTATGCAACTTTGGCGATCGCTTCCCATCGCCAAAGCCGTTAGCGCAATAATAGGAATATTAATCAAGTTTGGATCGAGGCGAATTTGCTTGATCGCTTCTAATCCGTCTATGACGGGCATTTGGATATCCATTAAAATTAGATCTGGTTGAGCACTCTTGGCTAGGTCGATTGCCTCTTGTCCATTCATTGCGATGAGAAGTCGATATGCTTTGGCTTCAAGATAGATCTTTACTGTACTGATATTAGCTTCATTGTCTTCTGCCAACAAAATTAGTGGTGTTGTAGATACTGATAGTTGTTTCGGTTCTACTAAATATTGCTCAAGATCAGAAGCTGTTTCTGGTGGAGGTGGAGGTTCGATGTGGTTGATCGGCAACTCTATGGTGAAGCAACTGCCGACACCTATTTCACTGGTTATTCCGATTGTGCCTCCATGAAGCTCGATGATTTGTTTTGCCAATGATAAGCCTAAGCCTGTTCCTTCGTATTTTCGATTTAAAGCGCTATCAATTTGGATAAAGGGTTTGAATAGTTTCTGGATATTTTCTGGTGAGATGCCGATGCCTGTATCGGTTATCGATATTTGTAAATATTCTTGGGTATGCTCTTGAGTATGCTCAGAGACATGAGAAAGCTTAGTTGCTTCTAGTTTAATGTGTCCTCCATTGGCGGTGAATTTAACGGCATTATTGAGAATATTAATTAATACCTGTTTGATCCGCCGTTCATCTAACTGTATCTCAGGGAGATTTGGTTGCAGATGCATATCGATCTGAATCTGTTTCTTCGTTGCTTGTTGCTTAATAAAGTTCAGACTGGATGCGCAGAGACTACTGATTGATGCCGATGAATAATTTAGTTCAACTTGTCCTGCCTCAATTTTTGCGAGGTTGAGAATGTCATTGATTAGTTCAAGTAAATGGTTTCCACTTTTTTCTACAGTTTGTAAGGCTTGAATTTGGAGATCGTTGATGTCGCCATAAATTTCCTCTTGCAAAGCCTCAGTCAAGCCGAGAATAGCGTTGAGAGGAGTACGGAGTTCGTGACTCATGTTAGCCAAAAATTCGTCCTTGAGTTTGGTCGCGCGGATTAGCTCTTGATTTGTGTGTTGTAGTTCCTCCTCTGCTTGCTTCCGCTCCGTAATATCTTGATAGGTTCCTAAAATTCCAATCACCTCCCCCTTTAAATCATAGAGAGGTAGTTTATTTATCTCTACCCAGATCCGATCGCCATTTGCTTGCAATTGAGTCTCGATGATACCGATCTTCGATTCATCGTTGTCCATGATTTGGCGATCATATTGACGATATGAATCAGCTTCGGTCTGTCCCCAAGGCATTTCATAGTCAGTCTTGCCAATGATATCTGCGACCGAGTCAAGTCCTGCATCTTTTAAGAAATTGCGATTACAACCAAGATAGACCGAGTTACGATCTTTCCAAAATACTGACAGAGGGAATGTGTCAAGGACTGTTTGTAAGAATTTCTGAGATGTCAAAATAGCATTTTCGGCTTGTTTGCGATCGCTAATATTAAAATTAATACCAATCAAGCTCTGGGGATGCCCTTTCTCATCTCGAACCAAAGTTCCATAGTTTTTTATAAAGTGGATACTACGATCGCGATGCAAGATCCGAAACTCAGTGTCTTCCCCTAAGAGCGCTCGTTCTCCCATCTCTTTGGTGGCTTCGAGGTCGTCAGGATGGAGCATGTTTGCCCAAGATTCATAGTCAAGATGAAAATCATCTTGACTGATTCCATACAGTTCATACATGCGCTCATCCCAAAACAATTTTTGCTCTGCAATATTCCATTCCCAACATCCGATCGCTCCAGATCTCAGTGACAAAGTGAGGCGCTCTGATAGTTTTTGAAGTTCCACAGTGCGTTTCTGCACCTTTGATTCTAGCTGTTGATTGAGTTCAACTAGCATGTTGTTAGTCCGTTGACGTTCCAACTCAGCAGTAGCACGGGCGGCGAATACCTTTAGGACTTGTTCTGCTCGTTGCGGATTTTGAATTGTCTTTTCATCTAAAACACAGAGATTCCCGATCGCCTGACCATTAATATCCTTTAAGGAAATACCAAGATAGCTGTATGCCTGCATGTCAACTAGATCTCGATGTTGAGGAAACATCTGCTGAACAAAGCTATCACAATAAAATGTTCCCTGCTGTAATGCTTTTTCGCAGGGGGTGTTTGAAATATTAAAAGAAAAAGCTGGTTGAAGTTCTCCATTTGCCCAAAAAGCTAGGGAGTTTAACTCACCATCAATCAGTTCAGTAACTAGAGAGTGAGAAGTATTAAGAGCCTTGGCAATATGAGTCACTAGTACAGGGAAGAAGTCTTGACCAGTGGTTGTGGCTGTCCCTGCAATGAGATTTTGTAGAGCGAGTTCAGATTGCTTGCGATCGCTAATGTCCCGAATTATAAACAGAGCTTCATCTTCGCCAATTTTGGCAACTCTAACTTCATCATATTGAAGGCGATCTCCAATTGGAAAACTTTGCTCGTATACTTGCACTTCTCCTGTTTTTATGCTTTTTTGCAAGTAATGCATATGTCGCTCAAAAACATCTGGCGGCAACATTTCAGAAAGTGATCGATCAGTGAGATCGTTACCTTGGGGAATAACCGCAAAATCGCGATATTCAATATAAAACTCGCGATAAATTCCATCTGTTCCCACTCGAAACATCAAATCAGGAATCGCCGATAATATGGCGCGGCTCTGGGCTTCACTCTTTGCTAAAGCCTGTTCTGCTTGTTTGCGATCGCTGATATTTCGCACCAATCCTAAAACCTCGGTTTCGCTATAAGGCACAATACGGACTTCTTCGATTTGGGGTATTCCATCAATCTCAAGCTCTTGTTCATATACTTGGATAGAACCAGTTAGAAGCACCTGTTGAACCGATTTAATTCGTTGTTGTGATGCTTGGGGCGGCAAAATATCCAATATATTAGTTCCCACAATTTCTGAGAGATTACCCACAACGTTAGAATTTGGAGAAGCAAGAAATTCCAGATAAACACCTTCTTGTGTCATCCGAAAAATTATGTCGGGCATCGCACTAATTAATGCTCTAGAATGAGATTCACTTTTTTGTAAGGCTTCTTCCGAGCGCTTGCGATCGCTAATGTCTGTGATTGTCCCCACATAGCCGATGATTTGCCCGTTGTTATCTTTTTCGGCGACAGCGTTTCCCAGCACCCAAATTACAGAACCATCAGGTCTTAGGATTCGATACTCTAATTGAAATGGTAAATTTTTGCGTCTTGTGCGAATTTGCTCAGCGATGACATACTCGCGATCGTCGGGGTGTAATGCTTGTTGCCAAGATGTTCCAATAGTTTCTTCGGGGGGCAAGCCAAGCATCTCACAGCAACGTTGGTTAATATATACACCGTTATCCTCAGCATCAGTGCGAAATATTCCGACAGGAGCTACGGCATTTAAGTTGACATAGCGCTGTTCACTTTCACGTAGTTGTCGTTCAGCTTGCTCTTTCTCAGTTAGTTGATCGCGCAATTGTTGGGTGATAGCCGCTTGTTCCCGCGCAATCGCACGGCTGGTATAAATCGCAAATAACACGGAGATTACTGCTGAAAAGAGCATACCTCCAGCAACTATACTATTGCGAATTGTCTTAGAGTCGGCTAGTTCTGACTTAGCTTTTGTGGTTTGTAAATCTGCAAGTTGAGCAAATGGTAATAAGCGATCGGGAAACTCAATAAACTTGACAAAATCCTTGTTTTTGACAAATTTAACTAACCTTAATTCTGCGGCAGTTAGAGTCTTTGGAGATTCGGTAAGTGGGGTTAATTGCGCAATCTCTAGTTTTGCTTCTTGCTGAAATTTTTTTATTACTTTTTCATATTCAGCTAGCAAGGGTTTTAGCCCCTCGATATTTGAGCCCTTAACAGTTAAGTTATATTCCTCTAATGCAGTTACAATTTTCTGAATGCGATCGAGTAATTTGCTACTCTCTTGCTTAAAGCCCTCTGGATCAGCTAAGTAAGGCGATAGTTGTTTAGCAGGGCGATTATATAAAATATCGACTTGGAGAGTGTTTATAAACTTGCGATCTTCAGCAGCCCCCAGCATTTTCTGAATCGCGTCTTGGTGATAATTATTTCCTACTAGCAAGCCTACAGAAGACCCCAATAAAGTAATGCCTAGGGCGATCGCATATCCATAAACTATCTTGTTAGTCTTAATCATCTGTCCCTAAAGCCCATGTTAAAAGTTTGTGCGGATTACTTTCTATCATCTTAAGTTTAACTGACTTCATCAAATAATCATTGACTATTTCTATTAAATATTTTGAGGCGATCGGGCTAATGAGCTTAATTTCTTTAGCCTACAGCAATTTAAGTTTTGCTTGAGAAATAAAGCCCAAAAGATAAGTGGCGGCGTAAAGCGCCGCCACTTATCTTTACATTGCTGTTGTGGACGCTAAAGGTTTTTTGGTGGAGATATTTAATTGTGAGTAGTTACTTAGAGCGTGTTTGAGAAGTACCTATCTAGCATAAATTTTTGTTTTTACCCTTTCTAACTCCCCATTGAAAAAGGGGGAGTTAGAAAGGGTAAAAAATTCTCAAGCACACTCTTAAAGTGTCGATGAGCATCCAATAGAGATTTCTTTGGTTTTAGGATATTGACTTAATAGATTTTGGAAAAGATTAAAATTGAAACTGCGAGGATCAATACGTGAGCCTGAGCGATCGACAGTTTTGTGAGTAGTTATTCGTTCTAAGGGCACATCAGTTTTCGCTACTAACCATGCTAGAGACTGATATTGAGCTTCTGTATATCCACTATGGGTATAACCATCATGCATTCCATCCGCAGGAGTTTCCAACGAAATATGATAAGCAAAGTTATTTACAGAACTTGGATACCGAGGATTAGTCTGCACTGATTCTGTTCCCAAAGAACTTACAAAAACTGAATTCCCTGCACCAAAGGCGCGTTTATCTGGTGGCACAAAGTAAATAATTCGACCATCTAGCGCAACTAATGTGTGATAGCTTGCTTGATTACCCTCGTCAGTATGGAATTCCTGAAAAAAATTAATGACACTATTAGCAGAGCCAACTGTTTCATGAAGAACAATAATTGGTGGATTATTTGCAGGCTGACCCGATAGATCGTTGAGATATCGCTCACCGTAATTAGAAGCCGCTGCCAAAGCAATCACTTCACTTGGGGTATAGGTAATTCCTTTCTCAGAAGAAGCGGGATTTGTAGTGGATATGGGTAAGGGTTTCCGAAATCGCTCTAGAGTGATAGGAATAGAAGTTAGTGCGGCGGGTAATGATGGCTCAGGTGGCTTTGCGGGTGGTTGGTTTTCACAACCTTTCACTGGTGCGAACTGATTTATCTCTGGAGAAAAGCTGATGTTTTGTGTGGTTCTTTGCGTAGTTCGTTGTGAGATGCTAGGGTGCCTTTCTGTAAACTTGGCATCAGCAATGACCTTAGTTTTAGCAGGTTCTGCTAAGAAGATAAATATAACTAATGTTAGAAAGAAGAAGGCGATCGCTACTAATCGTTTAACTTGCATACTAGGCTAATGATAACTTTGGGGTGGTGTACAAAAATTTATAAGCGGAGATTTTAACGGCAGTTTTTATTAAATAAACCACAATATTTCTTTTTAAAGTGTTATAAATTAACACTTTTAGGACTTACGTAAAAATGCCCTGAAAGCCTAATTTTGCTGTAGGGGCAATTCATGAATTGCCCCTACTACGTCTTGTTCTTTTGCGTAAGTCATAACTTTAAAAAGAAATATTGTAGTGAAAGATATTCTTCTTTATATGTGCTTCTCTCTACTAATTATTTTGGCTTAATAATTTGTGGTGGCAAAGGAATAGGGGAAGGAAGAATTCGATTAAAAACAGCGATCGCATATCCTATCAATCCCATAATCGCGATCGCTATTCCGATCCAAATGCGATTGCGGTTTTGTTGCGCTTGCTTTATCTGCTGTTTTACCTGAGTCTGGCGCTCAGTTTGGATCTCTTTGGTTAGCCGATCAAGCTCATCGAGGCTATGCAAAATTGCATCACAGTCATAGGGGCGATCAACTGGTCTTTTTGCAATCAGTTTGTCTAATAACTGAGCAAAATTATCGGAAATCTGTGGAGCCGATTCGCGCCAATGGTATATATCTGTATGTGAATCATGCAGATTGAGAGGATAAGTACTAGTCACTAAATGTAAAAAAGTCATACCTAAAGAATAGAAATCAGACTGAGGAATCGCAAAACCACGTTCTTGCTCTGGAGAGGTATAACCAGCAGAAGAGATTTTTGTGACACCGCCGATACTACCGATCTTAGCTAGATAGGTATAGGTTGCTTCCCTCGCAGCGCCAAAGTCAATCAGAGTAAGCTTTCCCGATGGTCTGAGCATGATATTTGCAGGTTTGATATCGCGATGGAAATAGCCCTTTTGATGCACAATTTTCAATACTCGTACGATTTGCTTCAACCATCCGATCGCCATTTTCTCTGAGAGTCGATTATGGCTATAGATCCAATCATGGAGATTCATTCCTTCAATTTTTTCCATAACAATGCCGTATAGCTTTTTTTTGTCTGGTAAATAATGATGGATATAAGCATCAATTTTGGGTAATCCTGTGGAATCAATTTGCCCTAACAAAAAAGCTTCTTGCTCAAAAAGCTCGACGGTTTTCGGCTGATCGTTAAATTCAGGTTTGAGGATTTTAAGTACCTTAGGATGCTGATTGGCATCTTCAACTTCGTAGATTGTCCCAAATCCACTTTTATCGCTGAGTAATCTCTTGACAGCATAAGCGCGATCAATGAGTAATTCGCACCCACATTGTTGGCATAACTCTGCGGTGTCTAGATTGTGGCTATTGCAATTCGGATTGATACAAAGTCGCATAATCAAGCTTCGTTTGCGGCAAAAGCATTATAGCGCCAAAAAAGTGTGCCTACCCTTTTTAACGGTAATTGCTGTAAAACCCAGAATACAAATGGCGGCACGAAGTGCCGCCATTTGTATTCTGGGTTTTATGTCCTAATCCAACTTTGATTGCTATATACTTCAGTTTTGAGGTTTACAATAAATTGAGCTCAAATAAATCAAATATAGTTTAAATAATTAGTTCTATGGAAATATTGTCAGTGCCGACAGAAGTTTGTACTCTTTATCCTGAAAGCACTTTGGGCAAAATATACCTAGATTGGATTCCCCAGCCTGGTGATCATATTGATTTAGAAGGTAAAACCTACACGATTTTAGAACGCCGCCATCGATATCAATTTCGTAGGGGCAAATACAACTTATTTAGAGTTTTAGTCTATGTACAACCTGCGCCAGAAAATTTAGAGAGAAGTTTGAGTAATGGGCGTTGGGTGATAGGAGATAGTAATTGTCGATATAATGCTGGTTCAGAAATGATTCGCTGTGCTGTAAATCCTAACGGTCCATGCCAAGGTTGTCGCTTTTGGGAAGCATAAAAAAAGAGGTTGCTCTGCAACTTCTTTTTTAGTTAGGACTTACGCAAAATAACTCTAAACCTGCATTGCATCGTAAGGGCAATTCATGAATTGCCCTTACGATGCGTTCTTGTGCGTAAGTCCTATTAGTTTAAGAATAGAGATAGTGCTTCGCACCATCTCTATTCTTGTTTTTTTAGAATTGAACGCCTACACCTGCTTGGAGCGAAGTGCCTGCTGAGCCATTACTCTGACCATTAAATGGAATTACAGCGTTGCTGTAAAGTAGAACGCGCTTGTTAATGCTAACTTCTACCCCAGGTTGCAAAGCGAAAGCAGTTTGATCGCCTGTTAAGCTGCCATTCCCGCCAACTTTAAACGATGCACCAGCCCCAAGATAAACATTAGCGCGATCGCCTACGGGCAAATCATAGGAAATAGTAGGAACAACTGAAGTACCACCATTACCAAAGAGAACAGAACTTCTGGCAGAAATGGGTGCTCCATCAAACTTATAGCGACCAGCTAAGTTTGCGCCAATTACAGAAGGATTGGTAGCAAAGCTTTGGAGTGAGATCCCAGCGCCCACATAGCTACCTGGTTGCTTTACTTCTTCAGATGAGGCGATCGCACTAAAAGAGGTAAGAACAGAAGTAGCGATCGCAATACCGAGAGAGATTTTTGTAAGAGATTTCATGAGCTTGAGTTCCTGCATTGTTTTGCTGTGAGATATGCCTATTTTGACTGGAGAGAATCAGCATTGTTCCCATTGTTCCTTATACCCTAAAAATTGTTAAAACTCTTGCTGCATCATGATTTTAGCCTTATAAAAGAAGCTCCATCTTTAGATAATCATGCTAATGGGTGACCCATATCCAAGTAAATCCACAATAAAAAAGAGAAGTGGAGCTAGGCTCCACTTCTCTTTTATTGATGAGGGGCGGTGCGAAGCACTGCCTAATAACTTCCTGCTATGGCAATTTCACGTAGATCTAAATCACAACTGCGCCAAACTTGACCGTCCAGAGCCGTTTGTTCGATCAGACTAGCAAGACGCAAGGTCTTTAGAGCTTGATCGCCGCCAACTGATGGCTGTTGCGTATCGCGGACACAATTCACAAAATGCTCTAGCTCAGCATGAAGCGGCTCGATATTACTAGTGTGAACTTTTTCGATAAAGCCGTCTTGACGATAAAGCACCTGACCATAATCAGTTGTCCAATTAGCTGTAGTTTGACGATAAATTAAAATTTCGTTATTTAGAAAATCAGACTCAGTCAGTGAATTTGTGCAATGAGCCGTAATTTTACGTTTCTTGCGATGTGTCACCTTGCTAGATGTAAGAGTTGCAATTACACCATTTTCAAAACCTATCGTTGCAGTCACATAGTCAAGGTACTCAGACTCAGGAGATACACGATTGCCATGAGCCGAAACACGCACGATTGGCGAAGCAACCAACTCTAGAATGATGTCAATGTCATGGATCATTAGATCAAATACAACTGATACATCATTAGCCCTTTGCGAATAGGGACTCATGCGATCGGCTTCGATCGCCAAAATTGTCTCATGCTTTAAAACTTTGCTCAGCTCTTGGAATGCAGGATTAAACCTTTCGATATGTCCGACTTGAAGAATTCTATTGTGGTCAGAGGCAGTTTTAACTAGGGATTCAGCTTCTTCAATTGTGGCAGCGATCGGCTTTTCGATGAGAACATGAACTCCCGCTTTGAGGCAAGTTGTGCCGACATCATAATGTAGCCTTGTGGGCACTGCGATACAAACGGCATCGACTAGTGGCAAAAGGTCATGGTAATCTTCAAAAAAGAGCACTCTATGTTTGCTAGCGGTATCACGTCCACGTTCTATGCTTACGTCAGAAACGCCAATTAGTTCTGCATCCTTGAGCAAGCTGAGCACCCTTGCATGATGCTGCCCCATATTACCGATACCTATAACACCAACCCTGATGGGATCGTGGAAATTACGATTGGGGCTCATATTCCTCACAGCTTAGTAAACGCGCTCAGTTTGTCCAAAATCGTAACATGGATGCATAACGCTTTGCTCGTTGGCTAAAACAAATGGTTTTTAAAAGCCTTGCAAAGAAAGGCTTTTAAAAAATTTATAAGTAATTGTCGATCAAACGAGCCACAATAAAATTTTTGAAAATGTTGCAAAGCTACGTTTTCAAAAATTTCATTGATTTGGGTTTGAGCGCAAAGCGCTGTAAATATCGATCAACCTGTATTTCTCATACCTGCGGCGATGCCGTTGATGGTGAGTAATGCACCGCGTAATAGCTCGTTCTTGGAGTAACGCGATCGCAGATCGATGGTGTCAGGACGATGTTGACGTAAGCGCTTGAGCAAGGATGCTTGGATAAACCCAAGCGGGACGATCGAGCCATTACGCAACTGTACAGACCTTTGCAGATCGCGATCGCTGTCAAGAATTTGCTTTTGTCCTGTAATTGCTTGGATAACCTTCCGAGTGCGTTGATATTCTTCTTGTATTTCCGCAAATATGTCTTTAAAGGCTTCTTCATGCCCTTCTTTGGTAAGCTCACGCATATAATGATGCGCGATCTGCAAATCAGTTTTAGCAAGCGTCATCTCGACTCGCGAAATTGCGGTTTTAAAGAACGGCCATTTGCTATAAAAATATTGCAACAGCGATAAATGACCCTCAGGATTTTGTTGGAGAAACTCCTCAAGGGCGGCTCCGATGCCATACCAAGATGGTAGTAAAAATCGGCTCTGCGTCCAACTAAATACCCAAGGAATCGCCCTTAAACTGCCTAAGTCTCTCTTGCCTGCACGTCTTGCAGGACGTGAGCTAATTTGGAGTTGGCTGATTTCTTCGATGGGTGTAACTTGATGAAAAAATTCAACAAGATTAGGTTGCTCGTAAATAAGATGGCGATAAACTTGGCGCGATCGCACCGAAATTTCTTCCATCGTATCTAGCCAACAGTCTAGGGTGTCAGTACTGCTAGGTAACAAAGCTGCTTGGATGACTGCCGCTGCGATCGTCTCCAGATTGTAAAGGGCGATTTCAGGCAAAGAATATTTTGAGGCAAGTACTTCACCTTGTTCGGTAATCTTGATCCGTCCTTCGATACTGCGTCCTGGTTGAGCCAAGATCGCTTCATAGGTTGGTCCACCACCTCGTCCAACCGATCCACCTCGTCCATGGAACATGCGGAGATCGACTTGATATTTTTGACAAACACCTTGCAGTGCACGTTGCGCCTTATAAATCTCCCAATTACTGCTTAAAAATCCCGAATCTTTGTTGCTATCTGAGTACCCAAGCATCACCTCTTGCAAATGTTCATGGCATTCGAGATAAGCACGGTAAAGCGGCAGCTCAAACAACTCGGTCATAATTGGCGGGGCGCTGCGTAAATCCTCTACAGTCTCAAATAAAGGTGCAATGCTAAGCGAACCTTTGCCTGTAGCTGGATCGTAAAGTCCTGCCTCTTTAGCCAGTAACAATACTTCGAGAATATCGCTGACACTACGGTTCATACTGATCACGTAGTTGTTGCAAATGGCGACTGAAAATTCCTGTTGAACTTTGGCAACCATCCGAAATGTCTCAATAATCTCGTTGGTTTTGGTGCTAAAGTTCAGCTTGGCAGGAATCATCGGACGACGAGTTTTTAGCTCTTGGGTTAACCAGGCAACTTTCTCTAATTCAGTGAGGTCGTCATAGGGCTTGTCTAGAAGCTGAAGTGCTTCGGCAATTTCCGCGATCGTGTTGCTATGTTGGGTACTCTCTTGACGGATATCAAGGTGAGCAAGATGAAACCCATAGACATCAACTTGACGTATCAGGTTTTCAAGAGGTTTAGGATTAAGTTTAGTTTCGATTAAACTAGCTTGAACTAGTTTTAACTCCGCCAAAAATTCCGAAACATGATTGTAGAGATGATGTTCTTGACCTTTGGTAGACAGCTCCATTTCTGAGGCTTGCCAACCGCTATGGCGCAATTTTTGGTTGCGATCGCGGGTTCGGGTGAGACGCTCACGCACATAGGCTAACTTGAGGCGATAAGGCTCTTGACGGAATTTGAGCGAATATCTTTCATAAATTTCAGGTAAATAAATTTGATCGTCCCCAAGCGAGTCAAGCAATTCTTGGGACACATCACTGAGACTTTGCGATAGCGATAGTAGGCGACTTAGCCGCTCCACGGATTTAATATATTTGTTAAGGACGAGATTTCTCTGGTAGCAGGCGGTTTGCCATGTTACTTCAGGTGTGACATAGGGATTGCCGTCGCGATCGCTACCTACCCATGAGCCAAAGTTACAGAAGCTGTAGCGCGGTAGAGTTAATTTTGGGAAATTAGCCGAAATAGCCGAAGCAATGCGATCATAAAGTACGGGGATCGCATCAAATAAAACTTCTTCAAAATAGTGCAATGTATAGTCAGCTTCGTCTAAAACTGTGGGTTTGATTTGATTTAACTCATCAGTGCGCCACCAAAGCCTGATTTCCTCAGCGATTTGTTCTTGCAGTGCCGATGCTTCCCAGCTCAAGGCAATCGCCTGTGGTGCGATTTCATCCCCCTTAACTCCGATGAGTCGATCCAGTTCCTTGAGCATCTTCGCGATCGTGCGTTGCTTCTCCCGAATCGTATGCCGCACAATTTCCGTAGGGTGAGCGGTAAATACTAAACTGATATCAAGATTGTTCAGTACTTTTTGAATTTGTCGGGGCGGCACATTTAGCTTTTTGAGTTCAGGAAAGAGCCAACGAAATGTACCGACAGGGTATTCGGCTTCACTATTGATCGGGCTGATCCGATGGATGTTGGTTTGCTCTTGCTCATGATCTTGCTCAACAATATTAATTAGTTGAAAAAACAAGGCAAAAGCCCGAGCTGCTGTAGTTGCTTGTTGTAAATCAAGACTTTCGACCACTTTTAATACTTCTTGGGCAGGATATTCAGGGGCTTGTCCTTCTGGCGAACACATAGCCCGTAGTTGTCGCAATAAATCGACTAATTCCTGACCGCTTTCTCTTAATAGGACTGATTCCCACAAATCCTCTACGAGCTTGAGACGATATCGTAGACGGGAATTGGCGGCACGCAGATCGCTCTCTAAATTAACTATCTGTACTAATGACGCTGACAGTGCTGCTGGGGAACTCATCCAACTTTCTCCAAAATTTTCTTTCTAATCCAAAATTTTCCCACTTTAAGATGCACTCTTCTGTTGCCCCAATTGCAATTAACAACTGGTGTAGATACAGAATTCGGAATCTTAGGCAGGAGGCAAGCATAAAATCTCTATTCTTTTCTATACCATACCAGCCTAACTGTTTGTTATTTGTAACCTTTTTAGTGGAGACATGCGCTTTTTTATTGCCCAGATGTTGACTATATCGCGAATCTCCAATTAGCAAGAATAAAAAGGAAGTTTCGACGTTTCGAGCTGTGACTCACTTTTTGTTCTTGCATTTGCTTTAACCTGAATCAAGATCGCTATAGTTAAAAATATCTGTGATTTTGCAATATTTCTTTACAAAGTATTGATAATAGAAATTAGAACTATAAAAAATAATTTAAAAAGTAACTTAACTAATGTTTGATGTGCTGATTGTCGGTGCGGGAATGGTGGGCGCAAGTTTAGCCTGTGCGTTAGGTGATAAGGCTTGCTCAGCAAACCGCAGTCTCAAGGTGGGAATTATTGAAGGCAATGGTAATTTTTTGCGTGGAGAATTTACTGCTGATGGTCGCGCTAGTGCGATCGCCTATGGTTCAACCCAGATCTGGCAAAATATTGGGGTTTGGGGTGGAATGCAGCGCAGAGGGGTAACTCCAATGCATATGATTCAGGTTTCAGAGGGGGATTTGCCCTATCAAGTGCAGTTGCGCCGTGAGGATATGGGGCAAGAAGCACTGGGTTATATTGTCGAAAATGCTGTGACTTTGGCTTCGCTCTGGGAATTTGCGCGGGAATGTAGCAATATCGAATTAATTTGTCCTGCCAAAATCTTAGATATCGAGCATGTCAGCGATCGCAACGTGATGCGTGTAAAAATCAGTTCCGAAATCGGCGAACAATATTTGGAAACCAAATTACTAGTTGGTGCAGATGGTGGGCGATCGCAAGTGCGTCAAATAGCAAAGATTGAAATCTCGGAGCGTCTATACGAGCAAACCTGCATTGTCACTACGGTTAAGTCAGAAAATTCCCATCAAAATTTTGCCTATGAGCGTTTTCAATCAAGTGGTCCATTTGCGATTTTGCCATTGGGCAGCGATCGCGCTTGTATCGTCTGGACAGCGACCAAAGAAGAAACCCCGATTTTATTAGCCCTTGATGAAGCGACATTTTTGAAAGAGTTGGCTAAACGCTTTGGTGTGCCCCTCATGGAAAAGCTCGGTAATATTACTGTGATATCAAGCGATCGCTCTAACTATTCTCCACGTTGGATGCATAGCCAAACTTATATTCAACCGCGATTAGCCCTAATCGGTGATGCTGCGCATACCACGCACCCGATTGCAGGTCAGGGTATGAATCTTGGTATTCGTGATGTTAATGCTTTGGCTAAGGTGTTAAAAGCTGCTCATCAAAATCATGAGGATCTGGGGGCGAGCGCTGTTTTAAAACGTTATGAATCCAAACGTAAATGGGATAACTTAGGCGTAATTTGGCTGACTGATATTTCTAATCGCCTATTTTCTAACCATAACTGGTTCTTTAAAGTTTTACGCCGCTTTGGGTTACTGCTTCTGCAAATCTCTCCTCTCAAGCGTATTTTGATGTACTTTATGATGGGCTTACATCAGGTTTGAGAATATGGCGATCGCACATTTACCAACTCAGTTAACTCCGCAATTAATTACGCCTGAAAATTTTCAACCCTATGGGCAAGTAATTTTTCCGACTGATGACAGTAAGCAATTTGATGTGCATGATGCTCAGCTAGTCTTATCGGGCATTCCCCGTTTTTATATCATGCACCTCCGCAAAGTTGGGCTAAGATTTCACAGCCTGGCGCGGCATCAACAATGCACCCAATGTCTCGGCTCTCTTGCTGGCAAAGAATGGTTCATGGCAGTTGCTCCAGCTTCAGATCCAGCGCAAATTGATATAACGCAAATTGCTGCATTTCGGATTACAGGCAATTGTTTCATCAAACTAAATGCTGGCACTTGGCACGCGGGGCCACTTTTTGAAGAAGACTTTATCGATTTTTATAATCTGGAACTGCATGACACCAATATCAATGATTATGAGGTCTGTAATTTACGCAAACTTTATAACTTGAGTTTTGAGCTACAGATTCGTTATCTTTCTTATCTTAGGGATAGGAATTAGGCACTGGTCAGTTAAGACGTGAGGCAGTGAAAGCCCCACAATGAAAGCAACTCCAGCATAGAAAGGGGTCGATGATATAACCCGATCTCCATAGCTGGAGTCTTGTTCTTCTCTAAGCCCCCATGAGGACGCACCCAG
>JADBWK010000111.1 GCA_020404895.1 Pseudanabaena sp. M085S1SP2A07QC | reverse complement strand
CACCTGCTTACCATCCAGTCATTCTAGTTTGTATGAGTGGTTGGATTATTTAGAAAAAAATGGTGAAGTACAGCAATTGACGACTAAACATCGTAAAGGAAAATCCATCGAAATATATACCTACCGATTTGTGAATCAGATCCCATTAAGAGAACAGGAACCTTCTCTATTAGTGAACTGATGTGAACTGATTGTTCGCGATAGTGACGATAATTCTGAAGTCTTCCATAATGCTTTTGTGACTAATCATGCCATTGATATCGACAATGTGGCTGAAATAGTTGAAGCGGGTAGATGTCGGTGGAAGATCGAAAATGAGAATCACAATGTACTGAAAACCAAGGGCTATAGCAATGTAAGCTTTGCTTAGGACATAAAACCCAAAAGATGGCAGAGCGAAGCTCTGTCATCTTTTGGGTTTTGAATTGTCCTATCTATCTCTTACGTTGCTATACAACTTAGAACATAACTTTGGACATGGACAAAAACATTTATCATCAACTCTTCTATCTCTTAATTTGTTAGCTTTTCTATTTCACACGGTTTTACAGTTAATAGATTCCAGTTATCAAGAGATTCGGCGTATCTCACTGGGATTGTGTATTTAAGGGTGGGGAGATGGCGAACAAATAATTGATTAATATGTTATCGCATCCTCCGAAAATATGAATAAAAAATGGTCATGGAGAAAATTTAAATATATAAATACTGAAATACCTATTAAAAAATTAATGGATGATCTTCTTGCTATTTTTACAATGGATAGCGAAATACGTAAAGTAATAATGTCGGATGAATTCCCATGGTGAAAACCGCCTAACAAGTCGATGCACCAGAGCCGACCATTATGATCTCTTCTGCTTTGCAACATCACATCGGCCAGTCCGATGATCTCTGACGTTAGGTGACTAGTCTTAAGTGGATTCACAGCCTCAAGCTTCGCTCACTATCTGGCTTGCTGCTTCACGGATAAGCCTGCGTAACCACCGATGTGCTGGATCGGCATCCATAACCTCAGACCAGATTGAAACATGAGTAATAGCCGTGGAGGTAACCGGAGTTGCTACTTCTACCAGTTTGTGTTGAACTGCATATCGTCGCGCGATCAATGCTGGCAACGTTATGACAAAATCCGACTCAGCCACGATTGCTAAGGCAGTAATCAAACTGGGCAATTGCAACATAACCCGACGTTGTAAACCCAGCTTATTAAGCTCTGTATCAATCACCCCTCGACTACTTCCTACGGCAGTTATCAGCACATGCTTGAGAGCGGCAAATTGCTTGATCGATAGGCACTCAACCGCAGGGTGTCCATGTCGCATTAGGGTAATATAAGTATCCTCGCACAGCGACTCTTGATATAGATTAGCAGGAAGAGTTACCTGAGAAACCCCAAAGGCAATATCGACATTGCCATCATGCAGAAGTTCCGCAGCAATATTGAACAGTGGTATTACCCTCACATCCAGATGAGGTGCTGCTTGGGAGAGTCGAACTATTAGTTCTGGTAGGAAAATGATCGACTGGTATTCAGATGCTGCCAACGTCACGTAACCTGTTAGCTTCTCTGGACTGAACGAGTCATCGGAGACTAGAACTGTGAGGTCATTAAGCAGTCGCTTGAGTTTGGGGGAAAGCGATCTCGCCTTCGGTGTTGGCAAAAAAACATCTCCGCCCCGCACCAAAATTGGATCGTTCAGCAATTTGCGAAGCCGTCCCAATGCTCTGCTCATAGCTGGCTGGCTCATATGCATCGCATCAGCAGCTCGTGTAACATTGCGATACTCAATCAAAGCATCTAGTAACACAAGTAGATTAAGATCAATTCCTCGTAAATCCACTTCACGCATGTTAGTAATATAAAACATGCATGACTGTTATAGCAAGATCGACCTTAAACTGAAATTAGGCATTATCAACAGGAGCACAAGGATGCTGAAACCAACAAATGACAACCGCCTTATCCTAGTTGTCGGAGCAACAGGAAAACAGGGAGGAGCGGTTGCCCGACACTTGCTGAAAAATGGATTTAAAGTGAGAGCATTGACTCGCAATGCGGAAAGCCCTGCTGCTAAAAGATTGACAGAGCAGGGAGCAGAGGTTGTAGTCGGAAATTTGGATTATCGAGACTCCTTGCAACAGGTAATGGCAGGAGCAAATCGGATATTTTCTGTTCAGAATTACTGGGAAAAGGGAGTGGGCTACGAGGGTGAAATTCGACAGGGTAGAAATTTAGCGGATGTCGCCAAAGCTTGCGGCGTTCAGCATTTTGTTCAATCGACAATGGCAGATGGCTGTACATTTCCCAATCAGCTCGAACACTTCAAATCTAAAGCTGAAGTCGAACAATACATTAAAGCAATCCAGATTCCCTATACTTTTCTAGGAACGGTGACCTTCATGGATAATGTGCTCGATTCAGCATTTGGGGGTGCATGGACATTTCCGTTCATTGCTAGTGTCATGAAGCCTGAGATTCCTTATCACATGCTGGCAGTCGATGACATGGGGGGGATCGCCGCTGCCGTGTTTGCAAATCCAACGAAATACATCGGACAGAAAATTAACATGATGAGTGATTGTCCCACCGTCCCAGAGATGAAGCAAATCTATAAACAAGTTAGCGGTAGATCGGCGAAATGGTTCAGATTGCCAGCCTGGCTGTGTCAGTTAATGAATCGTGAATTTGTGGAGCAGTTGAAATGGCAATCTGCAGGCAATTGGGTCTTCAATGCCGAAGATGCAAGGGCTGTTTATCCAAACCTGACATCGTTTCAGAAGTTTCTACGCATCCATCAAGTCAATAATCTGTAATATGATCTGTAATAATATTAGGAATTCAACATGAAAGAACAGTTTATAATGACAAGCTTGGGGCGCATATCTGTCCTATTAGATGACGGTGCAACGGATATGCCTATCATTTATCTGCACGGGGTCTTTATGGATAAAACCCTATGGACTAAGGTGAGCAGTCCATTTAAAGGCAGGATGCAGGTTTTTGTGGATATGCCCGCCCATGGAAGCAGCGATAATATTGGACATGACTGGAGCCTGAATGATTGTGCCGAGATGCTCATCCGCATTATGGATGAGTTAAATGTGCAACGATGTGTAGTCATCGGACATTCCTGGGGAAGTATGACTGCTTTGCGGGCAGCAATTCAGTTTCCTGATCGGTTCGCGGCTCTTGGTCTTTTCAATATGCCGTTTAGAAGAACAAAAGGGCTGAGTCGAATTATCTTTGCCCTACAAAAGAGCATGACTATTTTTCCAGCGTTCTTTGCTAAACAGGCGGCTAAGCAACTCTATTCCCCACAACTTCTAGAAAAGCGACCAGAATTGATTACTCAGATGCAAGCGAGGCTGTCAAAGCGTCCTGCAAAAGAGATTGCACGAACCATCAAAGCAGTCATATTGGAAGCCGAGGATGCAGTTTCACTCATCCAGAATCTCCAAGTGCCGGCTATAGCAGTTATCGGAGAAACAGATTACGTTGGCATCCCACCAAAGCTAGAGTTTCTTACAGTTTCTGGAGGGCATATCAGTCCACAGGAGGCTGAGGAAGAAGCAAGGAATATAATTAAGCGAGTTCTTGAGTTAGCAGGTCACGCTGCCTAACAATGCGTTGGTACGGACGGAATAGAAGTTGTCGATGGGAGTCCACGGTTATCTACCGCAGCTCAACTTCACCGTTATGCCAAACCGAAACGCTCGACAAGACCATCTATTTTTAGCTAATTTTAAGTAGATAGAAGAGTTGGCTTCGTTGATGAGTTCCGATAAGTTATTTGCGATTCCTTTCAGGATGCGTCCCGCCGCAAAGACCAATAATTATTAAGCGATCACGGCATAAAAAATTGCTTGCGTGATTAAATCTTTTTTATTGCTAAACAACACGCTCACAAAAATTGGGTTTAGGTACAGCAGAATATGTGCTGTAATCTTGCTTGAATGAATTTAATCTTAGTACAGGACAAAAAGTTGTAAAAGTAGAGAGGAAGGGGTTTTATAAAAGATAACCACATCACGCGTAAAACCCCTATGGAAGAGATTAACTTATTCCGCGAAAAATTGCAGCAACATCTGCAATGGAAGAGACTGTCAAGCATTTTGTGTAAAGTCTAGAATCTAGATGTGGAGACGATCCTCAAAGAGGATGGCAAAGCGATTAAGAGCAGGCTTCCAATCGCGAATGGGCATCGTCCACTTCTTAGAAATATTCCGCAT
>JADBWK010000110.1 GCA_020404895.1 Pseudanabaena sp. M085S1SP2A07QC | reverse complement strand
TCCTGACTTAAACAAGATTGAGAAATTTTGGGCTAGGTTAAAACAGCATGTCAGTAAGATTATTGGACAATGTGAAAGTTTATGGGATGCCGTACAACAAGCCTTCTGCCTCTTGTCCTAACTATCCCTTTCTTTGCTATAGCTTTCGCCGACATTAGGAGCTTTAGTCAGCCATGCCGCCGCGATCGCTGAAGCGCAAGGTCTAGAATATGGTTTAACTAGACTTGATGCAATTCCTATGGAATCTATAAAAAGCTATCAACCCTATTGGGCTTTAAAAGCTCACTTTCTCAAGCAGTTAGGTTTAGAAACAGAATCACAACAAGCTTATGTCAGAGTGATCGGTCTTACGGAAGACTCAGCCATCCGCGAGTTTCTTCTGAACAAATCAAAAAACAAATAGTGAGAGGTGGCGCGAAGCGCCGCCTCTCACTATTTGGTTTTTATATTCTATAGCAATGTAAGCTTTGCTCAGGACATAAAACCCAAAAGATGGCAGAGCAAAGCTCTGCCATCTTTTGAGTTTTGAATTGTCCTATCTATCTCTTACGTTGCTATAACAAGAATGGCGACAGCTATAAAAACACAAAATGGCTACGCCATATCGAGCTTGGGGTTACAAAATTTAGTTTGATTAGCCTTTTGCAATTTCTAGAATCTCCTCAAAACTAGGCGTAACTATTTCTGATGGTTGATCGCTTAGCCATAGTAAATACTCATGATTACCAGTACGACCCTGAATGCTCGAAGGCGTTAAACCCTGAAAGTGCCAACCAAGACTTTGAGCAGATTGTAAAACCTGCGCGATCGCATCGGCTCTAACTTTTGGTTCGCGCACAATGCCATTTTTGCCAACTTGTCCCTTACCCGCCTCAAATTGCGGCTTAACCAACAATAAAGTCTCACGAGGCGATCGCAACAAATTCCATAGCGCAGGCAAAATCTTAGTCAGCGAAATAAATGACAAATCCAACACCGCAAAGTCAGGAACGATATCACCATCAGCATATAAATCTTCAGGCTTGAGATATCTTAAATTTGTGCGTTCACGCAAAACTACCCTTTCATCGCTGCGAATTTCCCAAGCCACCTGACCATAGCCAACATCAATGCCATATACCTTTGTTGCTCCTTGCTTGAGCAGACAGTCCGTAAAGCCACCCGTCGAGATGCCACCATCAAAACAAATGCGATCGCGAACATTTATGCCAAATGTAGCGATCGCACCAGCCAGCTTTTCACCACCACGGGACACAAAAGGGGATTGCTGCTTCACCAAAATTGCGGCATCGTCTTTGACCTCAGTACCAACCTTGTCGATCACTTGCTGATTGACCTGCACCCAACCAGCCCGAATAAACTTTTGAGCCTGCTCTCTAGAAGGTGCAAGCCCTAAATCAACCAATAAAACATCTAAACGTTTTTTCAAACTTTCGTAACCATCAATAATACTTGTGCAAAACAAACTACCCAAACCTGTAAAGTTTTGCCTCTGCGGGGCACAACTTTACAGGTTTTAATAAATATTTCCTACAGGCATATATTCTTGGATCAGCTTACGCTGACTGACCCGATCACCTTCGGCTAACAAGCGATCGCCTGCTTCTTTTAGAGTTCTCAAGTCAAAACTTGGCGGACGAAATTCGGGTAAAGCTTCAGTACTATTAACTAAACGCAACGATAACCGATCTAAACCAATTTCATAAACAAACTTACGCACTTGCTCGTCATACAAGCTCGATCGCAGTGAACCAAAGAAATCAATCGAGCGATCAGGATACATATCCACAAGACGTTCAATTTCCCATTGCGGAATATTATCAGGCGCAAAAATACCACTGACAATGCCAATGCGATCGCTGCGATCGGGCACCCAGAAAAACTTCTCCATCCGACCATCACGCACCAACGGCGCATACAAAGTCGAGAAATCATTCCCTGTCACAATAATCGGTACGCGCCGAATCGGATTGCTGTCATAACTCCCTGGTAACTGCACATTAGTTGGGTTGTCAGCAATATTCATCAAAGTCGCATTCACCAACTGTGTATTGACAGTATATTGGGTCGTGCTATCAACCCGTCCCGCCCCCGCATCTAGATCATTAATCAAGAGAGCACACATCTTGCCCCGCACCTTTACTAACTCCGCCGCTTCGCGATAGCGCATTCTAATCAGCCTTGCAGGATCACCAGCATCAGGACTTTCCAGCTCACCACCAGACATTCTAATCGGCTCAATGCCAATCCGCTCAAAAGCTAATTCACATTGAAATGATTTTCCCTCCCCTTTGCCTCCATGAATACCTAAAATCAGCGGTACATTTACATTAGGCAGCTTCATGAAGTTCTTAGCAAGATGGACAGCTAATTTATCCAAAAAGCGCGGTGAAATGTAATAAGACATACATATTAATTTTGACGACTAACAGAAATTTACACTACAAGGCTTTGCAAACCCAAAAAGAAGAAGGGGTAATTCATGAATTACCCCTTCTTCTTTTTGGGT
>JADBWK010000011.1 GCA_020404895.1 Pseudanabaena sp. M085S1SP2A07QC | reverse complement strand
GATTCATCGCTCGGAGAATGTCGTCACATAGGCAATAAATCGCTACAATTTCATCATTCATTTTTCTTGCTGCTACTCGGCTCTTGTCCTTTGTAGCAGCTTTTTTTTCTTGTTACTATAGGTAGCAACTTGGGTTAGGTATCAATAAAACTTGATCATTTCCAATCACGTCTCTAGACATAGATCCAATAGGAATATATATTCTTTTCTCTGAAGAGACACGAGGTACAAGTAAATAATCTGTTTCTGGTTGTGCTATCTGACAAAATAGAGTGGGTGTAGTTGCAAACTTACGAGTAGATGCTGCTTTACTTTCCAATCTAAAATTCTTAACTTTATCGACTTTTTTTAATACCTCTGGCAAAGCTTTGAGTCCATTTGGAGAAATGCCAACGAGCCATAAACAATAACGACTATAGCCATTAATAAATTCTTGCGCTCCCGTATAGGGTCTTATCCATTTTTCAGCTTGAGGTTCAACTTTAATAAATTCTACTTTTTCTGCTTCACTGAAAATGAAATTTCCTCCGTCTCTTGGCATACTTCCGAAACGCATTAAGGGAATATCAGAAATAGGAACACTCCGATTATTAATAATAATATTATTTCCATCTACTAGATAAGGATTGATATTCTTAGCTTTTATCACAAGTGGTTCGCCATTAATGTCTTGATAATCAAAAATATACTTTTCTATAGTATCGAAGAAAGAAAATCCAATAATAACGCAATGTACCGCAGCATTGCCTTTTGCTTCATTACTCCATTTAAACGTACGATGTGCAAAATTGATTTTGACTTTATATTTATCGAAAAGAATATTCCAAAGTATAGAAACTTGCTCACCTTGAGATATTGAGTTGGTAGAAACAAAACCTACATTTATCTTGTTGTTTTGTATAACTTGTGAAGCTTTCAGATACCAAGCACAGACATAATCCAATACACCCGTTCCTTTTTCTCCATCAAAAACATAAGCAATATCGTTTCTTTGCTCATCATTCATGATCATTGCTCCGATAAATGGAGGATTTCCCAAAATGAAATTTAATTTCTCTTTTGCAACAACCGACTCCCAATCAATCCTCAACGAATTACCATGCACAATCTTCGCTGCCTTCTTCAAAGGCAACCGCACAAAATACTGCCCAAACTCATTACCCACCTTCACATTCATCTGATGATCGATCAACCACATCGCCACCTCAGCAACCCGCACCGCAAACTCATCATACTCAATCCCCGCAAACTGATCCACATCCACCTGAATAAACAACCGCACATCAAGAAAACTCTTGTGCTTCCTATACAACTCCTTTAAAATCTCAAGCTCTAAATCTCGCAACTCCCGATAAGTAATAATTAAGAAATTACCGCAACCACAAGCAGGATCGAGAAAATGTAAATCTGCAATCTTTTGATGTAACTCCTCTAGCTTGCCCTTACTCCCCTTCGCCTTCTCAAACTCAACATACAAATCATCCAAAAAAAGCGGTCTAATCAGCTTTTGGATATTCTTCTCAGAAGTATAATGCGCCCCCAAATTACGCCGTTCCGTCTGATTCATCACCGCCTGAAACATCGATCCAAAAATCGCAGGAGAAATCTTACCCCAGTCAAACGCACAAGCCTTTAACAATATCTCACGCATCTCACGATCAAACGCCGCAGGCTGTAAAGGTTCCTCAAAAAGCTTCCCATTCACATAGGGAAACTGCACCAAACTCTCATCTAAATTCTTTAAGCGGCGCTCATTCGGCGTATTCAAAACATGAAAGATCGAAGCAATATGCATTGCCAAATCACTGCCATCTTCCTTCGTATGTAGATCAATATATTCCCAGAAAATCCCCTTATTAAAAATCCCCGTATCATCCGCAAACATACAAAATAAAAGCCTTACCAGATATACCTCTAAGTCATGCCCCGTATAGCCAATCTCCTTAAGGCGATCGTGCAGTTCCCCCATCAATTCGGCAGCCTTAATATTGACAGGATCTTCATCCTTATAAACCCGCTTCTCATATCCCGCCATAAAGCCGAATAGATGCACATGGTTTACAAAATCCTGTAACTCAAACTCTTTAGTCTCGTCCGTATCCAAATCATAGAGCCTGAATCTATGGAAATCCGACACCAAAATATACTTGGGTAACTCATGCTCCTTTAAATTGGGAAAATAATCCTTAGCCTGTTGTGTCGCCTTATCTAAGTCTCTACCCCTAGACTTATGCTCCACCAAAATCGTCCCCTTCCACAGCAAATCAATAAAGCCCTGCTTGTTATCTGCCTTTTTAATCGGCAGCTCAAAACTCCCCACCCGCCGCCGTGAAATGCCAAACACATTAAAAAATTCATTCCAAAAAGATTGTGACTCCGCCTTCTCTGAAGTCTCACTTTCCCATTCCTTAGAAAAGGCGATCGCCCTTTGCTTAATCTCATTCCAACTTAAAGGCATATGGACAAATGTTAAGGCTTAATTTTAGGTAATATTTATACTAGCATTTGTTTCTTAAAATTACCTATAATTAACTTACAGCAATTACCGATCAAACGAACCACAAGAAAAAATTTGAAAGCGTTGCAAAGCAACGCTTTCAAATTTTTTCTTGGTTTGGGTTTGAGCGCAAAGCGCTGTAAGGAAAGGAAACAGCAGGAAAAAGGCGATCGCCTACGCTCTCTAATCTAAGAGCAAAAAACAAGAATCTGAAAAACATAGGAAACTACGATGATTGCCACACCACTCAGTAAACCTACTAACTTAACTTCCACTGAGATCGCTGAGCAAGTTAGACCACTTGCCGAAAATCGCGTGATCTTGAATAACATTAGCTGGGATACATTTGAACGATTACTTGCTGATATTGGCGATCGCCGTAAAACCTTATTTCATTACATCAACGGTACTTTAGAAATTATGTCACCTCTCTCACTCCATGAAGGTAGTAATCGCTTTATCGAGGCTTTGCTGGGCGTATTTACTGACGAATTAGAAATAGATATGCGTCGTCTTGGCTCTTTATTGATGAAGATCCCCGAACTCAAGCTAGGAGCAGAGCCAGATTCTTGTTATTACATCCAAAATGAGCCAATAATTCGTGGTAAAGAAGTAATTATCGTAGGACAAGATCCAGCACCCGACTTAGTTTTAGAAGTGGATATTACCAATCCAAGCGATCGCCGTTTACCAATTTATGCTTTGCTGGCTGTGCCTGAAGTCTGGCGCTATGATGGCTATAGTTTAGAATTTCTTGCCTTAGACAATGGAGCATATCAGCCAATAGAAAAGAGTTTATCTTTTCCTGATTTGCCAGCTGCGATAATTGTAGAATATGTGCAGAAGCGTCTAACTTTAGGAGAAAGTGGAACCTTAAGGGAATTTCGTAAATGGGTAAGAGAAAATGTTGTGCGGGATGAGGTGATTTAGGCGATTTCACATGAGACAAATCCCAAAAGTGTTGCCATACTTTCGGAAATAGGTATTAACTATTGGTGGGTGCGAAGCGTCCACCAATAGTTAACTGTATTGACGTTTATGATATGACTGCAATTGGTAAATATGATAAAACAACTGCCAAAAATATTTTTCGGTTAATCCACAGGTAGAAGCACCTCGCAACACGACATTGGAATACCAGTCATTGGGAGCGAGTTCACGAGATAGCTTATTGACTACGCTATAGGTTCTGACATTGGTGTAAACAGTTTGACCAACAGTAACTGTAATCAGTTCATGCTGATAGCCACCCCTCGATACATCTTCACGTAGATCGAGCTGATCGCTTAAACGCATCGGTAAGCAATATAAAACTCCTTCAACATGTGAATTCGGATCTTTGACAATATCTAAGCAGCCGCAATCACGATGGGGCGATCGATAATAAAAACCAAGCTTATATCCACTCAAACGCGCCACACCTACAACATAATGATGGGCTGTCTCACCAAGCGATCGCTTCAAATCCACAGGACACATACAAGAGCCGTAAGCAAAATAGTAAAACATTAGCTCGGATTGATGACCTGACTCCAGATGAGAACTTTCTGAAGTCTGTAAGTGCTGCATTGAACCTGATTTGAGCGAATCTACCATATCTGTAAGCTAGGCAAAAGCTATTTAGTATTCTGGGATACCTGCAAAAAGTATAAAGCTTTGTGTATGCTCATTTAAATTAACTATTTAGATAATTCAAGCGTTAAAGGCTTTATTGCTAATTGATGTGATCAAGTATGTCGCGCCTAATTTTTGAAAACTATGCCTGAGTATACAAAAAAAGATCCAGATCTAGAATCTAACGCCCATTTAGATGCTCAAGTGGGCAATCCAGTGCCAGAAACTCAGTTATTGCCAAAGACAGGATTGCGGGAATTAGCAATAGTTTTTACCAAGCTTGGTGCGATCGCCTTCGGGGGGCCAGCCGCGCATATTGCCCAGATCGAGTTAGAAATAGTGCAGCGTCGTCAATGGCTCAGCCGAGAAAAGCTATTAGATTTGTTAGGTGTTACAAACCTCATCCCAGGTCCTAATTCTACCGAATTGACAATTCATATCGGGCTAGAGCAGGCGGGATGGCGAGGAGCAATCGTGGCGGGAGTCTGTTTTATAACCCCTGCAATGCTATTAGTGTGGGGATTAGCGATCGCTTATGTGGAATACCAAACTATTCCGACCGTTGGCTGGTTATTGTACGGAGTCAAGCCAGTAATTATCGCAATTATTGCTCAAGCTGTATGGAAATTAGGACGATCAGCCTTAAAAAATATCCCAACTTGGTGCGCAGGGATTTTAGTCCTAGCTCTATATTTTTTGAAAATCAATGAAATCGTGCTAATGCTCGGCGCTGGAATCACCGTTAGCCTCGTTCATAATTTAACATCCTTCCAAAAAAACAAATCTCTCTCAATCTTCCTTTTTCCTTTTTCCTTTTTCCCTTTTCCTTTAGTAGCTATAGCTACTACCGCAGCTTATCCCAAAACATGGACAGCCGTATTTCTCAGCTTTCTCAAAATTGGTTCTGTCCTTTACGGCAGTGGCTATGTACTATTAGCTTTTGTGCAGCAGGAATTTGTCGATCGCACCCATTGGCTAACTTCACAGCAATTATTAGATGCTGTAGCGATTGGGCAGTTTACTCCAGGTCCTGTATTTACGACCGCAACATTTATTGGTTATCTCGTTGCTGGGAATATGGGTGCGATCGCAGGGACGATTGGGATATTTTTACCCGCGTTTATTCTCGTTCCATTAATCAATCCATTTGTAGCAAAATTACGCAAATCCCCTTGGACAGCAGGTTTTCTTGATGGTGTAAATGCGGCTTCGATGGGGTTAATGGCAGCCGTAGCATGGGAATTAGGGCGAGGTACTTTGATCGATTTTTGGACAATCATCGTCGCGATCGCAAGTCTGGCAGTTCTACTCAAGTTCCCTAAAGTTAATTCGGCTTGGTTAGTAATTGCTGGCGCTGCGATCGGCTGGCTGATTAAATTCAACCAATAAAAAGTGATCATATCAGTGATTAAAAAGATAACTCTTGAAATAGTTCTGATAAGGGAAGACTAAAATCAGGAATAACATCTTCTCCATCAAGGTTGTCTTCTAACTGCAAAAGCTTTGATGGTTTAGGTTTATGGTAAACCAATACACATTCTTCATCGGGCAAGATAACCCATACTAAGCGAGTTCCATTCTCAAAATACTCTACTAATTTGTTATGGATTTCCTCAAAAGTATTATTGGGTGAGATGATTTCTACAGCTAAGTCAGGAGCACCTTCAAAAAATCCTTTTGGTAATCGCTTTAATCCTTGCAAACGATCTTTAGCAATAAATGCAAGATCAGGCGATCGCTTATTGCCTGTTTTCATCTTGAAAGCTGTACTAGAGTCACAAGTTACACCAAGCTTATGATTACGCACAAAGCCTGTCAAAAAATACCCGAGAGTAAGTGCTAAATAGCCATGTTCTACACCTGAATTTGCCACAACAATTAGCTCTCCATCCAAATATTCATAAAGGTTGCCATTTTCAGGTAATGACATAAACTCTTGATCTGTCAAAGCTTTAGGGTTATCTAATTCTAGATTGGAGATCGCTTGGGTCATTAGATTTAAGTCCACAGATTAAACTAAAATATATCATTTCAAAACTCAATAACATTCGTCTCACTTGTGCTAGTACCAGAGAGATCGAGATAATTAACTTCAATCTGTTTGCGAATCTCAGCTTTACGTTGTCTTGCTTCTTTTACTTTGGCTTGACATTCATAACCGAAAGCAGGATTGGCAATTACATCAATACTTTGATATTTGCTTAACCAGTCTTTCTCATGCTTTTCGCACATGATGTATTGAATTTTAGCGATCGCAGTTCTGACGACGATTTGGGGACGCAATAAGCCAATACGTGAGTTTTCGTCAAGCCAGAGCAGATGCTGTAGTTGCTCAGCAACCTCGGTTGTTTCTGCACAGAGAATTTGTAATTGTTGCACTAAATGATCTGGGTAAGGCTCTTCAGAAGCAAGGGAAGTTTTTTTCTCTTGAATTAGATTGAGAATAATTTGCCAAAGATAGCGATGATTAGATTGTGTAAATTCAATATTCTCTTCTTCCGCAATCTCTTGATATAAATAAGCACGATGTTGGGGGAAATGCAGATAAATTTGCAAAAGTTGCGTTTCGGCAATATGTAGCGAATTTGTGGTCGTGGTTAGTGACGGTGCAGGCTTATTGCTGTTCCAGCGCGTGTTGCGTAACTGACGACGCAGATCTTGCTCTAAACGCAGGGCAAGATAAGAATTACCCTGTGATAAGCGTTGTGCTGAAGTATGGATGTAATGGGTGCGAAAGAAAGAATCAACGGGTAAATTATTTAATAACTGCGCGATCGCTTGACTGCTTTTTTGGAAGCGATCGGCTTGGTTAAGATCTTGACCTGCTAGGATTTGATCGATTTGCCAATCGAGAAATAATGGTGCATTTTTGAGTAAATCGCGATATGCCTCAGCACTATGCTGTTTGAGATACTCATCGGCATCTTTGCCATCGGGCATCGTCAAAACTCGCAACTGCACAGTTCCATTAAATACTAATTCCTTAAAACCTGCGATCGCCTTTTCCGCTGCCGTAATTCCTGCTTTATCGGCATCGAAGTTTAGAATTACATTCTTGGTTTCGGTATATCTCAATAATTGCTTCATTTGGTCAGCATTAAGAGCCACACCCATCGTCGCGATCGCCTGTTCAATTCCCGCCTGATGCAAGGCGATCGCATCGAAATAACCTTCTACTACAATTGCTTGGTCAGCCTTAGCGATCGCATCGCGAGCCTTATCCATTGCGAATAGAATTGAACATTTGCTGAATAGTTCCGTTTCAGGAGAGTTAAGATATTTTGGCTCTTCATCTCCTAGCGATCGCCCACCAAAGGCAATTACACGACCTCTAGTATCGTGAATGGGAACCATCAGTCGATCGCGGAAGCGATCGTAAAATCCATTACCAGTTTTGCGCGGAACGATCAAGCCTGCTTCTTCAACTAAACTCACAGGGATCTGCTTTTGCTGAACTAGATAACCCATCAAAGTTTCCCAACCCGCAGGCGCATAACCCAGTTGGAATTTCTGGATCGTATCTTTGCTCATTTGCCGCTTTTCGCTGAGATAGGCAAGTGCTGCTTTGCCTTGGTGGGCATAGAGGGCATGTTGATAAAAACTGGTGGTCAAAGCCATCACTTCATAAAGGCGATCGCGATGGGAGATTTGACGCTGTATTTCCTTAGCTTTTTCAGGCTCGACTGTGGCAATAGGAACGTTGTATCGTTTCGCTAAATCTAAAACTACGTCAGAGAATGATCGCTTATCGATCTCCATCAAAAACTTGACAGCACCGCCAGCCGCCCCACAGTTAAAGCAGTGATACATCTGCCGCGCTGGATTTACTGTCAGCGCTGTGGCGTTTGTCCCATTATGAAAAGGACAAGCGCCCCGAAAATTTGCCCCACTTTTGCGTAGTACAACGCGCTCGGAGACGATATCTACGATGTCTGCCCTTTGACTTACTTGGTCAATGGTGTCTTTGTGGATTTGGAACTGTGCAGACATGATCGCGATCGCCTATTTGTAAACCGCAGTATGCTCAATATATTTTATATCAATCATCATCAAAATAAAGTAGAACCTACTTAAGAAAGCATTTAAGAATTGACAGCAGTAAGATTTCTAAGCATTTTGCGGATGAAATCCATGTAGATAAAGGACTCCGATGTGTTCTCATAAAATTCATAATCCTTACTGATGTGGTTCTGCTGCTGAATATAAACTTATTGAAGAAAAATTTGAGATTCAAGGATTTAGAAAATATGATTGCTATAGTTCTGGGGCTGTACAAGTATCCAAAAGCCCTAAGGAGTTCCCTAAAATTTATCCTTAGTTAAGAGTATGAGTGGTGATGCTTCAAAAATTATAGCTGGGGTATTTTTTAGAGCGGGGCGATCGCCTATACATTTATGGCATACCGATCGCAGCTTGCTTTTAAAACTAGGATTTTTGCGATCGCGTGCATACTTTGCGATCGCGAGTTGATCTTTTAGAGTTAAGGTTTTTGCGATCGCGCACATAAAAACAAGAAAGTAAGCGCCTTATCCTGAAAAATCGTTAAATTTACTTTACGAAGTTAGCGCTAATGTAGGATGCCTGAGGCATAGACAAACTGTTATAGCTTGGTAGACTATTGGCTAGTTTTTAAAATCTGGTTTGAAGTATATAGAGGCAAAGAGCATATGCAAGTAGATGAACAGGCGGACAAACAGGTAGAAACGTTTACGGAAATCAGTAATATGAGAGATACATCCAGCACCTCTGCCAGAAATCAATCTAGCAATATGAAAAACGCCCTAGGCTCCAAAAGCTCAAACAAATTTTTAATCCCTGCGATCGCACTTGCATTAGCCGCACTGGGCGTGAGTATTTGGTTTGTGCTCGGACGCTTTAGCAGTAACCCAGCCGCGCCTACGCCAGCAACCAATACCAACACCAAAGATCAGCTAAAAACCATCAGCGCATTAGGGCGATTAGAGCCACAAGGCGAAGTTATCAAAGTTGCCTCACCCTCAGCACTGGGGACATCGCGCATTGTGAAATTGATGGTCAAAGAAGGCGATACCGTCAAACAAGGGCAAGTGATCGCCATTCTTGACAGTTACGATCGCTCTGTAGCAGCATTACTCCAAGCCCAAAGCCAAGCTCAAGAAAGCGATCGCAACCTTGCTAGAGTTCGCTCAGGCGCAAAAAGTGGTGATATTGTTGCCCAAGAAGGTAACGTCATGTCTGCCGCCGCCAATATCAAATCTTTAGAAGCCAATGCCTCCAGAATTAAGGCTGAATTAGAAATTGCAGGTCGAGATTACAATCGCTTTCTTGAAGTTTTCAAGGAAGGCGCAATTTCCCAAACTGTTCTTGATACTTATCGCCTCAAGGTTGAGACTCTGCAAGGTCAATTTATGCAAGCTCAGCAACAAATTCAGCAAGCGCAATTCCAGTTGCGTCAGTCTCAGGGTTTGCTTAGTAGCATTAGAGAAGTTCGTCCGACTGATGTCCAATTTGCCGAAGCTCAACTACAAACTGCAATGGTCAATGTCAAAAAAGCCGAAGTTGATCTTGATCTAGCTCAAGTTCGTGCTCCGATTGATGGACAAGTTCTTAAAATCAACTCTAAAACTGGTGAAGTCGTCAGCCAGACAAATGGAGTCATGGATCTTGGCAATACTAGCCAGATGTATGTAGTTGCAGAAATCTATGAGACTGATATCGGCAAAATCAAGGTTGGACAGACTGCCACGATTGAGAGTGAAGCTTTTGAAGGTCTGATTACTGGCAAAGTCGATCGCATTGGTTTACGGATTGCAAAAAATGATGTGCTTGGCACTGACCCAGCCGCCAAAACTGATGTGCGGGTAATCGAGGTTAAGATCAAGCTAGATGACAGTAAAAAAGTCTCAGGGCTTACTAATTTGCAAGTCAGAGTCAAGATTGAAAGTTAATGAGAGCGATTTGCACTCCCATTAACTTTCAAATATTTTTTAAAATCGCTAGATGAATTTATGATTTTTGCCGTACCTCTTGCTTGGCTACAACTTACTTACGAAAAAAGCCGTCTACTAGTTGCGATCGCAGGAATTACTTTTGCAGTGGTCTTAATGTTTTTGCAATTAGGATTCCGCGATGCTCTATTTAATAGCGCGATTCGACTACAAAGTAATTTGGTGGGCGACCTAGTGATTATTAGCCCCCAATCTACTAACTTAGTAGGGATGCGGAACTTCTCTCAGCGTCGCCTATATCAAGCTTTAGGCATGAAAGAAGTCGCTTCAGTAAACCCTCTTTACATGGGCATTGGCGCATGGAAAATCAAAGAAGACCCAGCAGGACAAACTCGCAACATTCTAGTCCTAGGCGCAAATCCTGATGCTAAGGTTTTTAAGATGCCAGGTTCCATATCCAATATTGATCGCGTTAAAACTCAAGACGTAGTTCTATTCGATCGGGCTTCTCGTGCGGAATTCGGTCCAATTGTTGGCGAATGTGGTACCTTAGCCTTAAAATCGCAATTTAATGATGAAGCTTTTGTCTGCAATAAATTGGTCAGCCGTGAAGTTGCTAATCGCAAACTGACAATCGGCGGACTATTTGAGCTAGGAGCATCTTTTGCCGCTGATGGCGCAATGATTACTAGTGACACTAACTTCCTAAGAATTTTTGATAATCGACGTGCGGGATTAATTAATGTTGGATTGATTAATCTAAAACCTGACGCATCTCCCTATGAAGCGATGCGAAACTTTATCCTTAGCCAGCCCAGTGACAAAGTAGTTTTGCCGCGTGAAAAATTACAACCCGATGGCAAACGAATTCGGAGTTTGTATCAAGAGAAGATCAGTGCAGATGGCAAAATCACTAGTGAAGAAGATAAGAACAAAGTAGTGATTTCCAAATCTGATTTGACAGTTGAAGATCTTAAAAAGACTGAGGATGCTGCGATCGATGATACTAGAATCTTGACGATCCAAGGCTATATTGACTTTGAGAAAGGCTATTGGCAAAAAAGCACTGCGATCGGCTTTATTTTTACTCTTGGAACTGTGATGGGTTTCATTGTGGGGATCGTGATTGTCTATCAGATTCTTTATACTGATGTTTCCGATCATCTTGCGGAATATGCAACTCTCAAAGCTATGGGATATGGAAATCTATATTTAGCTCAAGTTGTAATTCAAGAAGCTTTTGCCCTATCGATTCTAGGCTTTATCCCAGGATTAGGAATTTCTTTTTTTCTATATAATCTCACCAAAAATGCGACATTATTGCCTCTATATATTTGGGACAAGGCGATTCCAGTCATGATATTAACGATATTTATGTGTGTGATTTCTGGTGCGATATCACTTCGCAAAGTCCAATCTGCCGATCCTGCGGAAATCTTCGGCTAGTAAGATCAATCAGTAAAGAAAATAGCGGCGCTTAGCGCCGCTATTTTCTTTACTGCATTGTATATAAACGCGATCGCGATAGACGATCTAAAAAAGGAGCAAGAAATTTGTCATTGGCTTGCTTTTCTTGAGGATCTTCAGTTTCCAGCGCATGGGGTGCTAAACCACGCAGAGCGGCTGTAGTTACGCAAAACATCGACTTTTGGAAAGAAAGACAAATCTTGACCAGTAAATCCTCTTCACCGCGATCGCTTTTTTTGTAAATCTCATGTAAATAGTCTGGCAAAAAATGTCGCATATCTTGCATCAACAATGTGGGTGGAATCCCTGCACCGCCTACAGGTAGATGATCGGCGTATAGTACACCATAGTTGAATTGCGAAATTTCCGTAGAAATTTGATGCGCTTGGGCATTGTAAGAAACTGTGCCGCGAAATGGAAAAGATCGGAAAAATACAGCCTCCACATAGGGTACTGCTGTATCCATTAAGAATGTCAAATTTGCTGATGCAGGTACGATTTCGTAGTCTTTGCCATTGATCGATACTTTATAAATATAAGGCACACTAGCAGATGCAACTAGCCCATTTTGAACATGCTGAACGACATCGGGAATGCTTTTAACTTCACCACGATCATAGCGATCGCTTAAGTCTAGAAACAGCGGCGACATAAACGACCAAAAATACCCCAGAGCACTGTAGTAGGTCATTAATCGCACCTGCTCTAGCAAAAAATCTGGAAATAATTGATTTACTAAAGCCGTTAATGGATTCCTAACAACTTTGGCATTGATCGCTAACTTGGCAAGTTTTTTAAATTCTTCGGAGTCTAAATATGCATCTAGACCGCCACCACCATGCCAAAACATTGCTTTCATGCAATATTCGGCAAATTCAAAATTGATGCGATCGTGCCACAAATGGCGACCGAGTTTATTTAGGGAAAAATCACCATTAAAAAACTTAAAAAATGGAAAAAATACGAGAAACTGATGTTCAGAAATATAGGTGAGATTCCGATAATATTCACCCAGTACTACACCATAGCTTTTGAGAATGCCAACAACCTCTAGCAAGTTTTCAGGGGAATCAGGAAGCAATGCACCACCTGATTCTAGGCGTTGCTTTACCGCAGCAAGGGCTGGTTCAATAATTTTATTTTGACTCAATACACTCATAACCAAATTTTACAATGCTTCTGGCTAAAACCCAATAAGTAAGGTGGGCTACGCCCACCTTACTTATTGAGCTAATTATTTAGGCAAAAGCAATTTTTTTAACCGCTTCAGCAACTTGCGTTGGATAATCGCCAAGGGTACTAATTTTTTGACCAGTGGAGAGCTAACTTGCAGACTTGCCTCACTCCATGCATTACGATGCACATTAAAGCCATCCTGTTTTGCGATCGCATATTTAATAACATCACCTAAGCGTAAAGGCATTGCCCAATAAAAATGATAAAGCTCATTGGGATCATCAAAAAATGGACAATCCATGAATGCCTCTGCCTCCTGTTGCGTTGGTGAGTTATTAAATGCAAGAAACATTTCATCTAAGGCTTCACGCAATAATTTTGGAGAAGTATCGAAAGAAAAATCAGCAGGCGATCGCTCCACCAGAAGACGCACAAAAGCTACTACAGATTGCTGAAAAGATTTTAGCCCCCAGCCCAGAGCGGGTTCATTATTTTTATGCTTGAGCAATGGAACTACAGAACCATCAACTTGCAAAGTATACTCAAGGGTTGTGCCTTCACAGCCTGCACAAAAGACTTCCATCGCAGGCACATAACGATAGTCGATATCATTGCGAAGTCCTACAGAGTTGTTTAAATTAAAGAAAAAGGCAAGGGCTTCTCCTTTATGCTTAAGCCCACCAGTGGGTTTATCCAAGGCAAAATAGAACCCGACGGGCATCCTAGTACCAAATATCTCAAAAGCATTTTCTATAGAAAGTTGCAAACTGCCGCGCCAGCCGACATCAACCAAGCCAAATGCCTGTCCATCAAGCATTTTCTCCTGCTGTAAATAAGCTTTTAAGACTTCGCGTTTTTGCTCGGCAACTTGGAGAACTAATGTCTGTAAAGGTTGATGCTGCTCTAACTTAGTTCGCAGCGAAGTTCTTTCTTTTGCCATTAAATCCTTATGCCAAAATGCTTCGGGATAACCTAACGACTCAAAAATTGGCTTGGCAGATTGGCGATCGAGACACATTCGGGCTAGTAGACTATCAATTGTAAAAAAAGTCGTATCATCAAACATCCATTCCCAAAAAGCCTTGTTGATTTTCGTTAGCCCAGGCATTCTCAACGCTTGACGACTGACATAGAGATAACGCAGTTCTACTTCTGGATAAATCTTCGGAGCAAGCTCCTTGGCGATTTTCAGCAACATTTCCCCATCCCTTGCTAAGAAGTAAATGCGGGCGAGTTGTTTTACCTTTGCTTGTTGCAAAATCCAAATTGTATAGGCGGTTAAGATCGGTGCAGCAACGGAAGCGGCAATATCTCGAACAATTGATTCTTTTGGTGTTTTTGTCTTTCTAGTTAGGCGCGTATAGCGAGATATACCTGCCCAAAGAGAAGTAATTCCATTCGTAGTATCGGCATATTTTGGGAGTATTAATTCATAGCGATTAGGATTTGCGTCATTAAAGTAAATAGAATTAATACCTAATGAGCTAGGCTTAGCTACATCTGACTGCCAATTATTACCTATATAGCAACGTAAGAGATAGCTAAGACAAATCAAAACCCAAAAGATGAGTGGCGGCGCGAAGCGCCGCCACTCATCTTTTGGGTTTTATGTCCTAAGCAAAACTTACATTGCTATATCAAAGACGAATATTAGGTTTGCAAACATTTAGCAACCGCAATTACTTAACTCACAAATTTTGAGTGTGAAAGGCGATCGCACATTATCCCAATGTCATGCAAACTGACAAGTATCATCATCATTGCTATGAGAGAGCGCACTTGGTTGTGTGAAGTCAGTATCTTCTGATGGGGCTTGCTTCCCTTCCGCAGGATGTAGCATTAATTTAGCTTCAAGCTGATCGTATAGAGTCTTGACCACTTGGAGAATATAACTAGCAGCCTGATCGTAGGCACTTGGTTCACTTAGCGATCGCGCTATTTGCCAGACCGATTTTTCTGCTTTCTCAAAGGAAGGATAAGCATAAAATAATTGCCGTAGCAATCCATCTAGACGATGCGATCCCAAGTCATGCCAATTATCGCGATCGGGATCAAAGGGATAGTAAAGTACCGAAAACAATAGGATTTTTGCACGCATAGAACTCGTGAATCGTATTAGTTCTAATCGCAAGTCAAATAAGTCTAAGGCAATGCGTGGATCAAATGGAATTTTATTGTGACTTTGATTGTTTAAGGGAGAGCTGTATTGATTAACTGGCGAAATCGGTGGCGCGATCGTTTCAAGATTATTTGCATCATTGCGATCGGGATAAAGTGGTTCTAATTTAGTCAGTAGCAGATTACCAATCACGATATATTCCGCAGGTTTTGATACTCTTTGAACGGCTTCTTGCAGTAAAGCTTGCAATTGGAGAAAAGTAGGCATAAATGAGACTAGTTCTCTTAAGAGACTTGCCCAGTCAATGCTATTTAATTGACGCAGATCGCTTTGCCAAACATCTTGATAGGTATAAAACAACAGCTTTTTTAGGCGCATTTGTTGAGCATCGATATTAATGTTATGCGCGACCCATGCATAAATATCGGCATTGTCGTCTAAATAGGGATCGAGAAGTGACAATTCATCTTCCGAAAAACCAGACTGAGTCTCTGATGGTAATTCTGCAACCAACGATTCGTTTAGAGGCTCTTCGATTAAGCTATTTTGAGAAGTATTGAGAGGAGCAATTAGCTGCGCCGAACCTGCATTAATGACTAGACGATCTACTGAATAGGCAAGTGGTTGACTAATTTTTTGAGAATTTGGATTACATTGAGCAGAACTTATTGATTCAGAAATTACTGATACTGGTGATTGTTGATAGAATTTAGAAGTTGCATTAAAAACTATTTTGGCAACAATTAAATATTGGCGCTGTTTTTGAACAGAGATAGTTTTGACGGACTTTACTAAGTTCTCCTTCAATGCTTCAACAGTTGGATATTGTTGATATAAATCTTCCAGTAATTCCACAAAGCTGAAGTTGTTTAAACGGTTGATATCGTTTTCTAAGATGCCAGTACATACTAGGCATACCAATTTCTTCGCCCGAACAGGGTCTTCACTCATCTCAAGATCATCTGAGACTTCATCAATAAGCTTTGCCTGAGGACTCTTAGTAGATTCGTTACTCGCAATCGGTTTTAACTCGCTCAGATCTAGCGGTTTAAATTTGCTAAAAACAGTCTGAGCTTGAGATTGGATTAGTAGAGGTTGCAACGCTTCCAATACTTCATTAGCTGATTGATATCGTTGTCGAAAATCAAAGCGCACCATTTTATCAATCACATCTGCCAATGTTGGTGTGACTTTAGCGCGATCACGCCAGCAAAACTCACTAGTAATTTGATCTTCGGGAATCTGGTTTGGCAATAGTCCAGTCATTGCTTGGATGGAAATCACCCCGATCGCATAGATATCACTAGCAAACATGGTCTTGCCGCTATATTGCTCGTTGGGCATATATCCAGGTGAGCCAATTACTAAACTTGAAGTATGTCCTAACTGACTAATTGGCTGAGTGCTAACTTCTTTGACTGCTCCAAAATCAATCAAGACAATTTTTTTGTCACTAGCACGACGGATCAAATTACTCGGCTTAATATCGCGGTGAATGACCTGTTGGCGATGCACAAAATCGAGGGTGTGCAAAATATCGGTGAGAAAATCAATCGTGTATTGCTCTCCCAGACATTCACCACGCTTAATTTCTTGAGTTAGTACATCACCTTCAATCAATTCCTGTGCCAGAAAAAATTCTTCGTCTTCTTCAAAGTGTGCTAACAAGCTAGGAATGCATTCATGTCGTCCTAAACGATAAAGTACCTTTGCTTCGTTATCGAATAGTTCACGGGAGACTTTTAAAATTTCTGCTTGCGATGACGCAGGCTTAAGCTGCTTGATCACACAGGTAGGGTGATCGGGCAGATATCCATCTTCGGCAATAAAGGTGTGGCTAAAGCCGCCGCCGCCAAGTTGCTTGACGATTTTATAGCGCCCAGTTAGGGTTTTACCGAGCATAGTCATTTCAGTTAGTACTAATTTAAATATTTTGGCATTTCCTTAACGCCCTAGCAAGTTAATTTTCGTAAGTGCTTACAAATCTTTTGCCTAGCTACTTAATTCAACTACTTTTCTTACTGGAATCAGGTTGTTAACTAATGGAGCAAAAAGTGTCAATCCGTCTGGGATGCATACTATTTCTACTGGAGTTGTGCCAATGATCTCGCCATCCACTACTACTTTTTGGGGTGGAGTTGCCGTAACTTTGATTTTATTCGTTCTAAAACAGACTAAGACTTCGTTCTCAATGGGAGTTTTGACTAATGCAGAAGTAAACAGCTTGCCGATTACATCGATCGCTAATAGGCGATCGGAAAGGTTGAGACTCTCATTTCTGGAAATGGCGATCGTCACATCAAGTGAACCATCGTTGGGAATTACCTCCCCAAATCCTTGAGCCAGAACTGAAGTCGGAGGTGCTGCATTGGCGATAGTCATCGCCCCACAATGAAATTGAGTAACTGAGCCATCAATCTCAACTTCGACAGCAAAGAGTTTCTGTTCTAATAGCTGCTGAGCCCCTGCGATCAGATAAGCAAAAGCTCCCAAAAGATTCTTCATGTCTCGATCAGCACGTTGAACGGTTTCAGCTTCAAACCCAATACCAGCAAGCACAATCATCGGGGAATCATTACAGCGAGCTGCATCGACAATGCAAGTATTACCCGTGAGGATGTTCTCACAAGCTGGCTTAAGTCCTGTTGGAATACCTAATGCTACAGAGAAGGCATTGGCAGTGCCTCTGGGAATAATCCCAAGAGGAATATCTGTGCCAATCAACGCATTTGCGACTGCGGAAATTGTGCCATCACCACCAGACGCGATAATGAAATCAGTGTTTGGGAATGTCGATTTACGCTCCTGAATTGCCGCGATCGCAGCTTTTGCTTGGTCAGCAGGATTAACATCAGGCTTTGTAAAAATAACCTTCAGTTGAATCTGAGGCTCCAAAGTTTGACGAATCATAGCAAGATCCCATTCGGGGTTTCCTTATACGCGATCGCAAAGATATAGCAATGTAAGAGATAGCTAGGACAAATCAAAACCCAAGTAAGTGAATGCGGCACTTCGTGCCGCATTCACTTACTTGGGTTTTATGTCCTAAGCAAACCTTACATTGCTATATATGAATTTTCAGACCAAAAATAGTTGTTCGGGCTCGAGATAAACTTGCCATGGTTGAGAATATTGCTTAAGAACAAACCACTTTTCTTTAAACACTTCTGCTTGTAGATGGTAGTCCCAATCATGTTCAGGTGGAGCATTTAACTTGATGTATAAGGTCATACGATGAGGAGTCTCTGTAGTGCGAACTAACCAGCAGGAAATCGTATTTGGCAAAGAAATTTTAACTGACTCGTCTAAAAATACGATATGGTGAGCGCGAATTCCTATATGAGTTGGTGATTTGAGATGGAGATGGTTAATCTGGAGTTTACATTGCCAGTCTAGAGCGTTAATGATATTAGGTGCGATCGCTTCCATCCGTGAAAAGTTTTTACAACCCGTAAGCCTAGCTGTCTCAATATTATTTGGATTAGTGAGAACGTCTGACTTTTGACCATATCTCATTACTTGACCATGATCCAAAATCAACAGCTTTTCACAAATGCGATATGCTTCTTCAATGTTATGAGTCACAAATAGCGTTATCCCTTTATAGTAGCTAAGTGTAGAAATTAGCTCCCGTTCCATTTGACTACGAAGATGGGTATCCAACGCCGAAAATGGTTCGTCGAGCAGGAGAATATCGGGGTGACTGACGAGAGCTCTAGCGAGGGCAACCCTTTGCTGCTGCCCCCCTGAGAGTTGATGCGGATAGCGATCGCCAAATCCCTTTAGCTCGATACTATGTAGTTGCTCAAAGACTTTTTGCTTAATTTGTAAGGCAGTTAATCCTTTAGACAAGCCAAAAGCAATATTTTGCGCGACAGTCAGATGCGGAAAGAGTGCGTAATTTTGAAATAGGAAACCAATATGGCGATCGCGACTAGGTAAATTGATTTTATGCTCACTATCAAATAAAACCTTACCATTGATTGCAATCCGCCCACTTGATGGAGTTTCCATTCCCGCAATACACTTGAGCAGCATACTTTTCCCCGTACCCGATGCACCTAAAATACCAATAGATTTGTCAACACAGTGCAAAGCAATTTGCAAATCAAACTCAGACAATTGCTTCTCAATATCGACTACCAAACCCTCTTGATAATTCGTAATTCGTAATTCGTAATTTGATGAAATTTTTTCCTTTATCCTTTTTCCTTTATCCTTTTTCCTTTCTCTCTGACTTGCCCATAAATGTGATAAGGCGATCGCTGAAAAAGACATTGATAAAATAATCGCTGTCCACAGCCAAGCTTCTTGATTTGCACCAGCTTCTACGGCAGCATAAATGGCAAGAGGAATAGTAGTGGTTTGCTTAGGGATATTCCCCGCTAGCATCAGGGTTGCACCAAATTCGCCTAAACCTCTAGCAAAGGCAAGCATCGCGCCTGCTAAAACACCAGGAAAGGCAAGAGGCAAGGCTATTTGCCAGAAGACTCGCAATTCAGAAGCACCAAGGCTTTTCGCGGCTCGGAGTAAATTTCCATCTACTTGCTCGAAGGCTCCTTGAGCAGTTTTATACATTAGTGGGAAAGTGACGACGACTGCCGCGATTACTCCTGCATACCAAGTGAAAATAATATTGAAACGGAAGAGTTGCAGAAATTTGCCTAGCCAGCCATATTGTCCGAATAATTGTAGTAACAGAAAGCCAACGACAGTGGGCGGTAATACCAATGGTGCAAGGAAAATGCTATCAAGAACTGCTTTCCATTTGCCACGATATTCAAGGAGACTGTATGCTGCCGTAATTCCTAAAAAGAATGTAAAAAAGACGGCAGTAGTTGCCACCTTTAGAGATATCCAAAATGGAGAGAAATCAAAGGGTACTGAATCCATATTTCTCAAAAATAGTCTTGGCTGGTTCGCTGGATAGAAATTCTAGATAGGATTTGGCGCTCGGTTGGTTAGAGCTTTTTTGTAAAACAGCGATCGGATAGACAATCGGTTTATGAATTTTAGCATCAATGACTTGAACTACTTTAACCTTAGTGGAAGTTTTCGCATCAGTTACGTAGACAATTCCTGCTTGAGCATTGCCTGATTCTACAAATTGCAGCACTTGGCGCACGTTATTTCCCAAGACAAATTTTGATTGTAGATCTTGCAATAGTTCTAATTTCTTAAGAGCTTGCTCGGCATATTGACCTACGGGAACACTGCGAGGAGCACCGATCGCAATGCGTTCGATACTAGCATTGGTTAAATCTTTTAATTCTTTAGCATCGCTTTTGTCCGCAGGAACGATTAATACTAAACGATTACTCAATAAATCGCGGCGAGTATCAGCAACGATTAAGTCCTTTTTTTGCAAATCATCCATTTGCTTGGCGGCAGCGGAAATAAAGACATCAACGGGAGCGCCATTAATGATTTGTTGTTGCAAATCGCCTGAACTTCCAAAGTTATTGCGAATAGCGACATTGGATTTTGATTTGCTATATAAAGGAGTAATTTCTCTCAATGCTTCCTTGAGACTTGCTGCTGCTGAAACTGTTAATTGAACATTCTCTTGTTTAAGATTTGGTAAATTTGCAGGTGTATTTCCCTGTTCAATCGTTGGTGATAAGAAGCTACATCCTGCGATCGCGCAAAGCGTGACAACGATCAGAGACAGGAAAGTAATGACTCTTTTTTTGTTCATTGGAACCTCTAATGGAATTATTTTTTAGCTCTCGTAGGGTGTGTTAGCGTCAGCGTAACGCACTCAATAAACTCAAATGATGCGTTACGCGATCGCTAACACATCCTAAAACTATATATTCGTTGCAAGTTCGACAGGCAAGGCATAGGTTTTTAATGGTATTTAGCCCTCCTTTTGAAACTGGTTGAATATGATCGATTGTCATGGGCATACAGCTATTTGCTTCAGTCGTAAGGCAATAGCAGCAACGCTTACGGTCAATTGATTCTATTTGCGATCGCAGATTTTGAGAAATGTAGCCTGACACAAAATCTACCCTGCTAGTCTGGAAACGTTATGTCTGCGCCATTTTAGGATTGCGGCGGCTTGGGATTTGCGTAACATAAAGCGATCGCTATCTTTACGCAAGTTATCTAATTCCAGTCTTTCGGAATCAGTAAGTACTGTATTTTGTTGTTTGGACAATAGGGTGTCATAGCGTTCCATTTCTAATTGAGTTTTTTGGCTACTGGCAATTTGCCATAATGAATCGTCATCAAGTCGATCTAAGCTGGCAAGGTCGGTTTGAAATTCTTCGGGTACGTCTTTCCATGTTGGTGGGCTACCGATTTGTAAGGCTTGTAAAATTACGTCTTCTAGCGATCGCTGAGTTGCTCCTGATGCGATCGCTAGTCATTAGTACAATGCCTCTGATGTTTGCAAAACAACTGTTTCAGCCATATTGATAATATGATCGCCAAATTTTTATATTTAGCGATCGCTTGGCTAAAGATTTCATCCCTTCCAAAATTGGCTGACTGACATGAGTAGGAAAGTCTTCTGGTAGAGATGTATCGAAAAAGTTATAGACCAGATCTCCTTCATAGGGCTGTCTGCGTAAGGGCATTGATAAAGAGATGGGACGCGCTCCGTCAGTTTCTAGCCATGCTTCTGCATACTGAAAGTTCATCGCACCACTGGGTAAGTTTTGCCAAGTGCCAACTAGATAGCCATTCATGAGGATATTGAGGCTATTGATGCGCCTTGTTCTTACCATTCTTCTTTCCATCCTTGTTTAGATTTACGAGCTTCTTCTTTGGGAATAATCTGTATTTCTAGATCTAGGGCGGAGAATAGTTTAAATAGAGTTTCTAATTTTGTGCCTTCGGGGTTATTTTCAAAGGCGGAGATGGTGGCTTGTTTGATGCCTACCCGATCGCCTATTTCGGCTTGGCTTAATTTTTGTCTTTTGCGGCGATCGCGTAGATATTCGGCTAGTTCTTTGGAGGAGTGGATTAGCATAGTCTGATGCTTTTATCCTTTTTAGGGTATAAAACTAAGTTTATCCCTTATAGGCTATAAAATAAAGTTTATCCTTTGTACCTTAGTGGTGCAGAAAACTTTTTGAGGTCTTATTTGAGATTTTATTCAGGTAAATTGATCTCTTGAAATAGCCTATTTACAAGGCTTCGAGTAAAAGCTGTTAAAATACATCTTAGTTAAGACTACGACATAATGCGGGTTTCCAGACTTTTCTGCACCACTAAGTCCTTTGTACAGGATAATATTTAGGTGTTGGTCAGATTTCCATTGCCTTATGCATTAATAGATTGTATAAATCTGGTTTATAAAGATCACTCATTAGTATTAATATCTTCTGATAATTTACCAGCCAAGATATAACATTGCCAAAATATAGGAATTACAGGGGTACGAAAATGGCGACTAGATATTAGTGCTAGTATTGGAAGACCATGAATAAAACAGGATAGTTGTTCACATTCTTTGTGATTTTCTAGAAGTTTAGCAATAGTTATTTTATGCTTTTCGACGCTCTCTGCAAGCTTAATTGATGATACAGTTATGCCACTTTCATAGCCTGCATTACAGGCATAAAGATAATCATCTGTTGTTTCATCAGGAAACCAATATTGAAGATTAGTTGATGTTAAAACTTTACCAATAGATTCCTGAAAACTTAAATATTCATTATCAAGATCTAAAATCGCATACCAATCAGCAAGCACGGGCAAAATCGTGGAAAGCTCCATAAGTTTTTCTTTGGGTTGTGCTTGTCCAAACTGTAAAGCAACGAGTTGTTCATAGCTATCTGATGCAATTGGGAAATGTTTCCCTAACCTATACCCTCGAATTATGGATGTACTAAGTCTAATCAACCAATCGAATGCTACATTTCTATGCTTAGTCTCTTCTAAAGTAAGAAGACCTAATATGATATCAATTCCATGTTCGTCATATAGAGGTCTATGAGCAGCAGAATTATTTTCTATTAAGGCTGAAAGTGTTTTAGCAATTGCATTTGTTTGCTCAAAATACTCTCTTTTCATTTCCTCATCTTGATTAAAGTAAGCACACCAATAATATGCCATACCTAATGAGCCAAGAACTCCAATCAATTCAAAGCAACGAAGAGGATACTCTAATTTATCTCCTCCATAACCAAAGAGACCATCCCTTACTAGGCAATGAGGTTGTAGCTTAACTATATATGTTCTACCAATTTTTATATACGTTAAGAAAATTTTTTGTAACCCTATGATTGTTTTTGAGCAATCAAAAAATTCATATTTTCTTATCCAGTCCCAAGTGCGTAACAGCATACGCTCAGCACATAGTAAAGATGGACGTAAATTATTGGACTCTTGACACCAGTGAAAAACGATGTTGAGGCTTAAATTAAGAAAGTTAAGTGTTTTTTGTCGTTTTCGTTCAGCATTTTTTTTCTTATCTTGTGGCAAGTAAAACTTAAATAGAGTTTCTTCAATCAGTTCATAAAAATAACGTGGCTCATCTTCATTTTGATCTGCAAGAGCGATGGTCTTACGAAGATACTTCTGGGATGATTCTGGAAAGAGATACTCATCTAATAAATATTTTTCTATAAGAAAAGCTAGTTTATTACCATCCCACAGATCGAACTCTAGTTCCCCAACTTTTGTATGGGTTGACTTATAGCCCTTCCAGTTATCTTCAACTTCTTGTTTTAAATCGCCACCGCAAGAGACAATAACTTTCTTTGGGAGAGATTTATGCTGATTATCAACGTGTTGAGGAATGTAGACATCGATAATTTCATTAAGCGAAGAACGGATTGCTTGCGGTGTTCCATCATCCCAAATTTTGCGAGAAAAATTACCTTGTTTGATTGTGAACAAAAAAAGTTTTGTAACATAATTATCTTCTGGATCAGCCCCAACGGCAGCAACATCCACTCCATATTGGCGCACTCCAACCTGAGCCGTACTTAATGGTATTATATCCATACTAAACAGAAGATCTGGAAGAAGTGCGTCTAACTCTCTAGATTCCTTGAGCATAGAAAGATATTCACGTATAACTAATCTCATAGATCGATATCTCCAGCATGGCTATTTTCATTTAAACCAATATTTCTCCAATATAACCTTTGAAATGCTTGTCCTACTGGATCAATTAATTCTCCTTGAGGTTTTTCTTGTTCATAGTAAAATGTAGAAAGCTTAGAAGGTTCAGTAAATTTACCATCTTGCGCGACCGAAAAAGATCGACCATATTTTAAGGGAATATTAGTAACCATTAAACTAAATATCGAGCGTTTTCTCGCTTCCTCCATGACTGACGCTTGATACTTCCATTCAGCTAATCTTAAAGGGTAGATTCGTTGTGATGGTGTTTTTAGTTCCTTCAGACGGGGTAAATTTTCTCTTGCTTCAAAGTAAGAATTGGAATGTGTTAATGCAGTCTGAATTACTTCTTTTTCAAGTTTAGAAGTGGTTTCAAGACTAAGGAAATACTTAAGAAAATTACCACCATCTATAGGATAGTTGTACAACACATATTCAGCTAATATACTTGCAACTAAATTATTAATATTGGTTGAACTTGGCTCCCGACTCAATGCAGAAAGAAGTATTGAATCAAGAGAATACGCATCTACTACATAACCTGCTACTCGGTAGATTATATACTCAACTGTCTGTTCATCGAGGTTGTCAAGTACCTGCTTACTTAAAGTTATCTTTGCACTTTCCTCCATTTTTTTACGAATAGATTCTTCATTTATCTCACTATTTGGAGAGGTTTGTGTTTGGATTCTACTGAAATGAAGTTGTACTTTCCATGCAGCAAGGTGTAGTCGCTGATTGCTTGATGCAAACCAGCGAGTTATGCCTTTGAGTAAAATTTCTAGGTGATTGTTATATAGTTCAATAAGCGTAGTATATAGAATATTTGGTAAGTCTTTATCTTCGTCAGCAATACAGTAATCCCAATTAGCAGCAAAAGCTTCAATCATATCTAAAGCCGTATCAGGCTCATTTTTTACATAGTGTTGTTGAATACAAAAACTTAATCGTTCTATCATTCCTAATGATGGTAGTGATGGCTGGGTTAAATTAAAAATAGCCTCTCTATACCATGATTGATTAAATGCTTCATTAGATTTTAAAACTAGAATTTGCGCTACTTGATCCTTAATAGTTAGATTATCTCTTGAAGTTAATTCCATAAAAGCTCTTTGCGCTTTCTCTGATTTCCCAGTTAAGTTTCCATAAGCTTTAGCTAAGTCTGCATCAATTTCTGGATTAATTGTCTCCCGAAAGGCTTCAAAGCAGTCTATTGTAACTTTTAGAAGTCTTTGATGTATTTCATCATTACTATACTGAAAGTAACCAAGACAGGAAATACCTACTCGGCGGTATATTAATTGTTCAGATCTTGCTAGAGCCAAAGCGCGTCTATGTGCTTCTTGCAGTGAGAATTTAGCTAATCCGAGAAGGACACTGATGCTCAAGTAAACTACTGGAGAATCTAAACGCCCTAAAAATTCGTTATAGAGGATATCAGCATTAACTTGAGAAGTCGCAGCAAGACTCTCAACGGCTTGGGAGAGTTGTCTTGTAACAAGACCATTATTAGTAATTTTAATTATATGTTCAAGTGCATTTGCTAATGATTTAGATTCAAATTTTAAATCTGCAAGTATTTCGTAGACAATAGAAGGTAGATTCCAAAATAAACTATTCTTTTTGTTTTCCAGTTCTATGGCTACTTCTGATAGACGATTGATAACATCTTTTTCATATTCTTGATTCAGGACACGTAACCCGCTACTGCAAATTTCATAAGAATAACCCAATTGGAATCCTAGTCGATTTATTTGCTCAAATACACTCAAAAATCTATCAAACTCATCCCACACTTGAAGCATTGAACTTGCAGCATGACGAACTAAATAATTATATCTAATCTCTAAATTAGAAATATTAATTTTCCCTGCGCTTTCTATAAGAAAGTTATTGCTGAACGCTTGAGGGAAAGTACTTTTATCTACGAGAGTGCAAGAAACTCCTAACTCTTCTGTCCGAAATATTTCTGCTGCAACCAACTGTAAAGCTTTATGTGTGTTTACACATTCAATTTGAATGTGATCCCAATGTGTTGTTAAATCCATGATTTGGTTGTTTATTGATATTTAATAGATTCTCACTTTACTCAACTTTAACTCTTTGTAGTGCTACAAAATAATAGTTGATCGCCCATCTCTGCCTTACCAACCTTTTGATGCTTGAGCCGATTATTATTGTTTACAAGGCTCAGTTAGCGATCGCGCTTGATGATGACAAAAGGCGATCGGCTATTTCTATCTAACTTACCTTCAGCCCTTTATCGCGATTATTTAAATTGCGATAGAAACTCTCGCCCGATATAGCAACTTTTCGCCCTGCATATAACCAACATACCGCACGATCGCAATATCTCCTTCTTTGATCTCATCACTTCCTTCCATTAATTGATGCTTCTGAGAATCAAAATTAACTTCTTTCCCAACTGCACCGATCGCAGTAATCCCCCATTTTTGCAAAAGTGCATCTATAGGACGTAATAGAGGCAGAATATTTTTCGCCAGCATATTAGGGTTTTGCTGAGCCGCATATCCCGCCGATGGTAATTGCAAAATTAGAGATTCCAATTGTTGAATAGTTTCGCGCTCAAACTGCGATCGCAACTCAAATTTTTGCAACTCAAGTTTTTGCTGCAAACGTTGATACTCTTCGCGCAAGGCAGCAATCTCTGAAATTGGAGACTCTGGATTATTTGAATCGCTGATAAACTTAGCAATCACTTCTGTTACTTCAATTTGGAGTACTTCCGCTAACTTCGCTAAATCGGCATATCTTAAAGTCGCCGCATTACCCTTGCGCAGCGTATCGATCGCACGCCGTGATATACCTGTGCGCTCACTTAGTATTTGAAAACTAGATATACCAACTTGCTTCATGAGCAGCCGTAATATTTCAGTGCGATCGTTCATAGCTTGATTTGATAAATTAATAATGAAGATGCTTGTTCTCAGCATCGCAGATCTATGCTGACTATTGTACTATCATCGTTTTCTTAGCTTTTTGAATAATTATCTATGCCTAATAATCTTGGATTCTGGTTAATTTGGATTTTATTTGTGGTTTATGCATTCATTTTTGCTCCACCCGATCGCCCTGACACCATAACCCTGATCCAGAAACTGATTGCAGGTGATTGGCAAGGTACTAATGCTTATATTGTGGCGCTTTTTAATTTGATGGGTGTTTTTCCTTGCATTTATGCTTGTATGCTGGCTAGCGATGGACAAGGACAGAAAATACCAGCTTGGCCGTTTGCAGGGCTTTCATTCTTTTTAGGTGCATTTGCACTGTTGCCTTATTTTGCTTTGCGAGAGCCAAATCCCACATTTGTCGGTAAAAAAAACTGGAGTGTGAAGATTTTGGATTCACGCTTTGCGGGGATTGGGATTAGCGCGATCGCCATTTATTTTTTACTGTACGGTTACGCTAATGGTAATTGGGCTGATTTTATCCAGCAATGGCAAACCAGCCGATTTATCCATGTGATGAGTTTAGATTTTTGTATTTTGTCGCTGATGTTCCCTTGGTTGCTCAGTGACGATATGGATAGACGCGGTATGACTGACGATCGCTTTTTTTCATTTATTGCTCTTATTCCACTAGTTGGAGCCTTAATTTATCTATGTTTGCGATCGCCTCTTATCGAAAGCGATGTCGAGCAAGCAACAACAGCTTAAAACAGCAAATAAAAAAGGGCGCGAAGCGCCCTTTTTTATTTGCAAATAGTCTCGATCATACGATTAGCTTGAGAGCCATAGCCACCGCCAAAGAGATTGAAATGATTGAGAATGTGATAGAGATTGTAAAGAGTTTTACGTTGTTCATAGCCTGAATCTAGCGGATATGCAGCTTGATAAACGCGATAAAACTGCGATGGAAACCCACCAAACAATTCGGTCATAGCAAGATCGACTTCGCGATCGCCAAAATACAGCGCAGGATCAAAAATTACAGGTTCGCCATCCACAAATGCAGCATTACCGCCCCAGAGATCGCCATGTACCATTGAAGGCTGTGGTTGGTAATTATCAAAAAATCTTGACAAGGACTTATAGATTTTTGCTTCAGGAATATTGGATTGCCAACCTTTGCGCCTTGCCAAACTCATTTGAAAAGCAAGCCGATATTCAATCCAGAAATCTAGCCAACTATTTGTCCAATTATTAATTTGTGGCGTTGAGCCGATCACATTATTTTGCTCCCACCCAAACCCGCGATCGCTCTTGACCTGATGCATCGCCGCTAGATTTCGTCCCATCGCATCCCAGTCTTGCTTGCCCCCCAATTCGAGATTTTCCATCACTAAGTAAGCTACATCACTGGCGACACCCCAACAGATCGGCTGTGGTACGCGGATTGTATTGGTAGCGTACATTTGCTTCAGTGCGATCGCTTCAGCAACAAACATATCGAAACAGTTAGCGGTATTCGATTTCACAAAAAATTGGCGCTGACCATCGGATATTCGTGTTGTCTGATTGATGCAGCCGCCAGACTGCGCTTGGCGGCGATCGCAGGTAAACCTCTCTCCCGTTGCTTGTGAAATAGCGATCGCAATTTCATCCCACATAATTTTTTAACCAAAATTGAGAAAGCTTGCTAAGCAAACCTTCTCAATTTTGGTTAATTAATAGGGGATTAGGTTAGCTTTCTCAATAAAACGTAACCCTAAAATTTAAGTACGGTTCGTATACTGAGAGCTAAGGATCTAACATTCAAATAAAGAAGCAGTTTTTTTATGGCGCGGCAAGCCGCACCATAAAAAAACTGCTTCTTTACTAAATTGCAGAACCCTAACAAAATAAATTAATTAATTAAAAAACTTTAAAAAATATCCTGATAGGTCTAATTATGATGAATGACATTGGTAAATACCGCTTTGTTTGTACCCTTACCCTCAGCGATATTTTGGGTCAGGTAATTGTCTGGTTAGGTGTAATTTTTCTGGCTTTAGCATCGGCACTTTCGCTAATGAGTAAGCCGATTTACTCCTTTGGTGCGGTGGGTTTAATCGTGGTAACTTCTCTGCCTTTCTTACTATTCACCTTTGTAACAACCTTATTTAACCACATTGATATTGTGCCTCTGACTGAAGAAGAGATTAAGCACAATAATTCCAAAATATCAGGTGTCCGTAAAACTGCTATCAAAGCTTAATTTACAAAAATAAAAGAGAGAGTGGACGCTTTGCGTCCACTCTCTCTTTTATTTGTAGGACTTACGCAAAAATGCCCTGAAAGCCTCATTTTGCCGTAGGGGCAATTCATGAATTGCCCCTACGGCTCGTTCTTTTGCGTAAGTCCTAATTTGTAGACATTATGAGCATTTTTTGATAAACCATTAGCTAAGAATTTAGAAACGAGGTCTACTGTGCGCCAGCTTAATTTTGTTGTCTTTTTTATCGTTGCTCTTGCATTAGTATTGTTTTCCTTACAAAACACCTCCCCAGCAACCATCCAAATCATCCCTCAGCTTAAAGTTGCCGCGCCAATCTCTGTTGAACTGATCTTGGCGATGGGACTAGGTGCGGTTTTAGCTTGGATATTTAGTGTCTGGTCTGGATTGCAAAAATCTATTGATATGCGAAATAAAAATGTCCAGATCCAGAATTTGCAAGAAACTGTGCAGAATTTGAGTGTTGAGATTGAAGAACGTAAGCGCCTAGTTTCAGCCTCAGCGATCGATGTTGAGATCGACGAAGACAAGTCTAAAAACTAAAATATGGGGCGCATTAGCGCCTTTTATTTTATACAAAATCAGATTTTCTGACCATTTAACCGCAATCGATGATATTTTTAAACATCCGCTTCTCGTAAGCTCCATGCCTTTATCGATCGCAGAATCAGTTACCAAAGATGCCATAGCCCTCCTGATCGATCTTGCAGAACGAGGCGAGATTGATCCTTGGGATGTGCAGGTGATCGATGTCGTCGATCGCTTTTTGTCGCGGTTAATTGTTAGCGATCGCCGTGATTTATACGATTCGGGTCAGGCGATGCTCTATGCATCAATGCTGGTACTGCTCAAAGCCAACTCACTATCGGATAGTCAAGCTGTCTACGAACAAGAAGTTGCTGATGATGAACTAGGAGAAGAATCAGAGCTTGTAGCAGATGCGTTGCGTTTACCAACGGACTTTGATAAACGGTTGCGCCGCTTGCCTGTAGCTTTGCCTCCAAAAGCAAGACGAATCACCCTAGAAGAGTTAATTGCCCAGATTGAGGCGATCGCAGAGGTAGTTGATCGCAAGACTAGTAAGCCCACCAAGCGCCCTAGCCAAGGTAAAGTTGCCCGCAAGGCAGCCATGAAAGCGATCGCCCAGCTAGCTCATAAAGAAAATTTATCGGAAATGGTAGAAGAAATTGAGCGTTATTTCTTACTTCATCCCGATGAAGAGATTGAGATATCTGACCTAGCGGCCGTATTTAACGATCGTGTGGGCGTATTTTGGGGCTTATTACTAATGTCTTCACAATCAAAAGTGGAATTGTTTCAAGCTGAGTTTTATGGCAAAATCCAAATTGTGCCAACTATCAAAACTCCATCAATCAAAGAGATCCCATTTCCTAATAGTTCAGCTAATCCCACAATAGAATCTACTCAGTTACAATTGAAATTCGCTGAATTAAAAGAAGTTTCGTGAAGCATCTAATTTTGTTTGACTATCATCCTCCTGAACACATACAGCAAGCCATGAACAATCGAAGCACAAAACTTTCTGTAGGAACCTCGCAAAGCGAGTCTCTTATAAAAAGTTTGGCTTTGATTTTATCGAAATTTGCTTCAGGTGTAGGTGCGATCGCGATCGGTTTAGCTAGTTTTTCACCTATGTCGTTAGCTCAGGTACGTACCTCCATCTATAAGCCAACTGCGATCACCAGTGGTGTAGATGTTAACGATATTCTCACCGACAGAGATATTCCGACAGGGCAGAAAGGGTTTGCGCGTGACTATGCAATCACTGTCCAAAAAGATGAGCGTTTGGAAATTTCGGTAAATTCTGGGGGCTTTGATACAGTCTTGAGTCTGTTAGATAGTGCTGGCGAAGTTGTCGCCGAAAATGATGATTCTGTTGGTGATAATACCAATTCACTGATTTTTTTTAAAGTGCGTCAATCAGGGAATTACATTGTGCGAGTTTCATCATTTGGCGGTAGTAGTGGCGGTAAATTTACGCTGAGAGTCAACAAACTCCAAGTTGTAAAATAAAAAATCATTGCGGTGGGCGAAGCCCGCCGCGATGATTTTAGGTGATTTATTATTTTAAATTTACCCCTCCCTAACCCTCCCCTTGCAAAGGAGAGGGAACAAGATCTCTAGTTTTCCCCCTTTGCAAGGGGGAATTAAAGGGGGTAAGTCCGACTTATATCTATACGATGGGATATCCTTTAGGAGAAATGTCCTTAACTCTCGTCATTATCCATAAAAGGTTTTTCATGGGCGGGTTTAATACTTCGCCAAATATAGTCACTGTAGTCTTTCCCATCTAGAAGAGAGAATAAAATCGTGTGATTTTGGCAAGTTAAGATATGTTTTGCCATTTCTTTGCGATCGCTGCGATCGACAACAGCGATAATACGCTCAAAGTCATTCTTAGCAGTATCTTCAATTTGTTGATATTGCGCAATCAGATTAGCCTTAGTCTGTTTTACCCAATTGTAAAACTCATCTGGAACCCGCTCTAAGATATCCTCAAAGGGAGTTTGATCACGCAACATCTCCCAAATCACTTTGCTAGTAACTTGAGTAAGTACACGATGTAATTTCACATAGTCGGCAAACTTAAATTTAAGCCTCAATCCACTTGCAAAGCGAATTACAAAGCCCTCTTGATTCTGCTCATTGAGATTGCTAATTGCTTCTAAATCTTTTAATCCATCATATTTTTTAGCGATCGGGAACCCCAAATGTGTAAAGGATTCAATTGTATGTTCTATTCCCGATTCCGTTTCAATTACCGCCAATAATACTAAACCTTCAAACTCTCCATAATCAACAACAATCCGATTCGCTGGATAGACAATCTCAAATAAATAGGTTAGCGATCGATCCAGTAATGGAATTGCTTCTGGATAAATCGACATCAAGATTTGATTGGCTTTAATAGCTTGATCGGAGTTAAAGCTGCCTCTAGAAGCGATATAAGGCTGGGCTTGATGCCAATACAAAATCCCAAGAGAACCATCCAGCTTTTCATAGACATCAAAAGGTTCTAAAGGAAGAGCTTCTTTATATTCTTGGAGGTTAAAGAATTTCGCTAAAGGTCGAGCTACTATATTACCATTGCGATCGAGGATTAAGCCACGACATTGCATGGTTTCAGGAGTCCATAAGCGATCATATTGAGCCTTAGCCGTGTAGTTGTAAATGAACAAATCACCGCTAGAATGAGGACGTTTGGTGATGTATCCTTCACTAGTTAGTTGATCGATTTTCTCCAAATTGATAGCACTCATTCTATATACCTTGGTAATTTTAAATTATTGTAATTCGATGAAGAGAAGTACACGCTTCGCGCTCTCACTTCTCTTTTTACTATATAATCAAGTCAATCAAACTAAATTTAGAGAAATTTAGACTTATGACTGTTGCCACAACATCGAAACCTATAAAAGTCCTAATTGTAGAAGACGATCCACTTATCCAACTCGGACTAGAGCAATCCCTTTCTCAACAGCCAAACATCGCTGTAATAGGCATCGCAGAAGATGGCTATATCGGCGTAAAAATGGCTCAGGAACTACGCCCTGATATTATCGTGATGGACATTGGGATGCCAAGACTTGATGGAATTTCGGCAACCCAAAGAATTAAGGCAGCATCACCTAATGTTCATATTGTGATGCTTAGTTCCCATACAGATGATACAGAAATTATTGCGGCTCTATCGAGTGGAGCCGATGCCTACTGTGTTAAAGGTACTTCTACCGAAAGTCTTTTAGCAGCTTTTGTAGCCGCTATGGATGGCGCTACTTATCTCGATCCTCAAGTTGCTCGCAAAGTAATGGATCATCTCAAGCCACCAACACAACCTGAAAATAATTCACATCTATCACAACGAGAATTAGAGGTGCTGAAATTAATTGTTGAAGGTAAAAGTAATCCCGAGATTGCAAAAGTGCTATACCTCAGTCCCAACACCATTAAAACTCATGTGCGGGGCATCATGAACAAATTATCTGTTGACGATCGCGTACAAGCAGCAGTTGTAGCTCTGCGATCGGGTTTAGTAAATTGAGCAAAGTCAGTTGCGAAGTGCTGACCTTAGTTTTGGGAGCATATGGCGATTGGTAATAACGCTATATAATTAAGATTAAACATGCCGAGCAACAAAACAGAGCGACAAAAATTGTGGCGCATACCTTTTTAGTGCAACCTGGTAAATGGACTATCGAAGGCAATTGGATAGACAGAGATTCGATGCCAATTCAAGTCAAGGGTAGAACTTTGGTAGGTTGGTCAAGGGATAACTTTTGGTTCACAATGGTTACGAAGCTGACTTTCCCCAATACAGATCGCGAAGAATTAACCATGGCTTACAAAGGCAGAATTGACTCAGACGAGCGCCGTTTTACATTTGTTGTTGATGATAGCTCTCTGGGTAAAGTTGAAGGGGAAGGCATCATTGGTCCAGATTCCATTATTCAGCGTTACTGGGTAATGGGCGACAAAAAAATGCGCACAGGTTTTCAAACGCTTTACCGTCGAGATAATAATATTTACTCTCTAACTAGTGGCATTATTGCGGGTCAAAATCTTGAAAGCACCATGGAAGCAGTACTAACACGTCATATGGATTCCTAATCAAAAAAATCAAAAAGGCGAACTTTGTCCGCCTTTTTGATTTATATAGCAATGTAAGCTTTGCTTAGGACATAAAACCCAAAAGATGGCAGAGCGAAGCTCTGCCATCTTTTGGGTTTTGAATTGTCCTATCTATCTCTTACGTTGCTATATATCTTAAAAACCAAAAGGGAGTCGCGGCGCTTCGAGCCGCAACAAAAACAAAAAGGGATGTGGCGCTTTGCGCCACATCCCTTTTTGTTTTTGTTTTGAATTTAGCGAGAGCTTACATTTTTAAGCTCAGTCGATAAAATATCGATCGCTTTGGCAAACTGTGGATCAGAGCTTGTGCCGACAAGATCACGATTTTTATTCAGCTTTTCGAGATCTTCTTTGGTTAGTTCGACTATACGGTCAGGAATGATACCAAAATGATTGATATCACGTCCGCTGGGGGTGTAGTACTTAGCGATCGTTACCGCCATGCCCGAACCGTCACTCAGGGAATGCACTGACTGGACTAGTCCCTTGCCAAAGGTTTTAGTACCGACAATCACAGCTCGTTTATTATCTTGCAAAGCACCAGATAGGATTTCACTAGCACTAGCCGATCCACCATCAACTAAAACCACAAGTGGCTTATTGGTAATAGCTTGACGGTTAGCCGTTAGGCGTTCGCTTTCACCTTTGCGATCAATTGTGGAAACAATGGTGGCATTATCGAGCCACATCCGTGCAATTTCGGCACTGGAATAAAGTAATCCACCAGGGTTTGAGCGCAAATCTAATATAAATCCAACTGCACCCTTACTTACATGGTCTTGGATCGCTTTACGCATATCGCTTGCTGCATTGCCATTGAACTGACGCAAGCTGATGTAGCCTACTTTGCCGATATTGGTATCACGAAGCTCGGCTTTGACTGGATGGATCTCAATCTTGGCGCGTTCTAGCTCAATCTCAAATTGCTTCTCACCACGCTTGATCCCCAATTTAACCTTTGTCCCAGCTGGTCCACGGATTAGGGCAACGGCTTGGTTAATATCCATGCCTTCAGTAGACTTATTAGCGATCGAAGTAATAATGTCTTTTGTCAAAACTCCCGCACGAAATGCAGGCGAATCTTCGATTGGGGCAACAACCGTTAGTTGCTTGGTTGCATCATCCATCCCAAGCTGGATCCCCACCCCTGTGAGTTCTCCCGAAGTATCAATTTGCATACTCTTAAACTGCTCAGGGTCCATAAAGCGAGTATATGGATCGTCGAGAAGTTTAAGCATTTCTCGAACTGAGCGATAAGCTTCAGCCTTAGAAGAATAATCACGATTTTCGACATATTGTCGTCTGACTTGCCGCCAGTCAACTTTGTTAAACGCCCCATCAACATATTCTCGATTGATAAGCTGCCAAGCTTCATCAACTATTTCTTTGGGGCTGTCTCGAAATGCGGCGATGCTAGGGTTTGCTAGCTGAAAACCAACAACTGCCACAGCCGCAGCTAATGCTGCTGTTGTACCAAGTACAAATCCGCCTTTTGCCATGTCAACTTCCTGAAAAGTGAGGTGTGTAAGGAATATATCTAAAAGTAAACCAACTCTAGCACAGCCGCTTTTAAGCTAGTGATCGAATTCGCAAAAGATGGAGTGAAGTCATCCTTTCGGGTTCAGCATTAATACTTAAATCTAAATCCTGATCTAACTCTAAATTACCGCCATTAAACTGCCATTAAATTTCGTGTTTCACCCTTGCATTGATGATTTTTATGAGAAATTATTTGACATTAAAGCCTCAACAGGAACAAATGTGATTTTTAATACAAATTAATGTCTTATAAGTTGATGAAATCATCTTTAAATAATTTCTCTATGGTAATCATCAGTGCAAGGCTATGAGTTCTGTGATTTTTTAGCCTTTTAGTTATTGAGGTGCTATTTAAATAGGCGCTGATCTAAACACATGCCGCCTTATTTTAGATGATAAGAAAATTTTGCGAAAGGATAGAGTCTGTGATCAAAAAATTTCTACTGAGTTCGTTGCTAGTTATGTGGTTGGTGAGTTTTCCTTTTACAGGTCAGACTTGGGCGCAAGCAACTACTTCTCCTTCTCCAACAGCTAGCCCAACAACAACCTCCCCTGCGGCTACAGCGAGTCCTTCTCCCAGTGTTGCTCCGTCCCCGACATCCGCTCCAGCAAGTGGAGACGTTGTAACTCTAACCAAAGAGCAAAAGGAAGCTCTCGACAAGCTGCTCGCACCAGCTCCAGCTGCTTCGCCAATTAACTCTGGTGATACTGCATTTATGTTGGTAGCGGCGGCTCTTGTATTGCTGATGACTCCTGGGCTTGCCTTTTTTTACGGCGGTTTAGTCAGAACCCGCAACGTGTTGAACACAATGATGATGAGCTTATTGCTCATGGCTGTTGTTGGTGTTACTTGGGTTTTGTGGGGCTATAGCCTAGCTTTTGATGTGGCAATCAAGGCTCCTGAGTTTGGTCAAGGGATGGAAAAATTTATTGGCGGGCTTGATTGGGTATTTCTCAATGGGGTCAAATTTGATGCGCCCGATCCTGTTGGCTACGCTGGTACGATCCCCCATGCAGTATTCATGGTTTACCAGATGATGTTTGCGATCATCACACCAGCTCTGATTTCAGGTGCGATCGTTGAGCGTATGAGTTTCAAGGCTTATTTCTGGTTTATCCTACTTTGGTCTAGCTTTGTTTACTCTCCTCTTGCTCACATGGTATGGGGACGTGGTTTCTTACAAGAGCTTGGAGCTTTAGACTTTGCTGGTGGTACGGTTGTGCATATCAGTTCTGGTGTTGCAGCTGTAGTAGCTGTTTTGGTGGTTGGATCTCGCAAAGATTTTGCAACTAGACCTCACACTCCTCATAACGTTCCTTATGTGCTATTGGGCATTGGATTGTTATGGTTTGGCTGGTTTGGATTTAATGCTGGTAGCTCCCTCGCTGCGGGACCGCTCGCTGCGGTTGCATTTGTGGCAACTACAGTTTCAACTTCGTCTGGTGGTTTAACTTGGCTATTGGTTGAATGGGTGCTGCGTGGTAAGCCAACTGCGGTTGGTATTGCTAGCGGATTCTTAGCTGGACTTGTTGGGATCACTCCTGCCGCAGGTTTTGTTACCCCAATTGGGGCGATTTTGATTGGCTCAATCACCGCTGTCTGTTGTTTTATCGCTGTTAGCCTGCGTGCGAAATTCAAATTTGACGACTCCCTCGATACCTTCTCAGTTCATGGTGTTGGCGGGACTGTTGGCGCAATGCTAACGGGCGTATTTGCAACCAAAGTTGCCTTTGGAGGAGAAGCTAGCCTTGGGCTTTTGGATGGCAATCCTATACTGATTTGGAAGCAGTTTGAAGGTGTTGCTTTTACCTATGTATTTGCTGGGATCGCCACATTTATTATTCTGCAAGTCTTAAAACTATTTCTGGACTTGAGAGTTGCCCCTTCTATCGAAGAGCAAGGCATTGACTTACCTGTTCATGGTGAAGAGGGTTATGGTAGCGACTTTGGCTCTAGTGTGTTCTTCGGTCAAAGTTCTTCCGAAGGATAAAATCTTTTCTACTTAGAGAGAAGCTAATCTCAAGAAAAAGGGCGGCGTTATGCGTCGCCCTTTTTCTTTTCTTGAATGTCATAAATCATAGAGATATTCCACTGATATCGATTATCGATATCAGTGGAATATCTCTATGATTTGCATAAGTTTTTTTCGTTGTTGTTTTTTGCCTTGAAATGATGGTTATAGGTCGAAGTGTATAGATTTATACAAAGCCTACGTACTTGAATCTGATGTTATGAGTCTAATAAATCTTTGCGTTTGCACGGGTGCATTACTTCAACGAGGAGAACTCTAAGGTGTTGGTTTATAAGTCAAATCAAAAGAGGAAACTCAAGAGTTCAGTGAACTGGACTGCTTGTGTACCTCTAGCTGCAATAATCGGTGTTTTTTGGGTGTATGCAGCCACTGCTCAAACTGCTGCCCCTACTCCTGAACCTCTAACTGCTGATAAGGTTCAGGCTAACGTAGCTGCTCTCAAAGTTGGTTTAGATACTCTTTGGGTAGTAATTGCTTCATTTCTAGTATTTTTCATGAATGCAGGCTTCGCTCTGGTGGAGTCTGGATTTTGTCGCCGCAAAAATGCGGTTAACATTCTCACCAAAAACTTAATCGTATTTGCGATCGCTACCATTGCTTACTGGGCGATCGGCTTTGGATTTATGTACGGTAGTAGTGACGGAAATCAGTTCATTGGCTTGAAAGGATTTTTCCTCAGTGGTGCAGACAACAGTCCTGCTACGCTTGCCGATTATAAGGGCGACTTTCCTGGGCTTAGTTGGACAGGTGTACCTCTAGAAGCTAAGTTCTTGTTCCAGCTAGTTTTTGCAGGAACTGCTGCAACGATTGTTTCTGGTGCAGTCGCTGAGCGTATTAAGTTTGTTTCGTTCTTGCTGTTTAGCTTTGTTTTGGTTGGTGTTGCCTATGCGATCACAGGTCATTGGATCTGGGGCGGTGGCTGGTTAGCCAACATAGCGAAGGACGCTTCAGGTGCAACTACAGGTAGCTTCTTTGATTTTGCTGGTTCTACAGTCGTTCACTCTGTAGGTGGCTGGGCAGCTCTTATTGGCGCAGCCGTCCTTGGCCCACGCATTGGGCGATACGGCGAAAATGGAAATCGAGCTATTCCTGGACATAACATGGGTCTTGCAACTTTAGGTTGTTTGATTCTATGGTTAGGCTGGTTTGGGTTCAATCCTGGTTCGACCATGGCGGCTGACGGTCGTTTGATCTCTCACATCGCTTTGACTACGAACATGGGCGCTTCCGCAGGTGGGATCGCCGCTACCATTGTTGCTTGGTTGTATCTTGGTAAGCCCGACTTGTCCATGATCGTTAACGGTATCTTGGCTGGGTTAGTCTCTGTCACCGCTTCTTGTGCTTGGATTACCTTACCTAGCTCGATTATTATTGGTGCGATCGGCGGCGTAATTGTTGTATTTGCAGTTGGTTTCTTTGACAAGCTCAAAATTGACGATCCTGTCGGCGCGACTTCAGTTCACCTATGCTGCGGTATTTGGGGCACTCTAGCAGTTGGTTTATTTGCCGTTGGACAAAAAACTGATATTGGCGGTGGTTACATTTTACAAGCTGGTGCTGGTCCCAAAGCTGGTCTATTCTTCGGCGGTGGCTTTGATCAACTGCTTTATCAATTGATTGGTATTGCTGCTGTTGGTGGTTTTACTGTTGCTTTTAGCTTTATCGCTTGGTATGTGATTTCCCTAATTACTGGTGGTATCCGCGTCGATGCTGAAGAAGAGTTCAAAGGACTTGATATTGGTGAACATGGCATGGAAGCCTACGCTGGTTTTGCCAAAGAAAGCGAATAAGTTTTTTCAGGATCAAAATAAAAGGTAACCCTTTGGTCTGTCTTTTATTATCCTAATTACGAAAAACAAATAAAAGGCGGCACATCGTGCCGCCTTTTATTTTTGTAAAGTTCATCCTAATTCCGATGGGTTTATCGGGGTATAATGGTGGGGCACAAAAACTAAAAATATACGAAGTTTCGATAGTTGAACCATGACAAACACTTTGACAAACCCTGTAAAAGTATCAAAGGTAGAAGTCCTTAAGCAAAAAAGTAACTTTTTGCGAGGTCCTATCAACACTGAGCTAACTGATGGCAATCCTTTTTTCAGTCAGGATGGTATTCAAATCCTGAAGTTTCATGGTTCCTATCAACAAAAAGAACGCGATTTTGAAAAGAACAAGATTAAAGGCGAAGAAGCGCAATACAGCATGATGCTGCGTACCCGTAGCCCAGGAGGGATTATTCCTTGGCGGTTGTATTTGGCTCTGGATAAACTATGTGATAAGTATGGCAACCATACTTTGAGAGCTACAACGCGCCAAGGTTTTCAGATTCATGGGATTCTCAAAGAAAATCTGAAGACAGTGATTGCTGATATCACCAGAAATATGGGATCAACCGTAGGCGCTTGTGGCGACATTAATCGTAACGTGATGGCTCCATCTGCTCCCTTTAAAAATAAGCCTGAGTATGCATATGCTCGCGAATACGCTTTTAAAATTGCGGATTTACTTGCTCCACAAGCTGGAGCCTATTACGATATTTGGCTTGATGGTGAAGTGGCGGTTACTTCTTCGGAAGCTCCAGAAGTAACCGAAGCGAGAAATCGTCAGGGGACGGGGACTGCTAAAACTAATATCAGTGATGTCGAGCCAATTTATGGGGTTCAGTACCTGCCCCGCAAGTTTAAGATTGCGATCGCTGTTGCTGGTGATAACTCGGTTGATCTCTATACCAACGATTTGGCATTAGTGGTGATTACTAATGATCAAAAAGAGCTAGAAGGCTTTAATGTCTATGTTGGTGGTGGTTTAGGACGCGCCCACAATAACGATGCAACCATTGTTAGAATGGCTGACAGCATTGGCTTTGTCCCTGTCGCCAAGATTTATGATGTGATTAAGGCGATCGTTTCTTTACAACGGGACTATGGCGATCGCCACAATCGTCGCCATTCTCGCTTCAAGCATATTTTGCATGAGTGGGGCGTGGAAAAATTCAAACATGTTTTGCGAGAATATTACCCCACGGAATTAGCACCTGCGAGAGCCTTACCAGATTTTAAATATCAGGATTATCTGGGCTGGCATGAACAGGGTGATGGCAAATATTTTGTAGGAGTCTCAATTGAAAATGGTCGGGTAAGCGATCGCGAAGATTTGCAACTAAAAACTGCTTTACGCGAAATCAGCGAAAAGTTTCATCATGATTTTGTGCTGACTCCCAATCACAATTTGCTGATTACCGAAATCGCTGCCGATGAAAAAGAGGAGATCCAAAAGATTCTTGATCGCTGTCATGTGCTGGCTCCTGACAAAATTGATTCGCTCGTGCGTTACTCCATGGCTTGTCCCGCTTTCCCAACTTGCGGACTAGCGATCGCTGAGTCAGAACGTGCCTTGCCAAGTGTATTAGCGAGAATTCGTAAGCTATTAGTACGTTTGGGCTTAGATCAGGAAACCTTTGTCACCCGTATGACAGGTTGCCCCAATGGTTGTGCTCGCCCCTATATGGCCGAACTTGCCTTTGTTGGTAGCGCCGTTGATGAATACCAAGTTTGGTTGGGTGGTAGTTTTGACTCAACACGCTTAGCCCAGCCCTACGTACAACGCTTGCATATTAATAATCTGGAGACAGGTTTAGAGCCGCTATTTGTTTATTTCAAAAATGAACGCACAGAAGGCGAAGGATTTGGTGATTTTTGCGATCGCAAAGGCAATGAAGATTTGCGAAAGTTTGCAGAATCCTACGTATCAGAACTTGACGAAACCGAATCTAAAGGTAAACGGAAAGATATCCGTCATCGAGTCACTCTTTCGGCTAAGTCCTATGAGATGCTCAAAAAGGCTGTTGAAGAAAAGGGCGCTTCGATGAAAGATATCGTCGAAACTGCTTTGGAGAAGTATCTGGAATAAGGAGATTTCTTGTAAAAAATCTCCCCTCTTTTAGACATAAATCGGACTTACCCCCTTTAATTCCCCCTTGCAAAGGGGGGAAACTAGAAATCTTGTTCCCTCCCCTTTGCAAGGGGAGGGCTAGGGTGGGGTAAATTTTAAATCACCTAAGTAGACCTTGGATCAAAATTCAGTTCCATTATTAGCAGCGGCGCGGCGATATCTAGATATCGATCACGCGCCGTTTTATATGCCAGGACACAAACGCGGTCAAGGGATTGATCGCGAATTTATGTCAATCATAGGTGAAAATATTTTTCGCCTAGATTTGCCAGAATTGCCTGATCTCGCAGAATCGATCGCAGAAGCCGAAGCCCTAGCTGCCGATGCTTATGGTAGCGATCGCGCATGGTTCCTGACCAACGGCTCTACTTGCGGTGTGCAAGCGATGCTATTGGCAACTTGTCGGCAGGGAGACAAGATTTTAATTGGGCGAAACTGTCACAAGGCAACGATCGCAGGACTAGTTATTAATGGCGCTACTCCTGTATATTTGCCCACCGACTATCTGCCAGAATTTGATTTGGACTTGGGTGTGAGTCCTACAACCTTAGAATTATTCCTGAACCTTCATTCTGATGCGAAAGCAGTGATGCTAGTTAGCCCAAATTATTTTGGAGTTTGTGGCGAATTGCAAAAAATGGTAACGATCGCCCATTCTTTTAATGTTCCCTTATTAGTTGATGCTGCTCATGGAGCACATTTAGGTTTTCTTCCTGAGCTACCAAATTCAGCATTGCAAGCAGGAGCCGACCTAGTTGTGCAATCCACGCATAAAGTCGCAGGTAGTCTCACCCAGTCTTCAATTTTGCATCTGCAAGGCGATCGCATTGCAGCCGAACAGGTAGATAGCGCTTTGCAAATATTGCGATCAAGCAGCCCTAGTCTATTACTTATGATTTCTCTGGATGTGGCGCGGCGACAACTAGCCGTAAATGGCAAAGAACTCTTAGCTTACACATTGGGCTTAGCTAAATCAGCGAGATCGCAATTAAATCAAATTTCTAATTTACGAACCTTTAGTCAAATAGAAGTTCCCACGCTTGACGATACTCGCCTTACAGTAATGACTAATTGCGTAGGTATTACAGGCTTTGAAGCTGATGAATATCTGCATTCCCAATTAGATGTGATGGCGGAAATGCCCACCAGATCGCAATTAGTATTTAGTTTTAGCTTTGGTAACACTCAAGATGATATTTGTCGGCTAGTAGATGGATTGCAAAGGCTTATTAAGGAAAAAGGAAAAAGGAAAGAGGAAAAATTAATTACGAATTATGAATTACGAATTACGAATTATCAATCTGGTTTGACTCCGCGTGAGGTGTATTTTGGGAAATGCGATCGCATTTCTATTGATAATGCGATTGGGAGAATTAGTGCTGAATCTCTTTGTCCTTATCCTCCAGGGATTCCTCTAGTTTGTATTGGTGAAGAAATCACGTTTGAGGTCGTGGAAATGTTGCAAGCTATTTTGCGATCGGGCGGTGTTATTAATGGGGCAAGTGATGACAGCCTCAAAACAATTTTAGTTGTACAGTAATGCAACTTAACAAAAAAAAGAGAAAGGTGGCGCTTTGCGCCGCCTTTCTCTTTTTTTGGTTTATGTCCTACAATGATGAGACTATTGATCGGTTCCAACGGGTAACAGCCGTTGGAGGAAACGGGGAAAGTTTGGTGTAAACCCAGCGCTGTCCCGCAACTGTGATGAGATGCATCAATCTCTAAGTCAGGATGCCCGCCGATCGCAAAGGGTCTCTTTTAGAGATTTACAAACCTACACTTTTTCATCTGCGAGGTATAGATGATGTTTAGTTTAAAATTTTTAGAAATTTTACAATTGCTCCCACTTGGACAAAACCTGTGCCAAGGCGATCGCATCAAGCAGACAAATAGGAAGTCCAATGCTGCGAGATCATAAAGAACGTCAGGACATGTGCCATTCTTGGCAACCTCAGTTTATTAAAGATAATTTTTTACTAATTGGATATCATGCCCTGAGGGGTGTTGTAACATCAGGGAAAGGGATTACAGTTTGTATTGTCGGGCAACCTACTGCTGATTTTAAGCCGAGTTTTCACCTTTGGCAATTTAGAACTCAGTTTATAGCAGCGGAATTTGCTGCAACCTATTTACTGGAAATGGGCATCAGTTCAAGACAGATTCCGTCATTAATGCAGGTGATCGCCAACTATGATGCTCAACAAGAGATCATTCTGGCAATGAATATCGATCAACAGATCGAAATTTACTGTCTCCAAAACCTGAAGATTTCTCCCTCAGAATGCTACAAACAAGTATGCGATCGCTGGGATGAATTTATGCCAACAGGGTCACCGCCCGAATCATCACATCGGTTTATTAGAATCTAGAATGGGCGGCGCAACGTGCAGCCCATTCTAGACATACTGCTAGAGTTATTTACAAGAGTATTTTATTGAGTGGAAAATATAATTAAAAAATCAGACTTTGTTCTTACTCCTTACATGAAGAGCAATGATCTATGGGCAACCTATCAAATCCTGAATACCGTTGTTCCCTATATTGCTCTATGGTTTTTAGCAGTTAAAGCAGCAGCAGTATCTTTTTGGTTTCTGCCACCGATCATCATTTTGATGACTCTCTTTTCATTGCGATGCTTCTCGCTGATGCATGATTGTGGACATTATTCACTATTTACTTCCAAAAAAGTAAATAGAGCTGTTGGCTTCTTTTTGGGCGTGATTAATGCCATTCCCCAATATCCATGGTCAAGAGGTCATGCTTATCACCACAAAACCAATGGGGATTGGGAACGATACCGTGGTGTCGCAGCATTTCTCTCTACTGAAGAATTCTCTAAGCTTAATGATTCCGATCAAAAGCTTTATGCCGTAATGAGACATCCATTAATGTCTTTTTTGGGAGGTTTTTTCTACCTTGCCATCAGACCAAGATATGCACTAATTGCAGGAAGCTATGATTTTATTGGTCATATATTTTCCAGTTTAAGGAAAGACCCTCGCATGGGTTTAGCAGCGATTATCTCTTCTCACAAATCTAGAAATTGGTATACGGGGGCGGAATTTATAGATTTGCTACTCAATAATATTTGCGTTATCGGTAGTTGGATTTTCCTTAGCTATTTGCTTGGAGCAGGCTTCTTTTTAAGTATTTACTCAATCAGTTTAACTTTTTCGGCAGCAATCTTTATCTGCGTGTTTTTTGTGCAGCACAACTTTGAAGACTCCTATGCTCACAAAACAGCAGGTTGGGACTATCTCCTTGGAGCACTTGACGGTAGCAGTTATTTAGAATTGCCAACTATTTTGAAGTGGTTTTCCGCAGACATCGGTTTTCATAATATCCATCACCTTTCTGAGAGAATCCCTAACTATAATCTCGAAGCTTGTCATAACGAAAATATTCACCTTCTCGCCAAGGTCAAAACTCTAAGGCTTGGAGATATGCTTGGTTGCGCCAAGTTTGTGTTGTGGGATTCGGAAGCAGGTAAACTAATCTCGATCGCTGAATTTCATAAGTCAAAATCTACGGCTCTGGATATAGAGCAAAGTCTTCTAAATCAAAATAATCTGGAAGAACTACTTGTCAAAAATGGTAAGGCTTAATCTTGATGAATTTATTTGTTACTACGTTGGAAGCTATCTCAGTAGTTGCGATCGCAGGAATCGGCATTTATCTAGCTACAGCACGTCGCTATCAATCTGCTGATTCTGTTGCTAACTCCTATGATCAATGGACAGAAGATGGCATTTTAGAGTTCTACTGGGGCGAACATATTCATCTAGGTCATTATGGTTCGCCGCCGCGTTCTAAAGACTTCTTGACTGCTAAATCTGATTTTGTTCATGAGATGGTGCGTTGGGGTGGCTTAGATCAGATGCCTGCTGGAACGACTGTTCTGGATGTCGGTTGTGGTATTGGTGGCAGTAGCCGCATTTTGGCAAAAGAATATGGCTTCTCGGTAACAGCAATTACGATTAGTCCTGAGCAGGTCAAACGTGCTCAGGAGCTAACACCAAATGGGCTTGATCTACAATTTCAGGTTGATGATGCGATGTCGATGTCATTTCCTGATGCAAGCTTTGATGTGGTTTGGTCAGTCGAGGCGGGACCACATATGCCCGACAAAGCTATTTTTGCAAAGGAGTTGATGCGCGTACTCAAGCCTAATGGGTTGCTAGTACTTGCGGATTGGAATCAGCGAGACGATCGCCAAGTGCCTCTCAATATTTGGGAGAAGCCTGTAATGAAGCAACTCCTCGATCAATGGTCACATCCTGAGTTCTCAAGCATTGAATGCTTTTCTGAACTTTTGGAGGCGACAGGATATGTAAATGGGAAAGTAACAACTTCTGATTGGACAGCAGAAACTCTTCCTTCATGGCTAGATTCAATTTGGCAAGGTGTAGCGCGTCCAAAGGGATTGGTAAGTTTTGGTGTATCTGGACTTATTAAATCTGTAAGGGAAATACCCACGATTTTATTAATGCGTCTGGCTTTTGGGGCAGGACTTTGTCGTTTTGGCATGTTTAAAGCTGTGCGATCGCCTGTTAACGCAAAAACTCTTGCTGAAACACTGACTTAATAAAAGAGTTTTTACTACAGCGCTTTGCGCTATAGTAAAAACTCCACAAGGTCTGAGAATACTCACCCTGTAATATCTATTCAATAATTCTCATTAGAAACATCAGTTTTTTGAAAGTCAGCTTACGGCTGACTTTCAAAAAACTGATGTTTGTATTTCCAACACCAAAGGCGTTGGAAATACAAACATCGGTTTCATAATGAGAATTGATGAATATCTATGCTCAGATATTGCAGAGCAATCACCTGCTATATAATCACTTTGTTAAGCATTGTTTACGAAACAATAAAACAATGCACCCTATAACGAAATTTTTATGGCTAAGTATATCTTTGTGACTGGCGGTGTTGTCTCTAGTATCGGGAAGGGCATCGTTGCCGCAAGTTTGGGACGATTACTTAAATCTAGGGATTATTCGATCGCAATTCTAAAACTCGATCCCTATATCAATGTTGATCCAGGAACGATGAGTCCGTTTCAGCATGGAGAAGTTTTTGTTACCGAAGATGGCGCAGAGACAGATCTAGACTTGGGGCATTATGAGCGCTTTACTGATACCTCGATGTCAAAACTCAGTAATGTCACCACAGGCGCAATTTATCAAGGTGTGATCAATAAAGAACGACGCGGCGACTATCAGGGCGGCACGGTACAGGTGATCCCACATATTACCAATGAAATTAAAGAACGCATTCATCGCGTGGCAAAAAATGGCAATCCTGATGTTGTGATCGTAGAAATTGGCGGGACGGTAGGCGATATCGAATCACTCCCATTTATCGAAGCAATTCGTCAGTTTCGGAAGGATGTGGGACGGCAAAATGTTGTCTACATGCATGTTACCCTGATGCCTTGGATTGCCTCCGCAGGGGAAATGAAAACCAAGCCCACACAGCACTCGGTTAAGGAATTACAATCCGTGGGCATACAGCCTGACATTTTAGTATGTCGTAGTGATCGCCCTTTACCCCAAAATATTAAGGACAAAGTCTCAGAATTTTGCAACGTGCTACCCGAATGTGTCATGACAGGGCAAGATGTGAAAAGCATCTATGAAGTGCCATTAGCGATGGAGCGTGAAGGACTTGCTGAGCAAGTACTGCGCCTGCTAGGTATGCAACAACGTCAGCCCGATCTTCGTAGCTGGCAAACCCTTGTCGAGCGGCTCTATCGCTCTGAGCATCAAGTAGAAGTTGCGATCGTTGGCAAATATGTACGACTGACCGATGCCTATCTCTCGGTGATCGAAGCCCTAAAGCATGGTGCGATCGCCGTTAATAGCAATGTAAATTTGCGCTGGATCAACTCTGAAGACATTGAGGCATACGGCGCAGAGAAATTCCTAAAAGATGTCCATGCGATCGTTGTCCCTGGTGGATTTGGTCACCGTGGTGTCGATGGTAAAGTTGCTGCCGTGCAATATGCCCGCGATCGCCAAATTCCATTTTTAGGTTTATGTTTAGGAATGCAATGCGCAGTCATTGACTGGGCTAGAAATGTTGGTAAACTCAGCGACGCAAATAGCGCCGAGTTTGCGCCAGACTCCACAAATCCTGTTATTCACCTCTTGCCTGAACAGCAGGATGTCGTTAACCTTGGCGGCACAATGCGTTTGGGGCTATATGCTTGCCGTCTTGCCCCAAATAGCCTAGTTTATGAGCTTTATAATGAGTCAGTGATTTACGAGCGCCATCGTCATCGCTATGAATTTAATAATGCTTATCGATCGCAATTTATTGATTCTGGCTATGTAATTAGCGGTACTTCTCCCGATGGGCGACTAGTGGAAGCGATCGAGCTTCCGAGCCATCCTTATTTTATCGCCACTCAATTCCATCCTGAGTTCCAATCTCGCCCTAGTAGACCTCACCCACTTTTCCAAGGTTTAATTAAGGCAGCCTTAGATTTGCAAAAACAGCGTCTTGCCAATGGCTCTGAGCTAGAGAGTTCTTCAATTCTTGAGCAACTGAATGAGCAGCAACAAGAGTTCGCTTCAGCAACATCTGTTTAACATAAAAGGTATTAGTGTGGACAATGCCCACACTAATACCTTTTATTCTTCCAATACCAAGAAAGTAATATGGATGCAGCACTCACTTCTCAAGATATTCTACGCCGCTATGCAAAAGGTGATCGCGACTTTAGTGGGCTTAATCTCAATGGTATCAAACTCAGTGGAGCTAACCTCAGTCGTACGGATTGGCTAGATGTTAATCTCTCAAAAGCCTACCTCAATAGTATAGTTTTGACATTTTCTTGTTTGACAAGGGCAAATATGCGCGGAGCCTTAATGGTTGGTGCAAATCTTTGTGGAGCGAATCTCAATCAAGCGAGCATGAGTAATATCAATCTATCCAATGCTGATTTACATGGAGCTAGTCTGCAAGGAGCGACTCTCTTTGGTGCAAATCTCAGTCTTGCCAATTTGATGGATACTAACTTAATTGACGCAGATATGCGAACGGTTAACTTGAGTGGTGCGAACCTTGTCGGAGCTTGCATGAAAGGTGCAAATCTTAGGCAAGAAAGAGCGATCGGCGATCAACATGAAATTGATGCTGGCAAAAAGAAACGCAGCACAGCAAATCTAACGGGTGCAAATCTATCTGGTGCTGACCTGCGTGGTGCAAATCTATCTGGTGCAGATCTACATAAAGCCGACTTGCGCGGCGCAAATTTACAAGAAGCGACTCTTAGTGGCGTAAATCTTAGTGAAGCGAAGTTAAATAATGCCAATATGCAAGGCGTATTTCTCTCTGAAGCCAATCTAAGTTGTGCGACCCTTTCAGGCGCAATTTTAAATAATGCCAAATTGGAAAGAGCAATTTTAATTGATGCAGATTTGAATGGGGTTTCACTAAGAAGCGCGATTATGGCGGATATTAAGGCGAGTAGGGTGCAGATGCAAAGTACAGATCTCACGGATGTCAAGTTGACTCGTGCTGATCTTAGGGCAACCGCACACGTTTCTTAACAACCCAGCAAACATTTCGCAACAATTAGCGAAAGCTAAGCAATGACTATATTTAAAGCACTAAGGATAGTCTTAAGATAGTTATTGTTCCAGCCAGCCTTAAGTCGTTTTGCCT
>JADBWK010000109.1 GCA_020404895.1 Pseudanabaena sp. M085S1SP2A07QC | reverse complement strand
CTATTGACAGCACTTCAATAAGGTCTTGACATCATATGATAAAATCCTAAAAGTGCAGCAAAAGAACTTTTCGTTGGAACCGACAAAACGAAAACCCGTTAACCGCGTAGCGTAGCTGCTGCGGTTCAACTTACTAGTTAGCCTAGTGGAGGCCAAATGGGGACATTCATCCGCGTCAGCTCCGCAAAATTTCCGATTCTTCCTGGCGAGGCTGAGGAACTTGTCAACGAAGGTATGTATGGCAAAGCACTCGCGGAGTATCTGGTCAGCAGGCTGCGGGAGTACGGGTACGACGCACCGTTTTGCTGCTGCGAGGATTGGGGTTGGTGGGTCGAGTTGGCAGGGTTCCCATGCACCTTCGGCGTGTGCATCTACGGGCAAGAGTGTGATGATGGGCACCTGGATCTGTACGTGACAGATGGAGCAGGTCAAGACCGCGTTTGGAGTTGGCGGAAATTTCGGTTCATCGACACTGGAGTCCGCGAAGCGGCAGTCAAGTTACATGGTGACCTCATAGCCATATTTAATGACGATCCCGATGTGCTGGTGCTGGCGACTGACTTGGATTCGCCGTTTGTTGAATGAAAGATGTTTATGGGCCGATCGGCTAACAACCGGTTGCAGCGGACGATCCGCTGCGCGGTTCGCCGCTGAACCGGAGCGTTATACCGAATCGACACGCCCGTTAAAGCTGTCTTTTTTTAGCCAAAAATAGGCAAGCAAAAATAGTTGACTTCGTTGTTTAGTTCCGAAAGGTTATTGGCGATCGCAAAGTCAAATAATAGCACTGTTGGATAATAACGACTAGAATCGCTGAAACCCGCACAGAGAAAAGCTTTCAAACCTTTTGATTAATATCCTTGAAACTTTTGCCCAGACTAGGTTACAAGAATTTTTGATTGCCCAACAGGGCTAATTATTAAGCAATCGCCAATAATTGATCACTTTTATTGCTAAACTAAGTACGAGACAAAAAGATTTGAGAAACGATACTTTGTATCGCTTCTCAAATCTTTTTGGTATACCACCAAGCCCATGCGATGAGGACTGCTTGCAATGGTAGCCTTCCCCATCGTAATAAGTCTGAGTCGGGAATTCCATCCATTTGAATACGATTAACTGCCATGTTGATATTGGCAGGAAATACAGCAATGAATAGGGCGATCAATCCCCATGCTGCGGCTTGACTAACTGAGGGAACTAACAAGCCAACTCCACCTAAAATTTCAAATACGCCACTAATGTAAACCAAAGCTAAAGGATAAGGTAAAAAAGAAGGAACGATCTGCACAAAGGGATCGGGCGTTACCCAGTGAAGTGTCCCTGCGGTGATCATGAATATCGCAAGCAAGACCCGTAAAACTGATTTAATTGTGAGCATATCAAAATAGTGTTAATTGTTGCGGTGGCGGAGTTAGATCATTCCAAGGCAAGGCTGGCACAGGAACATTCGCCTTTTCTAACATTTCCTGAAAATATTTAGCATTATGGGGTGATCGCTCTTCGATAGGGCAATGTACAAAAAAATAAACTTGAGTTTCATTAGCTAACCAGTCTTGCAAATAAGTCACCCATTCTTGCCAAAAGCGAATATTTAAATCGCGATCAGGATGGCTAATAAAACGCACAATACTAAATGGGGCAGTCACTATAGGCTGCAAAGGTAAATTTGGCTTGCGACGCTCCTGCTGCACTGGTATCGACAATGCGGGATCAATTTCATTACCTAAGGGTAGGTCGTATATTGGTCGAGAATCGAGCAACACTCGTCCGACACCAAGATTTTGAAGTAGCGTATTGAGTCGATCGCAATGTGGCGATTTAAACCAATCACCATGACGGACTTCTAGAGCAATTTGATAGTTTTTTGTCGGTAAAGCTCTGAGAAAATTTTCTAGATCAGCAAAATTAGCTGGGCTATAGCTCGGTGGCAGTTGGACAAATAGCACACCTAAGCGATCGCCAAATCCAGACATTAAATTTAAAAAATGTAACGCCTGATCTAGATAAGGTAGTAACAAACCATTATGGGTTAACTGTTTTGGGAACTTTGGGCAAAACTTAAAATTTGCGGGCGTATCCTTTGCCCAGCGCTCAACAGTTTGGAGATCGGGGAGTACATAAAAAGTTGAATTTACCTCTACGGTTGCTAAGCGATCGCTATAGAGTTGCAAAAACTCCGTTGAGCGGCTCCCCTTAGGATAAAAATCACCAACCCAACCTTTATAAGCCCAAACCGCACAACCCAAATAAAACTTCAAGTCCATATTTCTGTAACCGAGAGAAGCGAAAGCTTTCTGTAATTCTAAACGGCTTCAGAGATTTCGCCCCCATTGAGCGCAATCTCCCAAAAAAAACTGATCTCATAAGTGAATCAGCTCTACAGTATATGAATATCTAATAAAAAACTGATTGTCCTATAAGAATAAACTATGCTAATTTGTGTCAAAGTTTCTTAGTAGATCAAATCAAATATGCAGCACTCAGATGACTCAGCTCAAGATCCGCTAATCACTTCATGGGATGGCAAAACTCTGCGTAGTCGAATTGTCAAAACTTTGGAGTTGGTGCAAGATGCGATCGCGATTTCTCTTTGTATTGGACTGTTTTGCGTCATGGTGTTGCAACTTAAGGAGATTTTTCAATCTTTATTAACTACCCTGCACTTTCATGACATAACGGCAGATATTTTATTTATCCTCATTTTAGTGGAATTATTTCGGCTATTAATTATTTATCTTCAGGAACAGCGAGTTTCCATAGGGGTTTCCGTAGAAGTTACTATCGTTTCGGTATTGCGAGAAGTGATTGTTAAAGGGTTGCTAGAGGTCGAATGGAAGCAAGTCATGGCTACCTGTGCTTTTTTAATTGCTCTAGCCCTACTATTAGTAGTTCGGGTTTGGCTGCCACCCACCTTTGAAGGCGTAGATCCTCAACAAATAGCCTCCGCACGGCGCAAGGACAAAAAAATAACAGAATGAAATAAAAAGGGGCGCGTTGCACCCCTTTTTATTTCATTCCAGCAATTCTAAATTATGAAACCTATTTTGGGTTTTCAGCGCCGCAGACACTGAAAACCCAAAATAGGTTTTGATGCAAGTCCACCGTTGGCGGACTTGCATCAAAACCTATTTTTATAATGAGCATTGCTGGTTTCATTTTGTAAAAGAAAAGAGGGGCGCATTGCACACCTCTTTTCTTTTACTTGCCTTGGCTAAGTAACTGCTTAATTGTTTTGATTAATTCAGGTGGGTGATAGGGCTTAGTTAAGTAAGCATCTGCGCCCTGCTTCATGCCCCAGTACTTATCAAATTCCTCACTTTTGGTTGTACACATAATTACGGGTACATTCTTCGTAGAGGCATTATTTTTGATCCAACGGCATAACTCATAACCATTCATTTGAGGCATGACCACATCAGTAACAACGAGATCAGGAGTTAAAGCTTTGAGCTTTTCAACTGCCTCAGCACCGTTATTGGCTTCCGTAACTTCTATACCATGTTGCTTTAAATGTGCTGAGACCATCTCCAACACCATCGGACTATCGTCCACTACGAGGACTTTTACCATGACTGCTTTCCTTGTTTTCCAGTTGTGCGTTAGCGAAAATCGTTATCAAAACTCAATAACCTTGAAGATTAAGCCAGTTTAGAACGATAAATTGCTACTGCAATCATAAAATTTCTAAAACCTTAAAAATAAGATAAGGTTAAGAATATTGCCTAATCAACATTAACTGTTTTTTTGATTGTGTCTTTACAGAATTATTGACTCAACTCTATTTAATCGATGAGCAATACCAACGTTTTTAATTGATATTGTTGACAGTATATCAGAATGCATCTTGGTTAGAGTGCTATGGCAATGGTTACAGTTGAAGGTTTGAGCAAAATTTATAATATTGCGGTCAAAGATGCGGGAATAGTTGGCACTCTCAAACACTTTTGGCATCGTCAATATCGGGTGATCGCAGCGGTTAAAGATATTTCCTTCGCGATCGCATCTGGTGAAATGGTTGGCTTTTTGGGCCCAAATGGGGCAGGCAAAACCACAACGCTGAAAATGCTAACGGGCTTAATCCATCCTTCATCGGGGCATGTCCAAGTGGCTGGGCATATCCCCTTTCAGAGAGACACCAGCTTTTTGCAAAAAATCACCTTAGTCATGGGGCAGAAACAACAATTAATTTGGGATCTGCCAGCACTAGATTCTTTAAAGATGAATGCGTCGGTGTACGACATTCCTGACAAATTATTTAAGCATCGCCTCGGTGAGCTGACAGAGATGCTATCGCTGGAAGGAAAGCTTTTGCAGCCCATGCGAAAACTCTCCCTTGGTGAGCGTATGAAAGCCGAATTATTGGCGGCTTTGTTGCATCAGCCGCAAGTTTTGTTTTTAGATGAGCCAACCTTAGGCTTAGATGTGAATGCTCAAGCGAGTGTACGAGAATTTTTGCGGGAATATAATCAGCGCTACCAGGCGACGATTATATTGACAAGTCACTATATGGCAGACATTACGGCTTTATGTAAGCGGGTGTTGCTAATCCATGAAGGTGGACTGATCTATGACGGTAGTCTCGAGGGTCTACATAATAACTTTGCGCCCTATCGTGAGGTGCGAGTGGAGCTATCCCAACCAATTACCGATCGCGAAGGTTTACAGAAATATGGTCAAATCTTAAATATTGATGGTCAAGCAGTTTGTTTTTTAGTACCGAGAGAAAAATTGACCAAGGTGGTTTCACAAATTCTTGCCGAATTAGAGATTCTGGATTTATCGGTAAATGAACCTGCGATCGAAGAAGTAATTGGTCGTGTTTTCCGTGCTGGTAGCGTCGAGCAGAACTAACCCTAAGAGATTTTGTAAAAGCGTTGCTTCGCAACGCTTTTACAAAATCTCTTAGTTCGGGTTTGAGCGCAAAGCGCTGGGAGCTAGATACTTAGCAACTTCAGCAATTGTCACTGGCTCATTTGATGGACTGGGGATATCTACAACAATTAAATAACCATCAACCTTGCCTTTGCCCACAGTATTTAAAGCATCAAGAATTTTTGGCATATCAGCTTTGAGTAAACTACCGCGATCATCGTAAATTTCTAGAGCCGAGAGACATCCCAATGTAGCGTTCCAGTCAAAGTTTTTGATGTTGACTACTGCGGGTTTGTTACGAAAAAAGTCGATCGCAGCGCCACTACCATGAATCCGAAACAGCGATCGCCCCATACTCCCAGCTAAATACGCTTGCTGAATTGGCTCATAATTTCGCCATGAGGGCGGTAAAAGCATTTGATAGGCTTGCAAATCACCTGAAAATTTACCTTTTTGTTGTGGTAAAAAAGCATTCACACCATCCTCAAAGGGTAAAAATAAATTTACCAGCGAAAACTGTCCATAGGCATGAAACACTTCATCATCTGGTTGTCGAGAAATGCCCTCCATACGATAAATTCCCTGTGGGGTGCGCCCATTACTAAAATTCCAATCGAGATTATGGATAGACTGAAGCAGTAATGGTGCTGACCAAAGTTGTTTATTTTGTTTAACAAATTGCCCTTGGCGATCTTTTAAAACTGATAAACACAAAATATCGCGATTAGGACGACAAAGAACATACATATGCGCCTGTTGTGGGGCGATTTGCCATTTCAATAAATCTGTGAGACTGGGAATTGGTATTTTTTTTGCAAGTTGGCGTTCGCTTTGAATATTGTTGATCGTAGTTCGCAGATGGAGATCCTCTGACCAGTTAGGAAAACGTTGCTGCACCTTGATTTGCAATTTATCAATTTGGATTGGGGAGATATTTGCCGATGGATAAACGGCTGACTTCGCGATCGCGGCGAGGGAAATTGCCACCCATTGTGGGTCATTACTATAGTCAATAGTGCGCAAAAAATGCGACTTGAGCTTACTATAAACCGCAGGTTTGAGTGTATAAAGCTGTGTTGATACTTGGATCGCTGTATCAATAATTCCTTTTTGAGGATCGGTGAGGTTTGCGGCTGTTGTCAATTGCAAAACCTTTTCTAAGGCTTGCAGGGCATAGTCTTGTTCGGGGGCTAAAACGCCGATCGCCCATAGAGATTCTTGCCAATGCGAGGCATTGCTTTCAGTGAGAGGATATTTCTTAAGATCAAATCTGTTAGGATGCGCTTTCTGCTGTTGGTCGAGTATTTGGGCATCCCTAGCACTTGCTGTGGCTTTAGGCTGGTAAGTGCGGATCGGTGGAGTTTGCGCTTTAACTGTTTGGGGCGGTGCAGCAACAAAAAAGGCGATCGCTGCTACAGCAGCACTAGACATGAATTGATACATGATTTCTTGTCACAAGAAAATAGGGAAAGCACAAAATGCTTTCCCTATTTTACAGTGGTTTTCATTTTGCCTACGGCAAAATGAAAACCTAAAAACCTTACTGAGATTGATTTTTTGTTTTCAAATGAGTGCATACTAATTTGAAAACCTCTGTAGTATGGAGCTAAGCGGATTCGAACCGCTGGCCCTCTCAATGCCATTGAGATGCGCTACCAACTGCGCTATAGCCCCAAAAACCAGCTAATTTATTAGCTTGTCTATAATCGCTCAAATTGAGATGTATGTCAAATGCGATCGATAAAAGTTTATTGATTTAGGTGCGATCGCAAAATGCTGTAAGTAAATATTTGGGTACTGTTGTCTTTGTCTATGGTCTCTGAGAGGAGTTTACGACTGATTTTTCACTCAATTATTCAGGTCAGTGACAGTTGCAAAATCAAATATTGCTTCAGCTAGATTTTCTATCTGCGTCACAGATAGTTTAGAGATTCGGACTTTTAGTCTGGGGTTTACTTTGAAACCATAGAAACCATATTATGATCCTGATATTTTGCGAATTTCATCTAATTAGGTAGGCGGAATTAAATGTAAGATAAAAAACAAAAAATAGAATGTCTTCCCCAATAAGAATAATACTTACACCAGAGCAAGAAATTATATTAAGCGAGACGAGAGAATCCGAAAACTTCCCGCAACGGACACGCGACCGAGCGCATATGGAGAGAATGAATGCCCAAGGTTGGAATGTGCCAAAGATAGCCCAAATATTCAAGTGCCATGAGCATACAGTAAGAGCAACACTAAAGCGTTGGCAAACAGGTGGTATAGCTGGGTTGTCGGAAATGAAGGGTCGAGGGGCTAAACCAAAATGGCAAAACTCAGACTTGGAATACTTATCAGATTGTTTGGAGAATGAACCACGAACCTACAACTGTAAGCAATTAGCTCATAAACTGAAGCAAGAGCGAGGGGTGGATTTGAGTAGTGACAGATTAAGTCGAGTCTAAAAAAAAAGAGTTATCGGTGGAAGCGGACTAGGGCAAGTCATAAAGCAAAGCAAGACCCATTAAAAAAAGCCATCAAACAAGCTGACTTAGACATGTTGATACTTGCTTTTGCCATTTCACCTGCTTCCTCATATGAGCGATGATTTTACTCGTAATTGAAAGCAAGTATACTAAAGAATGTATTTGTATTTAATGTTAAGACTGTAGATGCGAGTAAAGATTGAGAATGACGTTCTATTTATTAATCGAGAGGATGTACCGAAGTATAACAAGCAAGGTTCAATTGTGCGTAATAGCTACTTTTGGGCTTTGCGATCAATCGCAGGTCGAGCCAACTCTCGCTATGATTGGGAATTTGAATCAGAAGTATGGATTGCATTGCAGAGAATGTTAATCTCTTTTGCGGAGTCAGGATATTTACCCACCTGCGAAACTCAGTTAGAATTTTCTCCTGAGACAGAAGAAATCCCCAAGTTATTGCGATTAGTTTCCACAATTGCTATTGATGAATAACGGGAAACCCTTAATTTATTTGTAGTGGCAATTCATGAATTGCCACTACAAATAAATTATTTATGCTTGGGTCTTAATTTTGGTAATTGCTGGCTTTGGTAGTAGAAAAATTTTGAAAACTGATAGATTGAGTGTTAAAAGCTCTAAAAATCAACTGAATCTATGAAACTTGCCTTTATTATTGATCCGATCGCCAAACTAGATCCTGCCCATGACACTAGCGTAGCGCTGATGGAAGCAGCTTGTCGCAAGGGACATGCGGTATTTATTACAAATATGAATACGCTCAGTGTCAAAGATGGCAAAGCATGGGCTTTTTTGCAATCCACTAAGATCTATCCTGTGCCCCTAGTAGATGGGAAATGGCAAGTTCCAAATCCTTGGTATGAAGTCGCAGAAGGGAAATTTCAGCCTTTAGAAGATATGCAATTTGTGTGGATGCGTCCCGATCCACCTGTAACAACGGAATATCTCTATGCAACTTATATTCTCGATTACGTTGATACTGGCAAAACTAAAGTTCTTAACTCACCACAAGGTATCCGTGCTGCTAATGAGAAAATGTATGCGCTACAATTTACTAAGGCAATTCCCAAAACAATTGTGACTGCTGATAAAGGGACAATTCGCGAATTTGTGGCGGCTGAGGGCAAGGCAGTTATGAAGCCACTGGGCGGCAAAGGTGGCGAGGGGATTTTGTTTTTGGAAACAGGTGATCGCAATATGAATTCGATGATCGAAATCAGTACGAATATTGGCAAAACTCCTGTGATGGTGCAGGAATATCTGCCCGACGCACAAAAGGGCGATAAGCGGATTATTTTGCTGGATGGCGAACCAATTGGTGCTGTCAACCGCGTCCCCCAATCGGGAGAGTTTCGTGGCAATATGGCAGCAGGTGGCAGTGCTGTTCAGGTAAATATTACCGATCGCGAACGGGAAATATGCAACCAACTCGCACCAATTCTAAGGCGTGATGGCTTGATGTTTGTTGGTATTGATGTTATTGGCGGCTACCTCACCGAAGTCAACGTCACTAGCCCCACAGGTGTCCGCGAAATTGATCGCCTTGATGGTGTGTGTTTAGGAGATCGGGTGATGGATTGGCTAGCAAACCTCGCATAAAATCCAAAAAGACAAATTGCCCGCTACGCGGGCAATTTGTCTTTTTGGATTTTATGTTTTAGTAGCTTACGGCAAACTTTGACTAGGTTAGAATTGATATAGAACATTTATAGCAATTCTTTCAGAAATGTCCTTTTTATCTATGAAGTTTTTCAGCTTAGAATTTATGCAAAAAGTTAAAGCTCACGTCAAAGTCTGGACGCGATCGCTAGCCGCAGTTTCATTAGTTGCGATGATCGTATTTGGTGGTGCTCACGAAGCTTTTGCCAAACGCTCAGGCGGGCGAATGGGTGGCAGCTCCTTTAAATCTGCACCAAGTCGTTCTGCGCCATCCAATTCGGGATATAGCGGCAGCAGCAATGGCTACTACAACAATAGTGGCGGTGGTGGATTTTTCTTCCTGCCTATGTTTTTTGGCGGCGGTGGCGGCGGACTGTTTACGATCCTATTATTGGTGATTGTTGCAGGCGCTATCATGCAAGCATTTCGTGGTCGTGGTGATGGCGAAGGCATTACTGGCATGGCTAGCAAAGTTACTGTTGCCAAAATCCAAGTTGGTCTACTCTCCTCAGCGCGATCGCTGCAACAAGAGTTAACTCGTCTAGCTCTGGAGTCGGACACCTCCTCCGTTGAAGGTTTAGCCAATGTCACTCGCGAAACTGCCATCTCCTTGATGCGTCATCCAGAATATTGGGTCTATGTCAGCAGTGCTAACGAAAACACCAAGTTTGCTCTGGCTGAACAAAAATTTAATAGCTTGGTGATGTCCGAGCGTAGCAAACTCAATGAGGAAGTATTGAGTAACGTCAGTGGTCGGGTACTGCAAGGCAAAACTGCTTCATCTTTGCCTAGTGCAGGCAGCTTAGATCTCGAAGCTCCAAGCGAATATATTGTGGTTACGCTTTTACTTGCAGTTGCGGGTGATAGCCTCAGCAAATTGCCTCCTTTACGTTCTACCGCAGATTTGCAGTCAGCCTTATCCGCGATCGGCTCTGTGCCTGCGGATAACCTGCTGGCTGTAGAGGTGTTGTGGGAACCGCAGTCTGAGGACTATACCCTCACAACAGATGAGGTGCTGACGATATATCCTGATTTAGTCAGAATCTAAATTAAAGATATTTCCTTCCCGCAAAAAAAATAGTCATTACAAAGCCAAGAATTGGTGGTGCAGGGCTTCGCTCCGCACCACCAATTCTTGGCTGGGAAGAAAGAAGGCAAGCAAAGCGTCCCTTCTTTGCTTGTCAAAATTAGCTAAAAGATATTTTTGTATTCATGAAGTCGGCTAAGTTAAAACGCAGAGTAAAGCTCATTGTTGTCTCCGTCAGTATAACGATCTTGTTACTGCTATCCAGCATCATTCCGATTAAACTTGCGATCGCATATGCTCAAGCCCCTCAACCTCAAGCGATCCTAATTTTAGGAGGAGGACGAGGACGTGAAACTTTTGCAGCTGAGTTTGCCAAACAACATCCTGATCTAGACTTGTGGCTTTCCACAGGGATTAATGATGAAGATGCTGAAGCTGTTTTCCAGAGGGCTGAAATTCCCGAAGAGCGGATACATCTAGATAGACGGGCTACTGATACAGTGACAAATTTCACCACCCTTGTCGATGACTTTAATAGCCTTAAGATTCAACATACTTATCTAATCACAGCAGATTTTCATATGCCACGGGCGAAAGCAATCGCAGCCTTTGTATTTGGCAGTAGAGGTATCGCGGTATCGCCAATTATTGTCCCTTCAACCAACCCGAGCGAATCTTGGCTACGCACAGTGCGAGACTGTGGACGTGCAGTCTTATGGATTGCCACAGGCTACACAGGCGCAAATGCTGACCCAAATGAAGAAGAATAGAAAAAGATTTACAAAATCTCTGTCAAAGCTATGGTGTTAAGCGTCAATCTGTGGTATCACTTACCAGTATTATTTTTTCTTGCAGGGCAACCGCATAAAAAAATTGAAATCCTTAACTATCAGGCAGTCTAGAAATCAGTGAGTAAAAATACTTAGGATTGAAATCCTTACTGCGTAAGCTGTCTATTTTTTATGCGGTTGCCCTGTTTTTTCTTGTTTGTTCTGAGACAAGTTTAAAGTATTGTGATTCGGCTAGAATGGCGCTAAAAACTTGACAATTTGATTATAAATTCGGGTATGGCTAAGTGCGAATGGTTAATAGAGTGAATAGGATCTTCATATGATGCAGAGTACAGATAATAAATATACAAATAGCTCAGAGCAGTCTTATGTAATTCAAGACGTTGATGCTTATACAGACAACGTTGATAACTTAATGGACGATCTGTTTGGAGATGTCGAATCCACGCTCCATGTTGATTATGCTAAGCAGCGATCGCTTAGACAAAGAAATTCACAAACCAAGCAAAGCAAAACATCATCTCCCTATGCTTCTGTACAAGCCTCAAGCTCAGATATAGTAGCAATTCCTAAACTGGACACCTCCGAGAAGGATCTATCAACATCAAAGGATACTGTCAGCATTACCAAGCTTAATGTTGCTGATATTGCTTTACCACCCATATCTAAACAAGATGTGCTCTGGATTCAACCCTACATTATGCGGAATCCAGAGCCGACCAGTAACCTACCACCGACACCACCTGAGGCAGTAGTCCCGAAATATAATCTGCTTGATCGCCTCTTGCTAGTCTTTGCTTGCAGCTCTGCCCTAATCGCAGCAGTAATGTGGACAATTAATCATGGAATTTGGTTGGGTAGGCAATCAGTTAATGTTGCTCAAGTCTCGGCTAAAGACTCAGTCTCAAATAAAGCCTTTGGCGAAGAAATTAAGCGGATGTTGTCGGAAGTAGTAGACAAAAATCGGGCGATCGCAACTACTAACAGCACCATTGGTGGCAATATGCCCCTCATGGCTGCACCCCTCGTTGGCAATATGCAATTGCCTATGGGGACAAATAATCCTTTTGTGAATGGGTTGCAGCAGCCAATGTATGTACCTGTGTATCAACCACCTGCTTTAAGCAATAGTGGTAATTCACCATCCCCTCTTGCTTTGCCACCTGCCACATCAAATAACTCGATTGATGTGTCTAACTCTGCGACAACGACCAGACCAAATGCAGTTACTCAAGTCACTGCTGCGCCTGCGCCATCATATACATTGATCGGTGTACTTGACTTAGGCGATCGCTCTACCGCAATGCTTGATATAAATGGCTCAGTCCAATCTATCGGACTTGGCAAAGCGATTAACAATACTGGCTGGGTTTTATCCCGTGTTAGTCAGCAAGAGATCATTCTCAAGCGCGGTAAGGAAACGAAAACTATATTTGTTGGGCAAAAATTCTAATATAGTCCTAAAAGTAAACGAAACTTGCGGCGCTTCGCGCCGCAAGTTTCGTTTACTTTTGGCTATGTCAATGTTGATATTGGGTTACAATTTCTCTGGAAAGCGCCTAAGACATCTGAGGAAAGTATATGGGGTTGATAGAGGATATATCTCGCTTTTTAGAGACGCGCCTAGAGGAGTTTATTCGTAATAACCCACAGATTGAGTTGCAAATCCTCGAAGATAAATTGCGGCAACAAGAAGAAGAAATAGCGAAACTAATCGTTAGCTCGAAACTGGAGGAGAAACAACTTCAAGATCGGATTCTGGAAATCGCTGAAGAAATTCGCGTTTGGCACGATCGCACTGTTAAAGCAGAATCCTTTGATCGTCCTGACTTAGCTAGTGCCGCTAAAGAACGTGAAGCTGCGCTCTTGCGCCAAGGCAACCAAATCTGGGCGCAGATGGAGCTTGTTAAAAAACGCGCCACTGATAGTCAAACGCTACAGGTGCAGATCCAAGAGCGGCGCAAAGAAGTACAAGCTAAAGTCGCTGAAGCTGCTAAAACTGCCAAAGCAAAATCACCAACTAGTACTCCTTTAAATTGGGACAATCTTTATACTCCACCGTTTCGAGATCCTAACGATAAGTTAGAAGAAACTTTTCGTCGTTGGGAAATGGATGAGGAACTCGAACGCCTCAAACGCAATATGGGTAAATAAAACCTATAAGAGTGAAGGCGCTTTGTGTCTTTCCTCTTTTGATCAGCTTGAAAGCACGCCGCAGGCGTGTTTTCAAAAACCGATTTTGGTGTTTTCAGAGCCAAAGGCTCTGAAAACACCAAAATCGGTTCATAATGAGAACTACTGATGTTTTTGATTGACTAGTAAAATTTGCAAACCATCATGCTATGATAGGAAAGCGTCAAAAATACAACGGGATGTAGCGCAGCTTGGTAGCGCACCACTTTGGGGTAGTGGGGGTCTTGGGTTCAAATCCCAACATTCCGATTTCATAATAAAAAGCAGATAAATTGTCTTGCAATTTATCTGCTTTTTATGTAGCGAATACACTATCAATTTCACGCAACATCGCTTCTTGGCTACTTTCTCCAAACTCTATTCCTCCACCTAATGGACGGCAAAAATAGTCTTGCTTGATCGAGTCAAAGCATTCCGATACTAAGATTTTGTTGTCTTTACGGAATAAGCAAATGGAAATCGGTCTGATGCATTGAGGCTTATCCATGGGTCTAAATTTTAGTATTTGTGATGCCGATCGCAAATTACCACGATTAAGATCACAGGAACAAGAACTTGCGATCACAGTCCTAGTATTTATAAAAAGGGATACTCAATGCTATAAAAAAAACTTTTGACATTCCACCAATTATGATTCTCAATTCCCTGAGTGACACTCGCTCCATTGAAGTTATGACCATCGCTGGTAGAGAGCGCGGGATTGTCTTCTTAGGAAAAACTTTTGTCGCTGATAAATCCTATGACACCTTAGACCATGCGATCGCTGCTACTAAGAAAGATATAGACCTAGGTGTTGCTGTAGTCATCACACCTGATGCAGATCAATTTCGAGTTTGGATATTAGTACCAGATCAAATGAGGCTTCAAGCTGCTTAGCCAGTCAACATCAAAAAAGGGCTATCCCCCTTTTTGTTAGGACAAAATTAAAAAGACAAAAGAGAGTTGCAGCGCAACTCTCTTTTGTCTTTTTAAGTGGCTATAGCAAGAGAAAAAGCAGAGGCAATATAAAAAATGGTCGCTACTTTTTTGTTCTTGCTATGTAGAGGCGATCATGTTAGATTGTTTGAATATCGTACTTTATTCAAAAATAGGCTTATGGAAAGTGACGATCCGTATCAAAGTAGATTTAGGCAATTCAGAGATAGTAAGCGCCATCAATTCTCGCCAAATATACAATTGCCGACCAATCAGGTCGTAGTGAATATTGGCGCATGGACAAAAGAACAGGTTAGTAATCTTGCCGAAAGTGTTAGAGATATTCATCTTCCCGATATGAGCACTAAATTAGAATTGCCGTTGCAAAATTGTTCTGTCCCTGCGGGGTTCCCTTCTCCTGCGGAAGACTATGTGGAACATAAGCTCGATCTTAATAGTTATTTGGTGACTCATCCTGCGGCAACCTTCTTTGTGAGAACTTCAGGGAATTCGATGACTGGAGCACATATTCATGATGGAGATCTACTGATTGTCGATCGCTCTCTTGAAGCTACCCACGGCGATATCGTAATCGCTGTAGTACAGGGAGAAATAACTGTCAAACGCTTACATTATCAAAGAGGCGAAGTTGCACTAGTTCCTGAGAACGACGGCTACAAGACGATTTTCATTAACGAACATTTCGAACTACATATTTGGGGAGTTGTCACTAATGTTATCCACAGTATTAGACCGAAAAGCCGAAAAAAGATTCGCTCTGGTAGATTGCAATAACTTTTACGTTTCCTGCGAACGTTTATTTAATCCTGCACTCATGGGAAAACCTGTGGTAGTCCTATCAAATAATGATGGTTGTGTCGTGGCGCGATCGCAGGAAGTCAAAGATCTCGGTATCAAGATGGGCATACCTGTCTTCCGAATCTACGAACTCATCAAGCGCTACGATGTTCAGGTCTATTCCTCTAACTACAGTCTTTATGGCGATTTGTCGGGTAGAGTCATGTCTACATTGGCTTACTTTGCTCCCGACGTGGAAATCTACTCAATTGATGAAGCCTTTATCGATTTATCAGGATTTCGATATCGTGACTTGACGGAATATGGCAATGAAATCCGTCAAAGAGTGCTGCAATGGGTGGGCATTCCAGTTTCAGTAGGAATTGCCCCGACTAAAACCTTAGCAAAGTTAGCCAATTTGATTGCTAAGAAATCTAGCTCAGGTGTTTTCGATCTTAGTGTTTATCCATCTATGGATGAAATCTTATCTCAGGTGGATGTTGGCGATATTTGGGGTATTGGCTTCAAATATGCTACTTGGCTGAGAGACAAAGGCATCAATACAGCATTGCAATTAAAAAATGCCGATGAGAGCTTGATTCGGAAAAAGATGGGTATCGTTGGTGTTAAGTTGCAATTAGAGCTAAGCGGTGAATCTTGTTTAGCGATGGAGTTACTTGACAATCCCAAAAAAGGAACTTGTGTCTCTCGCTCTTTTCCGCAGTCAATAGATACGCTGTCTGAACTAAAAGAAGCGATCGCTTCTTTTACGCATCGAGCTGCCGAGAAACTACGACGGCAAAAACAAGCCGCCAGCGTGATCACCGTTTTTGCAAGAACTAGTCCTTTTCGAGATAATTTCTACTCAAATAGCGCCACCGCAGAATTAGATTTATCAACTAACTACACGCTTGAACTATCTCGTGTTGCGGCTCAGTTAACTGAAAGTATCTATCGCAAAGGACAAAATTTTAAAAAAGCTGGTGTGATCATGACAGGGCTTGTGTCTGAAAAGCAAGTCCAAGGCAATCTTTTTGATGTTAGTAATGATGAGGAGAAGCAGCGATCGCGCAATCTGATGAGCGTAATGGATGCGATTAATGAAATATATGGTCGAGATACCTTACGATTTGCCTCAACTGGCGTGATGCAAGTTTGGAAAACCAAATCTGAACAGCGATCGCCAAAATACACAACCTGTTGGCAAGATCTACTCGAAGTTTCATAAAAAAGAGGCGGTGCTAAGCACCGCCTCTTTTTTTTATGCCAACAATTTCTCAACTGCGGCAATTACATCCTCAGGTTGAGGAATTGTCAGATTTTCCAATCCACCATTGTAGGGAGTTGGTACATCAAGCGCGGCAAGACGTACAATTGGCGCATCAAGCTCATCAAAATAGCTATCATTAATCGAAGCAATGATCTCTGAACCAATGCTGGCGCAGCGCATTCCTTCTTCAACAATCACAATGCGATGAGTTTTACGCAACGAGGTGACAATGGTTTCCATGTCCAAAGGCTTGAGTGAAATCAAGTCAATCACTTCAGGATCGTAACCTCTATCAACTAAAGTCTCGACTGCTTTGAGTACATGGTAACGCATCCTTGAATAGGTCAGGATCGTCACATCATTACCTTCGCGTACGATTTCCGCTTTGTCGAGAGGCAACAAATATTCTTCGTCGGGGATATCTTCCTTGAGGTTGTACAGCAACACATGCTCAAAGAAAAGGATCGGATTATCATTACGAATTGCTGACTTCAGCAAGCCTTTGGCGTTGTAAGGAGTGGAGCAAGCCACCATTTTAATGCCTGGCACAGCTTGAAAGTAAGTTTCGAGACGCTGTGAATGCTCTGCGCCGAGGTTGCGACCAACGCCACCAGGTCCCCGAATAACGATTGGGATTTTGAAATTACCGCCAGAGGTATAGCGCAACATCCCAGCGTTATTGGAGATTTGGTTAAAGGCGAGTAGCAAGAAGCCCATGTTCATGCCTTCGATGATCGGGCGTAAGCCAGTCATTGCTGAGCCGATCGCCATACCTGTAAAGCTATTTTCTGCGATCGGGGTGTCGAGTAGGCGTAAGTCCCCGTATTTCTTGTAAAGGTCTTTGGTTACTTTGTAGGAGCCGCCATAATGCCCCACGTCTTCGCCTAAAACATAAACGGCTGGATCGCGCTCCATTTCCTCATCGATCGCTTCTCTGAGGGCGTTGAAAAAAGTAACCTCTGCCATATAAATCTGTGATTGTGTCTATGATTATGTAAACAAGTCTGAAGCGATTATATCTTTTGGGGTGCGACAATACACAATCTTGCTTATTGACTCTAGATTCATACTAAAAAATGACTAGCAACATTAACAACAATTTTTAAGAATCTGACGTTAATTAAAGAGAAATGGTTTGACAGCCAGACGTACACGCTTTAGCTCATTTTCGTTATGTCTAAGAAGGTGATGCTCAACAAACTTATTTACTCTCATAGTTCCATGTCGCCAAGAATCAAGCTATTCACAAGATCGCCATTTATAGGTATCTCACCAAGCATCCTAATCAAAGTTGGCTCTAAGTGACTTTTGCGATCGAGTACAAAGGTGTTTTCGTTAGGGTAACCGCACACGTTTATGAATAAATAATGAAGGCTAAGGTGAGACTATGTTTAAGGCGTTAAGTATATCCTTGAGATAGTTGTCATCCCAGCCAGCTTTAAGTCGTTTAGTCTTGACTCCGACCTTAGTTTTTTTGTCACAGGAAAGTAAATTTAAGCCAACATGACGAATAACAGCTAAGTTTTCAGCAGTATAGCCTCGACAACATTGAGAAGCATCTTCATCAAAAGCAACATCAAGAATCCAATGTAGTTGATTTTCAATACTCCAATGACTTCTAATAGATTGAGAGAACCTGTGAACATCACTCTCAATACTCAGAATATAATATCGCTGTTGGATAGAAACTACGCCATTGACACTACGTTCTGATTCAACCATGCCAATACTTTTTAACCCTGTCCATTTCTCTGCGCCAATGAGAAATTCTGTATTACTCATAGTCCAATAGGATCTCTTCTCAATGCGCCCATGCCCTTTTTCTACTGTTGAATGGAATTGATGTTCGATATTATGGAATTTCTGTGCGCGAGCAGAGCTGAATAATTGACTTACATCATCATGGAGGTTACCTTGATTTCCTTTTAGCGCTAATACATAATCTGCACCTTGTTCAATGATTGTTGTGGCGATTTCGGTCTGACATCCCATTGCGTCTATGCTGACCAAACAACCTCGAATTGCCAACATTTCTAGCAATGGTGGGATAGCGGTTATTTCATTTGATTTCTCACTAACTTTTTTCTGTCCCAGAACCAAATGCTGCGTTGCCGACCAAACACTCACCATATGAATTAGGCTACGGGAGTTGCCTGCTTCCTTTGCTCCTCTCAACGTTTTGCCATCAATATTAATCAATTCTCCGTCTGTTGTTTTATGGACTGCTTCCATCCATCCTATAAAACATTTTTGCAGTTCTGATGGGTTCAGTCGAGCAAATATTCTCTCAAATGTATCTGCTGATGGTATTCCATTTTCTAATTCTAAAAATGTCTTTAACCATTTTTCCTTGGATTTTCCATATTCTGCTATTGCTGTAAAATCATTTGCTCCGCTTATTGTTCCACATATGCTGATTACCAATATGTCTAATAGCTTATGTTCGATACTATGTGCTGCTCTGGGTCTCGCAAGTTGCCAAAATGTGTCTCAATTAATGCGACTGGGCTGATTGTAGAAGACATGGCACTTTTTTGCTTTTAATTTATATTGGTCATTTTACTTTGCCTTCTTTGTTTCGTTATTTATTCATGAACGTGTGCGGTTGCCCTAGAACTTCTACGATATTTGTACTCCGTTGAGTCTATTTGCTATGCTTCCAATTTGCTTCACACCTACAGCCGACACAGACATTCCTAGCAGTCTAGCCGTACTGTAAATACTTGCTTCAACTGCTCTACCAAGTCTTAGAGAAGCTTCAGTATAAAAACCATATTCTAAAAGTGCTTGTGATCTTTTTAGCTCGCGGTAAACTGATTCATCCAACTCTTTTGCTTGATTTACAACACTTTGGAGGAATTGCATCTCTTCTTGCAAGTTTTCAGGCATAAACTTTTGCAATTCGCTCGTAAAAAACTTCTCTTTCTTCCAAAATAAACTCCATAAAGAGAGGTTGCTTTTTGGCAAAATCCCAAGGTAAAACTGTCCAGCCAGCAGATTCCAACACATTTATAAAATAAGTTGACGATTTATTATCTTCACTTTTTTCTAACAACATAACCAGATCATCAACTTTGTTCTCCAACAAAGCTCTAATCATCCATGCATCTGCTATTAGCTGTCTAGCCCGATTGTTTTTGTATTGGAGATCGAACGCAAAAAGTACTTGAATAGCTACAACTCTGCCCACGAATCTTAAGCTCTTTGCGAATTTCTATTTTCTTCGTTGTATATTTCATATACCCATTTCCTCACTTTGTAATTCAGAGTAGGCAAAAAGTCTAATGAGATAAAAAATTATGAATTCACTTTTTAAAATTTTTCTGTAACTACTATAGCAGTCTTGAATAGGAGTTTCACAAAAAATCTTGGTCATAAATTTTTAAGGCAATACCACGACTGAACTAAAATATCATTCACATAGAAGTGTTAATAACTATGCTTTTAGAAGACTATTTCGATTTTCTAAGCCCAGATGACATCCGCATCAAAGGTCATCGTATTGGCATCCAAGATGTCATCAAATACTATTTAAGCGGCTATAGTCCCGAAGAAATTTTAGAAGAATTGCCAAACTTGAATCTAGAAAAAATCTATGCCGCAATTACCTATTACTGGGGTAATCGAGTTCAAATTGATGAATATATTTTCCGCTTAGAGCAGTCACAAGAACAGCACTATCAAGAATGGCTAAAGAAAGAACATTCAGAAGTAATCGCAAGATTGCGATCGCATCTCAATGAATATTTGCTGCGATCGCAATATCTAATTAATTGATAATTAAATTCACCAAAGTACGCACCGCAAAACCAGTGCCACCAGCATTGTTATAGCCAGACTCGCGCTCAGTCCAGACTGGTCCCGCCACATCAAGGTGCGCCCACGCCTTAGTCTTTTCCACAAATTGCTTCAAAAATAAAGCACCCGTAATCGCACCACCCGCACGCGAACCCGTATTTTTGAAATCGGCAACCACAGACTTCAATTGATCGAAATAGGGATCTTCAAGGGGCATCCGCCAGAATTTTTCACCAGCATCTTTTGCGGCTTTAGCGATCGCCTCGGCAAAATCATCATCAATCGACCACATCCCTCCAATATCCTCGCCCAAGGCGACCACACAAGCACCTGTCAGCGTCGCCAGATCGACGATCGCATCGACACCCAACTTATCGGCATAGACCAGCGCATCCGCAAGGGTCAAGCGACCTTCAGCATCAGTATTATTCACCTCAATGGTTTTGCCATTAGAAGCCGTAAGGATATCCCCTGGACGCATCGCACTGCCATTGACCATGTTTTCGCAAGTAGCGACGATGAAATGTACTTCGATGTCGGTAGGTTGTAGCTGCGCGATCACCTTAGCTGCGCCCAGGGCCGCCGCCGAGCCGCCCATGTCAGTTTTCATTAGTTCGATGCTACTACCCACACCAGTTTTTAGATTCAAACCACCAGAGTCAAAGGTCAAGCCTTTGCCCACGATCGCCAATTTGCGCTTCGGCGTACCGTTGCTGTAGGTGAGATGAATGAACTTAGGCGGAATATCTGAGGCTCTTGCCACACCGAGAAATGCACCCATGCCCATAGCTTCGCATTCAGCTTGTTCAAGGATTTTAGCAGTGAAATGCTCAGATTCAGAAGCGATCGCTACCGCAGTTTCTGCCAATGTAATCGGGGTAACAATATTTGCTGGCGCAGATACTAACTCTCTCGCCAAAATTACACCATCAACAATCTGCTGCGCCTTAGCGATCGCAGGATTTGCTAATTCAGGATCAGTTTCTAAAACCTCCACTTGATCGAGGAATTGCGGATTGGCATTTTTGGATTTAAAGCGTTTGTCTTGATGGGCTGCAAGCAATACACCCTCTGCGATCGCTTGAGCCGTCAAATTCACATCTTGGTTATAGGTAGGAAAAGAAAGTGCCAGCTTTTTCACCTTCTCCTTATTAGCCCATTTCACCGCCGATGCAGCAGCTTTACGCCAAACATCAGTATTAGCCTTAGCGGGATCGCCCATGCCGATCAAAATCACTTTACGGATCGCATAGTCAATCCCGACACGCCCACCAACAGATGCGCCAATTTCCCCCGTAAATTCTGACTCAGTAATTAAATCAGTCAAAGTACAAGCTAAAACCTGAATATCTAAGTTTTTCAGTGATTGAGATAGTTGTAGAGTTGGCTTGGCTGGATTTTCTGATTGCTCATTGCTAGATTTTGGACTAGCAAAAACAGCGATCGCAAGAGCATCACCATGCCAAGCCTGCGGAGCAGTTACTGAGGGAAAAATATTCATTTTTGGATACAGTCTGTAAATTTTGTCGCGACGTTACACTTTAATATTAACGCCAGTTAGACGAATACGAAAAAAGGTGGTTTTATAGACGTAAAAGGTTTGCTTAGGATATAAAACCCCAAATAAAAATTGAGGCGCTTTGCGCCTCAATTTTTATTTGGGGTTTTGATTTGTCCTAGCATAAATATTAAAAGCTATAGAAATCAGGGCAAAGCACCCTACCAAATTTCTAGGTTTGTACTACAATCTGTAAGGCAAACATACAGCGCTTCCTCTTCATTTTGACCCGATAGCATGATGATTGTTACATGTGAGCTATCCGAAGATGACCACAATAAGGTATGTTAGCTGCTATTTTAAAGACGAATAAGAGACGGTCTGAATTATGCGAATTTACTCCAGTTGGTTGACGCTTGGTGCGAGTTTATCGCTTCTGATTCCAGCTTGGACAGCCAATGCTCAAGAATTTACCATGCCTCTAAAACCTTATACAAAGGTTGTCCTAGAGCCTGACAGTTCGATAAAAGCTACTTCATTAATTGATGAAGTAACTACCCCAAAAAAGGTGCAGCCACTCAAACCCAAACCTGAGTTAGTTAGTAATCAGCAACCTATTCTCCAAGACATTCAGGTAGTGATTGCGGCTTTACCGAAAGCCGATGTTTCAGAATCATCTAAATTGCCTGCCTTAGAAACTACTATCCTTCTGGACAGTCAGCGATCGCAACCTGAAAAAGTCAGCTCTTCTACTGAACCTGCCAGAGTAATTCCTAGCGCCGCAGCCTCTACCTCAGGTCAACTTGATCCCGCACAGACACTAGTTGTCCCAACGACACCCAGCCAAGTTAGATTAGATATCACTAAGCCAGTCACCCTAGCCGAAATTCTTGAACTAGTTGAAAAAACTAACTCAGATGCAATTCTCGCCAGAATTGCGATCAATCGCGCTCGTGCTGTATTGCAAGAATCCGAAGCAGGGCGATCGCCTACTGTTACAGGGACGGTACAGTACAACTACACTGACTCGGCTCAAATACGCTTAAACAGCATAAATAACAATATCCCATCAGGTAAAACAACTAATAATCCACTAAATGCCACGATTGGCATTGATTACAACATATTTGACTCAGGCTCTAAGGAGTCTACGGTTCGGATCGCCGAAAACAACCTCCGCATCGCTGAAGCCGATCTCAGTCGTATCAGGCAAAATATTCGTTTGGGCATCGTCACAGCCTATTACAACTTACAGAATGCTGACGAAACAATTCGCATTCAACGCAAAGCTGTTGAAAATTCAGAAAGAAGCTTAAAAGATACCAAGGCTAGAGAAAGAGCAGGCGTTGGCACAAAGTTTGATGTGTTGCAATCTGAAGTTCAGCTTGCTAATTCTAAGCAAGATTTGCTCAATGCAGAGGCAGCGCAATTGGTGGCAAGACGTGAGTTATCTCGACAGCTAAATTATCCTTCCATTGTCGAAATCACGGCGGCGGATAAAATCGCACCCGTACCTGAATGGAAATTGCCAGTTGAAGAAACCATTATATTAGCTGTACGCAATCGTGCCGAGCTAGATATTCGCAAATTAGAGCGTGAAGTTGCTCGCGATCGCGCTAATAATTCTCTAGCAAGAATAGGACCTCAAATTAATTTGTTTGGGAACTTTAATACTGCTTCTGAATTTACCAGTGGCGGCGGTATCGGTGTTGGTTATCAAATTGGGGCAACTCTAAATTGGAACCTCTTTGATGGAGGTAGAGCCGACGCACAAGTAAATCAATTTAAAGCCGATCAAGCGATCGCGGAAGCTCGCTTTGAGCAAGATGCTCGTCAAGCTCGTTATGATGTGGAAGAGTCATATATCAATCAGCAATCGCGCCTTAAGCAAATTGACACGGCTACTAAAGCTGTCGAACAAGCTCAAGAAGCCTTGCGTTTGGCTCGTCTACGGCTTGATGCAGGTGTTGGAACTCAGCTTGAGGTAATTACGGCTGAGTCTGATTTAACTCGTGCTGATGTTAATCGTGTACAGGCAATCATTGGGTACAACCAGTCCCGAGCTAATCTTGAACGAGCTGTAAGTGGTTTATAAATATACCAAAGCCAAAATGGGAGGACGCAAAGTGTCCTCCCATTTTGGTCTTGGTATATTTAAAGTACAAGACAAAACTAAGGATTAACTATGGTGTCCGCTACAGATGGATTTATTTATGTTTCTGCTCTCTTCATCATTATTATTTGGGTTATCCTTAGCCTTCAATCAAGTATTAAAAAGCTTGAGCAAAAGATAAAGCGTATGCATCTTTCTCTAAGCTTGCTATTAAATCGGATGGAGATTGAAGTTCCATCTCTAATCTCAGATCAAGTTAAACAGCTTGCACTAGATCCCTATCGCAAGATAGAAGCCATAAAACTCTATAGAGGAGAAACTGGCGCAAGTCTTTTGGAAGCAAAAGAAGCCATAGAAGAGTTTATCTTGCAGAATCAAGAGAAATGGAGATAATACCAAAACACAAAATGGCTACGCCATTTTGTGTTTTTAAAACCCTTACAGGGTTTGTTTTTTAATTCACAGAAGTGTAGTCACACTTTTGTGAATTGGTATAAAAGAATAAGTTAGGACTTACGCAAGACTAACGAATTTACTGGATTTCGGGTAGATGTGACGGGGGCAAAGCCCTCACCACATCTACCAAATGCGTAAGTCACATCATTCCAGAAGTCTAGTGGGCAAGCCATCAATGCTTTGCTGATTGTTTTTTTGCCAATATTTATAGACACCTTCTTCACCTTGTTTCTCTGCCCATTCTTTTAATACTTGGCGATCGCCTGAAAATTCATAAAAGGGAACTGCAAAACCACAGGATGTTTGGACAGATTCCACTTTGACCCGCACGATTTGGCGAGTACCTGCGATCGTAGGAAATAGAGATAGATATTCTTGCCATGCCGCATCTCTAGGACGGATTGGTTCGCCTTGACCATAGAGACGCAGGATTAAGGGCTTCTCAGTGAAACTACATAGCATGACAGTAATTCGGCTATTTTCGAGGAGATGGGCGGCGGTTTCGTTACCACTTCCTGTGAGATCAAGATAGGCGATTTCGGACTCATTAATTACGCGCAACGCATCCATTCCTTTTGGCGACAGGTTCACACGTCCATCATTAGGCGCACTTGCCACAAAAAAAATATGCTGAGCTTCGATGAAGTTCTGTAGTTCGGTCGTCAGGCGATCGTAAAATTTTGCCATCCGTTTAACTTTCCAATCTTTGCGAAGTATATTTCTAACTAGTAGGACTTACACAAAAGAACGAGCCGTAGGGGCAATTCATGAATTGCCCCTACGGCAAAATGAGTCTTTCAGGGCGTTTTTGCGTAAGTCCTAACTAGATAAACCCATAGGGTTTTGCCCCGCAGGGGCGCAACCCTATGGGTTTACTTATTCGTGAGTATTTTCAATAACTCATCGTTAAGCATTGTATAGCCTTGGCTATTGAGATGCAGAATATCTCGACTATAGATTTGGCGAACCTTACCACGCTCATCCGCTAGGAGTGTCGCTGCGTCTAGAATAATAACCCGATCGCTCTTGAGTGATTTGATAAATTGATTAATCTCAATAATCGCGCGATCGGCTTCTTCTGGCCAATAAGCTCGAACTGATTGAGATAACTCACTAGTCGGGAAAATCGTAGTGAGAATGACGGTTGCTTTTAGTTCTTGGGTTAATCTATCAACAATTTTTTGAATATTTTGTTTGCAATTATTGATTATATTTCGTGATTTATCTGGTAATTCGACAAAATCCCTCAGGTCATTCACACCAACTTGGACGACTACGATTTGAGGTGATAAGGAAGCGACATGAGCAGATAATCTTCCTAATACTTGGTTAGTAGTTTGTCCATTGATGCCACGATTGATAAATTCAAAGGGAATATTGGCGATCGCTGGCCAAGCCACCGCACGGGAGTCTCCAAAAAACACGACTAAGGGTTTGTTTAGATCGCGTTTTGACAGATCGGGATTGATGGGGTAGGTGCTCAATGCGTAGGGATCTGAGCCGAGGGATTCAGTCATGCTATTGCTGGGAGTACGATTATCCAGCAACCAAAAATTTAGCCCCAAATATCCACAGAGCAAAATAACAATGGTTGCTATGGCGAAGTAGATTTTGTTCATATAAGCTATCAATAGAAAAATCGGCGCAATGCGCCGATTTTTCTATTGATCTAGAGATTAAAAATATTTCTCGACAAATTGGCGAATGCGATCGCAGCCTTCGCGAATCGTGCCTAAATCCGTAGCATAGGAGAGACGAATACAATCGTCTAAACCAAAAGCAATCCCTGGAATGACAGCAACTTTCTGATCCTCTAATAATTTGTCACAAAATTCTAGAGAAGGAATGTTAAAAGCTTCGATGCTAGGGAAGAGATAAAACGCTCCGTCAGGCTTGGGACAGGTAAGCCCTCGAATCGCAGTCAATAGATCATACATGACATCGCGACGTTCTGCAAAAGCTTTGCGCATCACTTCGACACAGTCTTGGGAGTCATTGAGGGCTGTAACTGCGCCATACTGAGCAAAGGTGCAAATATTCGAGGTGCTATGTCCTTGGATCATCGTAGTCGCCTTGATGATTTCGGTTGCGCCAGCCAAATAGCCAACTCGCCAACCCGTCATTGAGTAAGCCTTAGCAAAACCGCTACTGATCAAAGTGCGATCGTACATCGACTGACTCACTGCCGCGATACTTAAATGGGTAGCCCCATCGTAAAGAATCTTTTCGTAAATCTCATCGGAAACGATATAAACATGGGGATGTCGGTCTAGGACTTCGGCTAGAGCCTTAATTTCCGCAGGCGAGTACACCATGCCTGTGGGATTAGAAGGCGAATTGAGAACAAATAACTTGGTTTTGGGTGTGATGGCTGCTTCTAATTGTTCAGGAGTGATTTTGTAGCCAGTTTCTTCAGTTGTAATCACAAATACTGGTGTCGCCTCAGCAAGCTTTGCCATTTCGGGATAGCTCACCCAAAACGGCACAGGAATAATTACTTCATCCCCTTCGTCAAGGATAGCCATCATCAGGTTATACAGCGAGTGCTTACCACCATTAGTGACGATGATTTGTTCGGGCTTGTAGGTTACGTTATTGTCGCGCAGGAGCTTAGCGGCGATCGCTTGTTTCAGCTCAGGGATACCTGCGGCGGCTGTATAGCGAGTCTTGCCTTGATCGAGTGCGAGTTTGGCAGCAGCCTTGATATGGTCGGGTGTATCAAAGTCTGGTTCGCCAGCACTAAAGCTACAAATATCAATTCCACTAGCCTTCATCGCCTTAGCTTTTGCGTCGATCGCTAGAGTTAAGGAAGGCTGAATATTACGAAGTCTTTTTGCCAGTTGCATTTTTTCTGGAGGAGCGGAGGCATCTTTATGGGATTAGCATCGCATTGTATCAAAGCATACTTGCTAGAGTTTGCTAGATTTTTAACAATTTACGATTTAAACCCAAAAATCCCATCAGTCTGAATCACGGATTACGAGGATTAAAGGATGACACAGATTTTTTCTTGGCACAGCATCATCAAAATCCGCGAAATCTTATAATTAATCCGTCAAATCCGTGATTCAGACTGATTATTGATAAGCACGGATCATTGCTTGTGTGCCTTGTTCAGCCCCTTGTCCGTCATCGAGTTGACTCACTTTTTGGAAATTTTGCAAAGCTAGGGCGATCGCAGGTAGATCTAAAGGAAAATCTAAATTTTGGCGATCGCTAATTTCTTGCACAAGTCTTAAATCTTTAAGCATATGTTTAATTGCAAATCCTGGCTGATAATCACTAGTTGCTACTTTCATGCCGAGATTAGTTAAAGCCCAAGATCCTGCTGCCCCACTACCGCAAACATCGACAATTAATTGCGGATCGAGCCCCATTTTTTTAGCAAATTGCATGGTTTCGCAAAGAGCCAGCATATAGACTGAAACTAGAGTTTGATTGCAGAGCTTTATGGCTTGACCGCTACCGATCGCGCCACAATGTTTAATATTGCTACCCATAGCCTCAAATAGGTATAAACACTCCTGTAAATCTTCGGGATCGCCGCCAACCATAAAAGTTAATGTGCCATTACGTGCTCCCACATCGCCGCCCGACACTGGCGCATCCAAGAATCGTAAACCGTCATGCATTAACGCATTCCCAAAGCTCTTAGCAGCATCACTGCCGATGGTGCTGGTGTCAATAAATAAGGTATTGGCTCTGGCAAAGTGCATCGCGCCGATGTCACCGATGAGTACTTCGGTGACATCAGGGACATCGCCTAGGCAAGAGAACACCACATCTGCTTCTCGGACTGCATCTTCTAAGGACTCAGCTAATGTGCCGCCTACACTTGTAAATGTAGCGATCGTGGGGCGATCTTTAGTGCGATTCCAACCTAGTACTGAATATCCACGTTTGACTAAGTTGGCAGCCATTGCCCCACCCATTACGCCTAAACCAAGAAATGCAATCTTTTGAGTCATGTTTGCAATTTACCAAAACTTTATCAGCCTAATAAATTTACTATAGCGATCGCCCTGATTTTGTCTTGTGGCGATTAAATCCGCTTATATCCAGATGGACATTCTGGGACAGTTTGGAGGATAAACTTGGGAGGACTCTGACGAGTAGGTTTCACGCTCTCACAGATTAGGGCTATGGGATAAGACTCTGAAGGGTCAAGCATTTTGGCAAGATATACCAATCCTGTATAGGATTTCAAGCCGTCTCCCTTGGCGATCGCTGCCAAGCACCGCTATTTATTGGTTTTACACCAGTTCACAGAAGTGTGACAACACTTCTGTGAACTGGTGTAAAGCCAAACCCTGCAAGGGTTTTAAAAACACAAACTGGCTACGCCAGTTTGTGTTTTGGTATTATAGCAATGTAAGCTTTGCTTAGGACATAAAACCCAAAAGATGGCAGAGCTTCGCTCTGCCATCTTTTGGGTTTTGAATTGTCCTATCTATCTCTTACGTTGCTATACATGTCTATTTCTTTGGCGAGAAAAGAGTAGAAAAAATTAATCACAAAGCAAAACCCGTAAAGTTTTGCTCCGCATGAGCAAAACTTTACGGGTTTTAGCACAAGTGCTAAGGAATGCTATTTCGAGAATTGGGAATCCAAAATCCTTTATTGGATTAGCGGTCTAAATCCATGTTTGATCGAGACTTCACCAATTTTGTCCATATTCTCCATGCTGATTTGATTGCGTCCCCAAGAGAAACTAGTATGCCAACCCTCAAACTCTAAAAGCATCGCCTCCGCAAAACAAGCAAAAAGCTGACGGGCAGGAGCTGTCATATTCACGATCTTCATAATCTTCCAATCAATATCGAGACTATGCTCAACGATACCGCCATCAATCACATGAATTCCATCTTCTTGAACAAGAGTAGACATATTCTTCGGATAGCCACCATCAATGAGAACGCAAGGACGCTTGAGAGTAGCTGGATCGATCGCCATTCCCTTTGCCATACTCGCCACCCACACGATAATGTCCGATTGCGGCAGAGCAGCCTCCATATCCATTACCTTACCGCGTCCAAGTTGGGCTTGCAATTCTTGTAAGCGTTCCTGATTCCGAGCAACTAGCAATAATTCTTTGATGTTGGTACGTGTATCTAACCAACGACATACAGCGCTACCAATGTCACCAGTTGCACCACAAACAGTCACCGTGGCTTTAGCCAGATCAATACCAAACTTACGACTTGCCTCTTCGATCTGACGACAGATAATGTAAGCGGTGTGGGTGTTGCCCGTGGTGAAGCGATCAAATTCTAGTTGAATATTCCGCACACTCGACATCTGACTCAAGTTAAAATTTTCAAAAATAATCGAGGAAAACCCACCCAGAGCCGTGATATCAATATCATTTTTTTGAGCAAGTGCCATCGCATTCAGAATTTTGCGAATCGCGGTTTTGATTTTACTTCCCGCTAACATTTCAGGTAAGAAACAAGATTCTACATATAGCCCTTCGATCTGCTGACCTGTGGCACTCGTAACTTTGATGCGATCGACGATTTGGGGCGGGGCGCTACACCAAAATTCCAAACCTTGATCGGCGTATTCGGGATAGCCTAATTCCCTTGCTACAGACTGAGCGTGTTCAAGACTTGTCAAATGCCCTATAAGACCAAACATCGATTGCAGTTACCAGTTTTTTATTAGCAATTAGCTATTAGCGGTTAGCTTTTAGCTTTTTTATTTAGAATTTTTAGAAATAATTATTTCTTTTTTGAGGATTGTAAAGATGATTAGCTGTTGGCAATTAGCTAAATGCTAACAGCTAACAGCTAATTGCTACTAAGCAGCTACCAAACCCATTGCTGACATTCTCATGATGTCGCGGGTGTTGAAGCCGATTTTGCCTAGACTTTCGCCATATTGAATCATGAAGTCTTCAACCAAAGCTTCTTTTTCCATGCCAAGGACATTGGCATCATTTTCGACTTGGTTGAGCATTTTCCAGACAATAGGCAAGTTTTGCCGATTTGCTTGCTCTAGGGTTGCCTTGGAATCGTCAAAATGATTATGCAACCATTCTTCGCCAAAGTTAAGATGCAAGTATTCGTCTTTGACCACGCCTTCAGTGATCTTGCGTGCAAAAGGATCAGCAACGGGAATATAGATGTTGTAAGCAGCGATCGCAAAGCACTCAATGATGAGTGATTGAATCAACAGACAAGTGACAATATCCCCTGTTGCAAACGCTTTTTGAAAGTTGCCATGCAATTCGGAAAAGAATTTCTCAGCAAAATCCATGTCAGGTGTGACTTTGAGGTTTTTACCACAGGCAATAAAGCCTTTTTTGTGGCGATCCTCCATCTTCGCAAGTCTGGTAAAATCTTCAGTAGATTCGGGCAGTAGCTCCCCTAGTTGGAGATAGTTGCTGTACGCCTCAGCTTCACCTTCAATGACGATCGCATTGATTCGACTGTAGGCATCGCGATAGTTTTCTGTGTAATAGTCAATCGCTACAGCTTCGAGTGTTTGCCCCATGTTTTGCCTCTTTAAATATCCCTGCTCAATAAAAGTTAATCTCTTGCTATTTTATGCTAAGTGGACTATGCAATAAAATTAAAACCCAGAAAGCTATGGTGAAGCTTCGCTCAGACATACGTTATCTAAGTTTTAAGGGACTTACATAAAATAATCGATCTCCAAAAAAATAGAGGCGGGCGTAGCCCGCCTCTATTTTTTTGGTTTTATATGGATCATTTTTTCCTTTGAGTTCCCTAAGTACTTGTACTAAAGAAGTTACCGAAACCCATAAAGTTTCGCCCCTGCGGAGCCAAACTTTATGGGTTTCGGTTTGTAATTAATTTTGCTTGAGTTACTTTCGCATCAAAGCGTTAAACTGAAAACAGTCCCTCAACTCGTGGTTATGGCAAGTTTTCTGTTAGAAGTTGGTACTGAAGAGCTACCTGCTAGCTTTATTGTTGATGCTTTGCGCCAATGGCAAGAGCGCATCCCAAAGAATTTAGATGAGCACCAATTAACTACGAGTAAGGTCAGTGTCTATGGTACGCCTCGCCGTCTTGCCGTATTAATCGAAGGCTTACCAACTCAACAAAGCGATCGCAGTCTAGAAATCAAGGGGCCAGCGATCGGTTCAGCTTTTGTTAATGGCGATCCGCAAGGTGAACCCACAAAGGCTTTATTAGGTTTTGCCAAGTCTAAGGGCATAGATCTCCAAAATATTTTTATTAAAGAAACTGATAAGGGCGCATTTGTCTTTGCTCATCAGCAGATTATCGGTCGCCTGACGAAGGATATTTTGCAAGAACTTGCCCCATCTTGGATTACGGGACTCGAAGGTAAGCGCTTGATGCGTTGGGGCAATGGCGATCTAAAATTTCCCCGTCCGATTCGTTGGTTGGTGTCGTTATTTAATTCCAAGCTTTTACCGATCGCCTTAGAAAATGTCCAAAGCGATCGCATTAGCCAAGGGCATCGTGTCCTGCATCCACGATCGGTAATTATTGACACAGCGATCGATTATGTGGCGACTTTACGCGAAGCCTTTGTATTAGTAGATGGGAAAGAGCGTAAAACACATATTCTCGCGCAGATGAATAGCATTGTGGAATTATTTAGCGGTAAAGCTGAAATTCCTGAAGATTTACTTGAAGAAGTTACTTATCTAGTGGAATTTCCCACAGCATTAATTGGTGAATTTGAACGGGAATATTTAGAGCTGCCTCAGCCCGTAATCAAAACCGAAATGGTTAGTCATCAGCGCTATTTCCCCGTACATTCGCTCAAAAATCCCGATCAGTTGCTACCACGCTTTATCACCATTTCCAATGGTGATCCCAATAAATCGCGTTTGATTTCGGCGGGAAATGGGCGTGTAATTAGGGCGCGTCTCTCCGATGGCAAGTTTTTCTACGATAGCGATCGCGCGGTACATTTAGAGACTTTCTTGCCACTTTTAGAAAAAGTTACTTTTCAAGCCCAGCTTGGCTCGGTTGCTGAAAAAGTAGAAAGGATTCGGGCGATCGCTAAAGTGGTGATTGCGTCAATCGCGAATTTAGAAACCACAGAAGCAGACAAGGCGATCATCGATCGCACAGCCCTACTAGCCAAAGCCGATCTCGTCACGCAGATGGTTAAGGAATTTCCTGAGCTGCAAGGTCAAATGGGTTATTACTATGCCCTTTCTAGCGAAGAACCTGTTGCTGTGGCGACGGGTATTCGGGAGCATTACCAACCACGCGGCGCTAGTGACTCATTGCCAACTTCTTTGGCAGGGAAGATTATTGCCATTAGCGATCGCATTGATACCCTCGTTGGTATTTTCGGCTTAGGGATTATTCCCACAGGTTCCTCTGACCCATTTGCATTGCGCCGCGCCGCTACTGGAATTGTGCAGATTGCTTGGGAAAGTGATTTTGCCCTCAATTTGCCGAAGTTATTGCAGGAGGCGATCGCTATTTACGCAGCCAAGAATTTGTTGGCGACACCTGCGGAAGCTGTTCTTGAAAATCTTTATAAATGGTTTAAGCAGCGTTACGAAACAATTTTGGCTGATCAAGGGATTGAATACGATCTTGTTAATGCTGTCTCAGGTAATGAGGATCTCGCCTATACCTTGCAAGGCTTGAGCAATCTCACTCGCATCAAGGAACGCGCTCACTTTCTGCAAAAATCTCGCGATGGGGCAACACTCAGTGCCATCTATGAGCCGATTGTTAGAGCTTCTCGACTAGCGGTACAGGGCGACTTGGATAGTATGACCGTTGATGTGACGGCAATTATTAATCCTGAGACTTTGACTGAACCAGCGGAAAGGGATTTATATCAAGCGATCTCCGCTTTGCCCAGTCAGCCTAGTGATGAGCAGTTGATGGCAGGAATTATAGCGATCGCGCCTGTCTTAGCCAAATTCTTTGATGATGTATTAGTCATGGCAGAAGATACATTAGTACGGCAAAATCGCCTGAATCTGCTGGGAATTATCCGCAACTACAGCCGCCAATTAGCTGACTTTAGTGCCATCCTGAAATAAAAAACAAAAAGGGCGCAATGCGTCCTTTTTTGTTTTTAGTAGCTTGCGATCGCGATAAATCTTTACACACGCCCTGCAATAATAAGTTGACTTAAATTTCAGCAAAATACGGCTAGATCGCAATTCAATGTCAACAACCAACATCCTTACAATACGAGTCAACGATCTGGGCAACGGCGGACTTGCTGCGCGGATCTGGGATTAAAGAGTCGGAATGACCGTCATTTATAATGCCTTTTTTTGCCCTAGTGATGATCGAAAGTCGATTGGTGAGAATGTTTGATGAGCTAAAGGCAGAAATTGGGGCAGAGGCTTTGGCTGATATTCCGCAAGAAGACTTGATCGAGCTAATTCAGAATAAAGGTCAGGGCTATAACAAGTTTATTTTTGAGAAAAATCAAACGCTCAAAGATATTTGTCAGAACGATAAATCTTTTAATATCGATTTTGAGGCGTATTTACGGGGCTTTGATGGCGAAACTAGGGATTTGCTGGGTGTTGATGCGACTGAGGGGGAAAAGTTTCTTGATATTAAGGGTGTGATTGCGAAACTGAATGCCAAAAAAGTTTTGCTTGGCTATACGCAGGAATGGAGCAGTATTGATCTTAAACCGTTTAACAACTCGGAAATTACGACTTTAGAGGAGCATATCAAGAGACGTTGGGCGGATATTTCGGCGGAGACTGCGGGGGAACAGTATACGCCCGATGATGTGATTGGGCTGATTGCGGAAATTATTGCCTCGAATATTGAGGATAGCGATCGCCTTTTAAAAATATATGACTGCACTTGTGGCGGTGGGAATTTGCTGTTTGGGGTAGAGGATCGAATTAATGCGAAAGTGCAACGGCTGACTCAGACTTTTGGGCAAGACTGGAATGATGCGTTGTATGCGCTTGCCAAGATTGAGAGTCGGTTTCGGTTGGATTCCAAAATTTTGCATGGCAACACGCTGACGGATGACAAGTTTGACGATGGTGCGTTTGATGTGGTGATTGCCAATCCGCCCTATGGGGTGAGTTGGAAGGGTTACGAAAAAGCAATTAAGGACGATAAGACACAGCGCTTTAAGTATTTGCCTTCAATTTCGGATGGTCAGTTGTTGTTTATGCAGCATTTGATCTCGAAGCTGAGCGATCGCGGTATGGGTGTGGTGGTTCACAATGGCTCAACGCTGTTTAGTGGCGATGCGGGTTCGGCGGAGAGCAATATTCGCAAGTGGATGTTGGATATCGATATTGTGGAGGCGGTGATTCAGTTACCGACGGATGAGTTTTTTAATACGGGTATTTATACTTATCTGTGGGTGTTGAATAAACGCAAGTCGGGCGATCGCCAAGATAAGGTGATGCTGATTAATGCGAGTGAAAAGTTTAAGCCTCTCAAGAAAAATAAAGGCTCGAAGCGCAAGGAAATCGATGAGGTAAGCCGTTTAGAGATTGTGGAAACTTTGGCGCGGTTTGTGGACAATGACTATGCACGAGTGTTTGAGAAGGAGTTTTTCTATTTCAATAAGCAGGGGATTATACTCACGAATATTGATTCGTTGGACTATAAGGAGCAGCCTTTGATGGTGACGACGGATAAGGCTGTTTATAGTTTTGATAGCGATCGCGAGACAATTATCAAACAGTCTGGGGCGAAGCGTGAGGAGTTGGGCTGTGGGAAGTTTGTGGTGAAAGCGGCTTTTAAAAAAGCGTCTAAAACTCAGGCTGAACGGATTGAGATTACGGTGGAGTTAACGCCTGACTATCAAAAAGATTATGAGATTATTCCCTTTCATCGTGATGAGGTGGCAAATCGAGAGGCGATCGCTGCGTTTATGGCGAAATATATTACGAAGCCGTTTGAGTATTTGGAGAAAGTGGTGGGTGTGGAGATTAATTTTAATAAGGTGTTTTATAAGCCCGAAAAGTTGCGATCGGTTGAGGAGATTTTGGAAGAAATTGTTATGCTGGATGAGGAGTTGAAAGAGTTAGAAAAATTAATTATTGAGGGTTAGTAAATATGAATAAAAAGTCTATTTTGACCAAATCTGAAACTGATTTGGCGCGGATTGATGCAATGTCTGATGAGGATATTGATTTTTCTGATTGTCAAGAAGCTATGCCTGAGATGTTTGCTAAGGCTGTGGTACGCTGCGCTCATAAAAGTTAGGCAACGGTAACTTTGAACTGATTGAAGATGAGGGGCTTTATAATGCGATGATAACAGTTAAAGATGAAACGCCTTTGAGTTTAGAGGAAGCTTTGGCGATATTATGAAATCCTTGCAGGAAATTCAAAGACAATTACAGGCTGGAGATTTTGAGTTTACGAGACACGCTTTTAAAAGGGCTGTCGAGCGTAATATCAGTGAAGAGGAAATCAAAGAAGCTAGTATAACTATGGAGGTAATCGAGGATTATCCAGATGATAAGTATTCACCTAGTTGTTTGCTTTTAGGATTTACAAGGGAGGAGCGCTCTTTACATATTCAAGTTTCAAGAATTGAGTCTGATGTAGTTAAAATCATCGCATTGTATGAGCCAGATCCTGTGCAATGGATTGATTATAGAAGGAGGAGAATCTAGTGTTTAAGTGTCATGTTTGTGGTTCTACAGATTGCCATACAGAATATGTGAGTGAGGTTTTTAATATTGGCGAGAAGTTTCATTTAGTTGAAAATATTCCTGCGATGGTTTGTTCGCGTTGTGGTGATGAGGTTTTTAATAGGGAAACAACTGAGCGTATTCGGGTTATGTTGCATGGTAAGGATAAACCAGTTAGATCAATTTCTTTAGATGTGTTTTCTTATAGTTAAAAATGAGTAATTATCAATTGTCAATATAAAATTTGACTAAATGTTTGGAGATTTTAGATGATTGCTTTAAAAGAACATTTTCCGAAGTTCACTCCAGAAGAATACTTTGCATGGGAGGAACAACAGTTAGAACGCCATGAGTACATCGATGGTGAAGTTTATGCGATGAGTGGTGGCTCGATCGATCATGGGAATATCGCTGGAAACTTTCTGGCTTTACTGAAACCTCATCTGCGCGGAATCGGCTGTAAAACACTTAATTCAGATTGTCGAGTAAGTATTGTCGGATCGTAGAAGTTCAAGGGGGCTAAGGGAGAAGAGAAGGTGGAATTTGCCCAGAACGAGCAGCCAAGATAGATTCAGCCAAAAAATCAAGAATATTACGCTCTTGGAGATTCAGAGAAGAAACAACAGTGAGCAAACGAGAGACAAACTCGCTACCAGCAAGAGAATCTGAACCAAAGCTAGTACGTCGCCAAATCACAGCAGGGCGAATGGCTCTCTCGGCAGCATTATTAGTTGGCTCAACGCCGTCTTCACTTACAAATAGCCACAAAGCAACTTCCAGTTTCAACAAATTACGGCATGTTCGTACAGTTTTAGCCAAAGGTGTTTTTTCCTGAGGATCAATGTGAAGTTCGGCAGCTTCGAGCAGAATACTCGAAAATTCAGCTTGAATAGGTTTGACCGCCTGTATTAACTGACTGCGAGTGAGTTGTTCATTTCTAAATTGATGCCAAAGATTGAAAAGCAGCTTTTCTTGAGTTAGCAGAGCTGCACCGATCTCCACCGAAGCTCCCACTCGTTCCGAGATTTGGATGAAGTCTCGCTTGAGATGTGCCCAACACAGTTGTCTATGAGAAACATCCACACAGTTATAGGCAGGACAACGGTCACTGGTAATAAATCCAGTAAAGGTTTCTCCCAAGACAGTTTGAGCCGCAGTAGTCGCTCTACCTCTCGATTTGACGATATAGCAATGTAAGGTTTGCTTAGGACATAAAACCCAAGTAAGTGAATGCGGCACTTCGTGCCGCATTCACTTACTTGGGTTTTGATTTGTCCTAGATATCTCTTACATTGCTATAGGATTGGCGATACTGACTACTAAATAGACCTATATAGGCTGCTACTCTTGAACCATATCCACCCTTGCTGATAATTTCAGCCATCAATGGGGCTTGATTTTCTTTCCCGCAGCAAGTACAGGTCATTTGATGAAAACGATGTTCTATGACTATTAGCTTTACTGGTGGGACTTCTACTACTTGATGGCGATATATTTGACTGTTGCTTTCTTTGACTTGCTACCCACATTTACTGCATTTCTCTGGATAATAGTCGATTACTTCTTGGCACATTTCGACTGGGTACAGTTTGCGCTTGTGTCCGATGTGTCCTATTTGACCGCCCCGTTTCTTCCCTGAGATTTCCTTTCGATTTGGCTTAAAATCTAGCCGATTCTTTGATGATGGCTGTGATGAGTTAGCCGAAGTTCTTGCGACTTGTTCTTTGAGTAGATCATTTTCTTCCCGCAATGCTGCCATGTTTTGCTCAATATTATCAATCCGTCGCACTAATTCTTCAATTAGTTTGCACACAGAATCTGGCACTTGCGCCCATTCCTCTTGACTGATTGACTCTATTAGTTCACTCACGGGCTTTTCCATGTCCTTTACCCTATCAGATTTATTTCTTTTTTACTATCCCCTGTGAACTTCTACAAAATAACTTCTCTGAAGAAAAAATCCCTTTGCCTAACCAACAACTCTATGGTGCATTTAAAGATCGTATTAGAAAACTAGAAAGCAATAAGAATTTTGACAAGACTGCTATAGAATCTAGACTGGGGCAAGAACAATCTCAGGTGAAAGATCTTTTTTCTGTTCGTAACAAAGCTGCTCACGCCTCTCTAGATGGTGATGAAAGGGAAGTAAATTTTGAGGATTACCAGAAACTTGTTGGTAAGGTTTCAACAGTAATTTCAACCTTGTTTGATATTAGACTTATGTTGCAATCATTAGAAAAATGAAGGGGCGCATAGCGCCCCTTTTTTTATTGTGCAGATGGTGGTAAGACTGCTACTGATTTTGCATTCGGAGCTTTAGCTTGGAGAAACTGAGTTTCTTTTACGGCTTGGTTGGATAGGGAGAAGAGAGGATTAGACGCAATACCTGCGATCGCAGTAAATATTAGTGTAAATACGAGCGCCGCTTGTAAAGGCTTCATGCCAATCTGAGTCCATGAGATCTCAGGATAGTTGCGAATCGACTCAGACATTTCTTGAGGCTCTTTGACCACCATCATCTTGACGACGCGGATGTAGTAATAGAGAGAAACTACACTCATGACTAGAGCTAACAATACCAAACCGTAAGCTTGAGCTTGCCAACCAGCCCAGAAAATGTAGAGCTTACCAAAGAAACCAGCGAGAGGAGGAATACCACCTAATGATAGTAAGCAAACGCTTAGAGCCAAGGTGAGTAGGGGATCTTTTTGGTAGAGACCACTGTATTCACTGATTTGATCGGTTCCTGTGCGAGAAGCAAACAGGATGATGCAGGCAAAAGCACCCATGTTCATGAATAAATACAGGATCAAGTAAAAGATCATGCTGGCATAACCCGCTTCGGAATCGATCGCCATGCCGAGCATTACAAAACCTGCTTGACCGATGGATGAATAAGCAAGCATCCGCTTCATGCTTGTTTGTGCGATCGCTACAACGTTGCCCAAGACCATGCTTAGAACTGTCAATACCACAAACACGTAATGCCATTGCAGAGAAGCAAGAGGGAAAACGGTAATTAAAAATCTGAGAGCAAGTCCAAAACCTGCAACTTTCGAGCCAATCGACAAAAAGGCAACTACAGGAGTTGGGGAGCCTTCATATACGTCAGGAGTCCATTGGTGGAAAGGTACTGCCGAGAGCTTGAAGGAAACTCCCGCAATTACAAACACCATTGAAATGATCAGGGCTGTATTGCTCACGGTGATCTTCGATGCGATCGCCGCTAATGAAGTTTCGCCGCCAGAGAGTCCGTACAGCAAAGACATGCCATAGAGGAAAATTGCTGAGCTAGCTGCACCGACTAATAAATACTTAAGAGCTGCTTCGTTAGAGCGGGGATCTCGTTTGGTATAGCCTGACAGCAAGTATGACGAAATACTCAAGGTTTCAAGGGCGACAAATACCATCACCATTTCGTCAGCGCCAGTGAGGAACATACCGCCCAAGGTGGCACTAAGCAAAATTACCAGATATTCGCCCACCACTACGCCCGACTGCTCTAAATAACGCACCGAGACGAGAATCGTTAGTAGAGCCGAAAGGGCAATGATGCCGCGAAAAATAATGCTGAGTTTATCGCTATTAAAGCTACCCAAAAAGGCGATCGGGTTTTCTAAGCCCGTCCATTGCCAGATCAAAGCGCCTGTGGAAACCGCTAAACCTGCGATCGCAATGTAGGGTAGAACATTTGCCGATTTGCGCCCCGAGGCAATCAGATCGACGATCAATACGAGTACCAATGTCCCAATGACGATTAGTTCTGGCAAGATCGCGCCACTATTGAGCAGAGCATTGAGACTTGCTGTATCCATACTTAATTCATGTGTTGTTGCTATGGCAATTGTATAGCAAAAATAGAGTCGCTCTTATTTCTTGCAACCTTCTCTATTTGAGAATTACCTGTCAGAAATCTGCAAGTAGGGTGATGATATCAAACCCTGATCTATCCTTTGGCAGCATGACTTAGGTAGATTTCGTCCTAATTATAGTCCGCTCAACACATAGATTAAATGCTATGTATTGCATAAAAATAATAGGCTTTACTCTATGAAGGTTTAACTCTAAGATATCAATAGCAACGAATCAATCGTTCTCAAGTTTTTTCGCTAAGTCTTCTCATAACTTAGCTTCTGAATCTGGGTGAGTTGAGATTGCCTGTAGCTTTGCAAGCTGCAATTTAACTAAGGGCGATCGCAGCTTGGCTTTGCGCTGACTTAATAACACCTTAAAAATTTAATCACTTTTTCCAACGTTAATTTAAAGAACGAAATTATGTCTGATTTCAAGTACAACATTTCACGGCGACGCTTTATCGCCACAGCAGGAGTAGCCGCTCTCAGTTCAGTTTTGCTCAAAGGCTGTCTTGGCAATCCCCCCGAAGATACCCCAACCATTACTTCACCAAAAGCCGCCAAAATTATTATTCCCACTGAACAAGTGCCTGAGATTACGAAAGTGCGACTGGGCTACTTGCCAATTGTTGAAGCTGCACCATTGATCGTTGCCAAAGAAAAAGGATTTTTTGATAAATATGGCATGACTGATCTGGAAATATCCAAGCAAGCCAACTGGGGATCTGCTAGAGATAGTGTCAAAATTGGTACCTCCGCAGGTGGTATCGATGGTGGTCAATGGCAAATGCCCATGCCCTATTTAATTTCCGAAGGAATTATCACCGATAATCTCAAAATCCCGATGTATGTGCTGTTGCAGTTAAATACACAGGGCAATGCGATCGCGATCGCAGATAAGCACAAAAACAAAGGATTAACTCTCAAAATCGACAAAGCTAAGGATTTCTTTGAGAAGTTTAAATCTGAAGGTGCGAAATTCAAAGCGGCTTACACCTTCCCAAAAGTTAATCAAGAATTTTGGCTTCGTTACTGGCTAGCGGCGAATGGAGTCGATCCTGATACGGACATCGAATTGCTGACCGTACCTGCGGCGCAAACTGTCGCCAATATGAAAACTGGCACGATGGATGCCTTCAGCACAGGTGACCCCTGGCCCTATCGCATCGTCAAAGACAAGATCGGCTTCATTCCTGCCCTGACTGCGGAAATTTGGAAAGGACATCCTGAAGAATATTTTGCAATGCGATCGGATTGGGTAGATAAGTATCCTAAAGCGACAAAAGCGATTCTAAAAGCAATTATGGAAGCGCAGCAATGGTGCGACAACTTTGATAATCGCAAGGAACTTGTGCAGATCTTAGCCACGCAAAACTACTTTGGTGTCGATCCTGAAATCCTGACAGCGCCAATGATGGGCAAGTATGACATGGGTGATGGGCGCATTATTGATGATAAGAGTATGGCTACGCTCTATTGGAAAGACTCAAAGGGGAATGTTTCCTATCCCTATCAAAGTCACGATCTCTGGTTCATCACCGAGAGTGTACGTTGGGGCTTCTTACCTAAGGAATCTCTAGCAACTGCGAAGGATTGGATCAAGAAGGTCAACCGTGAGGATATCTGGCGTGAGGCGGCAAAAGATGCTGGTTTCCCAGTTGCCGACATTCCGACTAGTACTTCTCGCGGTATTGAAGAATTCTTCGATGGTACAAAGTTCGATCCTGAGAATCCTCAAGCTTATCTTGATAGTTTAAAGATTAAGAAGGCTTAGATTTTGGCTACGTTTTAGGGTTTAGATCCCCCCTAGCCCCCCTTGTAAAGGGGGGAAAAGAAAAATTATCTTCTTCCCCCTTTTTCAAGGGGGATTGAGGGGGATCTCTTAAAAATTAATCGCAAACAAATATTTTAGGAGTAAAAAATTATGGCAGCAAGTATTGGTAATCGTAATTCATCAAATGCGATCGCGAAGTTTTGGCAGAAAAATGCTCAGAATTGGGCGCTCCCAATCATCGGCATTTTGGGATTCTTGATTGTATGGCAGATTCTTTCTAGCATTGGCTTAGTCAAATTGCCAGGTCCAATTGATATTATTTCTGAAAAATCCACTCGTAATCTATTGCTTTATCCCTTTTTCGATCGCGGTGGTACTGACAAAGGATTATTTTGGCAAACTCTCGCTAGTTTTGAACGGGTTGCCAAGGGTTACTCATTAGCAGCGATCGTTGGTATTAGTGTCGGGATTCTGGTTGGTACTAATGCGGTGATTGACAAAGCACTCGATCCATTGTTCCAATTTTTGCGAACTGTTCCACCTCTGGCATGGGTTCCGATTGCTCTCGCCGCCCTGCGTCAAAATGAACCCGCAGCACTATTCGTTATCTTTATCACAGCTGTATGGCCAATCTTGTTAAATACTGCGGTTGGTGTTAAGCAAATCCCCCAAGACTATCGCAACGTTTCACGAGTGTTACAACTCTCTCGCCAAAAGTATTTCTTTAAGATTTTGATTCCTTCCGCTCTTCCCTATATCTTCACTGGTCTACGCATTTCTATCGGTCTCGCATGGCTCGCCATTATCGCCGCCGAAATCATCATGCCAGGTATTGTTGGCATCGGTTTCTTCATCTGGAACTCCTATACCAATGACAAGGTGGGCGAAGTTATCTTGTCTCTAGTTTATATCGGTGCTGTCGGCTTAATCCTTGACCGTGCGATCGGCTGGCTTCAGAACGTAATTTTGCCTGAAGAACAGAAGTAAAGAGATCCCCCTCAATCCCCCTTGTAAAGGGGGAAGAAGATAATTAATTTATTCTCCCCCCTTTACAAGGGGGGCTGGGGGGTATCTTTAGAATCTAGCGCCATCAGCAGATTGATATTTTATTAAAGGAGAATTTTAAAATGAGTAGTTTTGTTTCAGTTGATCAAGTCGAGAGAACTTTTCCCTTAGGCGGCGGCAAAGAATATATTGCCCTTAAAGGAATTGATTTACATATTAAAAAAGGTGAATTTATCTCCCTCATCGGTCACTCTGGCTGTGGGAAATCCACCTTACTCAATATGATCGCAGGATTAGATCTGCCCACTGGCGGAGTCGTCATGCTCGAAGATGAGCGCGTATCCCGTCCAGGGCCTGATCGCATGGTGGTATTTCAAAACTATTCGCTTTTGCCTTGGCTATCGGTACGCGACAATGTGGCGCTGGCTGTTGATGAAGTTCTATCGAACTTATCGAAAGAGGAACGCCATGCGTTAGTGGAGCGTTATGTTAACATGGTGGGGCTAGCCCATGCGATCGACAAGCCACCCACGCAGCTATCGGGTGGTATGCGTCAAAGGGTTGCGATCGCCCGCGCCTTGGCAGTCAGACCAAAACTACTTCTCCTTGATGAACCCTTTGGAGCCTTGGATGCGCTAACCCGTGGCAATCTGCAAGAGAAATTAATGCAGATTTGTAATGAAGACCAAATTACGGCAGTAATGGTTACGCATGATGTCGATGAAGCGGTATTGCTAAGCGATCGCATTGTCATGCTCACTAATGGTCCTGCCTCAAAAATTGGCGGCATTTTGGAAGTAGATATTCCTCGCCCTCGTCAAAGACTAGAAGCCGTCAAACATCCAAGCTATTACAGCTTACGCAGTGAAATTATCTATTTCTTAAACCAACAGAAGCGCGTTAAGAAGCTCAATGCAAGGACTGTAACCACAGTGGCTCGTCATGGTCTAGAAAAAGTCAATCTAGAAATCGGCTTCGTTCCCTTAACCGCCTGTGCGCCGATCGCCGTTGCTAAAGAGAAAGGCTTCTTTCAAAAGCATGGACTTGATGAAGTCTCTCTAGTGCGTGAAACCAGTTGGCGCGGAATTGTCGATGGGATCGCGGGTGGTTATCTGGATGCCGCGCAAATGCCTTCTGGTTTACCCATGTGGATGACCCTTGGCGGCGCTGGCGCTTGCAAACCAATTGTGACGGCGCTAACCATGACCCGTAATGGTAACGCGATTAGCCTCGATCGCCGCTTCTACGATCGCGGTATTCATACTCTCCCTGATTTTAAAGAGATGTTGCAAAATACACGCGATCGCTCTCACCGCATGGGCGTAGTCCATCCATCTTCAATGCATAATCTGCTCCTGCGCTACTGGTTAGCCGCAGGCGGTATCGACCCCGATCACGATGTCGAGCTAAAAACAATTCCACCAGCGCAAATGGTAGTTGACCTCAAGGCTGGCAGTATCGATGGTTTCTGTGTCGGTGAACCTTGGAACTTCCGCGCCGCGATGGAAAATATCGGCTTTACCGTTGCGACAGATTTGGAAATTTGGCAAGGACACCCTGGCAAGGTTCTCGGTGTGCGCGAAGATTGGGCAAATGCCTATCCGAATACGCACATTGCTCTCGTCAAAGCATTACTAGAAGCTTGTATGTATTGCGCCGACCCTAACAATTCTGAAGAGATTCGCCAAATCCTCTCCCGTCGCGCATATGTCAGCACGAATGTTAATTACATCCATTTAGGTAATCCTGATGATGTCACCTGTGCGATCGATACTCCCATGCGCGAACCTGCACACCATCAGTTCTACGGTGCTGGTGTCAACCGACCCAGCCGTTCTGAGCATCTCTGGCACATTACCCAGATGGCGCGTTGGGGCGATGTTCCCTTCCCTCGCAACTGGGTAGAAGTTCTCGAAAAAAGCTGTCGAGTTGGAGTTTTTAGTACAGCGGCGCGTGAGCTTGGGTTGACCGATATCACCTATAGCCGTAACGCGATTCAACTCTTTGACGACATTCCCTTTAATGCTGAAGATCCCATTGATTATCTCAATCATCTAGAGATTAAGCGTAATATCACGATGGCTGAGATTGGCATGGATTCTATGCGAATGGTCGCTTAACCTCCCAACTGTAGGGGCAATTCATTAATTGCCCCTACAGTTATATAAGAATTTTTATAAATTGAGTGCAAGAAAGAGTAAGAAAATGACCCAAACAACCCTTAACCCCACACCGATCGCTACAATTCCCCCTCAAGAATCCTTCCTTCGCATTGAAAATGTTTCCAAAATTTATCCCACACCTAACAATGGACAATATGTAGTTCTAGAAGATGTAAATCTTCATGTCCAAGAAGGTGAATTTATTTGCTTAATCGGTCACTCAGGCTGTGGTAAATCTACGCTTCTAAACATGGTTGGTGGCTTCTCAAAACCATCTATGGGCGAAGTCTTAGTTAATGGCAAACTGATTACCAAGCCAGGTCCCGATCGCATGGTCGTATTCCAAGGTTATGCGCTCTTGCCTTGGCTCACAGTATACGAAAATGTCATGCTTGCCGTGGACTCGGTTAATCCAAACATGTCGAAAAGCGAGAAAAATGATATCGTCCGCCATCACCTCGCTATGGTCGGATTGAGTGAATCGGCTGAGAAAAAGCCAACCCAAATTTCAGGTGGGATGAAACAGCGCGTATCGATTGCTAGAGCTTTATCCATCCGTCCCGAAGTTCTGATCCTTGATGAACCATTCGGCGCTTTGGATGCGATTACCAAAGAGGAACTGCAAGAGGAGCTATTACAAATTTGGACAGAACATCGCTGTACGGTATTGATGATCACCCACGATATTGATGAAGCTCTATTCTTAGCCGATCGCCTTGTCATGATGACCAATGGCCCTGCCGCGAGTATTGGTGAAATCTTAACGATTCCCTTTGCTCGTCCCCGCGATCGCGCCCAAATCATGGAAGATCCTCTATACTACGATCTGAGAAATACAGCTCTAGACTTCCTATATAATCGCTTTGCCCATGACGAGTGATGCCCTCACCCCTAGCCCCTCTCCCACTGGGAGAGGGGAACAAGAAAATACAATAGATCACAGAATAAACTTTCGCGATCGCCTATTGGTAATTGCGACAATGCATCGTAAGGAATTAGCGATCGCGCCAATCTTACAAACATCGTTAGGCGTTATAGTTACCGTACCTCAAGATTTTGATAGCGATTTGTTTGGTACATTTACTCGCGATATTGATCGCCCTGCCAATCAAGTCGAAACCGCAAAACTCAAAGCCGAAAAAGCTTTAGAGATAATAGATGCTGATTTAGCGATCGCTAGTGAAGGCAGCTTTTTTCCGCATCCGATGTTAGGTATTCCCTTCAATCGCGAAATTGTGTTTTTACTGGATCAAAAACATAACTTTTCGGTTTATGGCGAATTTCTCTCCACTGATACTAACTTTCGCCATCAAGAGATTTCTAGCTACGAACAAGCCTATGAGTTTGCGCTCAAAGTTGGCTTTCCCGATCATGCGATCGTATTGATGCCAGATGCCAAGACTTCGGCAAAAGAGGCGATTTATAAAGGGATTACTTCAGAAGATTTACTCAAAGAATCTGTCAATGAGTTACTAAAACAATCATCACAAATTCATATTGAGACAGATATGCGATCGCTCTACAATCCCACTCGCATGAACAATATTGCGAAAGCTACTGAAGAGTTAGTACGGAAGTTACAGCAATTCTGTCCCCATTGTGATTTTGTGAATTTTGATGTAGTGAAAAAAATAAAGGGTTTGCCATGCGAGATTTGCGGATTACCCACCCAAGTTACTCGCGCTCATATTTATCGTTGCAATCGCTGTCAGTTTCAGCAAGAAGTTCTCTTCCCAGATCAAGTTCAATTTGCTGATCCGATGTACTGCTCCTACTGCAATCCTTAGTATTCTGCACATCGCTTTGCTCCATATACCGTAGTGGCAATTCATGAATTGTCACTACGGTATATGGGCATTCTACTCGATTGCTTGTAAAACTACTTTGGGCGAAAGTTTATCCTTAAACCAAACCGTCAGCGCAGGTGTATCGCTTACTTTTACGCCTGCTTTCTCCAGATTCAATCGTTCAGAAATCGCCAAAATCAAATTCTCACAATTAGCTTGCCGCACTTGCGAAAACTTCTTGCGTAAATATTCAGGTCGCCAATAGCCGACAATCTCTAAGAGATAAGTACGTCCATCGGGATGTACTAGTCGAAAATCAGGAATCATCACACTTCCGGGAATCGGAATTAAATCTACTTCCCTTTCTAACTTCCATTCTGTTTTTAATTCCGCCCATCGCTCGGCAAACGATGACTCGATCGCACTGTCATACATTTTGCCAGCAGGATAATGGCTGACTAAACCACAATCAGAATCGAGAGTAAATAATCCTGTACGCTTTTGTTTTGAATAAGTATCTTTTTCAACGAGGGTGGCGTTGAGGCTCCATTTGGTGACATGAAGTAGGGCAGGAAGAAGCTTTGCGATCGCAAGTCCGTAACGGGTACTCGTACCAAACAAACTCGTTGCGCCATCGACGGTAATCGTAAAGCCATAATCGACATCACCTTCAATATAGGACATCAATTGAAATAGCTTGAGATAACGGAATAGCAGCTTATATTCTCCTGGATCGTTACGATGGACTTTGAGCGTCATGTGACTCGCTCTATAGAAAATCCCCTGTACTTGCGAAAGATTATAACGATGGATAAGAGCTTCAGGTGTAGGTATTTCAAATTCGGTCAGAATCCGATTTTCTATCAGATCGGCATAAAGCCCCATTTTAATTTGTGAAGGTAAGACCTCGCGTTTAAGTTCTTCAGTCAGATTATCGGCAAGTTTGGTAAGGGTTTGCTGTGTAGCTTGCTGGCTAGGGATAACTTGAGCTGATAACTCGAAAATACGGCGGCGTAATTCTTGAGGTTCAAGGGGACTCACAATTTCAAAAGTACTGAAACTGGACTTGAGAATATGCGCTAATCCCCGCTTCACCCGATAATCTGGTGTGTCGCTTTCAAGTTCTTGCAATAGGCGATCGAGTTCACTCTGAGCCCCGCCCTTAGCATTCTCAAAAATTGCGATTAGTTCTATGGCGATCGCTTGATGCTTATCGTCTAATTTCAATCTTTTAGGAACGACGGTTTCGCCATTCAGTCGATGCATCAGGAGGTCGCTAGGCAGCATAAAAGAAAAGGCTTATAAATTAATTATACCAAAACATAAAATGGCGTAGCCATTTTGTGTTTTGGTATAAGCTCCAGTTAAGTATGCTGAAGCAGACTCAATAATAATATCAACCCGTTTTAACGGGTTTTAGCTTTCAGCCTGCACTTGAGTGCAAGGCTGTTATTTTACTTGAGTTCGTTCTGTAGATACTCCACCACTGACTCAATCTCTACCAAAGTCGCCACCTTCGTCGCGCGATTAACGATTTCGACTTTGCCATCAGCGATCGCCTTACCCGTAACCACCCGATAGGGAATACCAACGAGATCGGCATCCTTGAACTTGACACCAGCCCGTTCATCGCGCTCGTCTAGTAGTACTTCTACACCTGCGGCATCAAGGGCAGTGTAGAGCCTTTCGCCTACATCCATTTGCTTAGCATCGCCCACGTTCGGCACGGTGACGATCACATGGTAGGGAGCGATCGCCTTATTCCAGATAATGCCATCTTTGTCGTAGGACTGCTCAACGGCAGCTTGGGCGAGGCGCGAGACACCTAAACCATAGCAACCCATGACTAAGGGCAGTTCTTCGCCTTGCTCATTGGTGAAGGTCGCCTTCATCGCTTGTGAGTATTTAGTTCCCAATTGGAAGATATGACCAACTTCAATGCCTCTGGCGGTTTGCAAGATTTGAGAAGGATCATGAACGGCGCGATCGCCTTCTTTTGCCTTGTCAAGATTTACAACTGTGGGTAATGTAAATTCCTTACCCCAATTTGCGCCAACAACGTGATAATCAGCTTCATCTGCACCCGTGACAAAATTTTGTAAATGCTCAACAGTGCGATCGGCTAAGCGCAGAAACTTTTGAGAAACTGTGGAACTCTTGTCAATATAGGAATCATCCAGACTTGGTGAGATAAATCCGACAGGAAGTTTGGAATGCGCCCATTTTTGCTGAGATTCAGGATCGGCAACTTGGAGGTTGATAAGAGCTTTCCCGCCGTAGATACTTGCTAGTTTTGTCAGTTCATTTTGCAGCTTCACTTCATTAACATCGCGATCGCCACGAATGCTAACTAATACTAAAACTGTCGTGCCATTATCATAAATGACTTGGTAGAGAACCTGCTTGACGACTTGGGTGGGGTCGCATTTCAGCAACTTGCACACAGTCTCAATGGTTCCCTTTTTGGGAGTATGCACTTTCTCAAACTTGTCAAAATGCGATGGTACAGCCTCAGGTGGAAGTGATACTGCTTTCTCGACATTAGCGGCATAGCTGCTATCTTCGGTAAAGAGAATATCATCTTCACCAGCTTCTGCTAATACCATAAACTCCTGCGAACCCGAACCACCGATCGCTCCTGAGTCTGCCTCTACTGCCCTAAATTTCAGACCGCAGCGATCGAACATCTTCCGATAGGCGCGATCCATTTCGTAGTAGGTTTCTTTGAGGCTCTCTTCATTTTCATGGAACGAGTAGCCATCCTTCATGATGAACTCGCGCCCACGCATCAAGCCAAAACGAGGACGAATCTCATCGCGGAATTTGGTTTGAATTTGGTAGAGATGCTGCGGCAATTGACGGTAAGAACGAATCGTATCTCTAGCGATCGCTGTAATAATTTCTTCGTGGGTAGGACCAAGCCCGACTTCACGATTAGCGCGATCGGTGAGGGCAAACATGATCCCTTCGGCTTTGGTGTAAGTATCCCAGCGTCCTGACTCCTGCCATAGTTCCGCAGGTTGCAGTTGCGTCAACAGGCATTCTTGCGCCCCTGTGTCGTTCATCTCTTCGCGGACGATCGCCGAGATCTTTTGCAAAACGCGCCACATGAGCGGCAAGTACACATACAAGCCTGAACCTACGCGCCTGATGTAGCCTGCACGGAGTAAGAGTTTATGACTTGTGAGTTCTGCTTCGGCGGGATCTTCACGCAGAGTGACCCAGAGCATTTGAGATAGACGCATATTGCTGGAGATGTTCGCTGATGTTCGCTAGGGATATTCGCTAGAATTTCGTTGATCTGTTAACGGTGATTCTACCTGATGATCATATCAGGACTTGTAGCCTTGGTGTTGTAGGCGTATGCGACGTAGTAAATTAAAGTATGTGTATCTGCAACAATTGCACTCATAGTTGAATATTTTTAGGGAAATTGCCCCACACTTCTTGTCTTGCTGTTCTAATATCTTCTTCAGTAATATCGATATTTAGATCGGCGCACAAACCTTTGATACTTTTTCGTGGTCGCTTAACCGTAGCTTTAGGTTTGCAAAAAACCTGCAAAATCTAGTAATTCTTGTTGCTTGTCTGGTGGTAAGGTTCGTAACACTGAAATTACAGCATCTTCCACTTTTAAAAGTGTCTGCATTTTTATTACCTGCTCAATCTGCTTATTTTAGGTTAGCAAAAAGTTAACTATCATAAATAGTCATCTTTGATTTAGTCTAGCTTTAATGATTGGGTGAACCAGTTCATCGGGGACGTGATTGCGTTCGATGTATTCGTTGATTTCTGATTGGTTGTCTAGATAAAAGCTAAGGGCATCAAAGATTTGAGCGAGATTGAGATGTGGCAAGTGTAATGGAATTTCTTCTGGTCTAACTCCTAAGCGCCAGTTTTCAACAATTGCTCTAACGGGTGTTCTAGTTCCATCGATAATTGGTTCGCCTGAGAGAATTTCAGGGTTACGGGTGACATGACGGGAGATGGTTGCTGTTTTCATGATGATTTACTTTTTGATTGGAACTGTCATGAATATTCTTGAAAGTCTTCTAGGGGTTCATCAAAGTCATCGGGTAATGGCAAAACGAATGTGCCTTTTAATATACCTACTCGACGTTTTTTAATGGGAGATGGGGCTTGATGATCGGCATAAAGTAGTTCGTCAACTCGTTCGGATAGGTTGGTCATGCCACTGTCGCCCATGCCGATACATTTGGGGCGTTGATCTTGTTCTATTTCCTGACGCAGGGCGAGATAGTGTTGATAGTCGTTTGCCCATTCGATAAATTCTATTTCATCTGATGTTTTTCCTTGGCGATATTGATGGAAAAATTCTTCAGAGTCGAGTTTGTGTTGATTTTCGTAGAGGCTAAGTCTTTTGGCAACGGCGATGAGGGCATCGAGTGGGGATAGATAGGTAATGGTTTGTTTGGACATCTGTTTAAGCAACTCCATAGCCTGTATAGGGTCTTTTGTAGGGAGGGTGTAAACCCAGCACGATGTCTTCTTTGGGAATACCGAATTCTAGTAATTCTTGTCCTACGTCAATATCGGTTGTATTTTGCTGTAGCCAGATTTTTCCATCTTTGATATCAAAATGTAGAACAGTATGATAGGCGCGCTTTAAGCCTTTCCAGCCAATACGCATTAACTGATAGCGATCGCGCACGGTGTCAAAAATCAACTCACTCTGTACATCGTCTTGAGTTTTAAAATGACTATGCTTTTCCAGAAGATTTTGAATGTATAGACGGTAATTTTCTAGTTTATCCATTTGCGGTTATTGCAAATCAAGAATAGTTTTTAAGGCTTGGGCTAGTTGTTGGATATATGGTTCTTCTAGTTGCCCGATCGCTTTGAGAATTCTAGTTTTATCAATTACTCGAATCTGTTCACAGAGGATTACTGAGTCTTGGGAAAGACCACCGATGCCTTTGGGGACAAATACGTGAGAGGGCAAAAGTGCGCGGCGAATTTTGGTTGTGAATGGGGCGATGATTGTGTGGGGGCTGACTCTGTTGGCGCGATCGCTTTGGACAATAACGACAGGTCGGATGCCTGATTGTTCTGTGCCAATTACAGGATTGAGGTCACATAGGACGATATCGCCTCTGATGACTGTTACCATTGGATTTCTCCGCGTACTAGTCTTTCTTCGTAGTCTTCTAGATTTTTGAGATAGTCGCTAAAGTCGGATTCGCTGATGGTTAGGGATTCGCTAAATTGTGTCCATTGCTGCCAGCGTTGGTTGTCTTGTTTGAGCATGAGAAAGTCAATAAAGTCACTTACTTCCTGAGCGAGTTCGTTGGGAAGATTTTGGATTTTGGCGATCGCGAGGTCTTGTACTGTCATAAGTTTCACTTTTTGATACGGCTGATATCTAGAATAGGAGCTTTACTTTTTAGGTTTGGCTTCAAGTCCTGCTTTGAAGGCAGTAAGGAAGACTTCCACAAAATCATTTTTGGCAATTTTTTTGATAGCTTCAAATGCACCTGCTTTAAATGCAGCAACTAGACGATCTTTAAGGGTTGGTTTGTTTTCTATCTCTTCCATTGCGGCGGCGGTGATGATTTCTTTGCCTGCTTCGCTGGTGGGATCGGAGATTTGAGGGACGATTCCTTGCAGGATTTCAACGAGTTCATTGGCTAGTTCTTGGGTGTTGGGGTCGTCTGTGCCGAAGTAGTTGTTTTGCGTGCCGATGTTGTCGCCTGTGACGGTTTGATTGCCTGCGATGACTTGTCCTACGGGGGCATGGAAGTTAAAGGTCATATTTTTCTCATTGGGTAATGTTTAGGGGTTGGTTAGGACTCAGGTGCTGTCTTTTGGTTGTTTTGTGTAGCAATATTATCGCGTTGAACAGTTAGATTTTCTACTACTTGACTTACGGGTGCTTTGAAGATGTAGGTGTTGCCTGTGGTGGGGTTGGGTTTATCTTCGGGGGGTAAGGGTGTTTGAGCTATGTCGTAGTTGTAGTATTTGCATCGGGCTTGGATGGCGGTGATGACTGAGAGGGCTTGTTGGCTGGCTTCTGTGGGGATGAGGGTAAGGAGATAGGGGAGTTGTTGGGTGAGGATGGGTAGGTTGCGATCGTTTTCGACAATCGTGCCTAATGCCGCTACTGCATTCCCACGCACATCATCATCAGAATCATTGAGAGCGAGAGTGAGAGACTCAACGGCTTTGTCACTGCCAATCGCGCCTAATGCCTCTGCTGCATACCCACGCACATTCCAATGAGAATCCTTGAGAGCAAGAATGAGAGGCTCAACGGCTTTGTCAATGCCAATTTCGCCTAATGCCTCTGCTGCATACCCACGCACATCATCACCAGAATCCTTGAGAGCGAGAATGAGAGACTCAACGGCTTTGTCACTGCCAATTTTGCCTAATGCCGCTACTGCATTCCTACGCACATTCCAATGAGAATCCTTGAGAGCGAGAATGAGAGACTCAACGGCTTTGTCACTGCCAATTTTGCCTAATGCCTCTGCTGCATACCCACGCACATCATCACCAGAATCCTTGAGAGCGAGAATGAGAGACTCAACGGCTTTGTCAATGCCAATTTTGCCTAATGCCGCTACTGCATTCCTACGCACATTCCAATGAAAATCCTTGAGAGCGAGAATGAGAGGCTCAATGGCTTTGTCACTGCCAATCTTGCCTAATGCCTCTGCTGCATTCCTACGCACATTCCAATCAGAATCCTTAAGAGCCAGAATGAGAGACTCAACGGCTTTGTCACTGCCAATCTTGACTAATGCCGCTACTGCATTCCCACGCACATCATCACCAGAATCCTTGAGAGCGAGAATGAGAGACTCAACGGCTTTGTCACTGCCAATCGCGCCTAATGCCTCTGCTGCTCTGTTACACACAAAATCATTAGAATCCTTGAGAGCAAGAATGAGAGGCTCAACGGCTTTGTCAATGCCAATTTCGCCTAATGCCTCTGCTGCATTCCTACGCACATTCCAATCAGAATCCTTGAGAGCGAGAATGAGAGGCTCAACGGCTTTGTCAATGCCAATCTTGCCTAATGCCGCTACTGCATTCCCGCGCACATAATGATGAGAATCCTTGAGAGCGAGAATGAGAGACTCAACGGCTTTGTCAATGCCAATCTTGCCTAATGCCGCTACTGCATTCCCACGCACATAATGATGAGAATCCTTGAGAGCG
>JADBWK010000108.1 GCA_020404895.1 Pseudanabaena sp. M085S1SP2A07QC | reverse complement strand
TTAAGGGGGATTGAGGGGGATCTCTTATAGCAATGAAAGTTTTGCTTAGGACATAAAAACCAAATAAATGAAGGCGGAGCTTTGCTCTGCCTTCATTTATTTGGTTTTTGAATTGTCCTATCTATCTCTTACGTTGCTATAGAACTATTGATCGCAATTAGTTTCTAAATCTCCAAACCCTAATCAACAAAGTCCCCACCGTAACCACCCCACATAAAATCGTCAAAATCCAATTCTTAGGAGCCCAAGCCATAGCACCAAGATAATTAGAACCGATCGCAATGGTATGAACTGACGCTAATATCAACGCGGGAACCGAAAGCAAATGCACATAGCGCCAAGACTTACCGAGTTTCATCATCATCCAATCAGAACTGGTGAGAGCAGCGGGAGCCATCAGCGCGATCGCGATCGCGCCAATCCAGATCGATATTTGGTGCTGCGGAATCATAAAGGATAAAGCATCGAAGTTCCATTGGAAAGTATGCTCGATTTTATGGGAAGTATGGGCAAGAGAGAGAACAAATGCACCGATTCCGATTGCTCTTCGATAGGTCATTAAGACTGAAAAAGACTTGAAAATCTGGCTGAGCGGACGAGCGGCGAGGGCAAGAATTAACGAGATCAAACCCGCATGACCTGTGTAATCGACCATATCGCTAGTTCGCAATAGCGTTAAGATACCGATGGTGAGTGTAATCCAGCCACCCATTCTAAATAACTGACTACGGCGATCGCGACTTAATAAACCTGCAAATACACCAATACCCAGCATCGAGGGTAACGTTCCCAATCCAAACGCCAACATCGTCAGCGCACCCTGCGTCATGTTACTAGTTTCAGCAGCCTTGATTTGAGCAGTGTAGAGAAACCCACAGGGAATCAATCCCCATGTCATGCCTAATAAAGCAGGAGTGAATGGATGAGAATGCAGTGATAATTTCATCATCGCGTTGTTGAGGCGTTGATGTAGACCAACCTGAGCCATCGGATTGAGAAAAGGAATATTTGGCAAACCTTCAGGCTTAATCTGCACAAGTCCCATCCATACCAAAAGAATACCTGTCAAAATCGCTAGCCAACGCCGCAGATCGCTTTCTAAACCTGCTAACTGTCCACCCGCAACTAGTACCGACCCGATCGCACCAATGGCAGCCCCTGCGATCGCATAACTTAAAATCCTGCCAAGGTTTAGCAATGCATGAAAATACAAATGCTGTTGCCAATTTTTGGGATTTTTTTTAGGATTATCATTGCTTTCTTTATCTGAAAGCGAGAAAGCAACAGCCAAGGGACCGCACATGCCTACACAATGACCAAAACTTCCCAAGAATCCTAAAGCAGCAACAAGCAGTAAATCTAACATTATTTATTTATAGCGCTTTGCACTGAATTATTGTTAAAAGTGTTTCTAAGCAACACTTTTAACATCTCCAACTATCTGCCCACATTGGTCGTAAAAGTTAATTCAAACGGCTGAAAATCTTCACCATCTCTTGCCGAACCACTTAACTTAAGCTCATATCTACCAATTTGTGGAAAAGTTACTGTCATACTCGGTAACCCCAAATAACGCTCAATAATTGCCAAAGGATTAGCAACTGTAAATTGAATATTGCGATCGCTTAGCGATCGCACTTCCAGACGGCAATTACATTTTCTATAGGGAATGAGTTCGCCGCCGCGTCTAGTGAGAGCAATCCAAATGGTAGTTTTTTTGCCAACAATAGGGCGATCGTTGGGCTCGATATGAATTGTACCCCCAACTTCTTGAGATGTTCTCACTTCGTGGGCAATGCGAACAGGTGATGAAAATTGGGCTAAATGTGAACTGTGAATATAAGAAGCAGTGGATAAATGCAAATTTAATAGAATAGAAGCTACTTCAAACATTTGGTTAATGATAACTCTTAATTATTGGGATTTGACTACGCCACAAGCAATACGAGTTTTATAATCAACATTCGGAATCGTCGATTTCCCATTTGCGCCTGCATGAATGATGATCGCAGTACCGCCTTGCTTTAGTAAAGAGTTGGGTCCCATACCCAGAGTTAATTTTGACATGTTTGCCGTCAAAGTTCCTGTCCCATCCTGCTTAACCATAATATTTGGCAGATCACCCGCAGGCTTATGTTGATCAGCTCCATGCTTCATCTCCTCATGTTTATCATGAATATGATGGTGATGTTTGTTATGCATATGATTAAGCCCGTGATCGTGGGAATTATCCATAGGCGATCGCTTTGGATCAAAATGAGCGCCTGCTGATTTGAAGTCTGGCGCTTCACATTTACCATTTTCATGTAAATGCACCATATGCTCTCCTTGAGAGAGTTTCTGAACTTGCAGTGTTACTTTTACACCTGAAGCAGATTGGCTAAAAGTTGCAGTTCCCACCAGTTCACCCTTGGCATTAAAAATCTGTGAACTGGCACTGGGTTTTACGGTTTCAGCGATAGCCGCATTAATGCTGGTCAAAGATGTAATTGTGGCATATGACAAAAAAGCTGCAAACTTAGAAGCAAACTTAGCCTGCAAGTGATATTGACACTTATTTGAATGAATCATGGTATCTGTTATCTCTCATTTGAAAAAAGTGATCAAAGAATGTGGTTTTCTACAAGCTAAGCCGTGCCATGCGCGGCTTAGCTTACATATTTATCCTTTAGCCCAACCGTTCTGAGCTTGTTCAAGCACATAGTTGGCAACTAGATTAATTTCTTCGGGGCTAAGTTTTTTCCCAAAGGCAGGCATTGCGCCCTTACCCTTGGTAACTTGCAAAGAAATTGCTTCTACGGAGTTCTTGCTGTACTTTTCCAAGGCATCTGCCTTCAAAGTCTTAGCGGCGACTACGTTGTTGCGACCACCTGCGTGACATTGAGCACAGTTATTGTTAAAGATTTTTGCGCCTTGGGATACTTCTGCAAATGCTGGTTGCCCGAAAGCAAGACTCACCAACATAGTTAAGGCGATCGCAAGAATAGAAAAAATGCGTTTCATAGTTATTTAGTCCTTAAATATTCACGAAAAATAAGGGCAAAGCTATAGCTGATGCCCTACGCGGCTTAGCCGCAAAGTCGAGTTGAATTTTAGTCTGGATATATGATGACGGTATTTGCTCTAGCAGTCAAAAGACAGCCCGTCAAACTAGCAAACTCAAAAACGGTTTCATAATGAGAATTGTGGGGACGCTTCAGTTCTGCTGTCACCGAGAATCTCTGATACCAATTCACAAAAATGTGACAACACTTCTGTTAATTAAAAACCAAAATCTGTAAGGGTTTTAAAAATATGACTTACGCAAAACACAAAATGGCTATGCCATTTTGTGTTTTGGTATGACATGCGATACTGGGGCAATGTCAACGATCAACCCGCAAATCCTTGGAGTTGAATAGTAATCCCTATGCTGCAATTTTTCGATACTTTCTTCCGATCGCTACCAAATTGGTTTTACCAACTCGAACAATGGGCTGATGGCTTAGTGAACAGCCAACTTAATCAAGCATCATGGACAAGTGTCGGCGTAGTGTTCTTGGCGGGATTGGTAGCTAGCCTTACCCCTTGTACCCTATCGATGTTGCCACTCACAATTGGTTATATCGGCGGCTATGAATCCAAAAGCACTTGGAAATCCGCCTTGCAATCAGCTTGGTTTTGTCTCGGTTTTGCGATCGCCCTTACAGGTTTTGGACTAGCAGCCGCATTACTTGGCAAAATTTATGGACAGACAGCTTGGGGTTGGTCGGTAGTAATGGGAGTCATTGCGATCGCGATGGGATTACAACTGCTGGAAGTGATTTCTTTTCGTTTGCCCAGTTTCGGTAATTGGGAAATATCCAAAAATTTACCAACAGGAATGCGATCGCTACTAATTGGCTTATCCTTTGGCTTTGTGGCTTCGCCTTGCAGTACCCCTGTATTAGTGACATTGCTAGCTTGGGTATCAGGCTCAGGAAATCTATTAGTGGGTACAGAGTTTTTGCTAGCCTATGCGATCGGTTCCGTATTACCCTTAGCGATCGCAGGTACATTTACAGGGCTCATCAAACAGTTTCTAGAACTTCGCCGTTGGTCGAGTTGGCTCAATTGGGGAAGTGGGATTATTCTAATTGGATTTGGTACACTTTCCATTTTGAGCAAAATAGCCTAGCTCTATTTCAGCCATTCCTGATCAAATTTTTCCCAAAGACAGAGCAATCTGGGATCAACCTCACTATCAAGTAGAACGGATTTGACGATCAAACGGATTTTTAATAGCTCTCCTAAACTAGCGCGAATGAAGATTTTGCCAGAGGCTACAGCCCTTTCGAGGGTAGATTTACCAAACATGATGTTGCGTAAAGCTAGCCCAGTACTTTCAAAATCATTTAGTGCGTCAGGCTCAGCAGTGGAAATTGTAATTTGCAATTCTTGACCGTCTGCGGTCTGGACATGGATGCGAGTATTATCGATCGCGATCGTTGCAGATTTACCAGCGGCAATGTGAATGATTGCTGACCATGTTTCACCTTGGCGATCGCGCAAAATCTCGATTAACTCTAAAAGCATAGATGAGAGTAGTTCTGTGCGAGGTGATGGCGAGTCATACATGGTCATATTTGCTTCAAATTGTCTAATAAAGATGCAAAGATTATAGAATTATTAGATGTCATCTTGTATGCAAATATGATGCTTTATGATCGAACGAATCAATAAATCTTTTGAAAGTGTTGCTTTGCAACACTTTCAAAAGATTTATTGATTCGAGTTTGAGGTCTGAAAGTATCACAAGGGTAATTTGCAGATACTGGAAATAGAAGCAATGCTTAGAATTCGATAAAATTCCTGTTAGATGTGTCGTAATGTGCCACATCTAACGCCTTTCCCATACTAATAGGACTTACGCAAAAGAACGAGCCGTAGTGGCAATTCATGAATTGCCACTACGGCAAAATGAGGCTTTTAGGGCATTTTTGCGTAAGTCCTAACTAATATGATTGCAGTACCAAGAGCGTAAGCCAAGATATGTTTCCAATCAAAGTTTGTCCCAATAATAGTAGCCAAAATCTTGTTCTGTCTTAGTCCTAGTATATCGACGAGATTGAGATACTGCAATCCTTCGATCGCAAAAGCAAATCCACACACACATAAAGCTGCTACATTTGCGCGAACCTTCCAAAATGATTTGACAAAGCCATAAATCAGAATAACTACTAATACATCTCCAACAAAAGGACGAATAAACTGATCGTTGATAAAAAGTGCGATAAAAACTTCTATAAAAAAAGTACAACAGTTAAGGAACGAAAATTAATTAAAACCAAAATTTGTTGGGGCGGGCGAAGCCCGCCCCAACAAATTTTGGTTTTAATTGCACAAGTTAATTAATTTTCATTTCTAAGTGGCAGTATTTTTGATTAAAGGTTAGTCTATTAGTAAACATGTATGGATAGTATTTAAGAACAATTTT
>JADBWK010000107.1 GCA_020404895.1 Pseudanabaena sp. M085S1SP2A07QC | reverse complement strand
GGCACTGTTGGACTAGTCGGTGTAGCGGTGAATGATTCTATTACCGTGCTGACTGCCCTCAAAACCGACCTCAAGGCACAAACAGGTGATCGTCAAGCCATGATCGAGGTGATTTTCCATACCACTCGCCATGTTCTCACCACAACCTTCACCACGATGGCAGGCTTTTTACCCTTGATTCTTTCGGGAGGAGGCTTTTGGCCACCCCTCTCAGTGGTCATTGCGGGTGGAGTATTTGGCGCGACAATGCTGGCACTCTACTTCATTCCCTGCGCTTATTTACTGTTCGTAAATAGGTCTAAAGCTATTTTGAAACAGGCAAATCATGTCACATCCCTTCAGTAAAAAAGTTTTAAACTGTGTCACCTTGAATCGAATTAATTATCTATCCCCGAATGACGATGATTTCTCGTCCTGCGGGACTGATGACATTTTCGGTGGTTGTACGATCGCCAATGATGCTGAAGGTGCGATCGAATCACAAACCTAGCATAGAAGCTAAGTAAAAAGACTGGTTCCAAAAATTATCAATCCCAAAACCAAGCTGGTTACATTGGTCAGTAAACTGAGAACTCCAGACTGCTTTAGCGACAATTGCCCAAGGCTTAATGTGGCGATCAACCATGCTTCATAAACTACGGCAAAGACCTCAGAGATTGGCATTGTCCAACGATAAGGAATTCCTTGGGCGATAGGGAGCCTATTCCCATAACCAAACCAGAGAGCGATAAAACCACCAGCAATATTCAACACAATAAAAGCAAGTAAAGAAATGAAGATGATCTTTTTAGAAGAAGCACTACGTCTGCCATACATAATCAACCCATAAACAAGTGCCACAACTAGAGAGCTAATCCCTAAATATCTTGTTAAGAGAATTTGGAATGGTTCTAAAGATGGGAAAAATGACCAAACAACGGGATAGCTAAATAAATTAACCATCGCGATCGCTACTAATGTTCTCACAATATTCTGTCGAGAGACTTTGCGCCACCACAGAAAAATTGAAGCAATCAATACCTCAGAAGTGATGGTCAAAAGCCAGCCAGAGTAGAACATCTGACTTGTGTATTCTTGAAGAGGTGTCAAGAAAATAAAATATAACTGCCTATCCTCTTCTGGACCTAACTGTAGAGAGTCTTTGGTAACTAGGACTTGCCAAAATGCACTATATGAAAAAGATGCATTCTTTGTTTGGGGATTTTTGAACATAGGAGAACTGAGCCGCAAGCGATCGGAGAACTGTCCAATCAGCCGAAACCATTTATTTGTTTGCTCTTTTGACTGCTCTTGAGTTTCAGGCTGATCGATGGGGAAAGTATTAACTTCAATCAATAAGCAACGATTGTCAGCGCAGTCAAAGCGATAGTCTTTGGCAATTTGGGAAGTTTTAGCATTGGGTTTAAGACAGCCTGTAGCAAAACATTCACCATATTGAATAAATAAGGTTGGTTGCTCACAGGTTGCCGTATTACATTCCGCTATCTGTAAACCTTGCAATGTTGGTTGGCTTGTTGAATAAGAAAGCAGAAACCAATTCATTGGTGGTGGTGGTGGTGCATTGGCGATCGCTGGCAAGGCGAATAAGACAATCATGTCGATCGCCAAAATACTGATTAAATTCACTCGCTTCCATTTCATACTTTAACCGTAACTACTCAGGCTGGAGATTTGGGAAGAAATGGTTTCCAAGAAACACTTGTTTGAGAGACTCCAGAACATTAACACCTTGCTTTCTGAGAGTCGAAATATAGCCACGAATGCGACAGAACATTTGAGCGCCCTCAAGAGAGCGAAAAGTGCCAGATACTTTCTGTTTGAGTTTCATCATACGTAAATCACGTTCCGCCTGATTGTTATCAAAAGGAACACGAAAATCATACATAAAAGCTAAAACAGCCGATTGATTTTTTTGAAGACGGTCGAGTAAGTTCTTGGCTGGACTTTGTTTAAGACGACCTTTCCTTGGTGGGATATCTGGATCTATGGGAGTCGGCGGATTAGCTTTAAGTCCTTGGTCAATTAGTTCCTGATAACGTCGCTCAAAATCTGCTGATTTTTCTGAGGGTAAAGCGCTGAGTCCATCAGTTTTGGCAACTCCTATCTGGTCTTTGATTTCAACCAATAACGAGAGCATCAACTCTGCCCATGGCTGTTGGTAACGTTCAACGATAAATATCAATTCCCGTAGATGATGTGCATTGCACAAAGCATGTTTACAATCATATTGGGCATAACTAGATAAACCATCATGGACACTGATACCGTCAAAGTTGGGCAGAATATCCATCGCATCCATAGCTATTTGACCCCGTTTGGTATGCATAAAGTAGTAGGTTAACCCTGATGTACTTGCCACATGCAACCACATCAGTTTTCCTTTGACCCGCATCCCTGTTTCGTCAAAATGTCCTACTTCGGCAGCTTGTATCCCCTCTTTTAGATACTGTTCTACGGTTTCTAATTGCCCATAGCAATATTCTCTTGCGTTGTAGATTGTCCCTTCCGATAGTTTGCAGTCAAATATTTCGCTGATTAGTTCCCGCACCCTCTCTGTTGGCAGTAATTGTCCCTCCATCAGATAGACTATTAATCCCTTTAGTCCTGATCCATACTGCACTACGTTGCTCACATCGGCTGGAAATTTTCCGCGATTTAATAATCCGCAGTGGTTACAGCATTTTACTTCGGCTTGATGTTCTGTTACTTTTAGGACTATTGGTGGTAAATCATGCACTTGTCTCAAGTCCCAATTTAATATCTCTGTGCCTACTAACGAGGCTCCGCAACTTTCGCACTGGTCTACCCGATGCACGATGGTTTCATCGATTTCTTCTCGCCACTCTAAGGTGTTGCCTTCATGCCCAATTTGTCCTCCGCTTTGCCGTTCACTTTTTCCTCGCAAGCTTTTTGTTCGCTTTCCAAATCCGTCACTTGATGGTGGTTTGCTACTGTTTTGACTATCTTTCTTTGCCTGATTTTCTAATACTTCTAATCGCTCTTCTAGTTGCTCTATCTTGTGCAATAGTCCTTCCACCAAAGCAATAACAGCTTCTTCGCCTTGTTGATAGATCCCTCGGATCTCTTCTCTACTGATTCTTTGCTTTGGTGGACTCTCTTTCATCTCGATTACGATTCGCTCTGGCTTTATTCTTCAAATCCTACTTCTTCCTTGATTACTTCTTGGAAAATATTATTAAATCTTTAGCTTGAATTAAATCTTTAGCCTGAGTAGTTACTACAAAACACAAAAATAAATATATGTCAGATTCCGTAAGCAAAACCCTTACTACCTTCGAGCGCTACCTTATTTTTGTGGAGCGGATAATTCTCAACATTAATAATGGCAAATTGCTATCTAAAGAACATGTCTATCGCATTCTCAGTGAAAGCTTAGAATCTGGTACAGGAGAAATTTTTGAGCGATCGCTTGCCGAACATAGCAAGCAGTTACAGGCAAATTTTGATGCTCAGACTGATACAGTCAAGCAAGCTAAAGCAACTCAAAGTCTGCGTGCTATGAAAATC
>JADBWK010000106.1 GCA_020404895.1 Pseudanabaena sp. M085S1SP2A07QC | reverse complement strand
TCTCGCTCAATATCCGTAGACATTACCTTATTTTCACGTCCTTTGGGATCATAAATGTCGATGTCAGCGATCGCCACATTAAAATCGCCGCAAATCAGGATATTGGCATTTTCGCTGAGCAATGTTTGTAAATATTCCTTTAAGAGCTTCAGCCAGCACAACTTGTACGCATATTTCTCACTATCGACTTCCGAGCCGTTAGGGACATACATATTCACAATTTGGATATCGCCAAACTTAGCCGCAATCAAACGTTTTTGTTCATCTAGGCTAGGCTCAGCAATTTCTCCCAATACCGATGCAAAGCCAGTTTGAATATTTTCTAGAGGCGATCGCGAAATTATGGCTACCCCGTTATAAGACTTCTGTCCATAAATATAGGTTTGATAGCCTAAATCAATAAAGGGCTGATGAGGAAAGTCCTCATCAATGACCTTGGTCTCTTGTAAACACAACAGATCAACATCAGAATTTGCTTGTAACCAATCACAAACATGATTAATCCTTATACGCACTGAGTTGACATTCCAAGTTGCGATTTTCATTAAATTCCCTACTGTTGCAATATGGCACAATGTAAACAGCCTAATATAGATTTTGTAAATTAGATTTTGTAAATTTTGAGTTTGCCCAACATGATTTCTCACAACTACATTGCTGAATTAATTCGTACTGCTTTACCTAATGCCAAAGTTCAGGTTGAAGATCCTAATCATGATGGTCAACACTTTACGGCGATCGTTGTTGCTGATCAGTTTGAAGGTTTATCGATGATTAAGCAACACAAATTAGTGTATGGTGCAATTCAAGAACATCTCGATACTGGCGCAATCCATGCCTTACAACTAAAAACTTATAGCATTTCTCAATGGGAAAAGATGCAGGTTCAAGTTCTTTAAAAATCAAAACCTAATCTAGAAGGGGCAGCGTTGCGAGTAGCCACTTTTAGATTAGGTTTTCATATTCTATTCTTAAGCGATTTGCGTAACTCTTGTAACACATAGAAATAGAGGCAGTCATGCCCCATCTTATCCTGATAAATAATAGAATTTACGCATCTAGTTAATGTGGTACGGTCTTTGCCCATGCCACGTTAACTCAAAAATCATTAAGTTTGTTAGCTTTGTGTAAGCCCTACAGAAAAAGGAAGCTTGTTTGATAGGCAACATTTATAAGACCAAATTGGCTATGGCGATTGATTTCCAGAAACATGCTGACTGAGATTTGACAACTACCATTTACTAATTGCATCAGTTAGATGTAGAGCAGCCGCCTGTACTGAGGCGATCGCTCTGGTATAGCCTAAACGAGTGGGACCTAAAACACCGACTGTGCCAACGGGCTTATCATCACAGAGATAGGTACTGGAAATAAAAGTACAGTTTTGGATTGGCTCGATGGAAATTTCTGAACCGATGGAGATACTCACGGAATTATGTGCAGATCGTGATTGATCAACAATTAACGCCATTAGGGAAGCGCGATCAGCTTCGAGAAGTTGCACAATATTCTGAACCTGTTGTAGATTAGAAAACTCGGGCTGACGTAATAGTTCTGTTAAGCCACTAATAAACATTTGCCCTAAAGCTGTGCGATTACAGAGTTTCATCAACTGCTGCAAAGACTGCTGTAATAACACCGCATATTGCAGAAACTGCCGATCTAGATCATCCCATTGCAGTGCACTACCAAGTTCTGTCCAGCTTTTATCTCGTAAATGTTCATTTAAAAAATTATTGAGAATATTTAGTTCACCTTCTAAAACTTCAGGTTGAGTTTCGCTAGGCAAGTCCATCGTCACCGAGGCAGTGTGGTAAGTATCGCTAACAGCGATCGCCATAATTTTGCGTTGATCGACCATGACTAATTGCAAATGCCGAATTCGCATAGTTTGCATATTCGGAGACGTGATCACAGCGATACAGCCACTTAAAGTTGCTAAAATTTGGGCAACATCGCGTAGCACCCCATCAAGGCTAGACTTACCAAGTCGATCACTTTTACTTGCCATAAACTGATGGGTGCTGTAAGTTAGCTCACTACTAGGATCGATCAGTTCATCAACATAAACGCGATAGCCAGAGTCTGAGGGTACACGTCCAGCTGAAGTATGGGGTTGATATAACAAACCACTGCGATCTAATGTATGCATTACATTACGGATCGTGGCAGGGCTAATGTCAAAGTCATACTCTGAGACTAACGCCTTTGATCCAACAGGTTCTGCCGTTTGAATATAGTGATCAATGGTTGCCCACAAAACTTTTTGTTCGCGATGGGTAAGTTGTGTTTTCATAGTCTCATAGGGTGAAATTATGTTTAAAAAAGTACTAAAAAGCAGAAAAAAAGATTTTTTGATAAAAATTGAAAGTAAACTGCCAAAATAAATTTCCAATAAAAAATAATGAAAATAAGTATTGGTAGTGCTGCAAAGTAATTTATTTAGTAATTGTGTTGCGGGCGCTTCGTGCCCGCAACACAATTACATTGCATGACTTCCTAAGTATTAAATACAGCACTTTGCGCCTACTTAAATCCCAGAAATATTTTTAAAAACGGAGCTTTACGCCCTTTTTAAAAATATTTCAGTACTACTCAAAGCCTCAATCGGCTGTAAGTGTTAAATAAGTATTAAATTTTTATTGTTAAATTAAACTCCTATAGATATTAAGAGTTTAATTACTTCATACACCTAGATTCTAAAGAAATCCAGTATCAAGTTGTATATCTATTGCTATTTTTGGAGATTGGTAAGGCACAGAACAGACCCAAATCCACTAAAATTGTGACTTGGTTTCGCTACAATAGCCAAATGCCTCTTGAAGAAATAGATCAAACATTTAATACTGTAGTTTCTATTCACATTGCAGTTCTTGCTGTACTGGCTTAGACATACCTCAGCTTCATCTAATATATTCACTATTGAGTTTGGTAAGTAACTAACATCTGCATGGAAAATCAAGAGCAAGCTACGGCAGTTGAGCAGCAATATCTTTGGGCAGTCGGACTAGATACC
>JADBWK010000105.1 GCA_020404895.1 Pseudanabaena sp. M085S1SP2A07QC | reverse complement strand
TTTGCCGCAGGGCTGAATGCTTGTCTAGATAAAGTCAATGAAATTATTGCTGCTGGTTTAGATGACAAAGTTAGCAAGGATGATCTAGCAGCTATTAAAAAACTTCAAGAAGAATTTGCTGCTGAACTTGCGACTTTGAGAGGTCGAGTTGATGCTCTTGATGCCAAAGTAACCAAACTAGAAGCTCAGCAATTCTCAACAACCACTAAACTCAATGCCACAGTAATTTTTGCCCTTGCTGATACCTTTGGTGGTGTAGGAACAGGAACTAACGCTCAAAATCCTCAAAGAACTACTGATGCGACTAACCTCAATTTCTCCTATCGGGCAAGATTGAACTTTGACACCAGCTTTACAGGGAAAGATTTGCTGCGTACCCGTTTACAAGCAGGTAACAATCCAAACTTGGGTTTGGGTAATGCAACTAATACCAACATGGCGCGTTTAGCCTTTGCCCAAGGCACAGATAATACATTTCAAATCGATAAGTTCTACTACCGATTTCCAGTTGGCGATAGCTTGAGGTTTTACATCGGCGCAAACGCTCTCGATCCCGACGATATCGCTGATACATTGAATCCTTATTTTGAAAGTAGCGACAGGGGTGCTTTATCTAGATTCGGGCGCTACGATCCGCTATTGTTTCGCTCACCTTCTGGTGCTGGCTTAGGTTTGACTTACAAGGTTAATTCTCAGTTTACCGTTGCCGCAAGCTACCTCGCAAATTCCGCTAATACTCCTAATGCTGCATCTGCAACTGGTCAAGGTGGTTTGTTTAACGGCGGTTATAGTGCCAATTTACAACTAGTTTTTGCACCAACAACTGACTTGAAGTTTGGGTTAGCCTATGCCCGTACTTTTGAACCAGGTTCACTTTTAAATTTGAGTGGCAGCACAGGCAGCAACTTTGGTAACAGACCATTTGCTACTGGTACTGGTAATGGTACTGGATTTGATACATCTGCCGATCGCTATGGTGCTCAATTTAATTGGCAAGCTTCCAAAAGCTTTAACTTAGGCGGCTGGGTTAGTTTTGCTAATGCTCGCCAAGAATCAGGCACAGGTGTAGGTAACACTGCTAATTTATTTAACTGGGGCGTTACCCTTGCATTCCCAGACCTATTTGCCACTGGCAATACAGGCGGTATCATTTTTGGACAGCCTCCCAAGGTAACTTCTAACACGAATGCCTTACGGATTGATCCAGATACTTCATACATTTTGGAATTGCAATACAACTTCCGTGTTAGCAAAAATATCTCGATTACCCCTGGCATCTTTGCGGTATTTAATCCCAATCAAAATGCTTTAAACCCAACTACATGGGTAGCAACCGTTAGAACTCTATTCAGTTTCTAAATCGGTCAAACGGTCAGGATTGGTGGCACTTTGTGTCGCCAATCCTGACTCTAAAATCCTGCCATCTTTAGATCACTACCAAAACAATATGACGATCAAACGTAGAGACTTCCTAACTTTCTTAGGTGGTATGGGCGGAGCGATGCTATTTGATGCAGTTCCTCACAATCCTAATATCCCTAGATTCTCCATGCCCTTTATGGGTTCTGATTCAAGTGGTCAGGCTTTCGCAGCAAACTCATCTAAACTGAGCTTCAAACCAATTAAGGGTGTGATGCCATTAGTTACAGATGCGATCGCACCATCACAGCAGAGTCAAGCTTACAAAAATGTGGAAGTAGTTGACGATCTCGTTTTACCTGAAGGCTTTGTCTATGATGTAATTGCTGCATGGGGCGATCCTGTTGGCGATTCGAGGTTTGGCTATAACAACGACTATCTTTCCCTAATCGAAACTAGCAATAACGAAGGCTATTTAACCATCAATTTTGAATATATTAGTAGCGTTCCTTGGGAACAAACCTACGAGAAGGTGCTTGGGAAGTCTTTACCGTTTAGTGAAGTTGATGCGGCTCTGAAAGCACTAGATAAAAAAGATATTGATGCTTGGAAGTTGGATGATAGTGATCCGCTCAAAGAAAAGATTGCTTTAATTTCTAAGGAAGCCTTAATTGATCTTGGTATTGGTGTAATTTCATTGCGCCGCAATCCTGATGGTAAATGGGTACGCACTAATTCCGAAGCCGATCGCCGTGTCACTGGGATATCTGGTTTGGAGGATGGACGCTATCTCAAGTCAACTGGTCCAGCCGCAGCCATTTTTCGCAAAGAGAAAGGCTTGGGCTATACCGATAAATTAGGCGATCGCATTATTGGCACATTCAATAACTGTGCAGGCGGTACGTCTCCTTGGGGAACAGTCTTTAGCGCAGAAGAGAACTATCAAAACTTCGTACCAGAGCCAGTCATGCCCGATGGTACTTCCTTCTCTCCTAGCAAGAAGAAATTTACCAAAGATGACGGTGAACTGGTCGGCGTTGCCAATGTGTTTGGTCTAGCAGGCAATAAGTATGGCTGGATGGTCGAAATTGATCCTGCTAATCCCAATGACTACGGCACTAAGCACACATGGTTAGGACGCTTCCGCCATGAAGCGGTTGGTATTCGCGCTGAAGCAGGTAAACCATTAGTGTTCTATTCTGGTTGCGATCGCCGAGGTGGACATCTTTATAAATTTGTTAGCACAGGCATTGTCAAAGATCCCAAAGATAAAGCGAACTCTAAACTTTTAGAATCAGGAATGCTCTATGCTGCCAAGTTTAATGCTGATGGCACAGGTAGCTGGATTGCGCTAAAATCCTCGACAGCGATTAATCCGCATAAACTAGAAGTTCTTGCTGGGAAGATGCTGACACTGCCTCAACGTCCTGAAGGTGGCATTTTCAAGGCAACCAAAGAAGAAGAGATTGCAGATTTTAAATCTAAGTTTAAGACTTTAGGCGATCTGTATACGGGTAGCGATCGCGAGAAGCAAGGCGCAATTCTGATCGATGCCCACTACGCTGCTAATGCTGTTGGAGCAACCTGTACTGCTCGCCCCGAAGATACAAAAATTGCCCCCGATGGTTCTCTATATATTGCCTTTACCTCTGGTTCCATAAGTTCCAGTGATGGTAGTCCCGATCTACGCATTTTTAAAGGAACCGATGGTAAAGCTTACGAATATGGCTGGATCATGCGTCTTAACGAGGATGCAAATAAGCCTGAAGCCATGAATTTTAAATGGTCGATGGTGGCTACAGGGGGTGAACCTGCTGAGGGTGGTCTAGGTTTTGCTAATCCAGACAATTTAGCAATTGATCGCGGTGGCAATATCTGGATGGTTACAGATATTTCTACCGACAAATACAATCTCGCTATCCCCAATCGTCAAGATAAGTCTGGTAAGCCTGTGAGCCAATCCAATTTACGCGGGCTTTATGGCAATAGTTCGATTTGGTTTATGCCAACATCTGGTGAAAACTTGGGCAAGGCTTACTTATTTGGCTTTGGACCAATGGAATGCGAAACTACTGGTCCATTCTTCTCCCGCGATCAGCAGACACTTTTTCTATCGGTACAACACCCAGGAGAAGTGAAAGGCATTCGTAAGGACATGGCATTCGAGTCACGCAAATTTGCGATGCGAACCACAAATGGTAAAGAGTTTACGCAAACTCGCAAAGTCCCCATCGGTTCCAACTGGCCCTCACGTAAGCCCAATGATTCACCAAAGCCTGCGGTAGTCGCCATTCGCAAGATTGATAACACTGCGATCTAATCAGTAGCTCAGCTCAACAAATGCTGCCAAATGGAAGGATTTACTTTGCGATCCTTTCCGTTTGGTAGCATTGTTGTTATCTAGTGAGTTTCAGGATTAGGACTTACGCAAACCGAACGAAT
>JADBWK010000104.1 GCA_020404895.1 Pseudanabaena sp. M085S1SP2A07QC | reverse complement strand
ACTGGGACTAGATTTCACGTCAATATTAGTCGTCAGCCAAGAGATTTTGTTTGGATTGATCCAATTCTGTCCACAGATCTTTAATTTGTCTATAAGCTTCACTGGGTGAAATCTTACCACCAGTTTCTAAGGCACATATGATCGACACGCGATTCGTAAATTCTTGCAAGTTAGCATTAAAAGCTAAATTCTCTGGAGAAAACTCGCCCCTGTAACTTGGGATAGGGTTTAAAAAACGATCTTTGTCAATATTAGACATGGGCATTTAGCGAATAGTTGTAAGCGGGACAGGCTGAGAAGATCTCAAGATCGCAGACGGATGCAGATGTGGGGAAAAGCGATTATTCTGCAACCTGCCCGAGTACTCAGGTCATCAACAAAACGTCATTTGACCATCATCTAAGTTGATCAATCTCAAATCATTACTAAATTAATCATAGCAAATTCATATTTAGTAGCTAGTGATCTAGACTACTTAAAAACAAATTAATACTGCTATAACAGTGATTAATTGTGAATACTAATGATCATGCAGTACTAGTTCTTAACACTGCTAAAGATAATGGGACTTACTTGGCAACAGTAGCTTTATTGTAAGCAACTGCAAGTTTTGCTTTGCGACGTGCACCTGTGTTGCTATGTAACACGCCACGCTTGACAGCGCGATCAATTTTGCTATAAGCAAGAGACTGTTTAGCATTTACTGCTTCTAAAGCCTCAGGGGTAGGATTTGCTTTGTAGGTATCGACCGCTTCTAAATAGCTTTTAATTAGAGTCTTGACGGCTGATTTATATGATCTATTATGCAGACGGTTGCGCTCAGCGATTTGAATGCGCTTTTTTGCGGACTTGATATTTGCCACAGTTTATTCCTTTGACGAAATGACATGGTTTAAAGCATTTATCATCATAACATTTTGATTAGATTTTGCAAGTATAAGACCAATTTACTTTTTTAATCTTTGACTTATCTCATCCTCAAACGCCAATGACCTATCTGAATTTTGTATCTTTTTTCGGCATTTTTGGCTTGTGCTTTGTGGCTTGGATCTTTTCTGAGGATCGGCGCGTCATTCCTTGGCGCGTCATTATCTGGGGCATCGGCTTGCAACTGGTTTTAGGATTTTTTGTATTTAAACTACCCATCACTAGAGCGTGGTTACAGAAATTTAGTGATTTGTTGAATGTGTTATTTGACTCGGCGGATACTGGCGCAAGATTTGTGTTTGGGCGTTTATTTGTTCCGCCGACAGGACAGGAGCCTTATTCTTTAATACCTGTGAGACCTGATGGTACTTGCGCTCCAGGGCAGGTGCTGCTAGATGATCTTACTAGTGCCGCCAATGCGGCGGTGAAGTACTGCACAACTGATCGCTTGTCCTATGTGTTTGCGTTTCGAGCTTTACCTGCGGTGATTTTTTTCTCAGGTTTTATGGCGTTGTTAGAAAATCTGGGAATTATTCAGATCATTGTTAATATTTTTGCCAAATTATTTTTCTGGACGATGCGTTTGAGTGGTGCAGAGGCGCTCAGTGGTTCAGCAAATATTTTTGTGGGTATCGAAGCAGCGATCGTGGTTAAGCCTTATTTAGCCAAGATGACCCGCAGTGAGTTATGTGCGATTTTGGCCTGCTGTTTCGGGACAGCCGCTTCTTCGACCTTAGCAATTTATAGGAGTTTTTTACATCCAGTTTTTTCAAATATCCTCGGTCACTTGGTTTCAGCTTCAATTATTGCGATCCCCGCTTGTTTTGTATTATCAAAAATCCTTGTCCCAGAAACAGAAGTGCCCTTAACGATGGGCGGAATCCCTAAGGAAGATAAGTCGGCAAAACCTCAAGATGACGGAGCGCTAGAAAATGCTGGTGGCGAAACCATGAAGAGGATGAGTCCGATGGATGCCACGATTATTGGTGCTTTGGATGGCTTGAAGATGGCAGCTTCGATCGCGGCAATCTTGATTTTGATCGTGGGCTTAGTGGATTTGATTAATCAGCTTTTTGCTTCACTCGCCTCGGTCAGCGATATTTTCAAAGTAATTAATCTGCCCAATATCCAAGGAGCTTTGTTTTATCCTTTGACTTTGCTGACAGGAGTATCATTAGATGATTCTTGGACTGCTTCAGTGATTATTGGTCGTCGCTTGTTAGAGACAGCGATCCCCCCCTATCAGGCTTTGGCACAAGCAGCCGAGGATGGACTGATTAGCGATCGCACGGTAATTATCGTCAGCTATGCCCTATCAGGATTTGCTCACCTTGCTTCAGTCGGTATTTTCGTAGGTGGCACGATCGCGCTTATTCCATCACGGCGTAAAGACATTTCCGATTTGGGCTGGAAAGCTCTATTTGTCGGCACGTTAGCAACGATGATGATTGCTTGTATTGCAGGGGTGTTTGAGGATGGCAGCCCTAGCATTTTGGGAGAGAAGAAAAAAGCTGATCCAGTGCAGGCTAAGCCTGCGGCGACAGTTGCGCCCAGTGCAAATCCTCTGACTGCACCTAGTCCATCTGTGAGTCCAATTCCTAATTCTCCAAGTAGTACAAATCCCCCAGTGTCACCAACTTTGCCGCCCAAAGCATCACCTTCATTACGCTAAAAAATATCAACATTGCTTTTTTAACCTCAGGTCGGGTTAAGCTGGCAAATTTTAAAAGCCCAAAAGTAAAAGCCTTGCTAAGCAAGGCTT
>JADBWK010000103.1 GCA_020404895.1 Pseudanabaena sp. M085S1SP2A07QC | reverse complement strand
TAAAGATGCTTTTCCCCATTATGGCAACTTCAAAGCCTATGGTGCTGTGGCAGGGATTGAGATTAATGAGGGGATAGATCGTTATGCCTATCGTCAAGGTTTGTTTGTGATTAAGCCTTCTGGTGATGGTGTGGCGATCGCTAATGATAACGATTTTAAACCTGTTACATGGTGAGTTTAGCGGTTTGTTATAGTGATATGTACCTTAGCGTAGGCTGAAACGTAATGCTCAAATCTCAGTTAGAACAAAAAACAAATTTAGAGCTAAAAACAAATATTGATTTATCGAATGACTTGTATGAGATAGATTTTTATGCTTGGACACAGGAGCAGTCAGCACTATTAAGTCGTGGTCAATGGCAATCTCTGGACATAGAGAATTTGGTGGAGGAAATTGAGTCGTTGGGTAAGCAGCAAAAACAAGAACTTCTCAATCGTTTGGGTGTTTTGATTGGACATTTGCTGAAGTGGGAGTTTCAACCTGAATTGCGCGGTAAAAGTTGGCGGTCAACTATTATCGAACAACGCGATCGCATCAAACTGCATTTAAAAGATAATCCCAGTTTGAAGTCCTATCTCGATGAAGCCGTAATCGAAGCCCATAGACTGGCTCTATCCTTGGTTGTGCGAGAAACGCCTCTCGATTATCCCGATTTACCCTCAGATTGTCCCTATGCGATCGCCCAAATCCTCGATCCTCAGTTTCCAGAAGATTTGCGATCGCGTTAAAATTTTTATATTCTTGAGGTTGACTTTCCATGCAACTATTTACCATCGGTCATTCAAATCACAACATCAAGACTTTTATTGAACTTCTGCAAAAGCATGAAATTACGGCTTTGGCGGATGTTCGATCACACCCCTATAGTCGTTATCTACCTGATTATTGCCAAGCACAATTAAAGAATCATTTAGAATCTAAAAAAATCCGTTATGTATTTTTAGGTCAAGAGTTAGGCGCTAGACCTGAAGACCAAAGCTGCTATATCGATGGTAAAGCGATTTACGAAAAAATTGTCGCCACAGATTTATTTACTGATGGACTTAGGCGTATTCTCAAAGGAATCAAGAGTCGTCACAGAATCGCATTGATGTGTGCCGAAAAAGATCCTATAGCAATGTAAGCTTTGCTTAGGACATAAAACCCAAAAGATGGCAGAGCGAGGCTCTGCCATCTTTTGGGTTTTGAATTGTCCTATCTATCTCTTACGTTGCTATATGACCTGTCATCGGGCGATTTTGGTTTGTCCCCAACTCAAAGAATATGATTTGGATATTCAGCATATTCAGTCAGATGGAAACCTAGAATCTCACGGAGAGCTAGAAGATCGGCTTTTAACTAAACATGGTTTTAAGGGTGTTATTCAAACCTCATTGTTTGATATGTCATTTCTCAATGATCTAGCTCCTGAAGATCAGCTTGTAGAAGCGTATAGAAAACAAGGTGAAGAAATAGCCTATGTGGAAACTAAAGTGGAAAGAGAAGTCTATGCCTAGTTCTATTCAACTATTCACGATTGGATTTACTCAAAAGAGTGCTGAGCAGTTTTTTGAAACTTTGATCAATTCTGGAGTAAAGACACTAATTGACACAAGGCTAAACAATGTCTCTCAGTTGGCAGGGTTTGCGAAAAAAAATGACTTAAAATATTTTCTCAAGCAGATTGGTGGTATTGACTATATTCATATTACGGATTTAGCGCCAACCAAAGATATTTTGGATGATTACAAAAAAAATAAAGGAGATTGGGGAGTATATGAAGAGAAGTTTCTCAAACTAATTTCAGAATTATGCAGATTGCTTGATAATGGTCATCAGATTAGCCAAAATTGTCTACTGATAATGAGCTTTAGCCAACCTTTCCAAAAATCGGAAGATACTGAACTAATGTGTCATCGACTAATTGCAGGTGTGATTGAGCTAACAGGTGATGAATTCTGCCCGATCGCTGAATTAATTCTTGAGGTCGATCAAGAAATCGAAAGGGTTGGGGGGTCAAAGGAGCAGTGTATTGAGTATTTGATACATAATTTCCAGAAGCGATCGCGCACACTAATGAAGCTAGAAGAATCACATGAATTTTTAACTTATCTTCGTAAATTGCCAGATCATGATATGTGAGGTGATCGCTGTTTGATTGAAATTAGAGGCGCTGTTTGATGTTGTTGGTTTGTTGGGGGGCGATCGCTTGTGTGGTGGGAGTGTGGATATTTTAGGCGATCGCTGTTTGATTGAGATTAGAGGCGATCGCTGTTTGATGTTGTCGGTTTATTGGGGGCGATCGCTTTAATAAAAAAGTGGTACGATAAATTGTACGAGTTTGGATTTATTAATGAAAATTCTTAATGCAAGTGAAGCGAGAGCCAACTTGTTTAACTTAGTCGAGCAAGTTAATAAAGATCATTTACCAAGATTTATTACAAGTCGGCAAGGTGACGCAGTATTGCTATCTAAATCTGACTGGGAAAGCATACAAGAAACTCTCTATTTACAATCTATCCCTAATCTAGTTGAGTCAATAAGAGCCGCCGAACAAGCAGATGATTGGGTTTCTGAAGCTGAATTTCTAGGAGCCTTGAATGGGTTGGAAGATTGAATTTAGCCGAAATGTGATTAAGGATGCTAAAAAGTTGAAGTCTACCAATTTGGACTCTAACCTCAAAACTTTATTAGAAATTCTCAAGCAGAATCCCTATGAACCTCCCTATGAAAAACTTTCAGGCAACTTGAAAGGATATTTCTCAAGAAGAATCAATATCAAACATCGTCTAGTTTATTCAGTCGATGAGGCTACTAAAACCGCTAGAGTTGTTTCTGTATGGTCACACTATGAATAGCCAGAGATTATAGGCGATCGCTGTTTGATGTTGTTGGTTTATTGAGGGGGCGATCGTTTGTGGGGTGAAGTATATATATTTGGGGCGATCTCTATCAAGTTTGGTTCATCGCTAAGCCGCGTGTTTTGGCACAATTAAGTATTATGGTAATCGCGTATTCTTGATATGACATCAGATCCATGACACAAACAATTTCTTTTAAACTCTCCGAACTCGCAGCCGAGTTTGTCACCTCACTGCCCGATTGTCGATTTGAAGCCGATGGTACTGATCCCATAATTACGGGTGTCGCTGCGATCGATAAGGCGCAATCTGGAGAGATAACCTTTGTGTCTTCATCGAAATTTGTCGCCCATCTCAAGGATACCCAAGCTAGCGCTGTCATCCTCGATCTTAAAACCCCCTCACCTTTACCCTGCATCCGTACCGCCCATCCCCGCATTCTCTTCGCCAAGGTTCTCGAAAAGTTTTATCAACCACCCACACCGCCACAGGGTATTCATCCCACTGCAATTTTGGGTGAAGGTGTGCAGTTAGGTGCAAATGTGGCGATCGCACCCTATGTGGTCATTAGCGATCGCGTCAAAATTGGTGATAACGTTACGATTTATCCCCATGTCACCATTTACAACGATGTCGAAATTGGCGCAAATACAACTATTCACGCCAATTGTGTAATTAGTGATCGCACTCAAATCGGCGCAAATTGTCTGTTCCATCCCAGCACAGTTTTAGGGGGCGATGGTTTTGGCTTTGAGATATCACCCAATGGCACTTGGTACAAAGTTCCTCAAATCGGTCATGTGATCATCGAAGATAATGTCGAACTGGGCTGCTCCTGTGCCGTTGACCGTCCTGCCGTTGGGGTTACTGTTATTCATAAGGGTGCAAAACTGGATAACTTTGTGCAGATTGGTCATGGGGTGGAAGTGGGAGCGCATTCCGTTCTCGCTTCACAGGTGGGCTTAGCAGGTGGTGTCACCCTTGGTCATCATGTGGTCATGGCAGGACAAGTCGGTGCAGCTAATCATATCCACATCGGTGATGGCGCAATCATTGGTGCAAAGTCGGGGATTCCCAGTGATGTTCCCGCAGGTGTGACAATGATGGGCTATCCCGTTGTTCCCGAAAAGGATTGGAAGCGCATTGTTATTTCAGAGCGTCAACTTCCAGATTTATTACACACAGTTCGCAAACTAGAAAAGAGAATTGCGGAACTAGAAGCAAAGACTGCTGAATAGCAGTAGGCAAACCTAAAAGAGAGTTGCGCCGCAACTCTCTTTTAGGTTTGCCTATAGAATATATTAATCACGCACAGGTCTATGCGAGGGCAAATCCATGACTCTGCAACCATTAACTCATGAAGCGATCGCCCCAGAGATCGACTATCCAGATAGTGACGGTAATCCTATGTCTGACAATACCGAGCAATTTCGCTGGATTGTTATCATCAAAGAAAATTTAGAGATTATGTATGCTAACGATCCCCTTGTATTTGTGGGAGGAGACTTGGCTTGGTATCCTGTGCGTTATACCCTAAGACGTATGGCTCTAGATGTGATGGTTGCATTTGGCAGACCTAAAGGTAGGCGAGGCTCTTACAAGCAATGGCTAGAGGATAATATCTCTCCACAGGTTACTTTTGAGATTTTGTCACCCAGCAATAAAGATAGTCGCGGTATTGATGCTCTAGATGAGAAGTTTACATTTTATGAAACCTATGGCATTCAGGAATATTATATTTACGATCCTGATGATTTAACCTTAGCAGGCTGGCAGAGACAAGGAGATCGCCTAACTCCAATTCTCTCAATGAGCAACTGGGTGAGTCCATTGTTAGGAATCCGTTTTGATTGGGTAGCAGGGACAAGAATTAGTATTATTTCGTCCCGACGGGCAAAAATTTCTATCCCCTGTAGAGTTAGATCAACTATTGCAGCAATCTAAGATTCAGGTTTGGCAGGAGCAGCAACGAGTCATACAGGAAGGACAACGCGCTGAACAGGAACGTAAACGAGCTGATCGACTTGCAGAGCGTTTACGTGCTTTGGGTATCGATCCAGATGATGAGTTTTAATTATAACCCTGTAAAGTTGCGCCCCTGCGGGACGCAACTTTACAGGGTTGGGTAATTTATTTTGTATAAGTACTTATTTATTGACTTCCATACACATCACGATCGCAAATCCTCAGATCTCATCAATCTGCAAACTTTGCATGTTGCTCCAGAATTGCAAGCTGAATCCTTACCTAATACTTGCAGTCTTGGCTTACATCCTTGGTTTATCCAGTTGGAGACATGGGAAATGGCATTGGTGAATCTTGTAGATTTAGCACAATCGTCACAGGTGGTAGCGATCGGAGAATGTGGATTAGATCGAAATATTGATTTGCCTTTAGAAACACAAATTTCTATTTTTAAAAGACATATCGAACTTGCTGAAGAGTTACAGAAACCACTTGTAATTCATTGTGTCAAAGCATTTGCGGAGTTGATTGCACTTAAAAAAAATACTAAGCATTCAATTCCTTGGATTATTCATGGATTTAATAAGAAAGAAGAAGTATTTCAACAACTCCTGAAGCATGATTTCTATTTTTCTTTTGGAGCCGCTATTTTAAGCGATCGCTCCCCTGTGACTCAGGCGATCGCTACTATACCGCAAGGTAGATTCCTTTTAGAAACCGATGATCGCAATGACATTAACATTGAGCAAATTTACGATCGCGCCGCTAGCCTGCGCCATATTTCACTGGAAACACTGCAAATACAACTAGTTGAAACTTATCGTCAATTGACTAGGCTGGGCTGAATCTTCAACTGAGTCAAGTCCATCCATTGCTAAGCCAATCTCACTGAGCAATTCTTGTGCCGCAGTCAACATTTCAGGCTCTAGATTTTTGAGATCTTCACGAGTACTGAGATAGGTCTTAAGTGCAGTCATCGGATCGAGAGCCTCGGCTGTACTTAGTTCAGGTAATCGTGTGCGCGGATTTTGGCTAACTACTTCAGGAATAAGCGAGTAATTATGGGCGATCGCCATTGCTTCATGTAATAGGCGATCGTCGATTTGGGCTAACTGTTCGGCTTTGACCTTGTAAATAAGTCTGGCGATCGCCTGATCAATCTTTCCTTTCTGAATAGCTTTTAACAACTTCCCTTGAGGATCTTCCGATTTGGTCACATCTACTTCCATCGTCCGAAATGCACGAGTGGGAATTGCACAAAACTCAAACTTTACATTCCCTTTCTCTACTTCTAGCCAGCAATAACCTTTTGATTCATTCTCTTCGCCAAAATCTACTCGCTCAATACTTCCTGGGTAGACGACAAGAGGTTGCGTCGCTAGAATTTGATGACGATGCACATGTCCGAGCGCTACATAATCAAACGCCTCACGGGTTAACATTGATAATGGAATTGTGAAACCTTTGCCAGCCGCTAGAAATCTCTCCGCGCCATAGGTTGCTGTATCCACCATCACATGTGCCAGTAGAATTGTGGGTAACTTGGGATCAAGCTGACGGATTTCGCCTTCGATGACAACTTGCAAGCGATCGATCAGGAATTGACTTACTTCAGTCATCGAAAAGCCTTCTGTTTCCGACTTTGTAAGTAAAGTCGATCGCGTAATCCAAGGCAAAGTAATAATCTGAATATCCCCTGCATCTGTGGAAATCCGATGGGTGGCGATCGTGTCACCTACGGTGAAGTTGGGCACAGCCAAACTACGATAAATCGCTAGACTTGCACCGCCCACACCCTGCGAATGTTGATCATGATTTCCTACTAATAACACCGTGGGAATACCAGCATCCGCAAGGCGACGAAATTGCTTAGCAAAGGCTTGCTGCACAAGTGGCGGTGGCGTAGCATCTGGGAAGGCATCGCCACCAAATAGAACGATATCGGCTGGCTCGTTAATTGCGCGATCTATACAGATTGTCAATGCTGCTACAAAGTCTTCTAGGCGAGTATTCAATCCTGTTTGCGGATTGACTTTGCCATGGGTAGTACTACCAAGGTGAATATCGGAGAGATGGAGAACTTTAATAGTCACTATATTTATCGTGATTTATCGTGCTTATAGTTATAACCATCAATGTTATGACAAAACTAAAACCCCAGAGAAAGATGCGGCGCAAAGCGCCGCATCTTTCTCTGGGGTTTTACGTTCTAAAAGCAAAAGGGGGCGCAAAACACCCCCTTTTGCTTTATGTTACTACACGCCTACAGGTGTAGGAAATTGACTGAAAGCAACAGATGGCTTGTTGAAGACTTGAGCCAATTGACGAGGAGCGCGATCGCACCAGTTCTTCTTGCCATAGACATAGCCTGCAATCAAGGGCAGCGCTACAGTGGCTTCGGAGTAAACCATTTGTTCTTGGACAATATCCACCTTGCCCCAAGAATGTGCTTCCTTCAAAGTCGAACCAGATAGAGCACCATCACGTTCGTCAGCAACAGTGATTTGAACTGCATACTTGTGCATGGCAGCTTCAAAACCAAGCAACTCAGCCGCAACTACGGTATCTTGAGCGAAGTTCTTAGGAACACCACCACCGATCATGAATAGCCCAGTGTGAGGGCTTGCCAACTTGCACTGAGTCAACTCGCGGAAGTCGCGTACAGAGTCGATGCTGACATGCTCTTCAGGAGAGAACCACTGATGGTGGACTAAGCCGAAACCTGCGGAACAATCACTGAAAGCAGGAACGAAGATGGGAACTTGATGTTCGTAAGCAGCCAAAACGACGGAGTGACGGTTTTTAGCATTCTTATCGAGGTATGCACCCATTTCATAGATGAACTCACGAGAAGAGTAAGGACGAGGAGGAAGAGAGTTGGCAATTTCGGCGATCGTCATGTCGCAAACGCGCAACTCGTCTTCGTCGATGTAGGTGTCATAGATGCGATCAATCGCATTTTCGCGGAGTACTGTGTCATCAGCAAAGGTATCACCAACGTAGTGACGAAATCCGAGGGCTTCAAAGAAGTCTTGGTCAACGATGTTTGCGCCTGTAGAGACAATCATGTCTACCATGTTGTTGACGATGAGATCGTAGACAACTCCCTTAAGTCCTGCACTAAATAAAGAACCTGCCAAACACAGGATGATCGCGCAATCTTTGTCCTTGATCATATCGTCATAGATATGAGCCGCACGTCCAAGGTTTCTACCTTGAAAAGCAGTATTTGCCATTGCGTCAACTAATCCAACTACATCAAAATCTTTGATGTCGATGTGTTCAACGGTCTGTTTAAGTAGTTCGCGCTTCATGATTCTGTTTGTCCTAGATGTTATGTGTTGTAGATGTATGCGAAAAAATTTTGAGCAGAGTTCCATAACATAACAAGCGAAACTAAACATCTAAGAACAGTAACTTTTTTAATGGCTCACAATCGTAAATGACACTATCTAATCAGTCAAAAGATAGATAATGATAATTTTACAATCTGCGCACAAAAAAGATTCTCGTCCCAAGCGTCTTTTCTACAGCTTATTAAGTTTCGGGAAATATTTAGTCTTCTCCACGATGAGAAGCGATCGACCGAGGTTGTTAACAGTGGTTACAACCCTTATAGTTAGAAGGTCGATCGGAACATACTAGGTCCTTCACAGGCATCATCCCAAGAAAGAGTAGGATCAGACTCGCGTCTTTCATCTAACTTTAGGTTGAGGAGCCAATCACATCCAAGCAATAAAACCAGTTTTTTCAATTTCTATTTAGCTGAGTGCAACAATTCCTTAGCTATGATAGCACTTATTTTGGGAAACACAAGCAAAATGGCGCTAGAGGTTTTACATATAAATGCGTTTAATTATGTATCAGGAGGCTTGTCGAAGCTTAAGCATCCTTCTTGAAACAAAGACGTATTTTCATTCAGGGGCGATCATGATGATAGCGCAGTATCAGGCAGCTCTACAATCCTATGCAGAGGGTCGGTATGAAGAGGCGATGAAACAGTTCTCGGAATTGTTGCATGGAGATCCTCGCAATCCCAAGCTGCATATTTGGTTAGGTGCAACCTTTCGTAAGGCGGGTAAAATTGATTATGCTAAGACACAATATCAACAAGTATTGACTCTTACCGACGATCCAGATTTACTTGATCTCGCGAGTACTTCGCTTGCTCAAATTCAAAATAAACTAGCTAATATTTCTCAGACAAATAAGCCTCAAAAAGTTTTTCAGAAAGATGTGGAAACGCACAGTCCAGCGTTCAAAGAATCCAGCGATGCAGATAAAGCCCAAGCAGCTAACTATAGAGCCTTGCAACTAAAGGATATGCAAAATGTTGGCTCTAAGATAAATGGTGGATCTAGCAGTAAGAGTATTTCCTACATTCTTGACAATGACGAATCAACTACGGGCGACCTTGCTATCTTAGCTAACCCTTCTTCCATTAATGTAGCTATTAAGCCCAAAGTTGCTGTAAATGCTTTAGCTAATGGTAATGGAATAGTCCCACCGCCACCTGCGATCGCCGCACAATATAAAAGCCAGCAAGTGGAACAGGCGCAGAAAGAAATAACTGTTTTGCAAGAACCGTTATTCACATTAGAAACATCATTTGCAGATGATGAAACCATGATGATTGCAGATGCGGGGATAATGATTGGAGGTCTAGAAGATATAACAGATAAGGCTCCAACATCAATTTTTAGCGATACGATCGCCAACATTCAAGAAGCAAGCGAAAGTAATAAACAAAGAATAGAATTTCCACCTCCAGAATCTGTGTTTTTTGAATGGGGGATAGATTCTCAGGATCATGATATCAACCAAGAGCATAGCAGTTCTGATGGTAAAGGTTCTACGGGAAATGGTGTTTCAGCGATCGCATTAGAGGATGTGTTTAAGTTCTCTAGTGTTGGTCAAAAGATTACTTTATGGGGTGCTTTAGTAGCGACTATTCCTGCGATTGCCTTGGGTGTCGTAGCATACCAAGTAGGGGATGGGTTGCTGTTAAGTAAGGTCAAACAAGCACAGCAATCGGAGGCGATCGCTTTAGCTAACGTGACTAGAAACTTTTTAAAGCAGCAGCTTAATGATGTGGAAGTGTTGCAAAAATTATTCGTCTCAAATGAGATTGGGCAGAACACACTGCTTAAGCTCCCCACTACATCATCAAACGATAAAGCAGCTAATCCTCTCAGTTCATTGCCAATTGCTCAACAGCGTCAATACAAGCAACAGTTGACAAATCGGTTAAATCTCTATAGTCAAGCTTATCCAAATTACAATAGTATTGCGCTGTTTTCTACTAATGGTGAGCTAATTGCTCAGTCAAGCACATCAAAAACCTTACAAACTCTTAACCCTAATATCCTTAGCAAAGCCCTTGCTGCGGATACAGTTTTCTTTGGTAACCCTGTTGTTGAGAAAGATGGCGTATATCTCTACGTAGCTAGGTCTATCAAGAGTTCTGTTTCACAAAAAGTCAACATGATTTTACAGGTTGAAATTCCTGTAAAAAATTTAGAGAATGATTTAACTATTGCCAATAAAGATGCCAATGGAAATAAAGATTTTTATGTAATTGATAGCTCTAACAAATATATTACTAGTTCACAGATTGTCAAAGTTGGAGAGGATGCGTCAACAAGTTTTGCAGGACTCCAAGATTTGCGAACTTCAAAATCTTCTGGCATAGGCGATACGGTCAGGCTCGATCGCAGTGGGAAATTGGTTGCCTATGCCACCGTGCCTGACATGAAGACTTATGACATGTTGACATGGGATGTATTAACGACCATAGATAAAACTAAAGCGATTACAGGCAATCAAAGTCTACTGCTGGTGATTGGAATTGGCATCGCAGCTACACCATTGCTAGTAGCAACAATCGCCTATGCCCTATCCCGTAAACTTAGTTCAAGACTTAAAGATATTCGCGCTGCTTTGAGAGATATTAGACAAGGAACTGCTACTCTCAGTCTTGGGAGTTTGAGTGTAGAGGGAAATGATGAACTATCAGATATTTCCTTAAGTATTAATAAAATGTCTGAACAATTCCAGACGATGATGCAAAAGCAAGAGCAGGAAAAACAAAACTTACAGTTGCAGGTAGTAAAGTTATTTAACGTCTTAGCAAAACTTGCTAGAGAAGAAAAGCATGAAGCAAAAGATACAGATTTTTCTGATGAAAATATTTTGCGTCTAGGTAAAAAAGTGCGCTCAGAGATAGTACAGCGCCATGCCGAAGTTGAGAGCTATCGCCAACAAAAGGAAGATCTTCAGGATCATTTGATGCAAATGCTCAAAGATGTACAAGCTTTAGCTGATGGTGACCTTACGGTTTCCACTCAATCAGTTGATGGAAGTCTACCCAATGTCGATATGTTTTTTGATGATGTCATTCGGGGTTTACAAAATATTGTCGGGCAAGTTAAATCTTCGGCAAACCAAGTTAATTTCTCACTTGGGCAAAACGAACAGGCGATCGCTAATCTTGCCAATGTCTCTCAAAGACAAGTAGATATAGTTACGCGATCGCTTAGCACAATGAAGATGACTAAGCTGTCAGTAACAAAAATTGTCAATAATAGTCATCAAGTATTGCAATCATCGCAACGAGTAGTCGAAAAACTATCCGATAGCGATCGCTCTATTGATGCAGTGATGTCCAAGGTCGGAGAATTGCAGAATGTAGTCGCTACAACAGCCAAGAGGGTCAAGAATTTAGGTGTTGTCTCCCAAAAGATTGCTAAGGCAATTTCTTCAATTAATGAAATTGCGATTAAAACCAATTTTCTAGCAATCAACGCCTCGCTTGAAGCATCTCGGTCGAACGATGCAAATAGTGGATTTGTAATGATTGCAGAAGAGGTAGGAGAACTAGCCGCTCGTTCAGTTACAGCAACCAAAGAAGTAGAAGTCCTACTCAGAAATATTCAAATTGAAACTAAAGCAGTGATGTCATCGGTTGAGTCTGGCAGTAATCAACTATTGGAGAGTAACACCCTAGCGATCGCTGCTAAAGATAGCCTGCAACAAATCGCCCAAATCTCACAACAAATTGACGGATTAATGATCGCTATCTCCGAGGCTACAACTTCACAAGCCCAGACAACCGAGGGCGTTGCCAACTTGATGAATGATATTTCGCATATGGCTAGAAGGACGCTTGCATCTTCTTCAGAAGCCTCTAAGTTAATTAAAGCTACCAGAGGCTATTCTGAAGAACTTCAACAATCCTTGGCTCATTTCAAAACTCGCTAAAATTCGGTTGAGCATCCGCAAAGATTAGTAATCCTTCATTTCGCTAATTTCAAGATAGAAGTTGACCATATATATGTAATGGATTCTCCCATGATTGAGATAGAGCCACAAACCAAAAAAATTTTTTCTAAGGAATCTCAAGCTTTGATGCATGAGTTAAAAAATAAAATTTTAGAGTTAGATGTTAGGTTGCCAAATTTTCACCAGCAACGTGACGCGATATTTTTAACGATTAAGTTAGTTCAGGAAGCTGCAATTAAAGCTGATTTTTATATACCCAACTCACCTTTCGCAGAAATAATTCATAACCTTGAAGCTTCAATCAATTTATTGTGTGATCGTCGTACAGAGATTGATTGGGTTGCCAAAGAATTGCTGATTGAGGTCATCAATATGTCCAATCAAGTAATTAATGAATATTGTTTAGAGATGGATTTATCTAAAGACTGGATAGAAATTCAAAGCAATCTATTTTCTCAGATAAATGAACATCTACAATTAGCAACAGATGAGACTATATCCAGAAAAAATCTAAATCTATATGACATTGTAGATGAGCCATTTAATTTAGAAGACACCCCAGAGGCTCTCCATCTCTTTGATATGAATTTTGAGTTGTCCAAACTGGAAGATTGTATAGCACCAATAGAAACACTAGACAATTCTGATGGATTTCTCATGATTCAGATAGATCAAGAGCAAGATGATTGGGATTCTAGCAAACTATTTCAAGATATCGCAGATAATGCTCATGACGAGTTGACGACTTTATTTCCTAGCTTAACAGATTCATTTACAGGTGATTTCGACGAGTTTACTGAAAGCCTTCAGGAATCCGATAAAACTAACAATGGAGCAATATTGCCAATGCCAGAGTTATTCGCAGAGATATTTTCTGCGAAGGTCAATGAGCAATCACTAGAAAATAGTAATCAAACTGAAATCCAAGGCGTTAAGTGGAATGAGAAGAAATTAGATATTGAAGACACTGCTGAGACAGAAGATGTTTGGACTAAATTTACAGCAATGGATTCTTGGTCAAAGGCTAATGATGATTTACTAGTAACTGCTTTTGACTTATCTAATTGTGACTTGTCTAATAATGACATTTCTGAAGATATGAATTCCGACAAATTTTGTGAATCCTTGGATCTTAGTGTATCTAGTCTAGCTTCTGAGAACTCTCTCCAGCCCCAAGTATCTACAAGTCCAATTTTGGCAAATATAGACAGCAGCGCAATGCTAGCAGAGATGCTCAAAGAAGATTTTCCTACTTCAGACATTGATACAGCTATCGAAGAATCTCCAATTTATCAGAATAATGCTGAAGAAGTTAGTTCTTCTTGGCATGACTTATCACTTATAAATTTTGGAGATACAGAAATTTCCTATGCAGATTTTGCAGCCTTATCCCTAGAGACAAAACCTGATATGGATTTAGATATGCGTGCTATTAATACCAGCCAAGTTGAGACTCAGCTTGACACGAAGGGAAGTGATGCAACTATTCGTATTCCCTTAAACCATTTAGAAATGCTAGGGAATTTGTCAGAGGAATTATTAATACGGAAGGGAAGTTTAGATGTTTATTTAGATGAGATTAAAACGCTGTCTAGCCAAGCTCAAAGCCATTTACATTCATTAGAATATAACGCAGATAGCCGTCAGAACCAAACTGCGATCGCAGGTTTGCAAAATACAGTTGATAAGATTATGCATATGCTTGCGATCACTGAGCAGCAAACCTATACGATGAGTCAGGATGTTAATCATTTAAGAAAGAATCTGCGACAAGTCCTTAAACATCCTATTTCTAGTCTCGTAACAAGGTTTCCTCGTATTTTGCACGATCTGTCTCCACAGTATGGCAAGCAAGTAGAGTTAGTTGTCCAAGGTGCTGGAGTGGAAGTTGAGAGGTTAAGTTCTGAAACAATCGCGGAGACACTTGAGCTATTACTACGGAACGCCTTTAAACATGGAATTGAATCTCCCCATGATCGCCAACAACAGGGGAAATCGCCGCAAGGCAAAATTGAATTTATAGCAACTCAAACCAATGAAAGCACGATCATCAAAGTTAGTGATGATGGTTGCGGTCTTGATGTAGAAAAGATCCGTCATCAGGTTGAGCAATCGGCATTGATCGCAGGCATGTCAGGTTTCTCAACAATGGATATGAGTGATGAGCAATTAATAAATTTAATTTTTGAACCCAGCTTTAATCTCGTACATAGTAATTTAGAAACTAGGACTAAATCAACTAAATTAAGTGAAGTAAAAAAGAAACTGCGAGAGTTGGGAGGGAATATTTCGGTGAAGTCCCAAAATGGCAAAGGCACTCAATTTACTCTAGTTTTACCGAATGTGAACTCTGTGATTCGCGTACTACTAATTGATGTTAATCAAATGTGTCTAGCCATTCCCAGTAAGATGATCTTGGAAGTGGTTCCCTGTAATTCACCAATTCTTGGTGCGGAGGAGCAAGAGACTTTACTATGGCGCGATCTCACATTACCTATAGTTCGCCTCAACTCCCTACTAAAGCTAAATTGCCGACATAGCTTGAGCCAATCCAGTCTGCAATCAAGCCGCCAATCTGCGCAATCAACAAATTTATCTGAAAGTCAGAAACCCTCTCAAGCCATACCTTCACTTTTAGTTATTCATTACGAAAATGATCTGTTTGCTTTGCAAACAGATGGTTGCTGGCATGATCAGGAAGCCACATTACATCAAATGGAAGGCAACATTTGCCTTCCGCATATTTTTCTCGGCACAGTTGTCTTGGGAAGTAATCAGGCTGTGGCTTTGCTTAATCCTGCTGAGTTAGTCAGCCAATGTTTGCGCTCTGATGCTCATGTCTCGGGCTCTCAAGAGATGTATTCAAATTTTGAAAGCTTGAGTAGTCTATCAGACTTTTTTAGTGCAGGTGCTACACCATCTTTTTCCAGCACATCAGCAGGTAGTAACTCAGCCCGTGACTTGGTTCGATCTCCTGAGCCCGAAAATTTGGAAAGTTCGGGACTATTTACTAATGAGCTCGTGAAACCTCCTGTGAAGCCGCAGCAGCCTAGAGTATTAATTGTAGAGTCTTCGGCTAATGTGCGGCGCTATCTAGCAATGATGCTTACCAAGTCTGGTTTTTTGACTGAGCAAGTTCAAGATGGAAAAGAGGCGATCGCGTTTCTCAAAAACTGCTTAGAGATAAAGACAAAAGTTGACGTGGTAATCACCGATTTAGGGATGCCTCATATGGATGGATTCAAACTCTTATCGAGTGTTCTTGTTGATGATGATCTGCAAAATTTACCAATCATTGTACTCACCGAGAAGAACAACGAAAATGATCGGAAGTTAGCTTTAGATCTGGGCGCGAAAGCATATCTTTGTAAACCATATAGAGAACAAGAACTAGTTGAAAAATTGCACCAAGTTATTTCGGGATAATCCAAAATCACAAAGCCCCAAATAAAAGTGGCGGCGCAAAGCGCCGCCACTTTTATTTGGGGCTTTATATCCTAAACATACCTTTTATACCAATTCACAAAAGTGTTTCAATACTTTTGTGAATTAAAAAACAATTCCTGTAAAGGTTTTAAAAGCACAAAATGGCGTAGCCATTTTGTGCTTTGCTATTGTGACGATGTCGCGCCTTTAAATAAGCCTTGCGGTTTAAAGAGCAATACCAAAACCATAATCACCAAACCCACGCCCAGTTTATATTCAGTGCCAATACAGTATTTCTGTAATTCGCCCAGGGCAACAGGACATGTAGTGGCGACTTCTTGGGAAATCCCTACAATTAGTGCTCCCGCGATCGCGCCATAGGGATTCCCAATTCCACCCAAAATAACTGCCGCAAACATGGGCAAAATCAAGAACCAGCCCATATTCGGACGTAGATTGGTAATTAAGCCATACATACTGCCTCCAAATGCAGTCATACCTCCAGCAATTACCCATGTTGAAATGATTACGGCATTGACGTTGATCCCTGCGACTTTAGCGAGTTCTGGATTGTCAGCTACTGCTCGCATTGCTTTGCCTATTTTGGTATTTTGTAATAAATAGTAAAGCCCAGCAATTACAGCGATCGCGGCAGCGATCACCACCATTTTGTTTTGGGTGATTGCTAAGTCAAAAATCTTGATTGCAGGAAAAGTTGGCAAATCATATTTCTGTGGTTTTGCACCCCAAACCAGCACGATCGCATTACGAATCACCAGCGCCAGACCAATCGAAACGATCATCATCGTCGTTGAGGTAGCTTTTTTGGCACGTAACGGTTGCCAGAGGATTTTTTCGCAAATTAAGACTAAACCGATGGAGATGATACTGCCAAAGGCGATCGACACCACAATATTCAGCTTGAGCGTGGTATTGGCAAGAAAGGCAAGGTATGCGCCGAGGGTGAGAATGTCGCCATGAGCAAAGTTAGCAAGGCGTAAGATGCCATAGGTAAGCGTTAAACCGACTGCGGCAAGCGCAATAATGCTGCCGACAGCGATACCATCAATGGTTGATTGCAGGACTTCCAGCATTAATAAATTTTGATAGAGCTTGATTGCTATTCATAGTAATGCTTTAAAGTTCTCTTCGACTACTAGCGATCGCTGCATTAATATAGCTAAAAATCTCGTCTAGTTCTGCGATCGCTTCTAGCTTAAGGTGTTCTGTAGTCGTAAGAGTGAAAAAAGTCGAGGATTTTAACGGTAGTGTTTCAGATTTGATGGAAAGCATGATGGGATTGGATAGAAAATTCGTATCTATTGATAAATAGCCCAATGACGGCGGGACAAGATTTTGCTTGTGCTGCCGACGTGATCGATGCTGCTGAAAAATTATCAACCAAGATGAAATGGCATCAACTCGACCATATTCAGACAGTAGAAAAACCACATTATGCGAAACGATGTAAGCCACAACCTGATGCTATACCCACCAGCATTAGTTATCGGGTTACCGCGACGGTGAGACCTATAGACTCAGAAATCTTGCCTCAGAGACAGCGTTGTGGCAGGTTTGTCACTCTCAGCACGAGTATACCCGCGATGAAGATCAAGATGGTTTTTGTGAGGTTCATTGCAATACTCTGGAGAGCCTTTGGGTTGGTTTACGCAATTTTCTGCGTCCCTTTTGCGGTATTCACAAAAAGTATTTGTATCTCTATGTAGCTATATTCTTTGCTTGCTCCATCGACTCGATGAAGCAATTAAATTTCTAGATCGTATGCTCAGAATCGATGCTAAGTGTTCAATTGCTTTTTCAGTGGAAATGGGCTTTTAGCCAAGAACTTGAGTTCTTGGCTTAGCTTGCGATCGCAATAGTTTAAAATGCAGACAATCTTAAAATTTTTTAGTAGTTTTGTTTCGCATGATCGATTCGCCCCAGCCAATAGTTGAACGACCATTTCACAAATTTCGCACAGCGATCGCTAATAAGGAATTTCTGATTACGGCTGAGGTATCTCCACCCAAGGGCAGCGATCCAACGCATATGCTCGCACAAACGCGATCGCTCAAAGATCGAGTTCATGCAGTTAATATTACTGATTCTAGTCGAGCGGTGATGAGCATGAGCCCAATCGCTGCTTCAGTTTTGATCCAGCAGCAAATCGGGATTGAAACTGTCTGCCAACTTGCCTGTCGAGATCGCAATCGGATTGCATTGCAAGGTGATTTATTTGGAGCTGCGGCGTTAGGAATTACCAATATTCTTGCACTCACGGGCGATCCTGTAAAAGCTGGAGATTCCCCCGATGCGCGATCGGTGTTTGATTATGAATCTGTGCGGTTATTGCAATTAATTCAAAAGCTTAATCAAGGATTGGATGCTAACGATAAAGCATTGCCTCATCTAGGTACGGACTTTTTAGCGGGAGCCGCAGTTGATCCGCAGTCGCCCAGTTGGTCGGGTTTACAAAAGCGGTTTGAGCGCAAGATTAATGCAGGGGCGCATTTTTTTCAAAGCCAATTAATTACAGATTTTGATCGCCTCGATAAATTTGTTAATCAAATTGCCAATCAATCCGACAAGCCAATTCTGGCAGGAATATTTTTAATTAAATCAGCTAAAAATGCGATTTTCCTAAATAAATTTGTACCAGGAGTGCAGATACCAGACCATATCATTGAGCGACTAGCTAAAGCCAAATCACCTTTACAGGAGGGCATAGCGATCGCGTCTGAACAGATCCAAACGGCTCGGCAAATCTGTCAAGGCGTACATATTATGGCTATCAAAGCTGAACATCTAATTCCTGAAATCCTTGATCGCGCAGGCGTGACAGTTCTCTAAGTAAACAATAAAAAAATGGCTACGCCATTTTTTTATTGTTTACTTTGTCTATCTTTTGAGAGGTTTGCTTAGCAAACCTCTCAAAAGTTCAGCAGTTTCGGTTAATCTAAGGAATTATCCTACCTAACATCTATGGCAAGACGTAGATATTCTTCAACCCTGAATACACCTCCAACTGAACCAAGATCTAACGGAACAACGACCAAACTGGCGATCGCAGGCGCGATTTTTGCGGTCGGTATTGGTGTTGGTATTGCCTTGTCTACGCTCAACCCTACACCGCGTACTGTTGATGCGATTCGTTTAGACAACCTTGCCCCTAGCCGCGATTTTTGTAATAACTATGGCGCATCGGCAATGGTGATGAGTAGCCGTGTCTATGTCACACTCAACCCGTTTAACGTTTTCATCAGCCAAGCTGAACCTGTCCCAGGGTGTGTAGTTTTGCCGAATAACTGGAATGTGCTTTTACAAAAAAATGTGATTAAAGAATCAGATATTCGTCAATGTAAGGACAGGATGAATACCTTTGGCTTTACAGGCGATCTAGAAAAAGCTCCCACCGTTGATTGTATTTACGAAAGCAAAAATGCTTCCGAAAAGTTTACTAACGGTGTACCCGCAGCACCTAGTCCCAGTCCTCAGCCATAAAACTTAAACAAAGAAAGGCGACGCGAAGCGTCGCCTTTCTTTGTTTAAGTTTTATGGCTATAGCTATTCTAGATAAAACCCAAAATAGATTTGATGTTAAGCCCAATATGATTAAGTTTAAATATGTGAAGATAGTAATTAGAAAATTAAGGGAGTGAGATAATAGGAGCGCTGAGATTAAAGTTCAAAATTAATTTTGAGTCTCAATAAACTAATAATGCAATGTGAATTTGTATGAAGCACCAGCCATTAGATTTATCGATTAAGCTAGGTGAGTACAGTTATCAAATCATTCAACAAAACTTTCAGAGGATTATCGAACAAGAAAAAGCCATCTTTGAAGATAAAGATCCTGAACCTTTGCATCAGATGCGAGTTTGGATGCGCCGTTTGAGAACAGCTATTCAAGTATTTGGCTCTGCGATCGTCTTACCAAAAGCTGTAAGCAATCCATCTATCGGAAAAACCGCTAAAAGTTTAGGAGAAACCCGCGATTTAGATGTACTGCAACAAGAACTGATAAGCCGCTACCAGCCTTTGTTGGACAATACAGAACTACTGAAGTTTGAGAAGGTTTTGAAGCGTTTGCAAAAAAAACGAGATCGCAGCTTTCTCGATTTACAGAAGACTCTGAATGGCAAAAGCTATTACGACTTAAAGCAGGGTATTCAATCTTGGCTAGATCAGCCCAGACGTACAATGATCGGCGATTTGGTAGTTCGAGAAGTTTTGCCCGACTTGCTACTTCCATTAATCTGTCAACTTTTTCTCCACAGAGGTTGGCTGGTAGGAACAACTATTCAGTCAGAAAAAGTCACCGTGGTTGCCATTGAAAATTCTGAGGAGTTGCATCAACAACTAAAGAAATTCGTTAATGATCTCCATGACCTACGGAAACAAATGAAAGGTATTCGCTACCAAGCAGAGTTCTTTTCGGGTTTTTATGAGGCTTCATACCTTGAGAGAATTGAGGAGTTTAAGGCGATCCAAGAAATCTTGGGACAGCTTCATGATCGTGAAGTCTTGCGTCAGTTTTTAGAATCGACATTGAATGCAGATTTGGCAAAGGTTTTACCTACTGTAAACCAAGCAATGCAGCAAGAACAAATCGCATTTTGGCAAATTTGGCAGCCTATTCAGCAACATTACCTCTCCTTAGATTTTCGCCAATCATTGCGATCGCTACTCTCAACACCGATAGATATTGCACATGCATAACTAGCGCATCAGAGACATTAAATCATTCGGAACTATCCTACGAATATTTAGATTTAGGAACCTTTGATATATGATTAGCCAAACTTCACCAGTTAGTATCGATTCCCAGTTTTTATCAAGTCCTCATATACTGCTATCTACTCTTCAAGCACTACGCCAGAAGGTTGAAAGCGAAGGAGCCATTACCTTTAATAAATGGCAATCGGGCATTCATCGGGCTGAATTTCTCCCAAGTGCCTTGAATCTAGCTCAATACCTTGCATTACGTCAGTACGACCTCCGCGAACTCCAATCTGCATTAATGCCTTGGGGATTGTCTTCGTTAGGAAGGATTGAAGCAAGGGTATTACCCAATCTTGATGCTGTGATTGCGGCGCTAGAAGTAATGTGTGGCAATTACTCCACAGAAAATTTTCACCGCCAACCACTAGAATCCTTTTTTGAAGGCAATCGTTTGCTTCTCCAGCATACCAAGGAATTATTTGGGACAGCTTGTCCCCATCGGCGGGTCAGAATTATGGTTACATTGCCCACTGAAGCTGATACTGACTATGAGTTAGTACACGAAATTATCCGACGGGGCGCAAACTCTGTGCGAATTAACTGCGCCCATGACAATCCAGAAATATGGGAATCCATGATCGCTCATGTTCGTCGAGCAGCGCAGGAGAATGGAACATCTTGTAAAGTGATGATGGACTTAGCGGGACCTAAGATCCGCACAGGAGAAGTCCTTAAGCCACCAGATCGAAAGCGGGTATTTCGTGGGGATCGCATCTTGCTCTCGCGATGTGCACCTAAATCTGCAAGTAAATTAGAAACAGGCGAGGCGATCGCATCACCTACAGACCAATTCCAAATTTGCTGTACGGTTCCCGAAATCCTTGATTTATTAGTAGTTGACGCACCCGTATATATTGATGATGGCAAGATTCGGACTCGTGTGGTTGACACCCAATATCGATTACCAGATGGGCAATTAGGGCTATTACTTCAAGTAACCCATGCTAGCCCCAAAGGAGTCAAACTTCGCCCCGAAAAAGGATTGAACTTTCCCAAAACCATTTTATCGCTCAGTCCTCTTACGGCAAAAGATTTAAGTGATTTGGATTTTGTCGCCACTCACGCGGATATTATTGGGTACTCTTTTGTGCAGCAACCTGCTGATATTGATTTACTTCAAAAAGAGTTAGGTCTTCGCTTAGATGGCAGAACCCCTAGCCCTGCGATCGTGGCAAAGATTGAAACTGCGATCGCAGTTTCCAATCTTCCAGAATTAATCATCCATGCAGCAAGTAAACAATCCTTTGGTGTGATGATTGCTAGAGGCGACTTAGCCGTTGAAATTGGATATCAAAGATTGACGGAGATTCAAGAAGAAATCCTCTGGATTTGCGAAGCAGCTCATGTTCCTGTGATCTGGGCTACGCAGGTGCTAGAGAGTTTAGTCAAAAATGGAGCGCCTTCCCGCGGAGAGATGACGGATGCAGCTATGGCTGAACGCGCCGAGTGTGTGATGTTAAATAAAGGTCCCTTTATTGCCGAAGCCATCACAATTCTCGATGATGTCCTAACTCGGATGGAAGCCCACCAGTCGAAAAAAACGCCCCAGTTGCGAGCATTACATTCTTGGTAAATGACCAGCAATTACATCGATTTTCTTTAATTTGCATAGCTTTTGAGTAATTTATTATGACTACAAAATCAATCTATATCGAAGTCGATCTTGAAAATCACTACACTGTATCATCCCTAAATCAGGCGATTCAGGATGAATTGATTAAGTATGGAAAACCACTTAATTGGATTGTGGTTGATGCAGACAAAGAACGTCAAAAAGTTCATGTTAAGGCGATTTACCCCACCCAGTCACATCAATAAATTCCAGTAATTGGCTTTTGTTTTGAAACTATAGCTATAGTCAAGTAAGTTAAGACATAAAACCCAGAATAGAGTTACGGCGCGAAGCGCCGTAACTCTATTCTGGGTTTTGCTTTTGTCCTAGCCCGAAAATAAAATTTGTGGCAAACAATAAAAAATGTGCGCTTAGCGCACATTTTTTATTGTTTAGCATTCATCAAATGATTCGACATCTAATAAATGGCGGTATGGATCGGCTAGCTCTGAGCCTTTAAAAGCTAGTGCTCGCAAGATATGCCAATCATTTAAGCTCTCAAAAGCATTGGCATAGTCATCACGTTCTAAACGATCTGCGATCGCAGCAACATCCGACTCACTAAATTTACTAGGATCAACTTCTGGAGCTTCGCCAACTACATCCTTTGAAGGGTTATTAACCATATCGCTCTATGACAGTCCTGTGAACGGAGAGAGAGGGATTTGAACCCTCGGTACGGAGTTACCTGCCGTACAACAGATTAGCAATCTGCCGCTTTCGTCCACTCAGCCATCTCTCCAAATTTATTAGGAATTATATCTTATCAGATACCGTGCATAATGCAAGCTAATTGTTAAATTTAATAAATTTCACTTTGGGTTGCTTGTTCTGAGCGAACTTCGCCGCCTTAGCCTCAATTTCTTGCAACTGTCCCAAAGCCAATCCACAGGGAAATCCATACTTGGCTTTGACGCGATCGCTAGCAATATTTAGAGCAGTACGCGATCGCTCAACAAAATCCACGAGGTCATACTCGGTATCTGCTGCGAAATATTCTTTGACGATCAAAGATGGCGAATAGCAGGAATCTTGAGATTCATCTGGCCAAACGATTTGAAAACGGACTTCAGGCATAAAAGCTCCTCAAAAATGATGGTAGGCGGCGCGAAGCGCCCCTACCATCATTTTTGCATAATGTGCTGTATGCATCTGTGCCGAATTTTCCCATGTATATTTTGGCAAAATTGTCTGGCTAGCTTGCACTAAAGCCTGACTAACATCAGATTGCCGAATTAATCGCATTGCTTGAGCGATCGCACCCACATCATCGGGATTAATCAGCAAAGCTTGCTGATGAGATAAAAATTCTGTAAAGGGTGGGCAGTTAGAAGTAATCACAGGGATACCCGATGCGATCGCCTCCATGATTACCAAACCCCAACCCTCTTTGGCGGATGGAAAAACAAAAGCATCAGCACAACGATAAAGTGCGGGTAATTCAGCATCAGTGAGAACACCTGTAATGATGAGGGATTTAGCAATATCTAATTCCTGTGAGATCGCTAGAAATTGATCGCGATAGGATTGATAGTCAAATAATGTTGCCCCTCCCGCAATCACCAACTGAGCATTGGGAAAGTCCGCAAGAACCTGAGCGAAAGCTTGAATCAGCTTAATTGAATTTTTGCGTGGTTCAATCCCGCCCACAGTTAGATAAATCGGCGCATCTATCAAACCTAATTTCAAACCAAATTTTTGGCTGATTTGTGATTCAGTACCATTGCGATCGCTAGAAAATCTTTGCAGATTGACACCGTTAATCACTCGCGGCGCATGGATTTGGTAATGTTTATGAATTTGGGCTTGCCAGCCTGCACTCACGCATAAACATAGCTCAGCTTCGCGAATTGAGCGATCCTGACAAGCCTGTAAGTAAGGGTTATTGTAATCTTCGATATGGTGAATGGTTCGCACAAAGTGGGGAATGAGTCCTTGCGATCGCAAAATCGCCAAAGCATTGGCACTGATGCAGTCCTGAGCGTGATAAATATCATAATCTAGTGACGAGTTCTGCAAATAATCCACAAATTCCTGAATGCGTTGCTGAATTAGTTGATCGATTTCCTGTGATGCAGGTTGTGCAAGAATTGGTTGAAATTCGCAGGACAAATGGCGCTCAAATCCTGAGCCATCTTTGTCTAATGCATAGATACATACTTGATGTCCTAAAGCTTGCAATGCTTCCGCAAGTTCTAGGGTATGGATCACGCTCCCTCTAGGTTTTGTGGAATAAGTGAGTAAAGCGATGCGTAATTTCGATGACTGCGGCATGGATTATATTTTATGGGCAACGTGAAAAGCGGAGATGAAAGAGAGCTTTAGGCGATCGCCATGATTTTTATGGAGGACTTCTCTCAATTTTGCAAATAGATTATTTCTATTCTCCACAACTAAGGCTATATATGGTGAAAGTGTACTCAAAAGTAGCAGATAGTCATCAAGGCTATAGTTGACTTGATAAATCGCAGATTCATAATTGACATTTTCAAAATATCCTGAATCACTGATCATCTCACTGAACTTCATAAAATCTGCTTGATGATTGGCTCTGCCTTCATGTCTGGCATATAGAGGGATAGAAGGTGCTAAGACCTCATAAATCTCATCAACCAATTGATAAGTTTCTTGATCTAATTGTGGTGGAGTATTCCATAATAAAATCAGAGATCCTTGAGTTTTCAATGCTGCTGCCGATTTGACATAGGCGATCGCAGGATCGATCCAATGCCAAGATGTTGCGGCTAGAACTGCATCAAAGTAATCGCGTTTTAATTCCCATTCTTCAAAGGCTAGATTTTGAACTTCGACATTAGGATATTCTGCACAATTGAGTTTCGCTAATTCTGAAGCTTCTCGATTTGGCTCCAAACTCAATAGCGAAAAACCAAGCTGAGCAAGTGGCACTGTTGCGATCGCGGGACCACAACCTAATTCTAAAATTTTGGCTTTTGGGGGCAACTGAGCAAACTGGATTGCTCGTTCAATCACAGTTTGTGGATATCGGGGTCTGACACGATTATAGGCTTCAGCGACGGAGCCATACCAATTCTTTCTTTCGCCTAAGTCTTTGCCAGCATAGTCTTTTACTACTTCTGTCCAAGTTTTGTGACTGATATTACTTCGTTTTTCGTTGCCCATTACTTTTGCCTTTACAGCAGTTTGCACATTGCTTAACTTTATCGCGATCGCCAGCTTTAAAAATATTTCGCGTAACATCAATATATAGAGAAACTCCGTCAAGGTAAAACATGAATTACGATGCGATCGCGATCGGGGCAGGACTATCTGGCTGTAGCGCTGCCATTCAACTAGCAAAACTTGGCTACCGCGTCCTTTTGCTGGAGCAAAGTCATTACCCAATGCACAAACTCTGTGGCGAGTTTCTATCCGTTGAAGTAACCGCCGCATTTGAGCATCTAGGCATACTAGAGCAGGTTCATAAAATTGGTGCTCAGCCAATTCATCGCGCTTATTTAACCACTGCTAACGGGGCATCATTTCGGAGTAAGCTCCCTAGCACAGCATTAGGACTAAGCCGCTATCAACTAGACTTGATGCTATTTCAACGATCGCAAGCGGTGAATGTAACTTGTATCGATAACATCAAGGTTACAGGCGTTACAGGCAATCTCTCAGAAGGATTTACGGTGAATACGACTAAAGGAGAATTCTCTGGACGGATCGTATTGGGTGCATTTGGTAAACGTTCATCGCTCGATCGCCAGCTTAATCGGTCATTTGCGCAAAAGCGATCGCCTTGGATTGCTTACAAAGGACATTTCACAGGTGTAGATATTGCCGATGTGATTGAATTACATGCTTTCCCCAACGGCTATTGCGGCTTATCGCAGATCGAAACAGGGGAAATAAATGTTTGTTGGATTGCCCATGAACGGGTTATGAAAGAGCCAACGCATCCAGAATTAGATATTCCTGAATCCTTAGCCAAAAATCCTGTATTAGCCGATCGCTTTCGCCATATGCAAAGAGTTTCAACTTCATTGCAAGGATTAAGCCAGATTAGCTTTGAGCTGAAAGAGAACTTTCATAATGATATTTGCATGATTGGCGATACGGCAGGGATGATTACGCCGCTTTGTGGCGATGGCATGGCGATGGCATTGCGGTCAGCCGAAATCGCTGTTCCTTTTGTGAGCCAGTTTCTGGAACACCAAATCAGTGATATTGCCTTTAAAAAGCAATATGCGATCGCATGGCGTAAGGAATTTCAAACGCGCTTGCAGCTAGGCAGAATCATGCATAATTGCTTTGTCCAGCCTCCCCTTGCAAATATGGGCGTGAGCCTATGTCAAATGATTCCCGCTTTAGGGAATTGGATTATCGGTGCAACCCGTGGTAAGCCACAGCAGTTACTCAGCAATGAGTTTGCCAGTAATGCGCTCTCCTAAAGCTATGCCTACACCTGCGGCAAGAAAGGCGATCGCCGTTAACAAAATTACATTTGGCGTTGAGATCATCTCCGCAGGTTTAGGAACCAGATAACCAAAAACCGCGATCGCTCCCGATAGACCACCAAAGAACATTCCTACAGTCAATCCACTTAGGGATTTAGGAACCATTGTTAGCGCGAAGGCAATCATGCCATTGTTTACCGTGCTAAGACAGGTGAGCATAAATAGAATGATGATGATGGATGCGATCGCACCGTAGCCAGCAGATAACAAGCCTAAACCTGCGGCAACACAGCCCAAGCTAATAATCATTAGGTGTTTGTTATCAATTAACTTCGAGATTCTACCTGTAAATAAAGCTATAAAGCCTTGAGAAATTAAAGCAGTTCCCATTAATAGCTCAAAAGATAAACCTGTAAATCCTGTAATATCCGATTTGATCGTTCGAGGTAATACATCCCCCATCAGCAGGCGCATTCCCAGACCGATCGCCGCACCAACAAATAGGACAATCGCTAAGTTGCTCAAACAATCGCGAATTGGTAAAGATTCTTGTTTTTCTAATTCTGGATTGAGATTTTTGGGAATATGCGTCATGGCACTCCGCAAACCTGCCACACTTGCAAGCAAGACAATCGAAGCGATCGTAAAAGTCGCAGGTGCGCCCAGACTCAAAATAAATTTCGTCCCCAAAGGTCTGATCGAAGCAACAAAACTACCGACTAGTGTTAACACACTACCAGCCTGCGGTAGTTTTGTCGCTCCTGCAAAGATTCCGAGCAAGCACATGACGGGACTCCGAAATGTTGCCATGACGATCGCCCAGAGAATGGCTAGGCTAAGCAAAATTAGTCGTGTAATTTCGTTCGCACCACCAAAAATAACAACACAGGGTAATCCAATAAATAAAGCTGTTGAGGCGATCGCAGCGGCAATAATAAAGGGCATTCGCGTGCTATACCAACGCTGCCAGCGATCGGACAGACCACCAAATAATGGCTCGACGATTACCGCGATCACGTTTTCGATTACCAGTATTAGCGCTGCAAATTGTTGTGCTTGACTGGTTGGATAGCCAAAGACCTGTTCGATAAACTGCGGTAAATAGATCGCGTAGGCAATCCAAGTTAGAGTCATTGCACCCTGAACTGATGCTAAGCCCCATACTTGGAGCCAACGCACTTGATCCGAAGCTTGATTTGATGGTGTGGCGATCGTCATTAAAAACTCTCTAAGAAGTACTTTCTACGTCAAAAGCTCCAAGAGATCCCCCTCAATCCCACTTAAAAAGGAGGAAGATTTAAAGGCTCCCCTTTTTAAATTCCGTATACACACCACTAAAGAAGTTCTCAAATCTAATTACCCCTCCCTAGCCCTCCCCTTGCAAAGGGGAGGGAACAAGATTTCTAGTTTTCCCCCTTTGCAAGGGGGAATTAAAGGGGGTATTTAGACTTGTGTGTACACAGTAGCTTTTTAATGGGGGCTGGGGGATCTAGCGCAATCCTTAAAACTGCATACAGCCTTGCATCGAAACTTTGCCGTCGGGCATAGTTGCACGGCAAAGATTAGCTTGACTTAAGTCTACATTGGTTACATTGGCATTGGTGAGGTCAGCACGATACAAATCCGCACCCTTGAGATTTGCGCCAGTCAAATCTGCACCATATAAGCTTGCGTTTCGCAAAGAGGCATTAGTGAGATTAGCGCCGTTGAGCTTGGCATAAACCAACTCGATATCAATCAAGTTAGAGTTTTGCAAATTCGCTTCGGTTAAATCAGCATACTTCCAGCGACTATTACGAGCATTTGCCCCAGTCAAATTTACTTTAATCAAATCGCTATAAATCAAGAAAGTATTTCGTAGATCTGAGTTGCTGAGATCTGCACCACGAAAATCAGCATAATACATGGTACTAAAAGCCAAAGTTGCCCCAGAGAGAGAACTTTTGCGTAGATCAGCAACATCAAGGAATGATTCACGTAAATTGACCCCATTTGCCGCAATGCCACTTAGCTCACATCGCTGACAAGTACGATGTGCCAAGAGTTCTTGAAGATGTCCAGCATTTTGCGCTTGGACGCTTGATGCTATGCCCATTGTCATGAAGCTAGCCACAAAGGTACTAGCGATCGCTGTCACGGAGTGAGTAAAGGCTGTTGACTTCATAAAAAAGTACCTAAATTTAGCAATTCCTCTTTAATAATTATCATACGCGCCCTCTATGCAACACCGCAAAATGTAACAAACAACTAAAAGTAATGAAGATGCAAAGCGTCTGCATTACTTTTAGTTGTTGTCGCCAGTCATGTTAAGAAATAAAATCTAAACGAGTGTTGCGACGATTCGCACCGCAGATCTCTTTTGGATTTTATGTGACGACAGTTATAGTTGATGGTCTGATGATTTTGTATACTTGTAGTATTTGTTAATGTTTTGTTATGGATAGTATTGAATGTTCGAGCAGTTTATAGAGACAAATGGTTTGTCATTTCGCCCCGAAGTTATTCCAATTTTGGGAGTACTAATTCTGCTAGAGGCAATTCTGTCTGCGGATAATGCGATCGCTCTTGCTGCGATCGTGCGTAGTTTGCCAGATCCTAAGCAAGAAGAATGGGCGCTACGTTACGGCTTAATTGGCGCATTTGTATTACGGGTGGTGTTGATCTTTACGGCAACATGGGTAATTAAATATTGGCAATTTGAACTAGCTGGCTCAGTATATCTGCTCTGGCTGTCGGGGAAATTTTTCTTTGAAAAGTCTCAAGCGGGACATGATACACAGCACCCAGTGCGGATGGCCGATAAATTATGGCAAGTTGTCGCACTAGTTTCACTGACGGATTTGGCTTTTTCACTAGATAGCGTCACGGCAGCAGTTGCCGTCGCTCAAGAGACTTGGCTAGTTCTGATTGGGGGTGTCGCGGGAATTATCACCTTACGTTTTCTCGCAGGACTGTTTATCAAATGGTTGGCAGAATTTACGCACCTTGAATCGGCAGGCTATCTGATCGTGTTACTTGTGGGACTGCGTCTATTTATTAAAGTATTTTCTGATAGCTTAGTTCCTCCCGAATGGTTGATGCTGACTTGCATCGGACTAGTTTTTATCTGGGGATTTTCTAAGCGTGAGCCAGTCGATGAAATTGAGGTGATCGCAGAGCAAACCAAATAATTTATTGAGAGGAGCGCTTAGCGCTCCTCTCTTTTGTCTACAATAATCAAGATAGAAAAAGGGAAAATAGCCAGATGTTTGAATATCCTGATGACTTGAAATACACTAACTCCCACGAATATATTCGACTGGAAGATGACACCGCCACAGTTGGAATTACGGCTTTTGCGATCGATCAACTCGGCGATATTGTGTTTCTCGATCTTCCTGAAGTGGGGACAAGGGTAGAAAAAGGTCAAACCTTCGGCACAATTGAGTCGGTCAAAGCTGTAGAAGATATCTATTCACCCGTGACTGGTACGGTGATGGAATCGAATATGGCTCTTGTCGATGAGCCTGAAATCATTGGTAAGGATCCTTACGGTGCATCATGGTTGCTCAAAGTAAATATCGAAGATGTAGGCGAACTAGATGGGACTATGTCTGCGAGTGAATATCGCAGTAAGGTAGAAGGAAGCTAGAAAAATCGGCATTTTATAGAGATTTTCCCATGACTGCTGTACAGAAAACACCCAAAAAGTAGGGGCAATTCATGAATTGCCCCTACTTTTTGGGTCATACTCAACTGAAAATTGCTGTATAGCAATGAAAGTTTTGCTTAGGACATAAAAACCAAATAAATGAAGGCGGAGCAAAGCTCCGCCTTCATTTATTTGGTTTTTGAATTGTCCTATCTATCTCTTACGTTGCTATAGTGTTGATTTTTTTAAGCTTGAAAGAAAGCAGTTACCCCAAAAACTAGAAACAGAACGCCGCCGATTCCTGTAATTACCCGTTCAGAGATTCGCCCCGCAACTAAACGACCACCAATCACGGCGATCACTGTGCAGATTCCATGTCCCAAAATTGCCCCAAGGGTCACAAAAATCGGATCATTTGCTGCCGCTAATGCGATCGTGCTGATTTGCGTGCGATCGCCCCATTCTGCCAAGAAAGTCATCACAAAAGCCTGTATCCAAACCCCAATTTGTGGATAACGCGCTAAAATTTTGCCAAAAATGGGAACTGAAGTTTGTGGATTTTGACCTGCAACGGTTTCCTCGGCTTCCTTTACGACTTCCTCGGTTGAAGTAGGTGACATTCGCAGCGCATCGACAATTAGCTTTACGCCAAAAATCAAAAATAAGGCGATCGCGCCATAGTGAGTGTATACCTTAGGTAATAGTGAGACAGCTTGTCCTAGCAGAACTGATAATAATGTCATCAAAGCTAATGCTGCTAGCACTGACGAAAACACGATGCGATGGTTGTAGCGCATTGATAAAATCACAGCGATAAAAAAAGTTTTATCCCCTAATTCCGAAATCGTAATTAGCAATAAACTGGCTGTAAAAGCTTGCAGCAATCTCTTAATTCTCTTTATTATTTAGATTCTTAGGACTTACGCAACAATACTCTGAAACCTGCATTTCATAGTAGGGGCAATTCATGAATTGCCCCTACTATGAAATGATTTTGCATAAGTCCTAAGATTCTATTGTAAATCATATAGAGAGAATTTTTATGTATTTGAGAGAGAATAAAAAGCCGCGTAAACCTTTCTGTAGCTGCATTATAGATAATGAATGAACTATGAACTGATAATGAGTGAACTATGAACCGTTTATGAATCAATAATGAATTGCCTTGGTTTTTACTGTGTAATTCCTGTTCCTTTTAATCGTGGAGGTAATTCGACTGTAAATGTCGAGCCTTGATTGACTATACTTTCTACGGAAATTGTGCCGCCCATCAACAAAACAAGCTGCTCGGTAATTGCTAAACCTAGCCCTGTTCCACCATGTTTGCGTGTTGAGGATTGATCGACTTGACGGAATTGTTCAAAAATTGTGCGCTGGAACTCAGGCTCAATACCGATGCCTGTATCGCGTACAGAGATGAGAATATTTGATGTTGCGAAAGGAGAAATTTGTACTTCTTCGCTAGATGGATCATTGAGATCTGTAGTTATCTCAGAAGCAGGCATGTCTAGCCCTGTATTTGATATTTCCGCATATGTTAGCTCCACACTGACTTCACCACTGTCAGTGAATTTAATCGCATTAGAAACTAAGTTGGTAATCACCTGCTTAATCCGAATCGAGTCATGATAAATTGCACAAGTGCCAATATGATTTTCAAATACAAAATTGAGAGATTTGACACTCGCTAGGGGTTGCAGACTTTCGCAGGTATGATGAATTAATTCATCAAGATTAAAGATTTCTGGATGAGCTTCCATCTTTCCTGCTTCAATTTTTGATAGGTCGAGAATATCGTTAATCAAATCCAGTAGATTTTTGCCATTACGAAGGATGCGCTCTACCATATCAACTTGGCTAGATGAGAGGGCATCGCGGCGTTGGCGTAATAGTACTTGAGAAAATCCAATAATCGCATTCATCGGTGTGCGTAGTTCATGACTCATATTTGCCAAGAACTGACTCTTAAGTTGAGTTGCCTCCAATAATTGAGCATTTTGAGCTTCAATTTGGTTGATTAGCTGAGCATTACCGATCGCGATCGCAGCTTGCACTCCAAAAGAAGCTAATAGATTCAAATCTTCGCGAGAGCTAGCTCTCTCTAACTGGGCATGTCCGATCGCTAATACGCCCAAACGTCCAGAGCGACTAGACTCGATGGGCACACATAAAGCACTTTTAACAGGTAAATCTTCAATGAGATGTGATTCGCCAGCCTTAATTTCGACAGGGATTCCTTCTTGAAATACCTGTGCAATCAGATTTTGGGCATCCAAATCAAAGGATTCTTGCAGAGGGAAATCCTCTGGTAAGCCTTTTGTCGCTGATAGCGTTAGTCGATTCTCTTTAGGATTGTAGAGAGCAATCACACATATCTCGACCCACATGATTGCATCACAAGTCGCTTCCACCACTGATTCCAAAAGGACATCAAGATCTTGCAACTGTTGGTTAATTAAGTTGGTAAGCCGTTGCAAAATACTCATCCGCTTTTGCTGCTCGATCATGATTTTATTTGTCTCTTGCAGCACCTTATCGCGATAACGCTGCTCCGTAACATCGCGCAAAATCATCACACTACCAATTAGCTCTGATTCAGTGCCAACTAGTGGTGCAGCCTTAGTACTGAGAATGATTTCATTCCCTTCAGGCGGACGTAAAACTACTTGATCTTCTACGACTTCCCCAGTGGACATGGCGCGAAAAACCACCAGATTTGCTAAGTCTACAGGTTCGCCATCCTGATGTCTGATGTCAAATTGTTTGACAATCTCTTCCATTGATTTCGCAATTACAGGTGAAGCGGCGACACCTACATTTACAGCATTAAAGCTGAGAATTTTGCGTCCTGCGGAGTTGATTTTGAGAATGCGTCCTGCGGGATCGCTAAGTAATACGCCATCAGCAAGCTGCTCGAATACAGTAGTTAGTTCCTCTCGCTGACGGGCGATCGTTTCAATACTCTGAGCATTGCTAATTGCGGTGGCAAGACGACGACCAATGGATTGGAGAATGTTGCGCCCTCGATCGGACATCGGTGTGAGACTTGCCAAAAATAGCACGCCTACAAGACTGCTCCTTAGCATCAGAGGATATGCCGAAAGACTCTGAGGCAATAAATCACCTACAGGTGTACGATAAACCAGAGTCTGACCTTTGAGGCGATCGCCTTCCCAAATAATCGCTTCTTGTAGTTGTCCTGCTTGACCAATAATCCCTTCACCAAGAGTGATTTCTGTTAATGCTTGGCTAGTTTTATAGCCCCATTCGGCAGCTAATATGAGACATCCTTCAGGACGTGAGGTCGGAATTTCCCAAAGGTAAATGCTACCGAGTTGTGCGCCTGAAAGTTTACAAATTTCTTCTAAACTTGCCTTGATTAATTTGTATTGATCAGTGGTGTTGACTAAAACGCGATCGAGGGATTGCAACGCAAATTGAATGTCACGGGCTTCTAAGGTGGCGGTTTTGGTTTCTAGATGCGCCGCCATACGGTTAAAGACCTTGGCAAATTCCCCAATTTCATCGGATCGATTTAACTGCGATCGCGCGGCTAAGTTACCTGTAGATAGTTCTTCAGCAGTTTCTGCTAGCTCTGATAGCGGTGGTTGAATACTGCGAATAATGGAAATGGCGACAAACAGCCCCGAACCTAACCCCGCAGAGAAAATCACGATCGCTAGCCATGTTGTAAATGCTTCTAATTCGGGTGTGCCTTGTTGGATATGCAGCAACAAGATTAATGTTGCTGTGGCTAGTAATGAGATACTTGTGGTCAGCCCAAAAATCAAGCGATTGACTAAACTTTCACGGCGGGGCAGGTTGGCATTGGTCATGGAGCTTTAGTTTAGTTTGGCGATCTAATCTGATTTTAGTACTTTTAGTCAAGTTGCTTAAAGGCGATCGCGCAAGAATATAGCTCAATCCTCTGCTGATGAAGATAATCGCCGACGGGCGGATGCGATCGCCTCTTGTAATTTTGCTTGAAGCAAATCTTTGGGGGGTAGCACGGTGAGATATTCGGCAACGTGGATACCACTTTTGTCTAGTTCGAGCAATTCAATTTGTTCTTGTTTTTTACCTGCACATAAAATGATTCCCAAAGGTGATTGTTCATCACTCTCTTGGTCATATTTGGCAAGCCATCTTAGATACAGTTCCATTTGGCTCTTGTATTCATGGCGAAAGTTGCCGAGCTTGAGGTCAATCGCGACAAGGCGTTTGAGTTTGCGGTTATAGAACAGCAGGTCAATATAAAAGTCATCATTATCGATTTGGATGCGTTTTTGTCTGGCAATAAACGTGAATCCTGCACCAAGTTCTAATAAAAATTTCTCAATGTCCCGCAGGATGGCATCTTCGAGGTCTTTTTCGAGGTAGCGATCGCTTATATCTAAAAAGTCGAGGATGTAGGGATCTCTGAGCAGTAAGGCTGTGGATATTTGCTGCTCTTGACGCAGTTGTTCTAAATGATGGCGAATGGGGTCTTCGGGTTTACGTACAAGTTCGGCATTTCTAATCACAGCAACGGCGGCGCGTTGTTTGGCTGCATCAATAAGCTGACTAATTTCGCTGAAGAGTTTTTGCGCTGTTTCTTGAATATCTGAATTAATCTGTGGTGGGTTGCGATCGGCTTCGTTCATAGTATTTCTCTATTTTGAGAATAAGTATTAGGGCGATCGCTACGTGTTGGTACAATGCTTCTGGTATTTGCAAAATGACTGTTTCAGCCATATTTTTAGTTGCTTTGTTAGTTCTGAGACTTACTATGCAAATTGCTTTATGGCGATCGCTAAATTTTTACATCTAGCGATCGCTTTAATGGAATGTTTGTACTAATTTCAGGTTCTTGTATGGAAATTCTCCAGTTTTGGAGTTGATAAATAGGTTGAGAAAAAATCTCACCTACAAACATCTGTAAGTAGATGTGATTAATAAGGCTAGTGTTTACGATCGCGAGGTGGATTAGGGTCGTTAGCAGGAGAAACCGTATCGGAGTCACGCCAGCGACCATCTTTTCCCTGAATTCTGACTTCTCCACCACCAAGGTTAGAGACAATCTGTTTGGCTCGGATTTCGGCTTGGCGCTGGGTATCACAAACCTCACTTGCTCGTTCAGCGTGTGATTTCTTTACTGCCCATCCGTCAGGATGTTTGACAACATAGCGATCATTTGAAGAAGACATGCTTAATAGCCTTTCTTTACAACAACCACAGTGTATTCATCGAATGATAGAAAGTCAATGATCAAGTGATATTATTTACTTATGATTGTATTAAAGTCATTTATTCCACAAGCTATTATTAAATAAAAATTTTAACCAATAAAACTAATTCTGTATTATATAAGGAAAAATTATATTGTTAAGAGCCAGAACTTTCTAATTAATGTAATGCAGCATTATGAAAGTGCTGTATTATTCAGACAGATCTAAAACCTATGTTTGTAATACAAACTGTTTTTCTTGCAAACGTCCCGATATAATGAGAATATATTTATACATTTATAAATCAATACTCCTGAAGCATGACTGAAAATCAAGCATTCTATAAAGAGTTAGGATCTCATATAAAAAAAGCTAGAAATAAGGCGCTATTAACACAAGAAAGTTTGGCAGATAAAGTTTCACTAACTCGTACTACTGTCACTAATATTGAAAAGGGAAGACAACAGCTCTTAGTGCATACACTTGTGGATATAGCTAAAGTATTGAATGTTTCGATAGAGTCGCTTTTGCCTAAACAAATATCAACATCTATTGATGATGTGATAAATAAAAAGGCAGATTCTCCTCAAACTCAGGAGCTGATTAGAAAAATTCACGACATGGCAGATTGGGATTAAACAATGGCGGTTAGACGTAAACATATTCGTACAACAGCATCTCAATTATTGAGATCAAATAGAATTGAATCAGCCCCAGTTGAAGTAGAAAAGATAGCTGAATATTTGGGTATTAAGGTTCAATATGAATATACTGATGATGAACTTTCAGGTTTTCTTTTAAGGGATCTTAGCCGTAACAAAGCTATTATCGGAGTAAATGCCAAGCATCCTGATACTCGAAAAAGATTTACTGTAGCTCATGAATTAGGACATTTTATGTTGCATGAGCATGAAAATCTTCATATAGACAAAAGATTTATGATTCAGTTGAGAGATGAGAAATCTAGTAAAGGAGAATTTGAAGATGAAAAGGAAGCAAATTTATTTGCAGCAGAATTGCTAATGCCAGTCGATTTTATCAAGTCAGATTTAGCTGAGAAAAGTGAGTTTGATTTAGAAGATGAGGAATTTATTAAAGAATTAGCGGGTAGATATGGAGTTAGCAATCAAGCTATGACTTTTCGTTTGGCATATTTAGGATATGTTCAGTTATAAAAAAGAATAAGTTAAGCGCTTGCTCTCACGGGATACATCAAGAGAGTTTTACAGGAGCTACAGTATTGGAATCACTCCAACGTCCATTGGAGCCTTGAACGATAACTTCTCCACTACCAAGGCTAGAGACAATTTCTTTGGCTCGAATTTCAGCTTTAAGTTGAGTGTCAAAAACTTCAATAGCTTGTTCTTGATGTGATCTTTTTACAGCCCATCCATCAGGATGTTTTACAACGTAGCGATCATTTGTAGAAGACCTCAATATAGACTGACGTTGTGAAATAGCTAGGCGACGTTTCTTGACTAAATCAGGAGTAGAGCGATTTTTATCATCTTGCGAACCAAAGCCAAGGCGATCATAAACTTCACCACCAATCCCTGGGATGATAATTCCTTCAGGACTTTTTATGTCATCTTCAGCTAAATATATATAATGAAATTTGTTATAAACCTCCTTAGAAAATCCTTTTCTTAATCGCTCTTCAGCACCTTTATAAATAACAGGTGCAACGATAAATATCTGTTGTGGAGTTACCCTCGTGATCGTGTCAATTAAGTTAGTCCGAACTACACAAGCACCTGAAATAATAGATTTGACTATGATCAAGTTATCTACTTGATCATCTGATGGTTCAAGATAACGCTTTAATATTGGAGCGGCTTGTAAATCAGAAATTCCAAACGGTTTAAATCTTTTGTTCCAGAAACAAGCAAAAGTAACCTTTGCACTAGTACTTTCTAATCGGCGAAGTATTCCTTTTGCGAGAAAGTCTGCATCCTCTGCTGTGCAAGCAAGGTATGTCGAATCAGAGTTACTGGAAATCTGCGATAAAACTACGCTTCCCAGACATTCCCCTAGTTGATACATACTTTGACGATAGGAATCTACACTGCTATTTTTGTCAGCGAGAGCGTCGAGTAACGCTTTTTCTTTATCTCCAACAAATTGTGTGTACTCTCTAGACACGGTTGCGATCGCCTTGTAGTTATTGATTTGAGTATAAACTTTTGCTAACCTTTATACAACCTCAATGGTCTTAAAATATCAAAGTTATTAAAATATGATAACCAAGTTACAGATATTTGTGTTGAAAAAATTTAGAGTAAATTTTCTAAATCATCAAATGTAGTTGGTTTTATTTGAATAATCCGTTTCTGTAATTTTTGAAACTCCTCACTATCTACACTAAAAGCATATGTACCATCCATTGCTCTTGAATATTCCCAATGAAAGAATCCTCTAGAAATGAGATAGGTAAATCCATCTATACTTTGGAGAATCGAGGCTAATTCTGGCTCAAGTACAAATGATTCGTCTGATTTAAACGAACGTATAAATGAAGGCTGACAGGTTTGCGCCGCCTGAAGAACACCAAGTACTGTGGTTTTAGAAGTATCGCTAGAAACCCATGCCCCTATTAAGACTTTGGCAACACATTCGATTTTATCTGGGGCAGGATTCTCAAATGCTGTTAAGTAGGCAATAGCTTCTTTTAAATCATCACTTACTTGTAGTAATTCTTCAACTGTTTTTTGGTAAGGAAATAAAATTACGGAGCAGTAAGATTGAATATCAGTGGGCATTTCCGCAATTAGTTTTTCTGATATATCTTCAGATGAGACTACGATAGATATTCTTGATTTGCGATTGAGAGCCTTTGTATTGAGTTCAGCCTGTAATCTAAAATCATAGGCAATTCTTATATTGCTCTTGTTTGTTCCCCATGAGAGTGATTTTGATTCTTTAAGCTGGAAATGATATAAATCTGAGCCTAAGCCTCTATCAATAACTAGATCGTCAACGAAAGCCATTATCTGACTAAAAATGGCAATATCATCTATTTCTTGCTCGATTACTTCTTTTGCTAGCAAAGCTATTTGATAAATTGCAAAAAAATTTTCATATGAGTTGCCTTTTTGATTAATTACTCCTCCGCGATACTTATTAAGTAAATATTGGATGTTTTTTTCATTTAGCAGCGTCGTAAGTTGACTATCGGAATACATTAAGGATTGCCATAAAATTGAAAGAATATTATCTAAAATAGCTCAAAATTGCTAATAGTTAAGACTGTTTTGCGATCGCAGTCGAACTCTTCTACACTTGGGTAGTTAAATATAAAACTGAACCCCATAGACTGATGAATATGTAGAGTCATGTAGCCGCCATTTGTAGAGATTATTTGTGCGATCGCCTTGCTAATTTGTGAAGATGGATATAGGCGATCGCTTCTTAAAATGTCAGTATATAACCGCTATAATCAAAAAACAATCCTCACCTGTAAACTGTAATGACACTTAAAGAATTACTATTACAAGAAATCAACAGCACTCCAAACGAACAGATAGAAGATCTATTTGGCTTTGTCAAATCACTCAAAGCACCGACAAAAACACCACTAGCAACATATCGCGAACTTTTGGAACGGATCGATTATCTAGAAGCAATCGTAGGTATTCGGAAGGGGCTAGACGAATTTGACCAAGGGAAGGGAATTCCCGCTGAACAAGCATTAGCAACTCTACAGCAAAAACTTAGCATTCCCCCTCGCTCATGAGTTATCAAATCCTCATTCAACCTACTGCTTTTCAAGAAATTGAAACATTTGAATGATTATTGTTTTTGAAGACGATCGCCTTTTGTAGAGATTATTTATGCGATCGCCCCTTGAAATATCGTTTCTAGTTAAAGTTCTAAATACCTAACCAAAATCTGTTGTATCTCTTCCAATTGATTCGGTTCCACTTGACCAAGACATTGAATCAATCTGCGCTTATCAAAAGTCATCGGATCGACACAGACCACAAAACTATTACTACTAATTCCATTTGTAATAGAAGGAACCAAAGGCACAATTACTGGAAGTAAGCGATCGCTAGGATTAGCAGAAGTTATCGGTAACACAGTTACCTTACTACGCTGATTAAAAGCAGTACCAGAGATAATCACCGCAGGACGAGTTTTACGAATTTCTGTACCAATCGAAGAATCTAAACTAACTAACCAGATACTTCCCAATCGATAATCGCCGCTTGCTGCCATGCTGCATCTTCATCATTTGTCAAATCATCCAACAACAAACAAGCCTCAACTATCGCCTGCTTTTCCTGCTGCTTCTGCCATGCTTGCAGTAACCCCTCAATAAGCCGACTACGATTTTCTACGCGATCGTCAACGTAATGGACTAACTCATCTGGAAGAGAAATAGATACTTTCATAACTATTTTGTACTACTCACAATACTACTGATGGTAGCACAAATCAAAAAGCGATCGCCTTTTTGGAGAGATGCTTAGTGCGATCGCCTCAAGCTTTACGATTCGAGAAAAACGCCCATCTTACGGAACTTTTGATAACGTAGCTCTTGTAAATCTTCCACAGGCAATTTACTCAAGCGATCGAGATTTTCGACTAGGGCAGCTTTGAGATTTTCCGCCGCCTGTAGTGGCAGACGGTGCGCCCCACCCAAAGGCTCATCAATTACATAATCGACAATGCCCAAACGCTTCAAGTCAGGAGCCGTGATTTTCAACGCTTCCGCCGCTTTCCCAGCCTTTGCCGAGTCGCGCCATAAAATCGCCGCACAAGCCTCAGGAGTCGCCACCGTATAGACCGAGTTTTCAAACATCATGATGTGATCGCCAATACCGATCCCCAAGGCTCCGCCCGATCCGCCTTCACCAATGACAGTACAGATAATTGGTACACCTAGACCAAACATTTGTCGTAAATTTGCGGCGATCGCCTCGCCTTGTCCCTGCTCCTCCGCCGATACTCCTGGATATGCCCCAGGGGTATCAATCAAGGTAATAATTGGCAATTTAAAGCGATTTGCATGGTCCATCAATCGCGCTGCCTTGCGATATCCCCCTGGGGATGCCATGCCAAAGTTACGGGTCATGTTGTCCTTCGTGTCTCGCCCCTTTTGATGCCCCAAAATTACCACAGGGCGATCATTGATTCTCGCGATACCACCTACTAATGCAGGGTCATCATTGCCTCGGCGATCGCCATGTAGCTCCATCCACTCATCGGTAATGGCTTGCACATAGTCAAGGGTACTAGGACGGCGAGGGTGCCTTGCGATCTGCATCCGTTGCATCGCGCCTAATCCCGTAAAAATCTCACGCCGCAAAAGCTCGGCTCGTTGCTCTAAAAGTTGGATCTGCTCAAACATATCCACATCGTTGTCATTCGCGAGTTCGCGGATTTGGGCGATACGGTTTTCTAGTTCAACAATGGGCTTTTCAAAGTCAAGCAGGATTTGGCGATCGGCCATGATGCAATTTTTGTATAGTAGATACCAATTTTCAGATTAGCAGACAAAGGGATAGTTAAAAGCATATTTTAACGTCAGTGATGAATAAAGATTTTTTGCAACTAGGCTTTACGAAAAAAAACTTACAGAGCAAATGCTACTAAAAGAATAGGAATCTTAATCTATCCTCAACTTAAATTGACTAGATTTAATATTCCTAATTATTCAGACACTTGATTAAATTACAAAACAAGTATTCCTAAATTTAAAAATTAGAAAATAATTATCAAATTCAGTATACAGATAAAAAATACCAAGATTCTTTAGAACACTATAATTTTACTTTTAACTATCTTTTTTTAATACTTACTCCAAAGCCTTAGACAGCAGGAAATTTACCCAAATATCGTTCCAATTATTTAGGCTCGGCTGACACAGAAATCTTTCAAAAACATCTACATATAGACTATCATTTTTGCTTAGATTGTAGATATTTTGTTTGCTTAGTAAAATCTTAGCAACAAGCGGGAAAATAAAACTCCCTAGAATCAAATGCTCATTTATAGACCACACTGATGTGAAATTCTTAATAATTTTACCATGAGCTAAATCACCCCGTAGTCTAAACAAGTCTCTTATCCAAATCTCTCTTACAGATTTACATTTTGCAAAGCCCTTGAGTGTATTTGCATTACATCTTACATCTTTAGTTTCAATTGTTTGAAATATCTCGAATGCTTCAATAAACTTATTTGCTAATGTATCTTCTTTCCCATTTCTAGAATTCAATAACCGCTCAAAGGCACTAACTAACAAGACTAACTCAATATTTATGGTTATAGAAGAACTATCTGTATTTGCTAGATTAAAGTTTAATACACCCTCAAAGATATTATCCCAAATACTTTTATTTGATTGAGCCAAAACTAGAGAATTAAGCAGTTCTTTATCTAAATTTACTACTGATAAAATCACATGCTCAGGCTTATTTTCTCTAAACTTATTGGCTGAAATACCATTTGAAGTAGCTCCATCTCTCCTTCTTGTCATTTTCTTATAAGCTATTTGATTTTCAGTAATTGAAAATCTTTTTAACTGAAAGTTATCTTTATTACAGTAATTCACTCCATTCTTAAAAAAATCCCTACTACCTAATCCACAAAAAACTATTAGCTCAACTAAAAAGGCAAGTTCGTTGGATAGGCTTTCATTAAATTCAATTTCAAATTTATTGTTAATTGACAGAAGAGTTGTAGCATTTATATTTCTATTTTCTTTGACATAAAAATATCTCAAATAGTTGTTTAAGCTTGCTTTTAATCTGTCATCTATAATATTTGTAACTTCTGATCTGTTGTCATAAGGATACAGTCCAAATTTTCCGAAAGAAATTGGTTCTTTAATAAGAAGCCAAGGAAAAAACAAAATTTCACTCATATATAAAATAATTTATTTCATCATAGACAAAATAATTCAATATCAACTCTACGAAAATCAAATAAATTATAACATTCATTGTTTTATGACTTAATCACCAATTATTTGAATTCCTGCGTTGATAGCTTTATAAAATGGTTGATTTCACACTTTGATTCTTTGAGTAGATCATTCCAATCATCTGGAGGATATCCACTGTCAAGCATCTTTTTGAAGACTCTATAAGCATCCGTATTGCTCTCATAGGATCGCTTAGAACTATCATCATTTACCCAAGCAAAGACAATAATTTTGCTGTCAAGGTGATATCGAAAAAATAGTCGGTACTGCTGAAAAAACTTTGCTCTAAACCAATGCTTATACTCATTGCCAAGGGTTGTACCTTGGCGATATTCGTTGCGAGTGGGGTCTTGAGGAATTACCTCAAATGCTAATTTGGCGATCGCGGCTAGGCGCTTTGCGGCATTTTTCTGCTTGTAATCATTGGGATACTTCTGGCGTAATCCTTCAACTTGTTTTAGAAGTTCTTCAAACTGATTCAAAAACAAAGGATGAGTAAATATGTTCCATCCACTGATTACTAAAGGCTTGTGAGTAGACAAGCTTATTCATCCTCATCTGCAAGCGGTGTATCTAGTTTCAGCTCAATATCAGCCACCAGAGCTTGAACACGATTGACCAAATCAGAATTTAAAGCTTGTAAATGCTGGGGATTTTTCTCAATGTCATGAGCTAAAAAATTCAGAAATTGCCCAATAATGGGATCTCTCTCGGCTAGGTCAGCACGCGAAATCACAACTCGACCATCTGGCTCAATGGTATAGAAAATTTTATCGCGTTTATTTAAGCCCAGTGCTTTACGGATCGGATCAGGAATTGTGGTTTGATAGCGATCGGTAAGCGTAGATTCTGAGCATGGGGCTAGGGGGACAGTCATTTCAGTTTTTGTTAGGTGCTCCCATTTTAGCGGTAATGCATTTGCATTACTTCATTAATAATATGACTATTTGCAGTGTAAATCAAGATCTTAAAAGATTAAATGGTGGCGCTTCGCGCCACCATTTAATCTTTTGGTTTTTATGTTCCAAGCAAAGCTTACATTGCTATAGTTGAGAATAGGTTTTGACTAAGAAATGTAATGGCGCAAACACTCGATGCGGATGTAATTGTAATTGGCTCAGGGCTGGGCGGATTGGTCACAGCGACACAATTAGCGGCGAAGGGGGCAAATGTAATTGTTCTTGAGCGTTATTTGATCCCAGGGGGGAGTGGTGGCTACTTTGAGCGCAATGGCTACCGTTTTGATGTGGGCGCATCGATGATTTTTGGTTTTGGCGATCGCGGCACGACCAATCTCCTCACCCGTGCGCTGGCGGCGGTGAATATGAAAATGGAGACGATTCCCGACCCTGTGCAGATCCATTACCATTTGCCGAACAATCTGGAAATCGAGGTGCATCGAGATTATGAAAAATTTCTACAAGAATTAGGTGATCGCTTTCCCCATGAGCGTGAGGGGATTCGTAAATTTTACGATGAATGTTGGAAGATTTTTAATTGCTTAAATGCGATCGAGTTGCTGTCACTCGAAGAATGGCGCTACTTGATGCGAGTGTTTTTTCAGAATCCTTTGGCTTGTTTAGGCTTAGCTGCTTATTTGCCCCAAAATGCAGGCGATATCGCCAAGAAATATATTCGTGATCCTGAGTTATTGCAATTCATCGATATGGAATGCTACTGCTGGTCAGTGGTTCCTGCCGATCGCACGCCAGCGATTAATGCAGGGATGGTCTTTAGCGATCGCCACTATGGTGGTATTAACTATCCCGTCGGTGGCGTGGGCAAGATTGCCGAAAAACTGGCGGAAGGGTTGGACAAAGCGGGTGGTGAAATTCGCTATGGGGCAAGAGTGACCCAGATTATTCCTAAAGCAAAATCTGGTAAAGGTGCGATCGGGGTAAAACTGGCGAATGGGGAAGTTCTCTATGCTAAAAAAGTAGTTTCCAATGCCACGCGCTGGGATACCTTTGGGAACTTGCTCAAGGATGAACCTTTGCCCAGTGGAGAAAAAGGATGGCAATCACGCTATCAAAAGTCCCCTAGTTTCTTGAGTTTACATCTCGGCGTGGAAGCTTCTGCTATTCCCGACGATGCAGCTTGTCACCATATCTTGCTCGAAGATTGGAATGATATACAAAAGGAACAAGGCACAATTTTTGTCTCAATTCCCACGCTATTTGATCGCTCTCTTGCACCAAATGGTCATCACATTGTACATACCTTTACGCCCAGTTGGATGAGTGAATGGGAAGGTTTATCGCCTTCAGAATATGAAGAGAAGAAAGATAAGGCTGCTAGAAAACTATGCGATCGTCTGTTAGCAATTTTCCCCAAACTAGAGGATTGTCTCGACTATCAAGAAGTCGGCACACCCCGCAGTCATCGCCGTTTCCTCGGTCGAGCCGATGGAACCTATGGACCAATCCCTGCGGGTAAACCATGGGGACTGTTAGGAATGCCATTTAACCGTACTTCGATTCCCGATCTATATTGTGTTGGCGATAGTACTTTCCCTGGACAGGGTTTAAATGCTGTTGCTTTTTCAGGTTTTGCTTGTGGTCATTTGGTTGCTTCTTCTTTAGGGCTTGTCTAGCATTTAACCCCAAACCAAGAAAGATTTTGCAAGCGTCGCGAAACAACGCTTGCAAAATCTTTCTTGTGGCTCATTTGATCGGTAATTGGTATGGCAATGAAAGTTTTGCTTAGGACATAAAACACAAAATCAAAGATGGAACGGCAAAATCGCCTAAAATCTTTACCCAGCATAGATCACGGGCATTGCACTTGCAGCCCTCACTAGAAGAGCATTTTAAGCTTTTTGTTCTGTACTAAATTTTTGGTATAAATGTACAATTACGAGGGAACATTCAAATTGTCTAAAGTAATGTTATGGCTACAAAAACTTCCTCTCTAGTGTTGGTGATGACATTTGTACTCTTTGGTCTGGTAATACCACCAGATTCCCCAAAGATGATTGGGGTAGCACAGACAATCAAAAATACTGAGACAGAAGCAGAAAAGCTCATCGAATTAGGGCATCAGCAAATTGACAAAAGTCAATATCGCGAAGCTTCTCAGTCATTTCAAAAAGCATTAGATATCTATCAAGTTATAAATGATCGAGAGGGGGTAGCCTTTGCATTGATCGGTCTAGGTAGAAACCATAATAGTTTTGGACAATATCAAAAAGCAATTAGTTCTTACCAGCAAGCTTTAGGAATTGCCAAAGAAACTAGCGATCGCAATATTGAAGCAAGTTCTTTAAATGGATTAGGAGAAGCTTACGATAGTCTTGGACAATATCAGAAATCAATAGACTTCCACCAACAATCCTTGACAGTCTTTAAGCAGGTTGGCAATCGCATTGGAGAAGCAGATGCACTCAATGGACTTGCTGATGTCCATGAAAGCTTAGGTCTGTACCAAAAAGCACTTGGTTTCTATGAGCAGTCTCTAGTAATCAGAAAACAAACTGGCGATCGCGTTGGAGAAGCATATTCGCTGAATGGATTGGGATATATTTATGACAGTTTAGAGCAGTATGCAAAATCAATTGAATTGAACGAGCAATCTCTGGTAATCAGAAAACAAATCGGTGATCTTAAGGGGCAGGGAAATTCGTTCTACACTCTAGGCAGCACTTACAGCAGTTTAGAGCAATATCAAAAAGCCATAGGTTTCTACGAACAGTCTTTAGAAATCTTCAAAAAAATTGGCGATCTCAACGGCGTAGTATATGCTCTCAATGGGTTAGGCTATGCCAATGTTGGTCTTGAGAAATATGCAGAAGCCATAGATTTATTGCAGCAATCTTTGACAGCTTCTAAGCAAATTGGCGATCGCTACAGTGAAGGATATTCGCTCGAACATTTGGGGTTAACCTTTAGCTACCTTAATCAAACTGAGCTTGCAATTCTCTTTTATAAACAGTCTGTCAACGTTCATGAATCAATTCGTAAAGACATTCGCCAATTACCTAAGGAAGTACAAAAGTCCTACCTAGCAACTGTTGAGGGTAGCTATCGTCAACTCGCTGATTTACTGCTCACGCAAGATCGGATTTTGGAAGCTCAGCAGGTTTTAGATCTGCTCAAAGTCCAAGAACTCAGTGACTACCTTCGCACTGTGCGCGGTAATGACGAAACTGAAAAAGGCTTAAGCCTCCAAACTCCTGAAAAAACTATCATCGCTTTAGCGATCGAACTCAATAATCTCCAACAAAAAGATCGCGATAACAAATTATCAGCTTCAGAACAGCAGCGCCTTAGTCAACTCGTACAATCAGAACAAAATCAAAAGAAACAATTTAATGCTTTTCTCAATAATCCTGAAGTTCAAAAACTGATTAAAGAACTACACCGCACTGAGAAACAAACAATCGCTCCCGAAAATCTTCATGATTTGCGAAAGGATATTCTTGCCCAGAGACCAAATGCAGTGATGCTCTATCCTCTTGTTCTTGCAGATCGTCTTGAGCTAATCTTAATTACTGCGAAAACATTACCAATTCGTCGCACTATTAAGCTCAAACGTGAAGAACTGAATCAAGAAATTGTCGATTTTATAACTGGATTGCGAGATGTAAGCTCTGATGATGTGAAAGGACCTGCACAAAAATTCTATACATGGTTAATCAAACCCTTTGAGAGTGAGTTAGAACAGCTCAAAATTGATACGATCATCTATGCTCCTGATTCCAAGTTGCGCTATATTCCTCTGTCTGCACTCTATGATGGCAAAAAATGGCTAGCTGAAAAATATCGTACTAACAGTATTACAGCCCAATCACTTACCAAATTTAATCTAAAATCGATCGCAAAGCCACGGATTTTAGCTGGAGCTTTTGGTGGTAAAAGTGATGTCCAACGAGCAGGATTTAATGGACTGCCTGCAACTCTAATCGAAGTCCAACAAATCACTGAGCGCTTTGCCAATACCACAAGCTTGCTCGAATCTGCTTTCACCAAAAACATTACTGAATCCAAAGCAAACTCTTATTCAATTCTGCATTTAGCCACTCATGGTCATCTCTCAACTGGCAAGCCTGAAGAATCATTTATTCTCTTTGGTAATGGCGATAAAGCAACAATTAGTGATATTCGCAACTGGACATTAGATAATGTCGATTTGGTAGTTTTGAGCGCTTGTCAATCGGGATTAGGAGCTAAGTTAGGTAGTGGCGTAGAGATTCTCGGTTTGGGATATCAGATGCAAGCCGCAGGGGCAAGAGTAGCGATCGCTTCTTTGTGGAAAGTCGATGACAATGGTACACAAGAGCTGATGACAAGTTTTTATAGTGAGTTACAAAAGGGAGATGTCCCTATTGCGGAAGCATTACGTCGGGCGCAGGTTTCTCTAATTCAGTCAAAGAATTTTAACCACCCCTATTATTGGTCGGCATTTTTTGCGATCGGTAATGGGCTTTGAAACTGTAAGACAATCGCATGGCTAAACGACAATTGCGATAAAATCAATATAATTATTACCTTGTAGATACAGTATGACCGCGATCGCCCCTATTACCAACACCGCTTTAGCCCCAACAAAGCCCTTTGATTGGGAAGCGATCGCAAATGATTTTATCGCCATTGTGGGCGATCGCTTTGTGGTGCGTACCCGCGAAGAATTAATCGCCTATGAATGCGATGGGCTCACTAGCTACAAGCAACAACCTGCGATCGTCGTGCTGCCCCTTACAACTGAGGAGGTATCACAAGTCGTGAAAGTATGCGATCGCTATAAAGTTGCCTTTGTGGCGCGTGGTTCGGGGACAGGTTTATCAGGCGGCGCTTTGCCATTACCTGACTCAGTGCTGATCGTCACATCGCGCATGAAAAAGATTTTGGAAGTTGATTTTGATAACCAGCGCGTAGTTGTGCAACCTGGAGTAATCAATAACTGGGTCACCCAAGCTGTCAGCGGTGCAGGATTTTACTACGCGCCCGATCCTTCGAGTCAGATCATCTGCTCTATCGGTGGCAATGTTGCGGAAAACTCAGGGGGGGTCCATTGCCTGAAATATGGAGTTACTACCAATCACGTTCTTGGTGCAAAGATCGTTCTCCCCGATGGCTCCATCAAAGATATCGGCGGCAAAATTCCAGAAAACCCAGGGTATGACCTTACAGGAATTTTTGTTGGTTCTGAGGGGACTCTTGGTATTGCCACTGAAGTTACACTGAAGATTCTTAAATCTGCGGAATCCATTCATGTACTCTTAGCTGATTTCACGACCGTAGAAGCGGCAGGATCGACTGTTTCTGATGTGATCAGTACAGGCATCATCCCTGGGGGGATGGAAATCATGGATAACATGAGCATCAACGCTGTCGAAGATACTGTGGCAACGAATTGCTATCCTCGTGATGCGGATTCAATTCTATTAATTGAAATTGATGGATTAGAAATAGAAGTTGCCGAAAGTGCAAAGCGAGTTGAAGAAATTTGTTATAAAAATGGGGCACGGAATGTGACCACAGCAACTGATCCAGAGCAACGCCTCAGGCTATGGAAAGGAAGAAAGGCAGCTTTTGCTGCCATGGGTCGTCTTAGTCCTGATTACTATGTGCAGGATGGGGTGATTCCGCGTACTAAGCTGACCTATGTGTTACAGGAGATTAAGAAGCTTAGTGAGAAATATGGCTATCATGTTGCCAATGTATTCCATGCTGGTGATGGTAATCTACATCCTTTGATTTTGTATAACAATGCTGAGGCTGGTGCTTTGGAAGTTGTAGAGGAATTGGGCGGTGAAATTCTTAAGCTCTGTGTGCGTGTTGGTGGCAGCATTTCAGGTGAGCATGGCATTGGCGCTGATAAGAAGTGCTATATGCCTGAGATGTTCAGCGAATCAGATTTGGAGACGATGCGATGGGTGCGTGATGTTTTCGATCCGCAAGGAATTGCGAATCCAACTAAGATTTTGCCGACTCCACGCACTTGTGGTGAAGGAGCAAAGCCTAATCATAGCGATGCGAAGTTTAAGTTAGTAGAGCGTTTTTAGTGCGGTTTTACATTTTGATAATTAACCCAAGTTGCTACCTATTCATCAAAAACTAAAATCAAAATAAAAAATGCTGGATTTTTATACAAAAAAAGCGTTGTTTAGCACTTAGATAGGCTGTTTTTAACTTGTTTTGAGACGGTTTTTGATAGGTAGCAACTT
>JADBWK010000102.1 GCA_020404895.1 Pseudanabaena sp. M085S1SP2A07QC | reverse complement strand
GTTGCTACCTATTCATCAAAAACTAAAATCAAAATAAAAAATGCTGGATTTTTATACAAAAAAAGCGTTGTTTAGCACTTAGATAGGCTGTTTTTAACTTGTTTTGAGACGGTTTTTGATAGGTAGCAACTTGGGTTATTTAGCTATAAGCAAGTTATTTAATGATTGTTTATCCAAGAATGTTAGAGCGATCGCTAACTTGTGTATATAAAAATCAAAATAGTAATCTTAAAAGCGTCGCTTTGCGTCGCTTTTAAGTAGATGAGTAAAAATATCAATTTTAAGGTAGGGAGTATCGACCAATGAATCGAGAGGCTAAGTCCTTAAATATTGAAAATAACAATAGGACTGAAGTCATCCGTATCGGTGTGATGCATTTTCCCAGCGACATTCTTGGAAATGGCGATGCACTGATCAAAGATGCAACCTTGATGGCGATCTCAGAGATCAATCAATCGGGAGGCATATTAGGGAAAATTGTCGAACCAATTGTTGTAGATATCGCTTCTAATGACTACAACATTACGGTGCAAGCTCGATATCTGCTATCAGAATTGAATATTCGCAACTTGTTTGGCGGAGGATCGTCTTCATCTCGCAAAAGTATTATCCCTATCCTAGAAAAGCATCAAGCTCAACTTTGGTATCCCTATTATTATGAGGGGCTAGAATTTTCTAAAAGTGTATTTTATACGGGCGCTTGTCCTAATCAAGTTGTACAACCAGCAGTTAATTGGTTATTACAAAATAAAGGGAATAATATTTACTTAATCGGAACCGATGGAATTTATTCACGCACGGTTAACAAAATTATTCGCGCTCAAATCAAACAGCAAGATGGTTTGTTATTACATGAAGATTATATCTCTCATGAAATGCGTGAATACCAAGATAGTATTGCCAAAATTAAGCATATTGTCCCTGAAGTTGTCATTAGTACATTGAATTCAGAAAAATCTGTAGCTTTTTTACAGCAATATGCCAAAGCTGGAATTCAAGCGAGAGATATTCCTGTTTTATCAATGCGATTAACGGATGTGGAACTGCGACAACTCAGCCAAAACATTGATGATCCATCTGCGATCGCGGGACATCTTGCTTGTGCCAATTATTTTCAAAGCTTAGAAACATTCCAAAATCAAGATTTTTTGCGTAAAGCTGCTATTTGGTTTGGAGTTGAGCAGGATCAGCTAGCCGTTAATGCTGTAATGCAATCAGCCTATACTCAAGTATTTCTGTGGAAACAAGCAGTTGAAGCTGCCCAAACTTTTGATGTATTAACAGTTCGTGAAGCTGTCTATCATCAATTCTGTCTAGCCCCTGCGGGCAAAATGATGATTACAGCCAATCATCACATTGACACAGCCTGTCGAGTTGCTGAAGTTGGATCTACAGGAAAATTTGAAATCTTATACACAGTTGATCCGATTAAACCCATGCCTTGGTTGGGAGCTGAAGAGTTAAATCAGAACCAATCAATCGTGGTAATTGAGATGCTTATGGAAATTGCGCAAAGCATTCAGCGAGGTTGGAAATTTGAGAAAGAAGCTCAAGATCTGGAATTTACAATTACACGCATATTAGGTCGCGGTCAGGGCAAAGGTCGGAACCAACTAGCTCCTGAAATTACCCTCGCTGCGATGTCTAAAATGTTTAAAGCAAATCAGCGCTTACTCAAAGTGCAATCTGATCTGTTAAATATTGAAGGCGAATTGCGGGAAGCAAATGAATTATTAGAAAGGCGCATTGAACAGCGTACGCTCCAATTACAAAAAACGATCAAACGTTTACAAAACGAGGCGGCGGATCTTCAGCAAGCAGAAATACTGTTGCGAGAAAGTCAGCAGAGATTTTCAGCGATCGCGGACAATGTCCCAGGAGTTGTCTATCGCGCAGTTTTGCATCCCGAGGGTAGAGTCTCAATGCCTTATATTAGCCCACGCACTCAAGAAATATTTGGCATATCCGTTGAAGAATTTACTGAGCATTTGGAATGGGTGTTTGATATGGCTCATCCTGAAGACCGCGCAGCACTGAATGAGAGGGTCAGACTATCAGCCGAAGCCCTGATGACTTTTGAACATGAATATCGAGTCTCTAGCTTCTTTAAGAAAGTTAAATGGGTGCGAATTATTTCTCAACCTCATCGTAATCAAAAGGGTGATACGGTTTGGGATGGTGTGATTATTGATATTAGCCATCAAAAACAAATTGAAGAATCCCTTCGCCAAGCCGAAGAGAAGTATCGCAGCATTTTTGAACATGCTATTGAAGGCATTTTTCAGGCGCAAACGGATGGATGCTATATCAATGCTAATCCTGCCCTTGCAAACATTTATGGCTATGAAACTCCTACACAGCTATTAAATGAAGTTGCAACTGATCCATGTCGGCTATTCACAGAACCAGAACGTTATCAAGAATTTCTGCACCAAATTGAAATGGAAGGTTCTGTGACAAGTTTTGAAGCTCTAGTTTATAAGAGCGATCGCAGTATTATTTGGGTTTTGATTAATGCTAAAGCTAATTTTGATGAAAAGGGAAATTTTATTTCCTATGAAGGACTTGTTCAAGATATTACAGAGCGAAAGAAAACAGAACAAGCCCTCAAAGCCGAGCAAGAGAAGTCTGAAAATTTATTACTCAATATCTTGCCAAAAGAGATTGTTAATCAACTAAAGAGCGGAAATAATGCGATCGCGTCAAGATCGGATAATGTTTCCATATTGTTTGCGGATATAGTGGATTTCACAGCTCTCTCAACACAAGTTTCACCAAATGACTTAGTGACTATGCTTAATGGCATCTTCTCCTCTTTTGATATACTTGCTTATCAGTTGGGATTAGAAAAGATCAAAACAATTGGTGATGCTTATATGGTAGTCGGAGGCTTGCCCACCGCTCGCTCCGATCATGCTGAAGCGATCGCTGAAATGGCTCTAGCTATGCAAAAAGTAATTTCCAATTTTAAGCGCGGCGATGATACTACTTTCAGTTTGCGGATTGGAATTAATACGGGGTCTGTTGTGGCTGGAGTCATTGGCATCCGTAAGTTTATTTATGATCTCTGGGGCGACGCTGTTAATGTCGCTAGTCGGATGGAATCTCATGGTTTAGCAGGATGTATTCAGGTCACACAGACAACCTACGAGTTGCTCAAAGATAAGTATAGCTTCTGGCATCGGGGCAAAATATTTATCAAGGGTCGGGGCGAAATGGATACCTATATGTTGCTTGATAATAAGTCTCAACCAAAGCCAGACGTATTGGAATGAAGCAAAGAAGGGACACAAAGTGTTTTTTCTTCGTTATAGCGATCGCGATATTAAGAGAATCAAAATTCTTGTTAAAAGTAATGCTTTGCCTCACTTTTAACAAGAATTTTGGTTCTCGTTTCGGCGCAAAGCGCTGTAAATTACGATAGCTCCAAAGATTTCAGAGTTAAATTTTATCTGAGCTAACCATGACAACGATCGCTTACCTTGGTCCCGCGGGTACATATTCGGAAATAGCAGCTTTGCAATATTTACAGCTTAGCCATCCAGACTTAGAGCTTGATCCTGCACGGATGTGTTCCTATCCCACAATCCCTCAAGTCATTAATGCTGCTGAGCGTGGCAATGTTGATATTGCCGTAGTCCCGGTGGAGAACTCAATTCAAGGAGGCGTAACCATGACCCTTGATAGTCTCTGGCAATCGGAATCTTTGCAAATCCAACAAGCGATTGTCTTGCCGATCGCCCATGCGCTGATTACCCATGCTCAAGAGCTTGCCGATATAAAAGTTGTCTATTCCCACCCCCAAAGCTTAGCCCAGTGCCAACAATGGCTCGAACTTCACTTACCAAATGTTCAACAAATAGCCACTGACTCCAACACCGATAGATTACATAGTGTCGCTGAAGATGTGACCGTGGCTGCGATCGCCTCACAACGTGCCGCTGAAATTTACAACTTACCAGTTCTGAAATTTCCGATTAACGACCAGCCTGATAATTGCACCCGTTTTTTAGTCTTAGGGCGCACCGCACCCACGACTAAAGGCACACATTCATCGCTTGCCTTTAGTCTCAAACGCAATATGCCAGGAGCTTTAGTTAAACCTTTATTAGTATTCGCCGATCGCAATATTAACTTAAGTCGGATTGAGTCACGCCCCACCAAGCGATCGCTAGGCGAATATATTTTCTTCCTCGACATCGAAGCCCCCATCGATGATCCTAACTTCAGTGAAGCCTTAAAAGATCTCCAAGAGGTTACCGAAAATCTTAAAATTCTTGGTAGCTATGCCATTACCTAGAGCGCAAAGCACTGTAAATAAAAAGAGGGCGCTAAGCGCCCTCTTTTTATATTTTGGATTGAGCCAGACGCTTATTTCGCATTAATACATTTTTGCCTTCATTAGTTTGCTCAATTACTAATAGAGGTGTTGGTTTAGCAGATTGATCCCAACTGATTACCGCTAGTCGTCCCTGAATCGTAGGCTGCCAATTCCGATTTTCATCGGAAGCAATCACAAAACTTTCTAGTCCAGTCATCAACTCCTTGAGAATACTTTGTGAGCCATTAGAAGGAATTTTTGCTAGTTTGACATGTATCCGAAAAAGTGTGCGAATTTGAGAATTATCATGGTTTTCAGGTTGGTAAGCCACATCAAAAACCACATCAACTTTTCGAGCATTTCCACTATCTTCTGCGGTTGGCATCAATGCAGGCGCAACTTTTTGACGCAGATTTAATTTTATCTGAGCCAAGATAATTTCACTGAAATTTGGCTCTCCCATTCTCATACTGAGATAGTCAAGATTGAAATCGCGAGAATTAATCAAATCGGGATTGCGCTCATTCTCATCAATAGTATGTAGCGCTAATTTAAGCTTTTTGCCAAGTTCGTTAGTTTTCAACCTTTCAATCTTCAATAGTTGTCGGGTCTTTTGCAATTGCCAGTAATGATAGGCGATCGCGCCGAGCCCTCCCCATAGCAAGACTAATAGTAAACTCACGCCAACTGTATTTTGCAGTGGCAGAGTTGATTGCTCGATCGCTCCTAGAACACCTTCGCGATCACTGGTTTTCACGGATATCACAGTTTTTGATGCGTACAACATAGCCAATCCCCAATCATTTAAGTCGAAATATCAGAAAGCTAACTTTCTTTTCATTACCCTGTTATTACTATTCCCTCAAAACTCCAGAAAATTAATTAAAAAAAGATGAAAAGTAGCGCTTTACGCTACTTTTCATCTTTGATATAGCAATAAAAAGTTTGCTTAGGACATACTCCCTTCCCACCAAAGAAATATACATCGAAAACCAAAAATTAGCGTTGCGGCGCTTTGCGCCGCAACGTATAATCCGTCACTGGGAAGGGAGTAAAACCCTAAATAAAAGTGACGGCGCGAAGCGCCGCCACTTTTGTTTGGGGTTTTGATTTGTCCTAGACATCTCTTTTATACCAATTCACGAAAGTGAGACAACAATTTTGTGAATTAGAAACTAAAACTAGTAAGGGTTTTAAAATCAAGAAATAGCGTAGCCATTTCTTGATTTGGTATTACTGCTATGTACCAATTCACAAAATTGTGATGACGTTTCTGTGAGTTAAAAACTAAACCCAGTGAGAGTTTTGGTATTTGAGTGCGCTGCACTCAAATACCAAAAAATCATTTACAAGTGTTGCAAGGCAACACTTGTAAATGATTTTTTGGTTTGTTTAATCAGAAATTGAAGCAAAAGAGAATAGGATGCAAAGCGTCCTAATTCTCTTTTAATTAACTTTTGTCAGATTTGCAATTTTCCACTTGCCACCTTCAAAAATTAGAGTACAAATATATCTACCCCTTGATGGCTGAGACTGCGTGCGATCGATTTTGCCATTGACATACAGTGTCGGACTCTCAAAAATCTCCACAGTTATATTTGCTTGATTATCTTGAATACCAAACGATCCTGCGCGGCTGACCGTAAACTCCCCATAGCTATAAAAAGCATTATTGCTCTGCAACCAATCGATCGCCCCCTTGCGCTTTTCATAAGCCTCACCTGTTGTTAGTTCTGCAAGCAATTGACGATCAAAAGGTGGGGCAAACATCTGGTTTTTACTAGCCACCAAATTATTCACGATCGCAACAGCATCAGCCTCAGACAAAGGCTCAATCGGCACTTTAGGAGAAACTTTAGGCGTAGGAGCCGTTGCTTTGTCTGTAGGAGAAGGCGTTGGACTAGCCGTAGGTTCAATAGATGCTTGTGGACTAGCTACAGATGTCGGGCTAGCACTTGGGGAAACAGCAGCATTGTTAGAAGACTTAGGAGAGGGCTTCTCAGCAATTGGTTGAAGATTTGGCTTTTGAGTTGCAAGCACCACACCGATCGCGATCGCAGTGGCAAAGGCTCCACCCCAGATAGCAATCCATAATCCTTGCTTACTGCGATTACTGCCATCATTACTGTTGGATTGTGGCGCATAGGCTTGCACAGTTTGCGGAGATAGTTGCTCAGGTGCGGGATGGCGATTTACAGCAACAGCAGGAATTGGAGCAGTTGGAGCTGGCAATGGCTGGATCGGTTGATAAACTTCTGTTGCAGGAATAGTCGGCTGACTGTTGGACAACAATTCCGTACCCAAATCGCTATTATTTACGATGTTATTAACACTGACAATGGTGGACTGAAGCCCATTTGCTGTGTTAATCAGTGGTTGATTTGGTAATTGACGATCGCCTAATTTTGCCAAAAGCTGACGAATTTCAGCCGCAGATTCATAGCGATCTTTGTAGTGATAGCGAGTCATCTTAGCTAGCAAATCGACTAATCCCGACTTGTTTGGGACAAGATGCTGCCAAATTAATTCCCCCGTTTGATAGTCTTCTTGCAATTCACGGGGCGGTAAACCTGTCAGGGCTTGAATGCAAATTACCCCGATCGCATATAAATCACTGTTTGGTCGCGGTTTGCCTTGAGCTTGCTCACTGGGCATATATCCCAAAGTACCGATCGCTACTGTCGCCGCCGTTTGCCCCTCTTGATTAAGCTGCGTTTGCACCTGCTTAATCGCGCCAAAATCGATCAGCACCAACTTGCCATCCGATCGACGACGAATAATATTATCTGGCTTGATATCACGATGAATTACGCCGTGGCTATGGGTATATTCGACAATGCTTAACAAGTCATCCAAGATCTGCAAAACTTGCTGGTCACTGAGTCGATAACCGCGCACTAGTTCTAGCTCTAGCGATCGCCCCTCGACAAACTCCTCTACCAAATAAAACTCGCTTGCCTCCTCAAAATAGGCAAGTAAACGCGGAATGCGATCATGACTGCCTAACTGAGCAAGAGTTTGTGCCTCACTAGTAAATAATCGACTTGCGACTTTTAGATATTCGCGATCGCTACTAGCAGGTTTGAGATGTTTGACTACACAAAGAGGTTCATTCGGTATCCGCGTATCGTGGGCTAGATAAGTATGACCAAATCCACCCTCACCCAACTTGCTAACTATGCGGTAGCGTCCATCAAGTAATTGACCAATCATGATTGACTCCATCTCTGCAATAAATATAGCAATCGCCAAGGCGGTTAAGACATAAAAGCCCAAAATTAGAGGCGTCACAAAGTGACACCTCTAATTTTGGGGCTTTTAGAAGATCCAGAAATTTCATGCTTCACGATTTAACGACACCTTGGTTTATGATGGATAAGCTGTAATGCCTAATAACTGAAATTAAAGTGTTAATGTCAAAAAAATGACATAGCGCATGATAGGTATATAGCTTTTTAGAGATAGTTTGTAGACAAGGACTAGTAAACTGCTAGCCGAACCAGTTGTTTTGATGATTTATGGCTAGATACACTCAACATTTCTTAGTTGAAATCGCTCCCGAAAACCTACATTCAACGATTCTTAAAACGTTGGAATCTTGTAGCTTGGTAATTACCTATGAAACCGATGACTATGTAATTGCTCAAGAAATAGAGACGAATGCTTCATTCGCTAAAATGGTGACGGTAGAAGTCTTGATCCATCGTTCTGAGATTGAAGGTAACCAAGCAAAACTGACTAGCGTCACCAAAAATGCCGAGTTGCCCCTGCGGCTTAATAATCACTGTCACAGTATCTCTGATCTCGTTTCTAAAGCATTCTGTGACAGTCCAGAATGGAAGCTATTAGAAGTTACCTCAGGCTATTAGACAGTATTAATGGGAATAAATGGCAAATTATTATCGTGTCCTCGCTGAGAATCGGCAAGCTAGATTTAATTATGAAATCCTCGAAACCCATGAAGCGGGTATCGAGCTACTTGGTACTGAAGTAAAAGCAGTCAAGGGGGGGCAAGCAAATCTAAGAGACGCTTATGGGATTGTGCGTAAGGGGCAGATCATGCTGCTAAATATGTATATTCCGCCACACCGTACTACCAGTGTGTATTTTAACCATGAGCCAACGCGCACTCGCCGACTACTATTACATAAGGATGAAATCCGTAAGTTAATAGCTGGAGTGCAGCAAAAGGGTTTAACCTTAGTACCGCTAAAGGTTTACCAAAAAGAGGGCTGGATTAAAGTTGATCTGGCTGTTGTGCGTAACAAAAAATTGCATGACAAACGCGAAGACATGAAAAAGCGCGACGATAAACGCGAAATTGAACGAGTCATGAAAAATCATTAAAGTCAACAGACTTGCTAACGATTAAATATTGCTCATAAGACTTGTGGTAGTTTAGAGAAATACAATGTACTCTTGTTGACCCAAATTAAGGCGATACATTTCAGCTCTAGAAATTAAAAAGTTATTATGTCTGCGCCATCTCAATTTGCTATCAATCTTAGTGAAAAATTCCCAGAAGATTTAACGAATTCGCCTATTCTAGAGGCTGTAATTCATTGGGAGGCTCCTGCCAGTCAACCTTTAGAGCAAATATCATTAAAGGAAGCGCTAACCAAACATTTGCCTGAATACCCCACTATTCAGACTCAGTATGTCACAGAAGCTAAAATAATGGGTACGCCTGATGACACGTCTCAATTCTCACAGCACACACAATGGAATGGCTTTAGGCTTGAAGATGATCGAAAAAATTATGTAGCCCAATTTACGCATACTGGAATTGCTTTTAGTAGGGTTCAATCCTATGAAAGTTGGAAAAACTTTAAGAACGAAGCCTTGCGAGTCTGGGATGTTTTTGTAGAATTAGCCGAGCCAAAGACGATCCGCCGATTAGGGGTTCGATTCATTAACCGAATTCTTATAAAACAAGATGAATCAATCTCAACCTATCTCAAAAGTGAACCATATAGGCTTTCTGGATTAGAAATCTCTCCAAAATCGTTTTTTTACCAAGATACTTACCAAGTTGCTGGTTATCCCTATCAAATTAACTTAGTTCGTACTATTCAACCCAATCAAACTGGATCAGGAAGTGAGCAAGCGTTGATTGTAGATATTGATGTCTTTACAAATGAAGTTTCTAGTATTCAAGAGGATTTAAACAAACAACTTGCTGAAATGCGTTGGCTTAAGAATAAAATATTTTTCAGTAATATAACTGATACCGCCTTAAATAATTTTGGGAGTTAAGTCATGATCACAGCCATACGAGGAAATACAGAAACTGCTGCTTATATTGATGAAACTACCCAAAAGCAAAAAGGTTACTTTGACCAGTCTGTAGTTTTGGGGAAGCAATCAGCTTATAACGAACTATATGCCTTTTGGAAAGAATGTCAATTACCAGATTGGGATGGTTATAACGCCCTTGCAGTTCAAGAAAATACTTTATTTAATGCTTACTGGTTTATTGAGTCACTACCTCTAGGCTACCCCTTACCATCTGTTGGGGCTGAACCAGATGGTCATTTAACTCTAGAGTGGTACAGTAATCCGCGCTGGATACTGTCAGTTAGCATTAGTCCCGAAGGGATGTTGTATTATGCCGCCCTTTTTGGTGCTAGATCTGAGCGGGGATCAGATCATTTTTGTGGAGAAATACCCCAACCTATCTTGGAATTGATTAGAGAAGTTAAAGGAATAACGGTTTAAAGAGCATGATCGATGCTAATCATGTACCTGATGTGAGTGAGGATGAAATCTTAGCTAGATATGCAATGCAAAGTAACCATTTTCGCAGTAGCGATCAAACTGCAAAGCCTGAACTGTTTATGCCACATCCTTATCAGGAATTATCTTTAACTCGATATCTCGATGCAACCATTGAAGAAGTGCTGGCTTTAGGTGAGGAAACAGCTAGACAGCTAAATAAAACTTTTTATGGCAGGGCTGACATTCAGGCAATTAAATGTAAAGTTGGGTCTTTGCAGGTAGTCAAAGACCCAACATCAGAAAATCCCAATCATGCAAATATTCAAGGATTTCCTCTTGATAAACTAGAGCAGAAGGCAATCGCACTGGAACTAGCTGCTGATGCCAAATTTTATCTAATGTAAATTTAATGGGTTGCCATCATTTCTAGCTCGTAGAGACTAGCGTATAAACCTTGTTTAGCAATTAGTTGATCGTGAGAGCCAGCTTCAACCACTTCGCCTTGCTTGAGTACGAGAATGCGATCGACATTGCGAATCGTCGATAGACGGTGGGCAATGATGATTGTGGTGCGATTAATCAAAAGTCTATCTAAGGCTTGCTGAATCAAAAACTCGGTACTGACATCAAGGCTAGCTGTTGCTTCGTCTAGAATTAAAATTCTAGGATCACGGATGGCGGCTCTGGCAAAGGCTAATAATTGCTTTTGTCCACCAGATAGATTCGTACCGCGCTCGCGAACTTGAGTTGCATAGGCTTCAGGGAAATCTTGAATGAAGCGATCTACATTCATCAGTTCGGCAGCTTTAACCACTTGCTCGATCGCATAGTCTTCGCCCAATGTAATGTTTTCTTTGATATCGCCAGAAAACAAAAAGGCATCTTGCAAAATTACACCCACACAACGTCGTAATTCCGCTTGGGTAATTTCGCGAATATCGATGCCATCAATTAAAATTCTGCCTTTAGTTGGTTCGTAAAGACGCGATAACAGCCTAATAATTGAGCTTTTACCAGCGCCTGTGGGCCCGACTAGGGCAATTTTTTCACCTGCTTTGAGGGTGAAGGTAACATCCTTAAGGACATACTCATCAGGCTTGTAACCGAACCAGACATGGTCAAAGCAAATTTCGCCAGTGCCATCAAGGGGCAAAGTTTTGGGATATTCAGGATCGCGAATTTCGATCGGTTCTTGCAAAATAGCGTTGATACGTTCAACCGCCGTAAATCCTGCTTGAATTGTGGTGAATTTCTCGGCTAGTTGACGAATTGGGTCAAAAAGGCGCTGCGAGAATAAGACAAAAGCAGAAAGCTCGCCAAATGTAAGATTCTTCTGGACAATTTGTCCACCGCCTAACCAAAGAACACCTGCGATCGCCACTAGAGCGATCCATTCCAGCGTTGCGGATACAGCCGAGTCATGAAAAACTGTGCGGTTTACCTCAGCTACATATTGCTGATTGACTTTTAGGTGTTGAGCGGAGTTAAATTTTTCGCGGCGAAATAGCTGAACGATACTCGCGCCAATAATATTTTCTTGGAGAATTGAGTTGAGTTCCGACAAGCGATCGCGAGCTCTGAAATTGGCTTTGCGATACTCGTACTGAAAATAAACAATTAAGCCCGTAACTGGGATAACCATTGCTAAAAGCAGCAGCGCTAAATCCCATCGCAGTAAAAACATAAATATCGCGATTGTGCCGATCGCAGCAAAATCGCTAAGGACACCCACTGCCCCAGTAGCAAATACATCACCTAACGCTTCGACATCACTAGTTAAGCGTGTAATCAATTTGCCAACAGGTGTGCGATCAAAAAAGCTAGTTGATAAGGAGGTAACGTGACGAAATAAATCGGTGCGAATATCCGCCGTAATTTTTTGTCCGACCTCTTGTACCAAGTAGCCCTGCCAAGACTGAAACGCAAGACGGACTGCGATCGTCAAGAGAATGACTAAGCAGATCCACCGCAAACCCAACAAATCGCCACTTTTAATTGGGCCATCGATGCCTTGCTGTACCAGAATTGGCTGGACAGCACTAGCGATCGATAAGGGCACAAGTAAAAGCAGCGATATGACAAGCTGTTTAGAATTTTTCTTTGCGTATGGCAATAAGCTCAACATCAATCGCCAGTCATTACTTTTGACCAGCTTTGAAGGTTGAGATTTGGCAGAGCTAGCGTTGGAAGTGTTGATCACTATTCGAGATCCCTGTTACCTGGGTTGCGAGATGGATCGCTATTGAGGAAGCCAAATACGAACAAGCTGATAAAGAATATGACAGTGATATAAACCACTATTTTTAAAGTGAGCATAAATAAATAATCTCCGTATAAATATCTAAGAATTTATCCTATGTTCAATCTTATAGGAAAAGATGGGAATTCCTTATACTTCCTTAAGATTAGCTATTTGCTGTTGAGTATAAATACTTGATTTTGGGTTTGGGAAAAATCAAAACCCAGGAATTGATTAGCGGCGCTCCGCGCCGTCAATCAATTCCTGGGTTTTATTTCCTAAGCTTTGCTTAGTCTTAACCTTAAAATCTTTTATGACTGCAAAACTTGTCCCAAAAGTTGCGATCGCTCGATATATACGGATACTTGATAGGCGATCGCCTTTAATAGTTTTTCATCTAAAGCTGAGTAAGCTAGGGTAATTTCTTGAACATTCTCGGCTGTAATTGAAATATCTTTAACTTTACGATTTATTAACTGAAAAACCCCGATCGTACTCTTTTGCCAATCAAACATGGGAACTGCCAAAACTGAGCGGGTGTGATATTCAATATCACAATCAAACGTCTTATGGTGCTGATATATCGCATTATCTGGTAAATCATGGGCATCGGATAAATTTAGCGTCTCGCCCGTCATCGCCACATAGCCGACGATACTATCTTGATTTAGTGGCACTGCAAAGTTGACTAGCGATCTCTCAGGCTGTGAATCATTTTGAGCTACTTCAAAGCAGACTGTATGCACTGGGGCAGAGCGATCAATTAGATAAATACTACCTGCGTCACTTGCTGTCATTTTGCGGGTTGTCGTTAATGCTGACTCTAAGAAAGCTCGTAAGTCATTAGTGCTAGATAGAGACACTGATAAAGCCAACAGATCATCGAGCAGGCATTTGTAATAATGCAACTGCTCTAAGCCCTGAGGATTGGAGGGGGAAATATCTTCAGATGTTTCTGATTGCCAGCCTAAATCAGGAGTCATGGATGTTGCCAATATCTTTAATAATGTCCCGCTCAGCACAAATAATACCAATCCTCAAAAATCGCAAAGCTATATTGAGAATCAAAAAACCTTACTGGGTTTGATTTTTAATTCTTGAAATAGCATAGTCACACCTTCGAGAACTTTTATAAAACAGAGTTTAGGGAATTTAGTGTTAGCTGCATAAGCTACCTGAATAATACTAGCAAAATCAACTCAGAAAAACACTAAAACCAAAAATTGCTCAGTAATTCTCATTATCAAAATCTGGTTTTTGAAAGCCCGATTATAGTGGGCTTTCAAAAACCAGATTTTGTTGTTCCCAGCGCCAAAGGCGCTGGGAACAACAAAATCTGTTTCATAATGAGAATTGCTGGAAATAGATGGCAGTGCTTTGCGCTGCTGTCGATTTCTTTAATCTTCGTCATCATCAAATTGCAGATCATCAATGGGGTAGACATCTGGCCAAGCTGACGCACCATGCTCATAAACATCAATACCAATGAGATCGGCTTCTTCATTAACTCGAAGTAGTCCTACAGCTTTAAGTAAGCCAAACATGATAAAGGAAAAAACAACCGTAAACATGATGATCGCAGCTACACCTCCGATCTGGACTCCAAGTAGGTCAAATCCGCCTCCCAAGAATAAGCCAGCCTTTTTATTCATCGTTAAGGCTGGGTGTCCAAATAAGCCAACAGCTATAGCTCCCATCATGCCGCAAGAACCATGCACGGCAAATGCACCGACAGGATCATCAATTTCAAACCACTCAATAATGTCTACAACAACGAGGACAAGTACTCCAGCGACTAAACCGATGAGAGCTGCAGCCCAAGGCATGATGTAGGCACAGCCTGCGGTCACTCCGACTAAACCTGCCAGAGAGCCATTTAGTCCACAGAATAAGTGCCACTGTTTAAACCGAAAGTAAATATAAAGCATGGCTGCGATCGCACCAGTCGAAGCAGCTAGGGTTGTATTTACTACAACCAATCCAACTAGTCCAGTATTACTTAGTGTTAAAGCTGATCCTGCATTAAAGCCATACCAACCAAACCATAAAATCATTGTGCCAATTGTGGCATAGCCAAGGTTATGAGCTGGGGGAATTTGTCCCCATACGCGATCGGGGCGTGGACCTAGTAAATATGCGCCAACTAGAGATGTCCATCCCCCAACGGTATGGACAACAGCACTACCTGCAAAATCATGAAAGCTAAGTTTGTTTAGCCATCCGCCATTGTTCCAAACCCAATGCACGACGACAGGATACATGAACGCGCCCATAATAAAGGCATAGATTAAATCCCCTTTAAATTCTGTACGTTCTGCCATAGCACCTGTGGTGATGGTACTAGCCGTTGCCGAAAAAGCAAACTGAAAGAAGAACAGTGTCAATGTATTGATTGGGGCAGTAGAACCGCCTGCGCCCATTGCATATTCGATCGCACCATTATTTAGCGTAAAAGCATTACTTAAAAAGAATCCGTCTATTCCCAAAAATCCATTGCTGGTCGTACCGAAGGCGATCGCAAAGCCCGTAGCCCACCATGCTAAAAGGGTAATTGCCGCATCAATAAAGTTTTCGGCAAGAGTATTGACAACTCCTGTCTGTCGGACTAGCCCTGCCTCCAGCATGGCAAATCCACATTGCATAAAGAATACTAAAAAACCTGTGATTAGTACCCAGCTAGTATCAACTGATAGCTTTAGCTCATTTGTGCTTTTAGTCAAAGACTCCAATGTCCCTGTCTCGATCGCATGGGCAATCGTCGGTGTAAATGCAGCAAATATCGCTGCCCCAATTGCGATCGCCAAAAAACGCGCCAAATAATTCTTTCTTTTTGTTGTGACTTTTGCCATGATTAGATCCATACACCGCTATTTAGATTATTGAGCATTTTTAAAGTTTGTCTTGAAGATTTTCGATTGATACTCCCTTCCCACCAAAGAAATAGCCATATAAAACCAAGAATTAGCGTTGCGGCGCGAAGCGCCGCAATGTCTAATTCTTCAATGGGAAGGGAGTAGCTAAGTAATTGTTCATAGTTAAAAAAGTAGGACTTACGCAAAAACGCCATGAAAGCCTCATTTTGCCGTAGGGGCAATTCATGAATTGCCCCTACGGCTCGTTCTTTTGCGTAAGTCATAAAAAGCTGAGTCAAAATCTGTATCTCCTACTGTGAAAGCGTCATAGATTGGGGGGATATTTAATTGTGCCTAGCTACTTACAACACCAACAAGATTAATCATCGCAGGATGATAATTGGATCAGGTGATGCTTTTGGTAAAGTTTGATTCCCCTAAGGCCTATTAAATATCTCAGCATAATTAAAGAACCAGAGCCAAAATGTGTAGCACCCGCAAAGCGAATGGTAGAAATTTTGAGGATTTTATATTTAATTGTGCCTATGTAACCCAAGTTGCTACCTATAGTAACAAGAAAAAAAAGCTGCTATAGCAATGTAAGCTTTGCTTAGGACATAAAACCCAAAAGATGGCAGAGCTTCGCTCTGCCATCTTTTGGGTTTTGAATTGTCC
>JADBWK010000101.1 GCA_020404895.1 Pseudanabaena sp. M085S1SP2A07QC | reverse complement strand
TTCTATCTTGGATTTTCTGACGCAATCTTGTCTGGCGGCTCGACTAGGGATGCCGCATCCTTCCCTAATTCCTGCTGCTGACGATATCCCTAACCCAAACCCTACAACACTCATTCTCTTGTAGGCTATTGGACACTTACTGGTGGGTTCCCCCCAAATGTTATAAATACAGCAGAAAAACTTCGTAGTACTGCAATTAAATATAAGCAAAGCTTAGACGAAATTGATATCGGTTTAAATTTAGGAAATGAGAAACGATACTATATTCCTATACTTAGAGGGCTGCGTCCTTTGGAGATTGACGATCAACATAAAAACTTCTATGGAGAAAGAACAAAATGGGACTATTTTAAAAATAGTGATTCATTCACTGAAAAGATGCAAATATTTACTGGGCTTGAGCTATATCAAAGTCTCAAAGAAAAACTACTTGGTGAACCAGAAGAGAGAAAACTAGTTAAAGAGTTTGAAGATTTTTTGTCAATTAAATTCTTTGAGAATAAACCAGTTACATTAATACCAAAAGAGAAAAGCCCCAAGGTAATCAACATCAAAATTGGTAACGAGGATCAATATCCTATTTATGAATTAGGTGATGGCTTACAGAATTTGATTATTTGCACATTTAATATTTTTACAGAAAAACAACGCTGTCTCTTTTTTATAGAAGAGCCTGATATGTTTATGCATCCATCAATGCAGCGATCATTCTTAGAAGTGTTATCAGAATATGATCAGCATCAATATTTCATAACTTCACACTCCAACCATTTTTTAGATATGACAATTGACTTTGCCAATATCTCAGTATTCCATTTCTCTAAACACGAAGATACTCAACCACAGTTCCATATTCGCCCATCCTCACCACGCGATAGAGAAATATTGCTTGACTTAGGAGTAAGAAACTCATCTGTCTTTATTACCAACGCAACAATTTGGGTTGAAGGCATAACAGATCGTCTTTATCTCAAAGCTTACATGAAAAAATATATTGATGAGCTAGAGCATAGCGATCCTGAAAAATATAGTGAGTTAATTAAACTCAAAGAAGACTATCATTACTCATTTGTAGAATATCAAGGCGCAAATTTAACTCACTGGAGTTTCGATCCAGATGAAGATGATGATGAATATAAAATAAGAGCTAAGTCCATTTGTGGTCATGCTTTTCTGATTGCTGATGGAGATATAGGCTCTCACCTCAAGGGAGATCGTAAAGCAGTTTATGAGAAAATGCTAGGAGAGAGATTTCTTGTATTGCAGGTAAAGGAAATTGAAAATCTGATCCCTGTTGAAATACTTAAGAAAGTAGTCGCTGAAAAGTTCAAAAAGTACGAAGGTAATATTGAACGTATCAAATATAAAGACTATGCAAAACCTGATACTCCTATTGGTAGATATCTCGATAGGCTATTAAAAGCGATACCAGAAGGAAAAACTATTTTTGCCGCAATCAACAAATCAAAATCAAAAAGTGAGGGGTCAGGAACAATTAAGTCTAAAAGTCCATTCTGTGATGATGCAATTAGATTCATGCAAAATTCTGAATGGACTTTGACAGATGATTTAAAAGATATCTGTGTAAATATTTTTAAGCATATAATCACCCAAAACAAGAATTCTTAAAATTAAATGAATGAGGATAAAAAACATGAAAACGATCGCTATTCAAATAGATGAAGATATTGCTCAAGCATTTCAATCTTCACAACCAGAGCAACAACAACAAATTCAAGCATGGCTCAATCAATGGATGAGACAAGCCTTGAAAATCAGTAAGTTACAAAACACAATGGATAGACTGAGTGATGAAACTGTGGCTAATGGATTAACGCCAGAAATTTTACAGACAATCGTTTAGAGAGGTTATTAACATGGGAACTATCACAATTCAAGTCGATGCTGAAGTTGCGAAGGCATATCAGGAAATCAACTCTACCAACCGTAAAAAAATAGAAATGCTATTTAACATTTTGTTGCAACAAGAGTTAAAAGAAATATCCCTCATGCAAATCATGGATGATATTGGCTATCAAGCCGAAAAGAATGGATTAACCCCTGAAATTTTAGAATCAATACTTGCTGATGAAGACTAATCGAATTGTCTTTGATACCAATGTCATTGTTAGCGCTTTAATGTTTCCTCGTTCTGCGCCAAGACAAGCCTTTAACCTTGCCTATTCCACAAGCAAAATCTTAGCATCTACAGCAACTATTCTGGAATTAGAAGAAGTTCTAAGACGCAAAAAATTTGAGAAATATTTTTCAATGGAAGAACGTGTAAAATTTGTTGCTAGATTTTTTGTCGATGCAGAAATTATCGAAATTATCGAAAAAATTACAGCTTGTCGCGATCGCAAAGATGATAAGTTCTTAGAACTGGCTGTTAATGGGAATGCAAATTACATCATCACTGGCGATCAAGATTTGCTTGTGCTAAATCCATTTCAAGATATTGCAATTATTTCTGTATCAGATTATTTAAGTTTGTCTTGAATAGGCGATCGCATTTTCAGCATTATTCGCGATCTCATCTTCATCATCATTAGCGATCGCCCAGATTGTGTTGAAGAATGAAACCCAGCACTAATAGACATTGTAAACAATGCGATCGCCAATAAGAAAATGCGAAACTCCTCTTTTTGCTTTAAACAATTTGTAATCTTTCAAGACAAATGTGCGATGAAAGTAGGAACAGATGGCATCTTGTTGGGAGCTTGGGCAAATATATCTGACAACTCTCAAATTCTTGATATTGGAACTGGGACAGGCTTGCTGGCGCTGATGATGGCTCAGCGATCGCCATCGTCAAATATTGACGCAGTGGAAATTGATGATGATGCTTATAGTCAGGCAAAAGAGAATATCGAGAATTCACCTTGGGGCGATCGCATAAATATTTTTCATGCTCCAATTCAAGACTTTGCTAGCAATTGCTCTAAGCAATATGACTTAATTATTTCCAATCCTCCTTTTTTTGAGAAGGCGAGTAAATCATCGCAAAAGTCAAGAAACTTAGCGCGACATAGTGACAGCCTTTCTCAAACAGATATTCTCCAAATCGCTTCGCAGTTACTAAAGCCAAATGGTCATTTAGCAGTTATTTATCCGACCGATTTAGCTGATACTTTCCTGAATAAAGCCAAGGGTTTTCACTTATTTTGCGATCGCAAAGTCAATGTCAAACCAACTCCAAAAACTATCATCAAACGCATCTTGTTAGAATTAAGTTCAACATTAAGTTCAACTCAAGGGCAAACTCAAGAAACTATATTGATAGTAGAGGAACGCAAACATATCTACACAAAGGAATACATTAATTTAGTACAAGACTTTTACCTAAATTTGTCTGTAGTAAGTAATCCCTGCTCATTGAATAATTAGTGATGTTCGGCTTCGCCGAACATCACTAATTATTCAGCCTGTACTTCTTGCTGCACTAGCTATACAGGGCTTGGATCTGGATTTTAATTGCGCCAAGCTATTTATTGTGTATATTTAACCTTGGTTAAAACTTCAAACGTTTGTATACCTATGCCTACCCAAAACGATATCCCAGTTGCTCAAAGAGTCAGCGATCCTAACCGATCAGCCCAAAAGCAACCAGAAAAAGTCAAAACAATTTCGCGATCGCTACAATCAGTTCCTTGGTGGGCATATGGTTTGGCAGTACTAGCTTTTTTATCCCCGATTGTTAGCACCCGCATCTGGTTTGCCCTGAATGCTAATGCCACCAATCAACCGAAAGAAATTACTTCATCCGATCCAAGCTCACAACCAGTTTCTTCTTCGCAAATTGAGCAACCATCGCCTGTTCCTACAGCACCATTTATAAGTGCAAATCCTACGGCTAGAGGTAATGACACTAAGCAAAATCCAGAAGTTAATACTAAAGAATCCAATAGTCCACCAGATTTATTTGGACATCATGCATTTAGTGAAGCTCCTGCGAATAAATTACGCACTATAGGTCGAGCAGGAGATGGCTATGAAATTCGGCTGCATGAGGCAGCAGCAAAAAGTTTTCTCCGAATGGAAGCTGATGCAAAGGCTGATGGTATAGATTTTGTCGTGATTTCGGGCTTTCGGACAATCTCAGAGCAGCAAGAACTTTTCTTTGATATCAGCAAGCAACGCAACCAAACCCCAGCCCAACGAGCAAAAGTTAGCGCTCCTCCAGGGCATAGCGAACACCACACTGGCTATGCGTTAGATATTGGTGATGGTGGAGTGCCAAGTGCAAATCTATCCACGAGCTTCGAGAAAACTCCTGCCTTTCAGTGGTTGCAAAATAATGCAGCCAAGTACGGCTTTGAAATGTCTTTCCCACCCAATAACCCTCAGGGCGTAATGTACGAGCCTTGGCATTGGCGATTTGTTGGCGACGATGATAGCCTCGCAACTTTCTACAAAAAGTCAAACCGTAGTAATTCCTTTATCCAAAAACCATAACTTAGGACAAACAAAGAGCTTAAGTCCCTTGTCTGTCTTAAGTGATTTCGAGCTGAACCTTGTCATGAATGTAACTGCCACTGATTTACTAGCGATCGCCATATTTACAATTACGATGATGTCTTTGGTGGGCACAATGGCAGGTTTGTCCCCAGTCGTCCCTGCCGCGATCGCCATTAGTTTACTTAGTGCTTGGGGGATTGATATTGGCTTTTGGCAAGGAAAATTTGGGGCATATACTCAAGCATGGCTGAGGGCGCGATCGCCTAAATACCGTGAACGAGTTTCCTACCACGAAGCTGGACATTTTCTTGCCGCTCATGTGCTTGGTTTTAGAGTTGTGAACTACGCGATCGCGGGTATCGTTGGGCGATCGCTAGGTGAAATATTAGCCGATGAAGCTTTTAAAGGTATCGAAGGTGGCGTGGAAATCGAGATTGCTGATGCTCCTAATTCCACAAATTTATCAGCGAATTTACTCGATCGCTATAGCACTGTATATATGGCAGGTATCGCAGCCGAACAACTGATGTGCGAAGGCGAAACTGAAGGAGGTATTGATGATATGCAACGCCTTCGGGAAGCAATTGCTCATTTGCCAAATCCGATGACCCAAGAGCGTTGGGCGTTGCTAAATGCCCGTAATTTATTAAGCGATCGGCGTTCGGTGCTAATCGCCCTTGCCGAGAAAATGCTCAATGGAGCAACCGTCGAGGATTGTTGTCAAACCATTGATCAAGAACTATTTATAGCGAAAAACTAAGGGTGGCGCTTCGCGCCACCCTTAGTTTTTATAAGTTGAGTGCTTCTTCTGTAAGCATGGGAGATTGAGGAGGATCTTCTTCTGGCTTACTATTTTTCTCGTCAGGCAACCACTTTAAGAGTGGAAGTGGCAAAAGGCTAGTTAAATTAGCAACTAAAACTAATAACCAGAGGTTATCAAAATTGGATTCGGTAACGCCTAGAAGGTAGGTTAAACCTGCTCCTAACTGAAAAGAACATAGCGCCGAAATATTCAACACCGACATCAAAAGAGCAAATAATGTTGCTTCAATTCCTTCAGGACATAGTCGAGCCGCTAACACCAAAACGGGCATAAAGGCAATGCGACCAGCTACGGTCAAAATTAAGCTGTCACCAAGACTAAACCAGCGATCGTCAATACCTAGCGATCGGTTTGTGTGCGTAACTAGTAATAAGCTGGTAAGCCCTAGCAAAGTGGAAATTATGGTTGTCCAAAAGAAAATCTTACGAGTCGGCACACCTCTAAAAAAACGCTGAAATAGCCACACACCTAGTAAGCCCGCCCAACTCGCAAAAAATCGAACCGTACCAAGGAATTCAGGATTAAACTTAAGTTCATTGGTCGTGAAATAGAAGAAAGCAGTATCAGCGCTTGGCGATGCTTGCCAACAGAATAAAAAGGCAGCAGGCAACCAAATTGCTTTATTCGTAAAGGCTTGACGCAGTTGCGTAAAGTTGAACCTCAACGACATCCAGATTTGCGAATTTCTTGATAAATTTGCAGGCTTTGGAGGTGGCGACCCATCTTCTGACTTATTAGCAGGATCAGGTGCAACAATAAAAATCGTGGACATGGGTGGATCTGCGATCGCAAAGGCTGAGATACCCACCAAAAGCGGCAAAATTGCGGTAATTTCAAAAACAAATTTTGCGCCAAATTGTTCTAGTAGGTAGCCACTTAAGTACGCAGAGATAATCGCACCAATTGAGGAAGCTATCCAGCTAAAAGACTGCAATGATCCTGCATCGCCTTCTGGCTCCAGTCTGGCGCGTTGGACAATCAGTGCATCGGTAATCGCATCAGAAAAAGCTAGAGATAAAGAGCCAGTCGCAATCATTGCGATCGCCCAAAATGGAGTTTTGACCCATAAACCCATGCTCACCCATGCAAAAATCCCTAAAATGCTCGATAGCAATAGATAAGGACGGCGACGATAGCCAAATACTGGGAATCCATCAGATATCAAACCGTATAAGGGCTTAACTGTCCAAGGTAACATCGTAATACCAACCATTGAGGCAACTTCCGCAGGGCTTAGCCCTAAGTCATCCTTAAGGAAGAAACTTACGGCAAGTTGAGAGATTGCCATTGCACCTTGCACAAAATAAATAACTGCGATCGCCCCCAGCTCTAGGTCAAACGAGCGCCCTCGTAGTTTTTTGAGCCAGTCTGATTGGATTAGCACTATACGATTGCCCAAATATTAAGAAATTTTAATCTAAATATATTTTAGTATCAATGCAGAAAATCGTGTAGTAGTCATAGGTGTAATACCAGTTCAAAAAAGTGTGCCGATACTTCTGTGAATCAAAAAGCGAACCCTGTAAGGGTTTTAAAAACACAAAATTGCGTAGCAATTTTATATTTTGGTATAAATCAATGGAGACGCGAATAAATCATGACTCTAACGAAAATACGGTAGGGTAGATGAGAGAACAATTAGCACAGATTTCATCTTTCCTCTTAATTCCCATTTTTAATTCCTATGTCCAGTCCCATTTTTGTCCTTGCTTCCGCATCTCCCACTCGCAAGAGTATTTTAGAAAATGCTGGTATTAAACCAATTGTCAAAGTCAGCTATTTTGATGAAGATGCGATTCAGGTTAGCGATCCTACTTCACTAGTACTGACCTTGGCTCAATGCAAAGCTAAGGCGATCGCAACCGAATTTACAGGGCAGAATGCGCTAATTATGGGCTGTGACTCGATCATGTATCTCAATGGCATGATTTACGGTAAACCTGACTCCAAAGAAACGGCGATCGCGACATGGCAAAAGATGCGTGGCAATTACTGTGAGCTATATACAGGACATTATTTGATTGATGCTAAAACTCAGCGATCGGTGATGCGTCACGGTGTAACCAAGGTTTATTTTGCTAATGCTACGGGTGCAGAAATTAGCAGCTATGCGGAATCGGGAGAACCTTTATGCTGTGCGGGCTGTTTTACGATGGAGAAGCTAGGTGGATTATTAATCGAAAGAATCGAAGGCTGTCATACCAATGTATTGGGATTAAGCCTGCCGATCTTGCGCCAAATGTTAACGGAACTCGGCTACAGCCTCCACTTTAATGCTAATGGAACTACCATCAGATGAATACCGCCAATCGAAATACACTTTGGGCAAGCATTGTTGTTGAAGAGCTATATCGATCAGGTGTGCTAACAGTTTGTGTTTCTCCTGGCTCTCGCTCTACGCCACTAGTGATTGCTTTTGCTGAATTGCGCGATCGCAGTCCTGATTTTCAGATTTTGGTACATATTGATGAGCGATCAAGTAGCTTTTTTGCGCTCGGTCTAGCGAAAGTCCAAAAAGCTCCTGTTGCCCTGCTCTGCACATCAGGAACTGCGGCGGCAAATTACTATCCTGCGATTATTGAAGCCTATTACAGTCAAATTCCACTTGTAGTGTTGACAGCTGATCGCCCCCCAGAAATGCGCGATTGTGGTTCTGGGCAAACTATTGATCAGATTAATATTTATGGAAAACATGTTCGCTACTTTTTTGAAGTGGGAACACCAGAGATTCTCGGTTTTCGATTGCGCTATTTGCGATCGCTAATTGGTCGTTCTGTGAGCATGGCTACTGGGAAAGGTGATACACCCGCAGGGGCAGTCCATCTCAACTTCCCCTTTGCTGATCCGATGCCACCAGTTCCTATTGCTAATGATGTTCCAGAAGACTTAGCTCTCAGCAGTCCAGAAGCAATGTTTGGTAATCCTTCAGGGGATGCTTATAGTCAAGTAATTGCTGGAATGCGATCGCTAGGTACGGATGCGATCGCTGCTATAGCCAATCAAATTATCAGCCATCCCAAGGGAGTGCTAGTTGTAGGAGTATATGACTCACCAGCAGAGTTTTTAGATGCTGTGCGCTGTTTGGCAAGAGCAACAGGCTATCCATTACTGATCGAAGCTACAGGCGCACACCGTGGTAACGAAATTGGACATTATGATAGCTTTTTGCGATCTCCAAACTTCTGTAAAGCCCATGCTCCAGAAATTGTGATCCGTTTTGGAGCCATGCCAACTTCCAAAAGTTATTTACTCTGGCTACAGCAACATATCGGCTGTCAGCAAATCGTGGTCGGTAGTACCAATACCGATCCTACCCATGGGATTACCCAAGCTTTAAATACTAATCCTGCAAGCTTTTGCTTACAGTTAGCCAATTATTTAGCGAACTATGCTCAACCGATTTGGCAAGATAAACAATGGCGATTAGATTTTGAACTAGCCGAAAGTATTGCTGAACATGCGATCGCAGAATCTCTCAGCACAATCGATGAATTATTCGATGGTAAAGTTTATGCAGAACTCGCGGAAATTCTTCCTGCGGATACTTATATTTATGTGGCAAGTAGCACTCCCATCCGTGATTTGGATACATTCTTCCATAGCGATCGCCCAATCACAGTTTTAGCAAATCGTGGTGCTAATGGTATCGATGGAACTTTGTCTAGTGCACTGGGAGCGGCATGGGGGTGCGATCGCCCGATGGTTCTCATCTGTGGAGACCTAGCGTTTTATCACGATCTAAATGGATTGCTGGCTGCCAAAAAATATAATATTTCCCTGACGGTAATTCTTCTTAATAATGATGGTGGTGGCATTTTTGATTTACTACCAATTTCCAAATATGAAGATACCTTTGAAGAATTCTTTGGCACATCGCATGGTCTAGACTTTGCGCCAATTATCTCCGCCTATGATTGCGAACATTTTCTCATTCAAGATTGGCAAGATTTTCGCGATCGCGTAATGAGTTCTCTGAGTGCTAAGGGAACTCAAGTTTTAGAAATTAGAAGCGATCGCAAGCGAAATAAAGAACTCCATTTTGCGATATGGGATAAAGTAATTGAAAGTTGCGATCGGAACTTTGACAACTTGCGATCGCAAAAATCCTAAATTTTAAAAAGCAACTTGCGATCGCAAAAATCATAGTTTTAAAAGTAAGCTGCGATCATTATTTTGAAATTGTGTCAGCTTATGAAAGATCACAAAAAATTAAAGATGGCAATTTGGGGAAATTCTTATTTCAACTATGTATCTATAATCTTGAACCTCCTTCGATTGCCAAAAATTTGAAAAGCGAAAAATTCTAGCACTTTTACAGTCGATTTCGAGAATTTTATTTTCTATCCAAGTTATTCTCAGACCTTCCGCGTTGTCAGCAATAAGCCGTGAGTGTTCAAGAGGTAATTCCCTGCTGCTTGCTCCTTTAGGTAAAATAAATAAGTTATAGCTTACAGATGTAGTCGCTCCTCCGTCACTCTTCATTAAGACTGCATCAACTTCAGCATCTGGGGATTTCACTCGATAATGTTCCTTGCTTGACACCTCAGGAAATGGAATTGCGTTGCAGCCAAAAGAGTAAAAGCTGAAGAACAGAAAAATATAACCTAAGAAATTTTTATGATTCATTACTTCTAATTCAGAAATATGTCCGCGATCGCAAAAATCATAGTTTTAGAAGCAAGCTGCGATCGCAGGTCGAGTATTTACAGCAAGCTTTGAGATCGTTGTCAGCTCGACCTTCTAATTGACAAATCAGAATTGTTTAATTCTAGTAAATATAATTGTGAATCTGTTTATAAAACTAAAAACTACAAATATTTTTGTTCTCGAATGGACAAGTTTTATTGATAATTGGATTTCCCAAAACTATTAAGCCCTCAAGATTATTTAAATTTTTAAGTGATCTCAATGAACTAATATCTGTAATCTTATTATAACCTAGAAATAATCGTCTTAGATTTATCAAAGACTTTAAAGGTGTCACATTGGAAATTTGATTATTGCTAGCAGAGAGTGAAGTTAAATTTGTCATATGACTAAGAGGACTGATGTCAGAAATACGATTTCTACCAATACCAAGCTCTTCCAATTTTATAAGTTTTTCTAATGGCTTAATATTGACAATTTGATTTTCCCATAATCTTAGTTTGGTTAAATTAGTTAAAGAACTTAGAGGGTTAATATCAGTAATCTTGTTTTTGTCTAAATAAAGATATTCTAGCTTTAACAAATTACTTAATGGATTGATGTCAATAAGTCTATTATTCTTTAAGCTCAATTCTCTTAATTTAGTTAAAGAACTGAGAGAAGATATGTTTGTAATTTGGTTGTCACCAAGAGAGAGTGATTCAAGATTAGTTAAAGATTTCAGTGGAGTTAAGTCATTTATCTGATTTTCAATCAGACTTAACTGTACAAGATTTTGAAAAGACTTAAGAGGAAGGATACTAGAGATTCCTTTTTTGTCTAAATAAAGTGATGCGGTCTGATTTAGCCGTTTATTAGCTAGTTCGCAATTAGATGTTTTTGCTTTTAATAGCAACTGCTCTATAGTATTATTTATCTCTTTGTCAAGCTTACTTTTGTTCTCGCACCAATCAGTAAAGGTATTAAATGAATTCATATCTTTCACTTGACCTTCAGATGCTTGGTCAAATAAAGTACAAAATAGAAAACAAGATATAGCTACAAGGAAATTAACGGTTAAATAATTTTGTCTCATATATTTTTTATTACCAAGGATTTCCTAATAAAAAAGTGCCACACCAATAAAACGGATGATCTAAATAATTTTTAGGATTATTGCCTAGTCTTTTTATATTCCTTTGACCATATTCTGAAGATTCTACTTTAATTCCATTGATAGATAATTCAGCTTTGTCCGTTGTCCCATCTACAGGTGTAGTCTCAACCATTTTTAAAAGCATTGCTTTTTGAGTTTTTTGTAGTGCTTTTGTCTTAGATAAGCCCTCACCTAGCAATTGCTGATAAAAACCTGTCATCAAGATCATATTACCTTCATCACTGACATCCCAACAAGAACCTGTTGAAGATTTTACTCCAGCAACTAGCGCTGCACCAGCTAATCCATAGCTGATATTGCCGATAGATAACACTGTTTGGCACGCACTAAAGACAAGTAGCTCTTTGTTCTGCAAACCATTTAATTGTCGGATTTCTGACGCAGTTAGTCTGTTTGTCAAGCTAGCTGATTGAGTAGTTCCTAATTGAACATAACCATCGGAATTTGGTCTAATCAATATTCCATGAGTCGCAAGATGAATAATTGGCGAATCATTCTGAGCAATTAAAGTCTGCAAATTACTTTTTGAAAACGCCTTATTCAAGTAAATTGGGCTGTGCTTAATATTAGGGGAACTCTGCAACTCAATTTTAGCAATGTTTTCTAACTCGGTTTGCACGCTAGGTAACAGCTTGAAATCCGAGCCAGCTTCTGTAGCACCCATTTTTATGACATTGGCACCTTTTAGAGACTGATATCTATCTTTTTCTATAACTTGAAAACTGGGGGTAACAGAACTGCTGAAGTCCTCCACTAAAAACTTGCCATTCTGCTCGCTAGACTGCTTGTCATATAAAGCAGCTAAAGGTATAACACGAAATAGACTATCAGTCGAGAAGATTAAATTGTTGACTTGAGATAGGGATAAAGCGTCTTTAAGTGGTCTGAAGATCAAATCATATAAACGTGAGGCTGGTTCTTTGTAATCTTCACTATTAGCGTCGAGTAAGCTAGCTCGAAAGGCGGCAACAGTGTCTTTTACATTAAGACCTAGATATTGACCGTTGATTAATGGAATAGTTCTGTAGATAACATCGCTTGTTGAAGTGACTGCAAATAGATTTAGACTCGTACCATCATACGGATTATCTTGGGTTGTGCCAGACAAAAAGGTGTAAATCATCGCTGACTTTGTACCTGCGGCAATATCACCAGCATTCAAGAAAGTCTTGATTTGATTTACAGAATTTAGCTGTTTCACTGGAGGACTAGTAACACCATGACTCTGATAAAACTCAAGTGTTCGGAAATTATCCAGAGCGACGATCGCCTTACTATACTCTCTTTGAGCAGTAATACTACCCTGAGCCGAATTACCATTATCAATAAATTTCTGAATTTCTGACAAAGCGACAGGATTAAAGGTGGTAGGCAAAGTTGCTTTTTCGGGGGCAAGTTGTTTTGCCTTTCTGAGACTAGCAGGGCTATCTGGAGTCACAATCTTGATATTGCCATCAATATAAGTACCAACGACAATAGTGGTTCCCATCAAACTATTCTCTACGCTATTAGCATTCAACCCAGCATAAATACCACCCTTAGTCCCGTTATAAGTTGCATCACCTACCTCAAAATAGTTATCAGTTTCTCCAGTCTGTTGAATATTAATTCTGCCATTTTTAGTTGCCCCAGCAGAATAGACACTATACTCATTGTCATTCCGTGAAAGCGAATTAACAATTTTGATTGACTCACCGCCAGCCTCAATGTTGACATTCCCACCAGCACCATATTGAGACGAAGTAGCGATCGCCCCAGCTTCAATATCACCACCAGCCGTAATCTTGACATCACCAGCATTACCCGTAATCGAAGTAGTAGTGATATTACCCGACTCAATATTACCACCAGCATCAAGAGTGACCCTACCACCATTCCAAACCCCAGTAGTTGTAACCTCACCATCACGAGATCGGGCAAAAATATCACCCACCTTGATATCCTTCGCCGAATTAAGCGTAATCGCACCTGCATT
>JADBWK010000100.1 GCA_020404895.1 Pseudanabaena sp. M085S1SP2A07QC | reverse complement strand
CTTATATGCTGCAAAAGTCTATCCAATCTAATATCCAAACAGCCCAAACTAGATTTGCTACTTTTGATCCGCGTTATTTCTCACAGATTGTAGCCACTTCTGAGCCGATGACCGATGAGTGGCGACGTTGGATTGCGGATAGTAAGTTTGCAGGCATTGATGACACCATAATCGTTCAACAGCTAATCATGCATGGGATTAGCCCTAGTTCAGCAAAGTTAGAAGTAGGCTCCATCAGTCGAAACCCTTATTTTCAATCGGGATATAAATTTGTCCAGTTACTTCAAAAATCAGAATCCCACGCCAACATTCTCGCTGAGTTAGCATCCCTCTCTCCTCATTCTCAATCTATTGACAGTAAACCTAACATCTCACGCGCTGATTTCTTAGAGAATTACTATGCTAAAAATATCCCCCTCATCCTCACTGATATCACGAAAAATTGGCAAGCACTTTCGTTGTGGAACCCAGAATATTTAAAGGAAAATTATGGTCAGGTCGAGATAGAAGTACAAAGCGATCGAAATAGCGATCGCCTATATGAGCTTAATATCGATAAGCATCGCCAAAAGATGCAAATGGCTGATTATGCTGACAATGTCGTAAAAGGGGGAGCAACGAACAATTACTACATGGTGGCAAACAATGGCAATATCGAAAAAACTGCTTTGCGGGGTTTGCTGAAGGACATTGAGATATTTCCCGAGTATCTCGATCCACAAAATATTAACTGCACTACTTTCTTTTGGTTTGGTCCTGCTGGAACGATTACGCCTTTACACCATGATCCTGTCAATCTGATATTTGTCCAAGTTTACGGTCGCAAAGTATGGAAGATTATTCCGCCATATTTCACGCATAGGCTTTATAACTATCAGGGAGTTTTTAGTGCGGTGGATGTTGAAGATCCTGACTATGAGAAGTATCCATTATTTTATCAAGTTCCCATTATCGAAGTGACTCTAAATCCTGGGGACGCGATCTTTATGCCTGTTGGATGGTGGCACACCGTCAAATCTCTAGATATCAGTATCTCTATGTCTTTTACTAATTTTGTATTTCCAAATAAATACGAATGGGCATATCCTGCAATTAAAAATAATGATTTGTGATAGATAAGGATGGGCGGCGCTTCGCGCCGCCCATCCTTACTACTCCCGAAATAGCGGTGCGGGGCAAAGCCCCGCACCGCTATTTCTTGGTTTTGTATATCTATTTCTTTAGTGGGAAGGGAGTATATAAATTTTGCAGTTTTATAGACACACTATGCGATATCCTAGATAGGCTGTAAAAAACACACGCTTGAGGCTTCGGGTGTTTAAAGTTACTTGTAGCTTTTAAATTCCATCTCAGGCGCAAGGATAAACCCGAACAATAGGAGAAAAATTAAATGGGAGTCGTAACCCTAGCCCAGTTGCTAGAGTCTGGAGTTCACTTCGGGCATCAAACCCGTCGTTGGAACCCCAAGATGGAGCCTTACATCTTTACTGAGCGTAATGGCGTTCATATTATTGATCTAGTTCAAACTGCTCAATACCTCGAAGAAGCCTATGCTTATTTGCGTCAAGCTTCCGAGCAAGGCAAAAAAGTATTGTTTGTAGGCACAAAGCGTCAAGCTGCTGGTCTGATTGCTCAAGAAGCAGCCCGTTGCGGTAGCTACTACATCAACCAACGCTGGTTGGGTGGAATGCTCACCAACTGGACAACGATCAAAACCCGTGTTGATCGCCTCAAGGATCTCGAACGTCGCGACGAAAGTGGTGCACTTGATCGCCTTCCTAAAAAGGAAGCATCTACCCTTCGCCGTGAAATGGAAAAGCTGCGTAAGTACCTTGGCGGTATCAAACTTATGCGTAAGCCACCCGACATCGTGATCGTGGTTGACCACAAGCGCGAGTACAACGCTGTTCAAGAATGCCAAAAGTTGAAGATTCCCATTGTTTCTTTGCTTGACACCAACTGCGATCCCGATAGCGTTGACATTGGGATTCCCGCAAACGATGACGCAATTCGCTCGATCAAGTTGATCGTTGGCAAGCTTGCTGATGCGATCTACGAAGGTCGTCATGGCGATATCGAAGATATCGAGTATGAAGTTTCTGCTGAAGATGCTGAAGCTTACATCGAAGATGAAGCCATCATCACTGGCGATGAAGAAGAAGTTGCTTAAAACTTCTCAAAAATAAAAAAGGGGACGCTAAGCGTCCCTTTTTTATTAGCATTAATAAACTTCATTGTGACTACCAATATCAACTAAAACTATCGTCTCATTTTGGACTATAGCAATGTAAGCTTTGCTTAGGACATAAAACCCAAAAGATGGCAGAGCGAAGCTCTGCCATCTTTTGGGTTTTGAATTGTCCTATCTATCTCTTACGTTGCTATACAAGCATAAAATTCGCTAAGATCGCCTTTTAACTTATATGTTTTTAGTGATGGATCAAATGGATTAGTTTTAAGCTTTTCTAAAACTAATCCATACTTGTCAATTAAGTGAGGACGTTTTTTAAAGAATTTGCGTTCTTTACGTTTATAGTCATCATCTTTAACTAAGTTCATGTTTTAAATCTTGAATATAAGCTTTTACATCACTAATCTCGGTAAAGCCCGATAAACCTTCCTGTTTAATTTTTTGTATGGTTTTTAAGCATTGATGTTGATCTATTGCGAGATCTTTATCAGGTTCTTGCTCTATCTCGCTATTAATTCCCAATCGAAAATAGTGAATCAGATCATATAGAGCAGATAGTTTAGATTCGGGAATATATTGCAACTCGTTAATGATGGCATCTTTATTTGACATTGCTCGATACCTATAAAAGTAGTGTTGAAAATATTGCTATTGATAAATTTTACCTAATAAAACCGCTCGCTTGGCTCCAGTGACACTAGGCAAATTGCCATAACGTTCTTTTAAGCGTAAATATCCCAACACCGCAAAGGCGATCGCCTCTTTACTATCACCACTCATCCCAAAGTCATCAGTGCGCTTTACGATCGCAGGAGCTAATAAATCCTGTAAGCGCTCCATCAAATAGCCATTATGACCACCACCACCACCGATTAAAACCTCATCGGGAAATACGGGCAGAAAGTCACGATAACTTTTAGCGATCGTCCTTGCTGTAAATTCTGTAAGTGTTGCCATAATATCGCGATCGCTAAGTCCTCCACATTCCTGCAAACATTTTTCTAAATATGCAGGACTAAATAACTCGCGCCCTGTAGATTTTGGTGGTGCGGTGACAAAAAACTCTTGTTCTAACCATTTATCAATCAATAGCAAATCAGGCTGACCTTGACGGGCGATCGCGCCATCCGCATCAAACGCAACCCCAAATAATTTTTGTGCTGCCATATCGATCAAGACATTACCCGTACCATTATCAAAACCAAAAACTTTTTCTTGATTTTCTAGGGCTTTTGGGGGCAGGTAAGTTAGGTTACTGATACCACCAATGTTTTGACATACTCGATATTTTGTAGGATCAGATAGCAACAAAATATCTAGCATTGGCACTAGGGGAGCCGCATGTCCACCTGCTTCAATATCAGCAACTCGGAAATCACTGATAGTTTTAATCCCTGTTAATTCGGCAATTACCGCACCTCGCCCCAATTGCACCGAATAGCCGAGTCCAGTTTTGCCGTCCTGAGGAGTGACTGGTGGGCGATGAAAAACTGTTTGACCATGAGAGGCAATCAAATCTGGTAAGCGATCGCCTTTCTCCATAATCGCGATCGCCGCTTGGGCAAAACTCTCGGCTATGCGATCGTCGAGTTCACATATTTGTTGTAGCGATCGCAGCGCACCCGCACAGACAGCTAATATCTCTGTACGCAGGTCGGTGGCATAGGGATAGGTATGTCCTGCGATTAGATTAGTTTCAAGTTTTTCATGGCGATCAATAATTTCTACCAAAGCCGCATCAATGCCATCCACCGATGTGCCACTAATTAAGCCGATCGCTAATATTTTGTCCGTTGGTGCATTAATCATGAGTTGTAGCTAAAAAGATAGTGGCGATCGCTAGTTTGAGACATTTTTTTATATTGCTAAGCTTGTTTTCGATTTAGCATTTCAATCATCAGTCTGATACTTTCGGCTTGAGTCTGAGCAACAATGGCTTGTTGTTTAGTGATTTCCTTGATTTCCAGCAATTCGGTGTGAAGAGATTCACTTTGAGCTTGTGAGTTAATGGCTTGCTGTTTAATAATCTCCTTTATTTCAACAAGTTCGGCGTGAAGAGTTTCACGTTGCTCTCTTGCCTCCTCTCTGACACTGTTTATCTCAGCTTTAACTGTTGGCAGTTCGAGGTAAAAAGCTTCTATGAGTCTACCTATTTGATCGCCTTGCTGGTCTATCTTTTCCGCGATCCGATCTACTTTGTCGGCAAAACGATCTAACCGTTCATCTGTCCATCTTTCAGCCATTAGTTTAATCTCTGGTTTTGAGTAATTTAATTTAATTTCAATCTGAGAAACTGGTTACATTGTCTAAAATGTAAGACTGTCCATCTCTGCGTAAATCGCCGCGACAAGTAATAGAATGTTTTGTGGCATGGGCTTGAGATGCTCTAAGATACCAGACATCGTAAAGATGAACTTGAACGTTTCTGGTTTTGCCTTCAATTACGGCTTGGACGGTCACTGTACCAATGTCTTCACTGAATTTTCTTTGCAGTTTGATAACATTGCCAGTGAGTTGGTAGTCTGGAGACGAGTATGCTCTTAGCTTTTCCCCTAACTCTTCAATACGCTGCAATATTGAAGGTTCAAACTTTATTGCGCTTTGGGATAATGCTTCATTAACTACTGGTGACCAATTGAAATTTATTTCTATTCCCTGATTATTGCCACTACTATTTATTGCAGTTAATGCTTCACAAAGATTTGCAGTTACACCGTTATTTACAATTTCTTCTGAGGCTTGAATAGTCTCACTTTCTTCAATTACATATTCTATGTAATTCTTTGTAAACTGAAGAGAATCTCGTAATTTTACTACGACTATGTTAGAAAATTGTTGTGAAACAGATGACTGTTCAGCCCCTTGAGGTGAATCATCTTTAGGTTTATTAAGAGGCGATATTATAGTTAATATATAACTACCAATTTTTGGCTGTCCAAGCCTTACCTTTTGCAAGTATTTAGTAGCTTGATCGGGTTTGATTCTCTCGAAAAAAGGTCTGGACTCAACGGAAGAACAGGCAGCGGAAAGTATTAGGCTTTTTGCATTTTTATGTAAGTCTACACCTTTATTTATAGGGATAGTACCATCGTGAAAATCTCTATCAGTTAAGCGCAAATTAATTATATTTGAGAAAACATTTTGTAGCTTTTCTAGGATGCTTGTCTGTGTTTGAGACTCAACAACTTCTAGTGTGGAAATAATTTCACTGATGCGGGTTGGAAAGTCTTTGAATTGTGGGTTTAATGGTAGAAGTATTTCAAATTCATTGTTGTTAGTGCTATCGGTGTAAGTCCAAATGCTTGCTCTGTTAGGAATTTCATTAACAAGTTGCCAAGATTTGTACGCGAGATAAGTCGAAACGTCGAGCGGATTTATTCTCTTTAGAACCTCAGAATCTTTTATGCTCACTTTCATAGAGTGCCTCTATCCGCGATAGTTTTCATTAAAGCTGTTAGTGACTCTACATTGAAAGGCTTTTCTCTAGAGAACCTTATGTTTTTATCATCTTGAGCTATTGGTAAATCTGGCAAACCATCAAGAGAAGTCCAAAAAGCACAATGTCTAAGAGTAAGCTGTTCTTCTGACCAATGAAGCCAGTCTTGCTCATCATCTGCCAACATGAGGACTACAAGCAATCGCGGTACAAGAACAGCAGCCCTCAGATCGTCGTAGTTTTTTCTGCTGATCTGGTAGCTCATACCGTTTGCAATAACCAAGTTCCTCTTAAAAGGGGCTTTTAGCTGAAGTTCTAATCTAGGCGACTTTAGCTTGAGACCTGAACCTCTACTTAAAATACCGATATCTATACTGTCATCGTCAACCGATGGCTTATATGTGGAGAAACCTGCGGCGGATGCTACCGCCTGCACATAAGCATGACTCAACTGTTCTTGTCTTTGCTTCAGATCCATCATTGCGGGTTTCAGCATCTCCTTTTAATTTTATATTACTGAAATCATTCGCTAACGCCCTGCCCTCTCTGCGATCGCCGCCAACCTATTACTTACAGCCCCGTCGATTAAGGCAATTTGCTTAAGGGATAGTTTTTAATTTGCATAATCATTACAGCGTTTTGCGCTCTAAGACAATCACGTCAATTTCTATAAAAGTATGGGGGGTCAGATTAGGATCTCTACAAAATGCGGATCTTGGCTTGTATAGACATCTCGCAATCAACGGCTATCAATAACTCGTTAAAGCTCTCAAGATTTGGTCCGTTTAATCCATCAAACCAAGCACGAACTTTTGAGTTTCTTGACCTATGCTTGTAGCTGTTTTTTTGCTCATATTCATTACACAAACGCGCTAACCAGTTGTCGCCCCATAATTCTATAGCACGCGATTTAACAGCCTCTAATTGTTTCTCTGCAAGCTCTTTAGCTTGGGTTGATTTTTCAATAGTCATCACAGTTTTTAGTTTTTTGTATCAGAAAAATTATAAGCGATCGCACTCTGGTTAGCAGCGATCGCTTGTAATTTACTGGGTTGTGTAATTGTCAATAATTTAATATTAGACAATTACACTTTTAATATTCATAGTTGGTTATTTCATCCACTCAGTGTGGAAAAATTCGCCTCTGGGCTTATCGGTACGCTCGTAGGTATGTGCACCGAAGTAATCACGCTGAGCCTGTGTCAAGTTTTGAGGTAGGCGATCGCGACGATAACTATCGAAGTAATCAAGAGACGCACTAAACGCAGGGATCGGAATGCCCAACTGAGCCGCCGCCATAACCACCTTGCGCCATGCTGCTTCTTTAGTCAAAATCGTCTGCTTGAAATCGGGATCAACTAGCAGGTTAGGTAGTTGAGCATTGCGCTGAAATGCAAGCTTGATCTTGTCAAGGAAAGCAGCACGGATAATGCAACCACCTTTCCAAATTCGGGCAATTTCACCAAGATTTAAGTCATAGCCAAACTCGCGAGAAGCTGCACCCAAAAGCGCCATGCCTTGAGCGTAGGAACAAATTTTGGAGCAGTAAAGGGCATCACGTACTGCATCGATAAATTCTTGGCGATCGCCTTCATATTTACCAGAAGTTGAACTGATTAGAACCTTCGAGGCAGCCACCCGTTGTTCCTTGTAAGAAGACATCACCCGCGCAGTCACCGCCGCGATCATCGTGGGAATCGGTACGCCAAGATCAAAGGCACTTTCCACAGTCCATTTTCCTGTTCCCTTTTGACCAGCCGCATCCACAATCTTGTTAACTAATGCATCCCCAGAGATCTCATCAGTTTTTGTGAAAATATCAGATGTGATATCGATGAGATAAGAATCAAGCTCTGAACTTTTCCATGCGGTAAAGGTTTCATGCAACTCGCTTGCCGTCAAGCCTAAACCAGTACTGAGCAGATCGTAAGCCTCAGCAATCAACTGCATATCCCCATATTCAATGCCGTTATGCACCATTTTTACGTAATGCCCCGCACTACCTTTGCCAATGTAGGTCACACAAGCGCCATCATCGACTTGAGCAGCAATTTTGGTCACAATCGGCTCAATTTCTGCATAGGCAGACTTTTGCCCGCCTGGCATCATGCTAGGTCCATTGAGAGCACCTTCTTCGCCGCCACTCACACCCATGCCTATGAATTTAAGGTTGAGAGCTTCTAGCTCAACAGTGCGACGTTCAGTATCGCCAAAGAGCGAGTTACCACCATCAATAATAATGTCGCCTTCTTCCAGAAATGGGATTAGCTCTTGGATTACAGCATCAACTGGCGCTCCAGCCTTAACCATAATCAGCATTTTGCGAGGCCGCTCTAGAGATGCGACAAAATCAGCGATCGTGAATGTACCTTTGAAGTTTTTACCAGCAGCGCGTGTTGCTAAAAACTTATCAGTTTTATCACGGCTCCGATTATAAACACTCATCGAAAACCCATTGCGCTCAATGTTCAGAGCAAGGTTTTCTCCCATCACCGCCAAACCAATCAATCCAAAATTTTGCTTGTCAGATGTCATAAAATCCTCACTTTCCATGAACGAATATGCTTCATTCCCAAAATACAAACCCAAAACATAGCCAAATTGCCTAACCTACAGCACTTTACGCTGAAACCCTAACCAATAAACTTTTTGAAAGGGGCGCAAAGCAGCCCTTTTCAAAAAGTTTATTGTGGTTCACATGGTCTAAAACTGCTGTAGTGACAAAAGTATCGTAAGCGCTGATTTAGCGGGGATCGCAAATCCTTTGTAAATCCTTAATACCATCTGCCCCAAAGAGTTTACTTTATGTTCAATATACAAGTTTTCCAAATGGCAAAGCCATTTGGAAAACTTACAACTCTGTACAGGTTTTCGGAAATTATTACTACAACTGTCACATGACAAATGCTATGTCTATAGTATTTGTCATGCAATTTCCTTTATAAACATCGGTTCTGATGGCAGAATTGCATCAAAAGCGATGTTGTGGTTTTGCAGTGCCGCAGTAACTGCAAAACCACAACATCGCTTTCATAATTAGAACTGCCGATTAAAAAAACTTACAGCAATTGCCGATCAAACGAGCCATAAGATAAATTTTGAAAGCGTTGCTTTGCAACGCTTTCAAAATTTATCTTGGTTTGGGTTTGAGCGCAAAGCGCTGTAAAAATGAGAATTGCCTCGAAGTGTAGGTCATATTTAAGTTTTTTATGACGACAGGCATAGAACGATACAGAAGAATAGCGTTCAGCACAGTCTTGTAATAATAGTTACGCGAGATATCCGTGAATTCTATGAAGTACTCGAACAAGTATTAACAGTACTGTCTGAGAACGGTGTATGATTATTTTGGTTAAGATATCTAAATCTAAATCTTAACTGAAGCTAGATTTGGCAATATTGCTAACCAAACTAAAGCCACAAAGCCAATCAGCAAGGAGATAAGTTAGACTACCTAAATATTTTATTTTTTTGCGGAATTTAGTTTAGGTAGGTTTTAAATATGGGACTATTTCAGTCTTAACTGAGATAAGTATCGGCTAAAATTCTTTCTTATACGTTTTTTATTAAGATAAATTTAATGCTGGTTTTTATCACATATTTTTCTAGCAATTGTTCAGTAAGGTCTAGTCCGCAATTAGACTGCTTATTTTTCTGGAGGTTCAGATGAGTAAAATCAATAAGTCCAGCCAATCCGATGACTCAAATAATAAATTACCAAAATCTGTTACACCTAAACCTCCGATTAAAGACTTGCCTAAATTAGAAGTTGTCAAAGTTATTGCTCCCAAGTCTCTAGAGTCCAGTTCACCTGACGAGCAGGAATCATTACAGCAGAGCAAAGTCCCAGTTAAAGCTGTGTCATCCGTTCCCAAGATTATCCCTGCCGCAGCAAGAGTAAAACTACCTAGCTTAAATCGTGCTGGAGATATTCAACCCGTCATAGCTAATCAAACTGAAGAATCTCAAGAAAATAAAATCTGTTTACAGCCAATTCCAGAACCAACAGAGCCATTTCAGTACAGAGCGATCGGCGTGATCAACGGCAAATATATTGCCAATGAAGATAACTTTGCAAAGGGGTATATCCTAACTTCAGATGGTTCTCAAGTTGATGCCGTATTACTGGGGAAAATTATTTCCATTGTCAAAAAGCGCTTAGAAAGCGATCGCGAATATTTATGGGTAGTATATCCACGCACAAACGACAAAGCAGGTAAATTGCATGTTCAGATATCTGGCGTGTGGGCTCCTGTTGAACTTGGAAAACCTGATATTCCAATCGATCCTCTTGTTGAAGATGGTTATTTCTCGGTGCGAGGCGAGATCTCAAGTCAGTCGATCGAAGATAACTCTGTCATCGTTAAAGTACGTCGTACTGAGCAAAAGTTTGACAAGCAAAAGGATAAGGTTACCAAAGAGTACACTAAGTTTAAAGTCCGCCTCACAGGGCTATTGCCAACCGATGCGGTGGGACAATTTTGGAGTGTAAATGTCCAGCGCCAAGGGGATGTTTTGACGATTATTGATGGTGAATTTATTGGGATTATTCCCTATAAAGGTAAGCGGGGATCTCAATTTAAGGGTCGCCCTAGTGGAGGTAAGTTTGCCCCAAGGAAGTACAATGATCGCCCCTATAGCGATCGCCCATTTAAGAAGCCTTCCTATGCTAGTGATGGTGGAGATGGTTCTATGTATCCACCTCGTCCAAGATTTTCTTCAGAAGATCGTCCACCCGTTCCAAAGCCATTAATTAAGCGCAAAGATCCAACTGATAGCTAAAAAAGAACCTCTCGCGTAGCGAGAGGTTCTTTTTTAGCTATCAGTAGGGGCAATTCATGAATTGTCCCTACTGCGTTGTAATTATGGTTGTAACACCATGCTCCATTCTTTGTTTTTGCTATCCCAAAACGGAGCGTCAGTTTCGCCAACAATATTTGGTCCCCAGTAAGTACGGGAGCCATCAGTAGCAAAGGCAAAAATTACATCACCTTTTCCGATCGCAATTGTGTAGTTTGGCAAAGATAGCAGAAATCCTTCTTTGCCGCCTTCATTCGGTGCGAAGTCCCAATTTAATGGCTCGATCGCTTGCCAAACATTTTGGGATGTAACTCGCGAAAATAAGACTATCCGTACGGAGCGATCGGTACGATTGCCAACACGAAGGCTACCGATATTTTCGCCATCATTGAGGCTAGGGCGCGTAAAAGTCGCTGGTAAAGGCGGAACGATTACTTTAGCCGATTCAGTATTTTCGGGAATATCACGGACTGACTGTGGGGCAAAACGTTGCCATAGGGAAACACCTGTCAGGGCAATTAGCATTCCCAGACACATTGAATAAGCATGTTTGACATCAAGAGTTGGTATCACAGCTTAGTTTTTGATGTTTATATTATTATTTTATGCTCTTTGCTTGATGAGGTCAGAATTACACCCAAATCTTTTAGGATTTATCGCTGTCTTCAACCAAAAAAATAAGTAGCGGCAAGAAGTGCCGCTACTTATTTTTTTGGTTACGCCCTTCCCAGCACACTAATGAGGCGTGCGCGGCTTCGCCGCGCACGCCTCATTAGTGTGCTGGCAGCTTGTCATTTTTAATTAATCTTTTTCGCGGGCGATCGCTACGCCATAAGATGTGCCAATGCGAGTTGCTCCTGCATCGATTAAGGTGATCGCTTGATCTCTAGTGCGAATTCCGCCTGAGGCCTTAATACCGACCTTACCGCGTGAAATTTCCTTAAGAAATTTCACCATTTCAATCGTGGCAGCTCCCGCCCAACCTGTGCCCGTCTTCAAAAAAGCTACTCCTGCATCCATACATACCTCGGCTGCGAGTTCTTGCTCATCGGACGTGAGCAAACTTAATTCTAAAATTGCTTTGACTGGTTTACCTGATTCTTCACAGATTTGAGCAATTTCTTTGTGTAATAAATTTGTCTGTCCAGTTTTTAGCCAACCAAAATTAATAACAACATCTAATTCCGTTGCACCATTTTCCACTGCCTCCATAGCTTCATAAAGCTTAACGTTTGAGGTGGTTGCGCCGCTAGGAAAGCCGATTACTGTGCAAATTTCTACCTTAGTTTTGAGTAGTCGTTCTGTCACGCGCTTGACATTGCAAGGATAAACGCAGACGCTAGCAAATCCTAAGCGATCGGCTTCTTCACAAACGCGATCTACTTGTTCATCACTAGCAGCGGGATCTAATAGGGCGTAATCGATATAGGTGGCAGGGTTGATATCAGTTTGAGGCATAAAACTATACACACTTAGACAAGAGAGAGGTTACATTGGAGATTAGTGACGATAACTTCTTATAATTACTTATTCACGTTATTTCTCACGACTTATTCTCGACTGATTAAAATTAAGCAAATATAGGCGGATATTAAGTAAATATGCATATTTCTGAATTAGATGAACTGGAAGCTTCGGTTAGCGACTTGCTGACGATGGCAAAAGTAGAGTTAGAACAAAATCGACTGCAACAACAACGCGATCGCCAAATTCAAGAAGCAGTAGCTCAAATTGAAGCAAGACTGAAACCGTTGCTGGCAAAAGTCGAACAGATGCTCCAAGAATATATCCGTGAAGGTGGACATCAAGACAGCGAGACTAAGCAAAGGCTAGAAAAAAAGGCTGCCGATATCCGACAGGAAATCGCTGAAGCCCCAACTCTAGCAGCCCAACTTGCTGATCGCCAATTGATCTTGAGTGAAGAAAGACTACTAGATGAACGAATAACCGAACAAACGGCTCAATGGCGACTGGAATTAAAGGCTGATCTATTGGAGATGATCGAAGAACAACGCGATTTCTTTAGCGCTACCGACGCTTCGATCGCAGTTCGGGGATATGCCAATGACTTAAAAGCGATCGGTGTACTCGAAGAAGTCGTCGAGGCGCTGATCAATCAAATAAATTCTCACAGTGAAGAGGGACCCGTTGCTCGCTTGCGTGGCAGTCATGAACAAACCCTCACTTTTATTTACAACAAAGCTCTTGAAAATCGCTCCCGCGTTGATCGTGCCCCCGATGTCCAACCCATTGCGAGACATCGTAAGTCGGAAAAACGACCTGCACTATATACAGATCTCAGTGGCAAGGTTTTGGTATTTGGTGGACACGATCGCTTACAAACGGCTGTAAAAAATAGGCTGCGCGATTCGGCAATTAATTTAATGTGGTATACCGAACAAGATGGCTTACAACTTGCAGCTCAAGGCGAGAGTCAAATTTCAGGTGGTGATCTAATTATTATTGTGACGGGTTATGCAAGCCACTCACTCACCGAAAGAGCGATCGAGGCTTGTCGTCGGGCTAATAAAACCTATGAAATTGTGAATACAACTGGTATGACTAGACTACTCGAAGTAATTGAATCAGGACTAAAAGCAAAGCAATTAGCACGTCATTGGAAACAAAACTAATACCAAGTGAAGAAATGGCGTTGCCATTTCTTCACTTAAGAACCTTACTACGTTTAGTTTTTAACGCACAAAAATTTTGTCACACTTTTGTGAATTGGTATAAAACAATAAAAAAGAGAGGAGATGCAAAGCATCTCCTCTCTTTTTTATTGTTGATTATTTTGGAGCCGCCGCATTAGGACGCACAAACTGTGCATCCACAAAACCTAGCTCAAACAACTGCTGATAAGCTTGTGAACCCAAATCGCGAGTTGGTGCTTGACTACGAATCAACTGAATTAACAAAGGTACAGCTAATTCAGGCTGATTTTTGGCACGATAGACTACGGCAAGCTGATAAGTCGCCTCATCACGCAACTGAGCAGTTTGTAAAGCCTTGCGACGATGGCTATCAGAAATGCGATTATCAATTCCTGAAAAGCTCGTTGTCAGCTCCTGATAAAAATTTGATAGCTGGTTAAACACTTGACGCGCATCTTGCAACTTAGTAACAGCTTGATCGTAATTTTGCTGACTAATTGCGGTCATCGACTCCGACATCAATCGTTGTCCGCCCGAAATACTAAACACACTACTCTCAAGAGAATTGGGCTTAGTAGGCTCTAAAGGCTGAGCTTGGGGAGAAGCGACGGGCTGTGACTGGGCTAGAAGTTGCTGCGCCGAAGCAGCATTTGGCGCGATCGCCCCTAGGGACAGCCAAGCAGCAGAGACAAGAGACAATACTGCGGCTGGAAAAGCAAACTGAAACGGGCGAGGATTAACGAAAGATGTGGACATAGGTTGCAAATTCTGGATGCTCACAGAAAGTAATGAATTTTGAACGAAAACTTAATTAATGAAGCAAAAAAATAAATTAGCATTTAAACTTATTTTTTTACTTAATTTTTTAAGCATTTGTCTAAAACTTTTTGCTATGGTAACACCCCAACATAGACTAAATACCTATTAAAAGTATCCGCCAAAAAGTATAGGCAATGGTTTAGTACCTTTACATAGTTATTTGTTGAAGAGTTGTAAAGCAAATGTGACATCTTGCGTGATATTCTTAGTAACGGTGTAGGCAGCTACATCCAAGTCTTTGGACACCTAATTTCGTTTGAGTAATATCTCAAATAACAGTTCTTCACTCAAATAATCAGCAATTTTCGCTAAAAGCCAACAGTGAAGATTATTCCCGCAAAAAACAGTACAGCTTCGCAGGCGATTGTAGATATCTCGCCTCCATCAGATTCTGGTGGAATGGATGAATACAACCGTCTCAAATTTAAGCTGCTAATGCTAACCCTCACTTTTGGACTAGTTATTGGTCTAATTGTGTTGTGCGTGTACGGATGGAACATTGCACTCAGCTATTTTGTCGGTGCAGTGGTCGGTGCTATCTATCTTAGGATGCTATCCAAAGGAGTAGATCGTTTGGGTAAACAATCCAAGCGTCTCGGTTATGCTCGCTTTGGCGTATTTGTCATTCTAATAGCGATCGCCGCCAAGTCAGAACAATTGCAGGTTTTGCCAGCATTTTTTGGCTTTATGACCTACAAACTTGCTGTTTTAGCGATTCTTGCTCAAGATTTGACAGGTGTGTCTAATTCTCGCTGATTTGACCTCTTACAGGTTGTAACATATCGAACATGATCGATCCAGTAATTTTTAGCCATCAAAACAGTTTTGCCGCACTAGAAGTGGGCAAACACTTTTATTGGCAGTTCGGTAACCTAGCGGTACATGGTCAAGTATTAATCGTTAGCTGGATTGTAATGGGCGTAGTACTTGTTGCTGCAATCATCGGATCTAGCACCGCCAAAGCTGACCAACGTGTTCCCGCGGGTTTTCAAAATTTCATGGAATATGCTCTGGAATACGTTCAGAGCATTGCCAAAGACCAAATTGGCGAGAAGCACTATAGAGAATGGGTACCATTTGTTGGTAGTCTGTTCTTGTTTATCTTCGTATCAAATTGGGCTGGAGCACTAGTTCCTTGGAAACTAATTAAACTACCTGAAGGCGAACTCGGAGCACCTACTGGTGACATTAACACCACTGTCGCTTTGGCTTTGTTAGTCTCTTTAGCCTATTTCTATGGGGGATTGAAGAAGCGTGGACTGGAATTTTTTACCAGATACGTTCAAGCTTCACCGTTTCTCCTTCCTTTATGGGTTCTAGAAGACTTTACAAAACCACTCTCCCTAAGCTTCCGTCTTTTCGGAAACATTCTCGCGGATGAGCTAGTAGTTGGTGTTATGGTTCTCCTAGTGCCTTTGTTTGTTCCTTTACCGTTGATGGTTTTGGGACTATTTACCAGCGCAATCCAAGCTCTGATTTTCTCAACACTTGCCGCGTCTTACATTGGTGAAGCAATGGAAGGTCATGGAGATGAAGGTCACGAGCATTAGATAGCATTTGACTTTTCATTTCTATAATTTCACATTCGTTTTTTGTCCTGTATTTCGCTCTTGTATTCTGTAAATTCTTCTCTCCAGCAAATTAACTAAAAAAGTAAGAAAAAATGATTGATCCATTAGTAGCCTCAGCTTCAGTAATCGCCGCTAGCATCGCTGTTGGTCTTGGTGCAGTTGGACCTGGTATCGGACAAGGTACAGCTGCTAGCCGTGCCGTTGAAGGTATTGCACGTCAGCCTGAAGCAGAAGGTAAAATCCGTGGCACACTTCTTTTGAGCTTTGCATTCATGGAAGCTCTAACGATTTATGGTCTGGTTATTGCTCTGATCCTATTATTTGCCAATCCTTTTGCTTAAGAGTTAATCAAAAAGAAGCTATGAGTTTTTGCTCTTAGCTTCTTCGTAGACTCTAGCAAATGAATCTTTTGGCAAAATAACTATGATACTTTTGAACCTTGTCTCAACTGTTCTGCTTGCTGCGGAAGCTGTCGAGCAGAAGGGTGGATTATTTGATGTTAATGCCACTCTCCCCATTATGGCGGTGCAGTTCATTGTTTTTGTGGCACTTCTCAACGTTATTTTCTTCAAGCCTCTAAGCAAAGCGATCGATGATCGTGATGATTATGTTAGAGCGCAGATTATTGAAGCTAAGGAGCGTTTAGAGAAAGCTGAGTTAGTTGTAAAGCAATATGAGCAAGAGCTTGCTAGTGCTCGTAAAGCCACTCAAAATGTTTTAGCTACTGCTCAGGCGGGCGCAAATAAGATTCGCAACGAACGTATTGAATCAGCAATGGCGGAAGCAAAAGCAAAAGTTGCAACTGCAAAGGCTGAAATCGAGAAACAAAAGCAAGATGCAACAGCATCTTTGGATACGGAAGTTGAATCACTCAGCCGCCAAGTTTTAGAAAAGCTTTTGGGTAACTTAGTAAGATCCTAGTCTTCATAATCCTAGATAGCTTCTGTCTGGCTTGTGGCTGATATTGAGTAATAGAAACATTTTATGATTAGCAATTTCGTTTTACTTGCTAGCGAAGCAGGCGAGTCTTCAGGAATTGGTTTTAACACCGATATTCTTGAAACTAATGTAATTAACTTAGTAATTGTCGTAGCTTTTCTGGTGTATGCAGGGCGCGGTTTTCTTGGCAAAATCCTCTCAGCTCGATTGGAGTCTATCCAGTCAGCGATCAGTGATGCAGAGAAACGTCAAAAAGAAGCAACGGATAAGCTAGCAGTACAGCAAGGTAAATTGGCTCAGGCAAAAACTGAAGCGGATAACTTGCGTAAACAAGCTGAAACTGATGCTAAAAGCGCAGCTGATTTAATTTTGGCAACGGTAGATGCAGATATTGCTCGTTTGAGAGAATCTGCCGATCAAGAGATTGCGACTGAACAGGAACGGGTAATCGTGCAATTGCGTCAGCAAGTTGCCGACAAAGCTCTTGCTAATGTACAAGCTTACTTTGATCGCGGTTTGAGTGAATCCACTCAGATTGAGTTAATTGACCGTAGCATTGCCCTTTTGAGTTCTGACTAGGAGAAAACATGAAATCTAGTTCTGTTAGTCAATCCGTCGTTGCTCCCTATGCTGACGCTTTGATGTCCTTGGCTCAAGAGCAAAATCATTTAGATGCGATCGCCAAAGATGTACGTTTAATTAGCGAAACTCTTGCTGATTCTGTTGAGTTAACTCAACTTTTCGCAAGCCCTCTCGTTGGTGCAGATGTCAAAAAAGGTGTAATTGAAAGTGCATTTGGTCCTTCAGTTAACGTTTTGACCAAAAGCTTTTTACTTCTATTAGTGGATCGCAAGCGCATTGCTTTCTTGGGCGAAATCATCAGTCAGTTTCAAGCTTTATTGCGTGTGATTGATGGCGTAGCTCTTGCAGAAATCACATCTGCTTTAAAATTGAGCAGATCTCAAGAAGATAGCCTTCGCGATCGCGTCAAAGCGATGACTAAATCTAAGAGTGTCCAACTTGATATAACCATCAATCCTGATTTGATCGGTGGCGTAATTATCAAAGTTGGCTCTCAAGTAGTAGATGCCAGTATTCGTGGACAACTACGTCGTCTTAAGACAAGCTTGACCGCAGGCGTTTAGCAAGGTCAGAGTAATTACGAATTACGAATTACGAATTACGAACCAATCATCAAAAAGCTAATAGCTAAATGCTAATAGCAAAATCTCTCAAATATTAAAAACAAATCGATCGCTGATAACTGGTAAAACACAACTATGGTTAGCATCAGACCTGACGAAATAAGCAATATTATCAAGCAGCAAATTGCTAATTATAACCAAGAGCTGCAAGTTTCCAACGTTGGTACTGTCCTGCAAGTCGGTGACGGTATCGCTCGTGTCTACGGCTTGGAACAGTGCATGGCTGGCGAGTTGCTGGAATTTGAAGATGGTACTGTCGGCATTGCGCTGAACCTTGAAGAAGACAACGTTGGTGTTGTGTTGATGGGTGAAGGTCGCAAAATCGCTGAAGGTAGCTCGGTTAAAGCAACTGGACGTATTGCTCAAGTTCCCGTAGGCGAAGCATTCATTGGTCGCGTTGTTGATGGTTTGGCTCAACCCATCGATGGCAAGGGCGAAATCAAAGCTACCGAATCTCGCTTAATTGAATCTCCTGCACCTGGAATTATTGCTCGTAAATCTGTATTTGAACCTCTGCAAACAGGGATCACTGCGATTGACGCGATGATCCCTGTTGGTCGTGGTCAACGCGAATTGATCATTGGCGATCGCCAAACAGGTAAGACTTCCGTTGCTGTAGACACAATCATCAACCAAAAAGGTTTGGATTGCGTTTGCGTATATGTTGCGATCGGGCAAAAAGCTTCCACCGTTGCGAACGTAGTTAACAAGCTCCGTGAAAGTGGCGCAATGGAATACACGATCGTTGTTATGGCTAGCGCCAACGATCCTGCTACCTTGCAATACCTCGCTCCTTACACTGGCGCAGCATTGGCTGAGTACTTCATGTACAAAGGTCAAGGTACTTTGATCGTATATGATGATTTGTCCAAGCAAGCCCAAGCTTATCGCCAAATGGCTCTCTTACTCCGTCGTCCACCAGGTCGTGAAGCATATCCTGGAGACGTATTCTACTTACACTCTCGCTTGCTCGAACGGGCTGCGAAGTTGAGTGATGAACTTGGTGGTGGATCGATGACCGCATTGCCAATCATCGAAACCCAAGCTGGTGACGTATCGGCTTACATTCCGACCAACGTGATTTCGATTACTGACGGTCAAATCTTCTTGTCTTCTGACCTCTTCAACGCTGGTATTCGTCCTGCAATCAACCCTGGTATCTCGGTATCCCGTGTTGGTTCCGCTGCACAAATCAAGGCGATGAAACAGGTTGCAGGTAAGATCAAACTAGAACTAGCTCAGTACGATGACCTCGTAGCATTTGCTCAGTTCGCATCTGATTTGGATAAAACCACTCAAGCTCAACTAGCTCGTGGTCAACGTCTTCGTGAGATCCTCAAGCAGCCTCAGTATTCTCCATTGCCTGTAGGCGATCAAGTGGCGATTATCTACACTGCAATTAATGGCTATCTTGATGAACTCGAAGTTGATCAAGTTGGCGCATTCAATAAGGGTCTGCGTAACTACTTGGCAACCAGCAAGCCCAAGTACGGCGAAATCATCCAGTCCGAGAAGAAGCTCTCTGACGAAGCAGAAAAAATCTTGAAGGAAGCTCTTGTTGAATACAAGAAGACCTTTTTAGCTTCTGTCTAATCCACAAATAAGCTAATAAAAAAAGAGGGCATATGCCCTCTTTTTTATTGGAATTTTGAGACTAATTTATAGCTGAATGATTTGATTAAGGCGATCGCATACTTGAGCAAATAAATCATTCTTCAATTTTCCTAATGGATGTGGTTTTGCACCGCGTAATCGCCAATCAAAGGATTTTGGCTGATGGCAAAGAACATAACTGGTTTTATCAGCTTTACGCCCTGAAGCTTTACCCACTGCGATCGCAAAAGGGTTGTCGGCATTATATGCGGCTGTTGTCATCGGTAAGCCAATCACGATCGCCGTTTTTTCATTAAAAGTTTGTGGTGATAATACCAAGAAAGGATGAACGTCTTTCATTTCCTGCCCAACCTGTGGATTGCAGTCGATCCAAATAATGTCTTGGCGATCGGGTATCCATAGCTTTTTTACCATTGCTCTGCGCCAAGTCTTTGCGATGTTGTCATAACTTCGCCACCATGTCGGGCTGGATCAAATTTGGCTAGGCGTTCTTCAAGGGTTAATGGTTCATTAACTACAGGTGCAATAATGACTTGACCATCAACGACAGATAGTTTCACTCGTTGGTTGACGTGGAGGTGAGCGGCACGGGCGATCACGGCGGGTAGGCGGACTCCTAAGTTATTGCCCCATGTTTTGATATCGAGTACTACTTCAGCCATAGCAATATTTCACAAGCTAACTGTTTAAACACAAGTATAAACATTATGCCTTTTTTGATAGCCATTTACTGCTTAAATCAAGCTGATACAATAAACTGGTGAAGAGTTTGCATTTTTAATGGCTAATTTACCGCATCCAGTTCAATATCAGGGTAGCAAGAGAAATCTCGCTTCGTTTATTCTGGGCTTTTTTCCTGACAAAATAGATAGACTGGTTGAACCTTTCGCGGGGACTGGAGCAATTAGTATCGCGGCTTCTGCGAAGCAATACACACAAAGATTTTGGTTAAATGATCTTAATCAGCCCCTAATTGAATTACTAGAGTTAATTATTGATAATCCGCATGAGATCGCTAATACTTATGCAGATATATGGAAAGAGCAAAATAATGATTCGATTAGTCACTATTTTGAAATTAGAACAAAATTTAATCAAACTAACGATCCAAAATTGTTTTTATATTTACTAGCTAGATGTGTAAAAGGCTCGGTACGTTACAACGCTGAAGGTTTATTTAATCAGAGTCCAGACAACAGACGCAAAGGGACTATTCCTGCAACGATGAGTAAAAATATTGTGGGAGTGTCTAACCTATTAAAAGGTAAATGTCAGTTTACGGCTTGGGATTATCGCAAAGTATTAGCAGCAGTCCAGAAAACTGATCTGGTTTATCTCGATCCGCCTTATCAGGGGGTATGTGGAAATAGAGATTCGAGATATTTAGCGGGGATTGATTTTGATGAGTTTGTTCTTGCTCTTGAGAGTCTCAATGATCGGGGCATTAGGTTTGTAATTAGTTATGACGGGAAGCTAGGGAATAAGGCTTTTGGTCAGATTTTGCCTGAGAGATTGGCTCTTAAGAGAATTGAAATTGAAGTTGGGCGATCGTCACAGTCAACTTTATTAGGTAGAGCAGAAAGAACTATTGAGTCTTTATATCTATCGTCAAATCTCATTCAGGATAAATTGATAGATTTGTCTAGCTATAGACGTGAGCAGTCTAGACAATTGACTTTGGTGTAAAGAATGGATAGCTCTCAGTCATTACCCAATGATTTTTTGCAGCTTTGTCGATCTGTGACTGCCAAAAGACCAAAAGCGGTAATCGACCACATTCTCCAATATGAATTTATTACGACTGAGGATCTGAAGGAAACCTATGGTTATAATCATCCGCCGAGAGCCGCTAGGGATGTGCGTGAGTATGGTATTCCCTTAGAAACTTTTCGGGTGGTCGGAAGTGATGGCAGAAAGATTGCTGCATATAGATTTGGAGATATCAGCAAGGCAAGATTTTCGAGGTTGTCTGGTCGGACAGGTTTATCGAAACAGATTAAGGATGAGTTGATTAAGAGTTATGGTTGTCGATGTTTTATCTATTTAGAGCAAGTGAATGAGCGCGAGTTGCAAATCGATCATCGTGTCCCTTTTGAGGTTGATGGTGAACCAGATTTAGCGCCTGAAAATTTTATGCTTTTGTGTGGTTCGGCAAATCGAGCAAAGTCTTGGGCTTGTGAGCATTGCCAAAATTGGATTGAGTTTAAGGATAAGTCTATTTGTTTGTCATGTTACTGGGCATATCCAGAAAATTATCTACACATTGCAATGCGACAGGTGAGACGAGGTGATTTATTGTGGGAGGGTGATGAGGTGGCTGTGTATGAGGCTTTGAAGCAGAGGGCGATGAGTTTAGGTAAAGAAATTCCTGAGTTTGTTAAGGAAATTATTGAGAGGGAAATTAATCAAACCAGAAATGATTTATAGCTAGAAACTTCAAGGAGCTAGAAACATGAAAATCAGATATTTTGCAGATACTGACACTCTTTACATCGTCTTTTCTCAAAAAACACCTGCGGAAACGCGAGACTTAGATGAGAATACGTTGTTGGATTTAGATGAGGATGGTCAGCTTTGCAGTATGACGATTGAACACGCTAAAGAAAGGGTCGGTATTCCAGAAGTAGATTATCAACAAATTGCTGCTTAAAGCGGTAATCTGTTATTTTAATGATTCAGTAGTTAAAACAAGTTAGTTATTACAAACTAGAAATTATGATGTCAGAGTTTTCTGTAGAAAATTTATCAGAGAAAATACATAATGGAAAAACAAAGCTTTACTTTCAAGAAGTTCTTTCCTCTTATCAAAATGGCAATTATCGTTCAGCAGTAGTAATGCTTTGGTCTGTTGCTGTTTGTGACATCATTTATAAGCTTCAATTTCTAGTTGATTTGTACGATGATAAGCAAGCAAAATCAATTCTCAAAGAGATCACAGAAATACAGAGTAGAGATCCGAAATCTTCATCTTGGGAAACAAAACTTCTAGAAGATACTCATGAAAAAACAAAACTTCTGGATAGTGCAGAATATCAGAACTTAATATATGTTCAAAAACAGCGTCATTTGTCGGCACATCCTACTCTAAATTCAGATAGAGAGTTACATACACCTAACAAGGAAACTGTCAGGGCATTAATCAGAAATACTTTAGAGGGTGTTCTTATAAAGCCACCTTTCTATACACAAAAAATCATTGATGAAATTCTGACTGATATTGCTGAAACTGCGCCAATGATTAATACAAGAGAAAAAGCAAAGAGCTACATTGAGAGTCGTTATCTTAATAGGCTTAAACCTGAAACTGAAATTTCTATTTATAGAAATATGTGGAAACTTGTCTTTAGATTAGATGATGAAAAATGTAATAACAACAGAGATATAAATCTTCAAGTTATAGATATAATTGGAAAAAGAAACTTTGATAGAATCAAAGAAACAATATCTGGGGATAGAGACTACTATAGTCATATTTCAACACAGGAAACGATATTAAACTATTTAGTATTTTATCTTGGAAAAAATTTCAGTATTTATGATTTTCTTAGTGATGATGCGAAATTAAAAATACAACATAACATTCAAACTACGAATGTAGGGAGAATATATGGATGGTTTATTTGGGGTAATTTAGAGCAATATTACGAAAATATCTTGTTGCTGATAAACAATAATCAAACTGCAAAGTTTAATTTTAAAGATATCCAATTGCAATTTATTCTTGAAGTATCTGATACAAATGAATGGAAAAAGATGTTTTGCAATATTGTATCAACTTACTACTCTAAAAGCAAAATTTACAATCAAGCTGATTTTAGATTTGAGCAAGCTATATTGCCTCATTTGCAAATGTTTGATGCCGAAACGATAAAGTTTTTAATTGAATGTATTGAAACGAATGATCAAGTTTATTCTAGATCACAAGCTGCTAAGGATCATAATCAAATCCATTTAAGACTGGGGGAAATTTATGGTGATAAGTTTGACTCAACTCCTTACAAGAAATTCAAAACTAATTTGGAGGATTATGAAAAATATTGGAAAGATTAAAAAATGTCGTGTAAATCTGCTTAGTTTCTACTAGTCATTACATTTTGCTACCAATTGCAATTCTTTAAGTTGAAGAATTGGCGATCGCATTTTGGTGATTGAATAGTGGGGTGATCGCTTTGCTTTAATTTTTGATGAATAGGCGATCGCTGGTTATGAGGATGGATAGGCGATCGCTAATTTTAAGCTATGATAAATGAAAATCATTGAGGATATTAGCCATAATGAAAGAATCATTTACCGCCATTATCAAGCAATCTAACAATTGGTGGATTGGCTGGATTGAAGAAGTGTCAGGCGTTAATTGTCAAGAATCCACAAAAGAAGAACTTTTAGAAAGCCTTCGTATAACCCTAAAAGAAGCACTTGACTTTAATCGTTATGAAGCAATAGAAGCTGCTGGCGGTGTTTATGAAGAAGAACTAATAGCACTATGAAACGTTCTGACTTACTTCGTCATCTTCGTAGTCATGGCTGTGAACTTATTAGAGAAGGTGGGAGACATTCATGGTGGGGAAATCCTAGCCAAAATCGTCGCTCATCCATACCGCGTCATACTGAAATCGATGAAAACTTAGCAAAAAAGATTTGTAAAGATTTAAGTGTTCCATTACCAAAATGATCCAAAAACTTGAAATTGCGATCGCTATTTGGGGACTTGGATAGGAGATCGCTGTTTTGTAATTTGAATGATGTGGCGATCGCCTTATTTTTATTTTTGGTGAATAGGCGATCACTGTTTGCTGATTTGAATGATGGGGCGATCTCTGTACCTCAAACCTCTACACCGATAGGAAAATTATCATCAAAAACTTGAGCTATCACATATGGACATTCTCTGGATAAATCCTTGTAATCAAATGGGGTTTCTCGCACTACTAGATCCAAAGCTGACTCATAACCATCTGTCATTGCTTCATCTAAATAAGACTTCAAGCTAGGATTTTTTCTAATTAATTTTTTGATTTCGCGGCGTTGTTCCCTAATTGTTGATCGCCAACTCTTACCACGCAAATTCGGCTGCAAATCCCACTTGAGCAAATGTCCTAGCAAAACTGCCAAACGATTTTCCAACTCAGATTTTTTCTGATTACCCAAGGATTCAATCTCTTCCGCTAAATTCTCTAAATCCAAGCCATCTAATTTACCTAAGCGTAATCGTTTAACTTGCTCAACTGTCCAATTATAAAAATCTGACTCATAAAGTAATGTTAATGTCATGATATTAATTTAGGCTATGACTTGATATTAATCTTTTTCTTATTGTATATCTGAATTATTTGTTTAAGATGATTGCCTTACTTTAATTTTTTGTGAATAGACGACAATAAAAGCAATTAGTTTAATTAGCCATAAACTTCATGCAGTTTGAGTGGGACGACACAAAAAACCTTGAAAATATTCGCAAGCATGAAATTGACTTTGCAGATGTTCCCTCAATGTTTGATGGTGAAATGCTGATAGAGCTAGACGATCGCTTTGATTATGGCGAAGATCGCTGGTTTGGGATCGGTTTTCTCGGTCTTGGAATAGCAGTCGTAGCCTGGACAGAACGTAAAAACAATATCATCCGAATTATTTCCGCGAGAAGAGCTAACCGTAATGAACAGAGAAAATTTGCACAGTGCCTCTCGTACTAATTGGGCAGCATTAGAGGAGATGTCTGATGCTGATGTTGATTATTCAGACATTCCACCACTGACAGATGAATTTTTTGAACGTGCAATTTTACGCATTCCCGTAGATCAAGCCCAAAACCTCGTTCAACTAGATCCAGATGTAAAGCAATGGTTTCGGAATCATGGAGATCAATATAAAACTTTGATTAATAGCGTGTTGCGCCAATATATAGAAAACAACAAAACTCAGCAGTCAGCATAAGTTTATCCTGAGTAATTTGATTGATCGGACGATCGCCTTACTTAAATTTTTAGAGAATAGGCGATCGCTGTTTGGTGATTTGATTGATGGGGGCGATCGCATTTGATCGAGTAAGCTAGAAGTACAAGATCTCAGATTATGGAGACATTAACATGACATTAGCCGAAGTAATTCCAGCAGCACGACGACTTACTGCGATCGAAAAGCTCAAACTAATTCGTGTTCTTGTAGAAGATTTAGATATTGCTGAAGATATTGCACCAATCGAACCATTTAAAACCTATGACCTGCCAACCCCTTACGATATGTTTGGTGCTGGTGCAATTTTAATGGAAGCTCTCAAACAAACAGACACAACTCATCAATAACTTATGAGATTCAAGTACTCCAACAGTAGCCCAAATCAAAACGAACTTGATAGCCTTCCAAGAGTTCCACTGACATTACAGCAAGGCGATCGCATAGTTAAAACAGTTGGTTTAGTAGACAGTGGCGCTACGATTAACGTCTTGCCCTATGAGATGGGATTGCAATTAGGGAGTGTATGGGATGATCGATTATTTTGTGTAAGTCACCAATAGTTTTACAAATAGTTATTTATTAAAACTCTAACCCATACGCTCAAGCGTTAAGATATTGATTGGTTCGTAGATGCGGTTTCGGGGTATCCCAAATCAATGGCTGTTAAACTTGCGCTGGATGATAAACAAGAAATACTTCGACTCTATCGTGAATCTGATGCGACCACGACTCAGTTGGCGAAGCAGTTTGGCATTAGTACGAGTACAGTCCTGCGACTGCTACAAGAGCTAATTCCTGCTGAGGAGTATCGACAATTGGTAGGTCAAAAAAAGGCTGACGGGAAAAGAGGATCGCGGATAAACTACGATAATGGTGGTTTTCAGATAAATCAGCTTGCGTTAATTCCTGACGATTTGTCACTGGTAGACGATCCCAGCAACTATATTCATGATCAAGAAAATGAAACTGATCAAGGTGATGAAACGGCGATCGCGATGGATGACATAGATGAAACTCTAAATATGGCGGATGATGAAATCGATGACGATGAACTAGACGAAGATGACGAAGATGATCTCGTTGATGAGGATAATCTTGATCTTGATGAAGATGAGCTAGACGATGAAGATTCTGACGAAGATGCTGGTGAATCTGGCTTATCGATGTTTGAGAATCTGCGAGGTAGTCATGGCACCAGCGAGCACCTTGAGATATTGCCTCTAGACAAGGCTGATTTGCCACTAATTTGCTATATTGTCGTCGATCGCATTGCGGAGATTATTACTCGTCCCCTCAAAGATTTTAAAGATCTTGGGGAAATTCCTGCCGAAGAGTCACTATCAAAAACAATTCCGATTTTTGATAATCATCGTGTAGCAAGGCGTTTTTCTCACCATAATCAGCGTGTGATTAAGTTCCCTAGCGATTTAATCCATATTACCCGTCCCAAACTTGTCCAAAAGGGGATTACTCGTATTTTGTTTAGTGGACAGGTATATACATTAAATTAAAAAATGTAATGATGCATCTCGCAAAGCGGGATGCATCATTACCAATTGAGTAAAAGGCAAAAGTAAAAAGGCGAATATTGTGTTAACGCTTTCTCCAGCGCGGCAAAAGTTTTGGCAAATTGCCCATATGTCTGACCATGACATGTCCATTGACCATCTTCTCGAAGGTGCTTTGGCGATCGCATGGGAAGAATATCCGCGTATGGATCTTGGGCATTATCGGGCGATCTTCGATCGCATGGTCGAGGAATTACAGCCAAGGCTAGACCAGATTCATTACCCACTCAAGGTAGTAAGAGAGATAAATCAGTATCTGTTTGCAGAGCAAGGGTTTTGTGGCAATGATCACGATTATTACGATCCGCTGAATAGCTTCATCAATGATGTGCTAGAAAGGCGCTTGGGGATTCCTCTATCGCTATCACTGGTTTATATGGTGATTTGCGATCGCCTTGGGTTTCCGATGGATGGGATTAGTTTCCCAGCGCATTTTATTATTCGCCCTCGCCATCCTGATCTAGAAATTTTTATTGATCCCTACAATAAAGGCGAAATTTTATTTCCCGAAGATTGCGCGGCGAAGTTGACTCAACTATATGGCTATGACATCCCCCTTCAGCCCGAATATCTCGAACCCGTTAGCATTCGTCGCATCTTAGATCGATTACTCAATAATCTCAAACTAATCTATCTGCGCCGCCGTGAGCCTACTAAAGCGTTGGCTGCCATCGAGCGATCGCTAATGCTAAATCCCGATGTGCCAACCCAATGGCGCGATCGCGGTTTGATTTGCTATCAACTCGATCGCCATACTGAAGCAAGAATAGATTTAGAAAACTATTTACAACAGGCTCCTTATGCAGATGACGGTCGTATCATCCTGCAATTAATCGAGGAAATGAAATAACAGTTGTGAATATTTTGTTAAATATCTTTACGGTTTTATATTCAAAAGCTATTAGAAGCGTTAATATTTCCTAGAGTTTAATGAACAAAAATCAGAGGGTTCCCCCATGCCTACATTACGCTTGGAAGAAGTGCTAAAAGAACACACAATTACTCCAGAGCTAGCAGTTTATGTGGAGAAGCTACGAAAAAAGGGAACAACTTTTGACAAACTTGATGCTGATACAGCGAGTGATTTAAAGGCGATCGCGGACATTTTAAATATCTTAACTTTGGATCTCTTCAAACCAGTTGAGCAGCTATATCGATTAAAAATTATTGACATCGCTTACAAAAAATATCCAGCGCCTACTTGTGTTGAGCAATTAAAGATGCTTCATGATGATATGAAGGCTCACAGTGTTTATGTCTCTTTCCCTTTGTTGTGCATTTATGCAACACAATCATTACCATTAGACTTACTTTCTAGAGATGAATTGCGCATAATTTCTGATTTTCTAAAAACTGATATTGATGGACTAAAACAAGAAGCATCTCCGCCCAATCAGACTATTTCGATAGAACCATACTTAAAATCATTTGCAATCACGATTGATGATTTGACTATTTTATTAACAATTCCAAAAGAATTTATTCATTGGATTGATCTGAGTGAAAAGAAGTTTGATTTTTTTGGCAAAAAATATACAATATCAATGTGTTCCATTCCTCCTTTTAGTTGGTTTTGTAGATAAAGTGGGCAAATATTTAAGAGGAAAAAAATTTAGACAACCTATAACAGATAAAGATTTTAAAGGATGTTTAGCTGGTCAATCAATCTTTTGGTCTTTTGCATTAACTTGTTTGACTGTATTTATTTCAGGATTCTTAGGTTTGATTTATGGTATTTCAGTAATTCAGATAATAGCTGGTTTAATATCAAACCCGCTTGAAATATTAATTGTTGTTTTTGGGATATCAATATGTTTGCTGATATCCTTTGTGGTTTTTCTGTGTTTATCTTTTGTCTATATTATTATCGACTGTTTGAAAATAAATCTTGGTCGATACTTCTTATTAATTTTTAATTTTATAGGAATTTTAATTGGTTCTTTTTTAATAAAAAATAGTTCGTTTATCCATGTCATTCTTAGTCTTATTGTGATTATCTCTCTTCATGCAATTAGTATGACTGTATCTGATCACTCGAAAGAAGAAAATCATCAATGTTATTGGCTAAGGGTTTTGGGTATGTCTTGTGTAGCAATTGGGGGAACTTCATTTTATGGAATGGATTTGGAGGGAGCTTTATTTGATGATGCAGATTTATGCAATACAGATTTTAGGGAAGCTAATCTTGCAGGTGCGAGTTTTATAGGTGCAAAACATCTAGAACTAGCTCTCGTTAAAGGCACAATTCTCGAAGATTCTAGAGTAAGGAATTTATTAATTAATCCACGTAGTGGTGAAGGCAAAAGCTTTGCTGGAGCAAACTTTCAAGGAGCAAACATACGAGATGCTAACTTAAGAGGGGCTAACTTAACTCTTGTGAATGCTATTGATACTGACTTTACTGGTGCAAATCTTGATGATGTTTGTATTCAGGATTGGAATATTAGTAAAAACACTAAATTTAGAGGTGTGCAATGTCGGCGGGTTTATTTAAAACAGAATAAACAGGAACCCAAACCTGATAGTGGAGAATTTCAAGAGGGGGAATTTGAAAAATGGGTTACGGAGATACAAGACACAGTTGATTTGATTTTTCGGAAGGGTTTAAATTTACGATCGCTTGCTTTTGCGATCGCCCAAGTAAGCATTGATAATGAAGAAACCCAACTAACTGTTGAAAGCATTGCTCACAAGGGCGATGATTTTGTTGTAGTTAAAGTTGGTAAGCAAGGGAATGCTACTAAAGAAAAAATCCATGCTGCACTTACAAATGAATATCATCAAGCTCAACAGGCGATATCAACAGGACATGATTTGATCCTACGAGCGAAAGATGACCAGATCGAGCAAATGAGATCTTACATTCACGCTCAAGAAAAGCATATTCAAGGTTTAATTAGTTGTATTGCTCAACCGCGAGAGCCAATGATTGTGACAAAAATTTATTCCACGCAACAAGGAGACATTATGGAAGGTCAAAAAATTCAAGCTGGCGGCAATATTGAGCAAGGAAATCGCATTATTGCAGGAGGAGACTTTACTAGTACGGGCTCAACAACTAACCTTGGGGAAATGGAAATCAGTGGGCAAGTTACCAACAGTATCCAACAATTACAAGATATCCAAACAAGCGATAGTCAGGAATTAGCTCAAATTCTCACTGCTCTGCAAGCAGCCATTCAAGATGAACAAAATTTGCCACCTGCTATCAAAACTGTATCCTTAGAAAATGTAAAAATCTTGGCAGAAGAAGCAAAGAAAGAACCTGCGCAACGTAGTAAGTCAATTCTTGAGAAAGCAGTAGATTTTCTGTCAGGAATCGGCAAGATAGTTGGAGATACAAGCAAATTAGCAGAGGTATGTAAAACCCATCTACCAACGCTCACAAAGCTTTTAGGTTTCTAGTTTTCTTAGGGATATGGCAGATAAAGCTATCTCCAATTTTCCTTTAGATTGCCAACCTGCATAGGCACTATAAACGCAGCGATCGCCCACACTTACAAACACATGCATAACTTGTAAAGCATTTGTCCAAACCCAGAGCTTTGTGTCATCTGAACCCGTGTAAATTAATTTTGCCTTTGCAAAATTTTGATTATCGGTTTCGGTCAGATCAAGTGATCGCAGTTTAGCGATTAGCAACGATGCAGAATCAGTTTGAATCGTTGCAATTAAGGGATTTTCCCAAAACTGACGCACAGCAGTGGCAACTCTCAGATGATTTTTGAGAGGGGCATGGCGAATGCCATCTAGGCGAACAAAGGTGGCTTGAGCAAACTGCGAACATCCCACTGGCACAGTGCCATCGGTATTGTTGCCAATATCACCAACTACTGAAAGTACTGGGATTTTTGAAGCGATCTCTTCGGCTATGGAACGACGATTTGTCCCTAGATCACGAGCCATTAAGGGGAACCATCGAAACGGATCGAATAGCCTTCCTAAGTCAGAACCACCGACGGGTGAAGCAACTAAAGCAAAACTATGAATTTTTGATAGCCATTCAGGATGACGATCTAAAACTTCTAACCAGATTAAAGCCCCCATTGAATGAGCGACAATTCGCCATGGTAACTCTGGGTATTTGGAGATCGCTTCGGTTGCGATATTTTCAACTTTATATATTAATGGGGTGATCTTCAACCATGTATTAAGCCAGCCCAAATCTGGTGTATAAACAATCGTGTTTGGATTTGCTAGCGATTTGGCTAATTGAGCAATATCGTGGAAAGTATCCGCCCAGCCATGCTGTGCAAACAATATAAAAGCTTGTTCTTCTTGCGGTTGAGAATGATTGGACATTTTTTGAGAGCTATAGCGATCGCTAATCAAGTTATAGCAAGAAAAAAGACGATGCGTTGCATCGTCTTTTTTCTTGCTGAAATTCTACTTACAAAAAATTAGGTGATAATTTCAAGTATTTGAGGCGAAATTATCGCCTAATTCTCACGCCTCGATACATGACTACTTCACCGCCGTCAGATTTTTGATTGGGTTTAGAGTTGTTTTTGGTTTCAGATTTTGAATTAGCTTTAGGTTCGTTGATATCTAGGGTAGTTATTAACTGGCTTTCTCTAACTTGTTTACCATCGGCATTTGCACCAAAATTTCTAGCTATTTTTTCCAAAGGTTGAGAGATTAATGAACAATCAATTAACGCTGTAACTCTGGCAACTTCAGCCATTAAATTTTCGGGTGATAATCGTGGTAATACATCAGAGGCTCCACGCCTAATTGCCCAACTATGTTCAATATCTTTGATTTTTTCCTGTCTAGGATTAAATAAGACAACTTTAGTGGGAGCTTTTTGCTTGATTAGCCATTGACAAACTGATGATGACTGTAACGTCTCTGAGCTAGGGCTTTTGATCGCCATATCCATGATTAACAAATCTGGTAGCTCGTGGCGATCGCATTTTTCTAGATACTGCACTAAATCTAAAGAAATATTCTCCCAAATCACATCCAGTTGCTGAGTTGCCAAAGCAGTCTTCCACAATTCCCCTTGTGCTTGGTCAGTATGCATCATTAGGACAGCTTTTTTTGTTTCAGCCATGCTTTATCTGACTCCCCCATCAAGATGAGTCGTTAACTTTAAGTTTTGATTAGGACACTAGGCTAACCGATTTAGTGCGTTCATTTTGTACCCTAATTAACCAAAATACAAGAATAGAGATAGCGCTCTGCGCCGTCTCTATTCTTGTATTTTGATGGTTGCCATACCTTGTTGCCAATCCGCAGGACAAACTTCATTCTCATGGATCTGGGTATGTTGAATTGCTTTAAGAGTGCGTATAGTCTCGTCAATGCTCCGCCCAAAGGCAAGATTATTAATGGTGGCATGTTGGACAATACCTTCTTTGTCAATAATAAACAAACCGCGAAAGGCGATACCTAGCAAGGGATCAAGAACATTGAAAGCTGTAGCGATCGCTTTAGTCAGATCAGAAACAAGTGGACATTTGATATCGCCACCTAGCCCTCCGTCAGCAAGAGAGGTTTGAATCCAAGCTAGATGAGCATATTTACTATCTACGGAAATACCAATGACTTCAGTATTTAATTCGGAAAATTCAGCATAGCGATCGCTGAAAGCAATCACTTCAGTAGGACAAACAAAAGTAAAGTCTAGTGGATAAAAAAACAGAACAACATATTTGTTTTTTTGATAACTAGAAAGCTTAATTTTTGTAAATTCCTGATCAACTACAGCATCAGCTTCAAAGTCTGGAGCAGGATTGCCAACTCTTAAGAATTCTGCCATAGCAAGTTAAACCAAATTAAAGTTATTGAGGGCAACCCTCTCAGTGATTTTACCAAAAAGCGTGAGGCGGCAATTCGTGCGCCTCACGCTTTTTAGGTTTTAGATTTTAAGATGCTATTCTAAGAAGCAATCAGCTTTCTAAATTGCAGTTATGTCACCAGTAAAAGAAGCTCCTTCGGCACTCGCTAGCATTGCAAATCTAAGTGGAGAATCATTAAATACTCATGGGCCGACTGTAGAGCGTCCTTGGGGTTCATTCACCACTCTCGAAGAAGGTCGCGGTTATAAAATCAAGCGCATTGAAGTCAACTCAGGACATCGCCTTAGCCTGCAAATGCACCACCATCGCAGTGAACATTGGATTGTGGTTTCGGGAACTGCCAAGGTGATCTGTGGCGACAAAGAAACAATGATTAGTACTAATCAATCCACCTATGTGCCTAAATGCACAGCGCACCGACTAGAAAATCCTGGGGTAATTCCATTGATTTTGATCGAAGTCCAGAACGGTGAGTATTTGGGCGAAGATGACATTATTCGCTTCCAAGACGACTATGCGCGTCACGAAAAAAAATAATTACAACGCTTGGCGCTTAATACCAAACCAAAAGAACTTAAAAATGCTGCTTTGCAGCATTTTTTAAGTTTATTAGATCGGAAATTGCTAAAAAACAAGGTGCATGATATGTACCTTGTTTTTTGGCTAACAAGCAATGACGATCGCGTTTAAAATAGTTGAGGCAATCTAGAATCGTTTCAACGTGAATAAAATTCCTCCCTTTGATGCATCGCAGCAATATCAACAAATTGGCGATCGCCTCAATAAAGCTGCATTAGAAGTACTAGCATCAGGACAATACATTGGTGGACAGACTGTAAGTCAGTTTGAGACTGAGTTTGCAAATTATATTGGCTCAGCTATTGACTCTAACTTTGGTATTGCTTGCAACTCAGGTACTGACGCTCTGTATCTAGCTATGCGAGCTTTAGATATTGGGGAGGGGGATGAAGTCATTACTTCACCATTTACATTTTTTGCTAGTGCAGAAACGATTAGCATGACGGGAGCAAAACCAGTATTTGTCGATATTGAAGCGCATAGCTTCAATATGAATATCGAACTAATCGAAGCTGCTATCACCAGTCGGACTAAGGCGATCATGCCAGTACATTTATTTGGACGCTCAGCTGATATGACTGGTTTGATGGCGATCGCGCAAAAGCACAATCTCTACGTGATCGAAGACTGCGCTCAGGCTACAGGTGCAACTTTTGATGGGCAGAAAGTGGGAAATATTGGCGATGTGGGCTGTTTTAGCTTTTATCCAACTAAAAATCTGGGCGGGTGTGGCGATGGTGGGATGATGACCACTAAAAATGCTGAAGTTGCCAATAAATTGCGGATCTTGCGGGAACATGGCAGCCCCAAGCGCTATTATCACGAATGTATCGGTATGAATTCGCGTCTTGATGCGTTGCAAGCAGCTCTATTGCAAGTCAAACTGCCTTACCTCGATAAGTGGAATGCTCAACGCCGCGAAATTAGCGATCGCTACACGCATCTTCTGAAGGATGCAAATATTTCCCATCTTGTATCACCGCACCATTGCTCTGGTAGTGTCTGGAATCAGTATACAGTTTGCATTGGTGATGGTAAACGCGATTATGTCCAAGCTCAATTGCGCGAGCAAAATATTATTACGATGATTTACTATCCTTTGCCCTTGCATTTGCAATCGGTATATAGCAACCTTGGCTATAAAAAGGGTGATTTTCCTGTCACTGAGTATATTTGCGATCGCGTTTTATCTTTGCCAATGTTCCCAGAACTCAGCGATGAGCAACAAGATCGAGTCGTTGATACTTTGAAGAATATTCTCAAATAGTATCTGCGCTTGTTTACCCGCTAAATAAGTCACTCAAAAGCGACGCACCGCGTCGCTTTTTTATTGACCAAATGCTAAAACTTGCTCAACCGTCAGGGCAAAGCAATCAACTACCGTCGATACAATTGGCATATCACCCGTAAAAATCTTGTCCTCATACTGCCCCTCTACCCATAGACATATGGTTATTTGTCGCATTTCTGGATCGACAATCCAATATTCATTAATACCTCTAGCTGCATACTCTGTGCGTTTGTAGCGATAATCGCGATCTCGATTTTCTTGCCCAGGCGAAACTAATTCAGCAACCAAAATTGGCGCTGGCATCTCTTGGGTAATTGTATTACTGCGCTGACCAGTCAGAGCGGCAAGACCATCTTCACTGAGTACAACTAAATCTGGCAGTCTGACCTTTGCCCTTCTACCACTAACTACAATCTCAATATCCTTATGGCAAATTAGTGCGACTGGCAAATATTTGGCAAATTCAAACATTAGCAGTTTTGCAATCTGACAATTTAGCGGAGATTCAGTAGGCACTTTGACTAATTCTCCGTTTACAAGCTCATAGCGATCATCTGTACCATCGTCGTAACTGAGATAGTCTTCTATGGTCAGCAGTTCAGAGTGGCTAGCTGTTGCCAAAGTCATAATTCAGATCCTCTATTACGCATGACAGGATTGTATCAAATTCAATTTACTAAAGAACCAATTTTTTGTGGCGTGGCTTTGCCATGCCACAAAAAATTGGTTCTTTAGTTGTATGCGATCGCCAACAAATTTACCGCACGTTGTCTTGCTTTTCCCTATAATAATTGCATCTGTATTAGGGAATAGTCATGGGCATTCTTAACTCAATGTTTGCAAAATGGAAAAATCCTCAACATGGCAAGGGGAATGTTCCTGACGTGCAAACGATTCAAACTTCTAGTGCCGCAACGCCAACACCTTCGCCACAAACAACTTCGGCAATACAACGCTATACAGAGCTAGAAGCAGAATTAACGAGATCGCCCCAGACTCTACAAACTAAGCCTATTCGTACTCCACAAAAATCTGGTGGCTTTAAGCAATTTGGTCAAAGGCTAATTTGGATCGGCGTTTTGTTAGGGATTCCTGTAGGAATTATTTATGTTGTGAATTTACCCTACCCTGTAATTCGGCAGCCTGTGTCAAAGGTGGCTCCGATTTTACTATTACCAAGTAACATGGCGATCGATACGAATTTTAAACAAGGACAATCAAGCGTTGAGCAAGCAAGACAATTAATCGAAGTTCCCACTAGTGCCGCCGATCTAGATCGAGGTGAAATCAAACTTAAAGAAGGTAAAACGGCTCTAGATGCAATTCCTTTGTGGTATATCGCTGATTGGGCGGACTATTCGCGTGGATATTATGGTTGGGGCTATGATTGGCGATTTACACCTGCGGGATTGCAAGCGGCGCGAATTAAGGCGGGACAGCTAGAGGCAAAAGTATTTCAAGAGAAAAATGCTCAGATTGCGTTGACTGGTGCTGAGCAAGAAATAACGATGGCAAAGACTGTATTTCAGCAAGCCGCGAAACCGACAGATAAGAAAATCGCGATCCAAAACTGGCAAGCAGCGATTGATCGCTTGGCACAGATTCCACCACAAACGATGGCAGGACGCAGGGCGCAGCAATTGATCGGCACTTCGACTAGGGATTTAAAGGAAGTGGGTGGACTTGCCGCAGGTAATGAAAAATCCTTGTCATTGATTAGTGCAGCCGAAGGATTTGCTAAAAAAGCGGCTGAATCTGGTCGTAATCCGCCGCATCCGAGCGCTCGTTGGAATGAAATTGCCACAATGTGGCAAGAAGCTATTAAACGTTTAGAAAGCATTCCTGCTAATGATGTGCAGGGTTATGCTGAAGCCCAAAGACAGCTAGCAGAATATCGATCTAATTTGTCGGAAGTGCTAGTAAGATTACAAAATGAACAGGAAGCGGTGCAAGCTTTAGATCGTGCAAATCGGAATTTGGCAGATCTATGGGCAAGTTTACCTAAAGATGGCAAAGAGCTAAATCGTAACCAAACAATGGGGCGTTTTTTAGCAATTCGCACTGAGCTAGATAAAGTTAAAAGTGGAACAACGGTCTATTTGCCAGCCCAAGAAATTAAGATTCAAGTTCAGAATCAATTGAGGCTATTAGAACAAGCAAAGTAATCATTTTAGGAATTACGTAAAAAGACGTAATGTAGGGGCAATTCATGAATTGCCCCTACGGTAAAATAATGGTTTCAAGGCAGTTTTGCGTAAGTCCTACATTTTAGAGAACGGATCTTAACAATGACAAAATTTGACTTTCTATCGGACACCCAAAAAACTTGGCACTACATGGATGTAGATCAGGTGTTGGCGGCTTTAGAATCTTCGATAGAAGGTCTATCCTATGTGAATGCGCGACAAAGATTACGACATTTGGGAGCCAATAAATTACCGCGATCGCGTCCAATCAGCAAAGTTCTCATACAACCTTTAATTAATCCTTTAACTTATCTTTTATTAGGATCAGCTATTTACTTGCAATGGAATGGAGCAGAAGGATGGGCGCTAATTTCTGTAGGCTTACTACATGGTGCGATCGGAATTGGAATTTCAATATGGTCAATTAAAACCAAGGCGAAAGTCAGTCGAGATCGTCCTCAGCGCCGCCAAAATGAACCTTCTAATTCGGTAATAGTATTACGCGATCGTGAAGAGATGGAAATTCCATCGCGAGATTTAGTATTGGGAGATGTGCTGTTACTGCGAGAAGGTGATCGCCCTAATGTCGATCTGCGCGTATTGGAGACATCAGACGACTTACTAGTAAATCAAACCAATTTGGGCGGTGAAGCAATTTGTGCTAAGCGAGCCGATCTTACCTTTGAGGAGAAAACGCCACCACTTAAATGCAGCAACATGATCTATGCGGGAACAGAAATTTCCGCAGGAAGCGCGAAGGGGCTTGTGGTTGCCACCAGTCGTTTCACCCAAGAACAGGCGGCTCTAGTTAAGGAAAAGCCATTTTCAGTTATCCATTCTGAATTGCGTCAACTGCGTCAGGTCTGGATCGGACTGTTGCTGCTAGTGACGACTACAGCGATCGGCTTTGTATGGCAGCGCGGAATAGCGATCAATGCGATGACAGCGGCAGCTCTGATCGTTAGCACCTATCCTCAAAATTTGTTGCGGATTGCTACTCAGGTTCAGTTGTTTGGAATGCGCGATCTTGCTAAACAGCGAATATGGGCAAGATTTCCTTCCGTCTTAGATGCGATCGCTAGAGTGACAACGATTGTAACAATTGTCGAGTCGGATGTGGTATTGAGCTTTGATAATTTGAGTCAGGCTGGTATTGAATGGCAGGGACTCATCAGAGCCTCAGAAGATGATGCACTAGCCTTTAGTGAAGTAATTGGCATTGAAACCCATAGTTACTTTGATGCTCCTCAAGAGAAGATTCGGCACTGGCAAGATGGCTGTCAAAAATCTGACCGAAAATCTTTAAATGCAGTTGCGGTAATAGGGAATGATATTGAAGATATTTTCTTGTTGAGAGCCGCAGATGTGGGAATCTGCGATCGCACCTGTCGCAAAGAATTGCAAGACAGTTCAGGAATAATCTTACCAAAAGAAGACTTCCATTATTTACCGATCGCTATTCTCGAAGGAAGAGCCACGTTTGATCGGTTACAACGCACAGCTCTGCTCACCGCTACTAGTGCTTTCACCTTAGCAGTCCTAACCCTGATGGATACAGCCGCAGGATTCTCAATGCCACCATTACAGATAATTTGGGTTGGGGCGATCGCTACACCAATTGTTGCTTTCCCTCTAGTTCTAGAACCTACTCATGAGAGTCTTTTAACTCAACCAGCACACCGTTTTCAAACGATGTTGCGTTCTAGTAATTACCTTCGCATTTTGCTAGCTGTTACTGCGATAATCTCAGCTATTTCCTTGGTTTTCTGGCTAAAGTACCAAGGTCAAGCTTCGATGTTTTCCCAAGCGCGATCAATGGCATTTGTTACCCTTGGGTTCAGTCAAATTTTTCACGCCTGTGCGATCGCGCGCCACAGCGTATTAAACAATTTGCCTCTGATGTTCAGTATATTCTTTATCACTATCTGTCAAATTGCTTTTGTACAAGTCCCGTGGTTTGGTGATCTAATGGCAACAGTTCCTTTAAACGCATCTGAATGGGCGATCTCAATTCTCAGCGCCACGGCAGTGTTTTGGGTGCAAGAGCTAATCAAAACTGGGTAGCGCTTGCTATATAATACTTTCAGCACAATTACCTAGGTTTTCTACGCGCATGGACAACACCCTCGATACTCAAGCTATGCGGAGGGCTTTGCACAAGTCCCCTAATTATTTTCGGCAAAGCTTTGGACATGGTGAAGAAGCCGAATCAACTATGCGATCGCAATATCATAGTGACTTGATCCAAACTATTCGCGAGCATGATTACATTTATACGCAAGGCGATGTTACGATTTATTTGGCAAAATCCTTTGGCTTTTGTTGGGGTGTAGAAAGAGCAGTAGCGATGGCTTACGAAACGCGCACGCAGTTTCCCACTGAGAAAATTTGGATTACTAATGAAATCATTCACAATCCTTCTGTTAATGCTAAGCTCAAAGAAATGGAAGTTCAATTTGTACCAGTTGCAGAAGATGGAACCAAAGATTTTTCAGGTATTGGTCAGGGTGATGTTGTAATTTTGCCAGCCTTTGGAGCGAGTGTTCAGGAAACTCAGTTGTTTGATCGCCTTGGCAGCAAGATTGTTGATACAACCTGTCCTTGGGTATCCAAAGTATGGAATCGGGTTGAGAAGCATAAAAAAGCAGACTTTACTTCCATTGTTCATGGCAAATACAACCATGAAGAGACGATCGCGACCAGTTCCTATGCCAAGCGCTATCTAGTCGTATTGAACATGAGAGAGTCTGAGTATGTGGCTAATTACATGCTCAATGGTGGCGATCGCCTAGAGTTTCTCGCAAAATTTAGTAAAGCTATGTCAGAAGGCTTCGATCCAGACCTTGATTTAGTAAGAATTGGTGTCGCGAATCAAACCACGATGCTCAAGGGCGAAACCGAAGCGATTGGTAAATTGTTTGAAAAGACAATGATGCAAAAGTATGGAGTGGAAAATCTCAACGAGCATTTTCTTGCTTTTAATACAATTTGCGATGCGACTCAAGAACGTCAAGATGCGATGTTTGAGATTGTGGAAGAGGATCTCGATTTGATGGTTGTCATTGGTGGATACAATTCATCAAATACAACCCATTTGCAAGAAATTGCGATCGAGCGCAATCTTCCTTCCTATCACATTGATGATGTGCATCGCATTCTCTCGGCTGAGGCGATCGAGCATAAGCCTCTGGGTAAGGCGATCAAGCAAGCTACAAATTGGCTACCCACAGGCAAAATCAAGGTCGGCATAACGTCAGGTGCATCAACCCCCGATCGTGTTGTCGAAGATGTCATCAACAGAATTTTTGCTTTAAAAGGCTAATCTCAAATCTTGACAGACAAGGCGATTAAGCGCCTTGTTCTCTATTTATAGCTGTTGCCATTTTTGTTAGGCATAAAACCCAAAAAGTATGAGGCGGCGCTCCGCGCCGCCTCATACTTTTTGGGTTTTGATTTGTCCTAATGCAAGTGACAAAACCTATAGCAACGTAAGAGATAGATAGGACAATTCAAAACCCAAAAGATGGCAGAGCTTCGCTCTGCCATCTTTTGGGTTTTATGTCCTAAGCAAAGCTTACATTGCTATATAAAGACAAATAATTAGTTTGCTTGACATATAATGAGGTTAAATTTTGTAAAAATTTAACCCTATACATGACCATTACCATTGCACCCGAAACCGTGACCGTTAAGCACGAGATTAAGGATATTACTCTTGCACCTCTAGGAAAACAACGCATTGAATGGGCTAGCCGCGAAATGCCCGTATTGCGTCAAATCCGCGATCGCTTTGCATCTGAGAAGCCACTTGCAGGTATCCGCATCGCCGCTTGCTGTCATGTCACCACTGAAACTGCTAACCTCGCGATCGCACTCAAAGCCGCTGGAGCAGATGCAGTTTTGATTGCTAGCAATCCACTCTCCACGCAAGACGATGTCGCCGCATCCTTGGTTTATGATCACGGGATTTCGGTATTTGCCATCAAAGGTGAAGATAACGCTACATACCATCGCCACGTCGAAATGGCGCTTGCTCATCGTCCCCACATCATCGTAGATGACGGTAGCGACGTAACCACCACTTTGGTATTGCATCACGCCGATCAAATCCCTGAAATCATCGGTACTACCGAAGAAACCACCACAGGACTAGTTCGGCTCAATGCAATGTTCCGTGATGGGAAACTGACTTTCCCTGCGATCGCAGTTAACGATGCAGAAACCAAGCATTTCTTTGATAACCGCTATGGTACTGGTCAATCTACCCTGGATGGCATCATCCGCGCTACCAATATCTTGTTGGCTGGCAAAGTAATCGTTGTAGCTGGCTATGGCTGGTGTGGTAAGGGTGTAGCTCTACGTGCACGAGGCATGGGCGCAAATGTAGTTGTTACGGAAATCAATCCAGTTGCGGCGATCGAAGCTGCAATGGATGGCTTTAGAGTTATGACTATGGATGAAGCAGCTAAAATCGGCGATATCTTTATCACCGTTACTGGCAATAAGCACGTCATCCGTCGCGAACATTTTGAAACCATGAAAGATGGTGCGATCGTTGCGAACTCTGGTCACTTCGATTTGGAAATTGACCTTGTTTCCCTCAATGATCTCAGCGAATCTGCTAGCTTTGTTCGTAACTTTACCCAGGAGTATCAACTCAAGACTGGCAAATCGATTATCGTTATCGGTGAAGGTCGCCTAGTTAACCTTGCTGCTGCTGAAGGGCATCCTGCTAGTGTTATGGACATGAGCTTCGCGAACCAAGCTCTTGCTTGCGAATTTCTAGTTAAGAACAAGGGCAATTTACCTGCGGGTGTTGTGCCAATTCCCAAAGATATCGATCAAGAAATCGCTCGCTTGAAGTTGCAAGCAATGGGCATCACCATCGATACACTTACTCCTGAGCAAGTTCATTACCTCAATTCTTGGACAGAAGGAACATAAGCTTTCTTGAAAAAAGAGGGAGCGCAATGCGCTCCCTCTTTTTTTGTAATTAATATTAGTTTAATAAGTTATGCCTCAAACCAAAATCCACGGAAACGATGATTTTATTCAGCAAAATCGAGAAGTTCTATCAACTACCATTCATTCCTGTGTAGTTGATGCGCTCAACTATCCTCCAGAAAAGAAGTTTCAGAGATTCTTTCCATTGCAAGCCGAAGACTTTGAGTATCCTAGCGATCGCAGTGAAAAATATATCATCATCGAAATTTTGCTGTTTGCGGGACGGACTGTAGAAGCAAAGAAAAATCTCTATCGCTTATTATTTAGTCGGCTAAAAGAAAAACTGGATATTGCTCCATTAGATATTGAAATTATTTTAATCGAGACACCAAGCTATAACTGGGGCATCCGAGGAATGGCTGGGGATGAGTTGAACTTGAACTACAAGGTAAATGTCTAATCCATGAGTGAACTTGATCTTGATTTTCGCCTTGCACAATTTATTGATATCGATCCACTGATGGAACTTGTGCAGGAATTCTATCAATTTGATGGCATCGCTTTTGATGAAGGCGTGGTCAAAGCATTTATTGCTTTGCTTAGTGATGAGCAATTTGGGCTGATATGGCTAATTTACGATTGCGATCAACCGATTGGATATGTCGCGCTGACCTTCTTTTTTAGTATGGAATATCATGGACGCTGTGGGCTTGTTGATGAGTTATATATCCGTGAAGATTATCGCGGTCGAGGTATTGGCAAAAAAGTATTTAAGCTAATCGAGGAATATCTCCAAATTCACAAGATGCGATCACTGTCTCTAGTTGTAGATTTCTGGAATGAGCCAGCCGAAGCCCTCTATACCAAACTAGGTTTCCGCCGCGAAAAACGACATTTGATGGTCAAGCATATCAATGGCGGCTTATAGTCCATTGCCAATTACGACAAATGGGTAGTGTTTCAGATTTGTTGTAAGATAAAAGACTGAAATTTACAATAGACCAAGAAAAAAGCATGGTATTAGAAGCAGTTGAATGTCCAACCTGTGGAGGAGTAAATATTCATAGACATGGACAAAGTGCTACAGGCAAAAAAAGATACATTTGTCGTAACGAAAACTGTACCCGCAAGACTTTTATCCTCGATTACACCTACAAAGGTCATCTAGCAACAGT
>JADBWK010000010.1 GCA_020404895.1 Pseudanabaena sp. M085S1SP2A07QC | reverse complement strand
TCGATTTTAGAACCCGCTGGCGCTTTGGCGATCGCAGGAGCCAAGGCATATGTCGAACGTGAAGGAATCGAAGGACAGACGCTAGTTGCGATCGCCTGTGGAGCGAATATGAACTTTGATCGCTTGCGATTTGTTGCTGAGCGTGCGGAACTAGGCGAACATCGCGAGGCGATTTTTGCAGTGACGATTCCTGAACATGCTGGCAGTTTGCGGAAGTTTTGCGAACTAATGGGGCGGCGAAACCTAACTGAGTTTAGTTATCGGATTGCCGATCAAGAAATTGCGCATATTTTTATCGGAGTGCAGATTATCAATCGAGCTGATGCGGCAAATCTCGCAACCACTTTTGCGGAGAATGGGTTCACTGCGATCGAGATTACCGATGATGAACTCACGAAGTTACATCTACGACATATGGTCGGAGGGCGATCGCCTCTTGCTCATAATGAGCTTCTCTATCGTTTTGAGTTTCCTGAACGTCCAGGTGCGTTGATGAAGTTTGTTAGTTCGATGAGTCCCAATTGGAATATTAGTTTGTTCCATTATCGTAATAATGGCGCGGATTATGGAAGGATTGTTGTCGGTGTGCAAGTACCTCCGTCAGAGATGGAAGAGTGGCAAGCATTTCTCGATACTCTCGGCTATCGCTATTGGGATGAGAGCCAAAATCCAGTCTATAAGTTGTTTTTAGGTTGAGTTTTTTTGCTTTTTTATACTTTCAAAGAAAAGCGCGATCGCGATCATCGAATTAAAAACCAAACCCTATAATGGTTTTAAAAACACAAAATGGCTACGCCATTTTGTGTTTTTGTATAAATAGACCAAATTTTTTAAGAGCGATGTACTTTAGTTAACAGAAAAGGTTTTTGGAATAGAATAGCAATTGCCCCACCAATTGCTCCACCAATATGAGCAAAATTATCAACATATGGGGTAAGAAAGCCAAACACAATTGTAAAAAGTCCCCAAGCTGCTATAACAAAAACAATTCGACGATCTCTAATAAAAAAAGATTTTTGATACTTATATAGGAATACAACGATGAAAGCCATTAGTCCAAAGATTGCTCCAGATGCACCCACAGATGGACCTGGCTGCACCATAACACTAAGTAAAGAACCACAAAAGCCACTAAAAAAGTAGACAATTCCAAACTGTTTGAATCTAAGCGCATGTTCGCAGGCGATTCCCATTACATACAGAGCAAAACAGTTACCAATCAAATGGTCTAAACTTCCATGTAGGAACATTGGACTGAATAGCCGCCACAATTCACCTCGGAATAAATGCGATCTTTCTAATGCTCCAGATGCAATGATTGCATCCTTACTCAATAGTGAACCAGTATTAATTTGCCACACAAATACTGCAATATTTAAGGCGATTAATATTAGAGTTAATGGTGGAAAGCTAGACATTCCACTTTCAAAGTCAGCTCTGTCTCTTTCGGGATGAGCGGTTAACATTTCATCGGTAATTAAAAGAGGTTCTTCTTCAGAAGAAAACTCCTCATTAAAGTTGGGATCTGGAGATGGATTTGGTTCCGTTGTCATGGGGTTTAATTTGCAACTTTTTATCGCCGTTCGCCAGTATCAAGAATAATGCCTATCGCGATCGCAATTCTTCGATCTAGGATGTGTTGCTGGTCAGCACTCATATCTAGCACATAACGATCTAAGATCGTAAAATTACGATTGAATTCACCAATAACCCGATCGCTATCGCCTTGCACGATGATGAAGTTAGTTCGGAGTAGACCGAAAAATGTACCTAAAAACCGTCGAAGCAGTGACAAAATAAGTGAGTCTTCCTTAGCAACGCAGATTAGAGAACCATTCGGATCATAACAGTTCCAGCGTTTGCGAAAGATATCATATAAATAATTCTTGCGAAACCTTGCTAAGTCACCATTGGTATCTCTCAATGTAAAAGTTGCTGTCAAGATTTCCACTTTCTTATCTTGTAAAATTTTCAAAATTGGATCTTGCTTACTTTTATCGCGATAGATAGTGACATTTCGCTTTTTATAAAGCAAGATGCTAACGACAAATGTCACTGCTAGCCAACCAAATATAGCAAAAACTATGAGAAATCCCTTTAGCTGTTCAGGGACGGCACGAAAAATCATGGCTATAAAGATGACAAAAGCAATTCCAGCAATTATCCCTGCTAGGGCTGCTCCCAAGTTTCTCAGTAGATGGGCAGGGCGCTCGACATAGAGAATAGGATTTGCTTGCTCGTCACAAACATCATACTTTTCAGAAATAGTTAATAGCTTTTGACGAAGAAGAAACTTGTCTCGGTTAAAAGCTGAATCAGATGAATGCTTGTTTTCACGAATTCCTTGCTCACTGACAACCTGAAGACTTGCGCCACATTTGGAACATTTAAGTATTCTTCCTGCATATTCATCTTTTAAGTCGTAAGATTCTCCACACTGACAACTTATATGTATTGACATTAGATGGAACTCCTTCAATAACCTCTAAATAGTTCTCTTATAGGTAACTTCACCAAAGGTGAAATCATTTCTGGCTTGTCACGATCAAATAATATCTATCCATGCTAGTGGATCGAAAGTCACTTTACAACACTTATCTCTAAAGTCAACTTTTTTTCTTGTCAAATTACTTCTAAATAATTTTTTGTCTAATGCAATCCGAATAATCATTGATGATTTGCGATCTCGTCATGCGCATTCAGTCCCACAAAATATCAGGTCGATGTAATGCGATCGCTTCACACCTATCATCAACAAATCCAGCAATATAGACTTACTTCGTCAAAGCAGGAATCCTCAAGGGTAAGAGTGATTTGTGTAGAACACTAGGTTTAGCGTTGAAATATATCTCGCGACAATTGTTTTCGTTATATCCAACAACTATTGCTCCTATTCTTGTACCAATTTCAGGATACATTTCTGTACTCATTGCACCCTCATCTAAAAAATCTGGAATTTAAATTAAGCCTTTAACTGAAGATTCATCAATTTTTACAAAAATTCCAAATGGCGCATGAAACTCAACTTTCTCTTGTAAAAACTCACCTAGCTTGTACTTAGATTTGATTTGTTCCCAACTTATGCTCTCCATACTTTTTACCTCGGTTTTAAAACTCTTGGAAATTGATTAAGGATAGGAATTATAAGTAAGATAACAATTAAGCTACTTGTTAGCCTTTTTATGGTGCATTAATGTAGACAACGCCCTTGTTAATTCAAGCTCGTCTTTTAGGGCTTGTGATAATCTTTCCGAGAGTTCACCTAGTACTACACGAATGCTACTTGCTAATTCCAAGCATTGTTCATCAGTCAGCGCATGTACACCTTCACTCAAGGCACTGTGTAAAAGTAAAATCGGGCTATGCCCATTAATTAGTAGACTCTCAGGCATAGCATCTTTCGCCATTTCTAGAGCCTTGCTAAATTGCGTTTCTTTAATGGCATCTCTCAATGGTTTGATTTTGTCTTCTGGCGCACCAATTCTTTCTGAGACTTTTACAATCTCCCCAATTATTCTATTTTTTTGATTCTCAACAACTCTGCGATAGTAAACAAAAGCACCTATTCCTAATCCTTGATTCTCACACCTCCTCCCTTTTAAAAATTCTTCTCGATCTTGTCCAATAAGTTTAATAAGTCTAGAGGGAACTGGTGGTCCGTAAATAGGTAATTCACCATATTTATAGCATTCACCACAAGAGCTTCCGTCAGCATCAACCTTAGCCGCTAGAGAAAATATTTTTTTGTTCTTTTGACAATTAGAACATCTATAAGTTAAGTAAAAATGACTGTATTTTTCAGTATCCAGATATATTCTTTCAGTAGAGATACATCTAAAGAACCTATTACCATTACAGGATTCGTGAGAGCAATGTAATTGGATTTCTGGTTTGTTCATTATTGTTGCATTGGAAGAGTACATAACCCTATAGTCAGAATCCACTAAATCTGATATGTGGACAGACTGATTTGGCGGAGTGCTTTCGAGAAACTCAGCCATGCTTTGGTAAGCAATTTCTTCTTGAACTGTATTTTCTTCTTTCTTATCAGTCAAAGCTATTGTTCCTAATTTTTATTATGGCTAGAAGTTGAGCTAACTTGGCAGTAGGAAAACTATATTTTAATTAAAGATCATAAAGGAATCTTTTTTGCCCAAATCTTCATAGAGTTCACGAATCGCTTCAAAGGCATCTCTAACATTGACTAAAACCTCATCAATAGATTCCCCTTCAGTTATTAATTCGGGCAAGAGAGGAGAAGTTACCGTAAACCCAACTTTTGGCTGAGGAATTAATAATAGTGGAATTTTGTAAAGCATGATGATTGCTGGGCTTGTCTAAATCATTTAATGATTTTCATGCTATCACCTCAATCAAATAAATCACATAAATTTCTGCTAACCCAAAAACATTATGGTTTACAAGATCGCTGATTGTTCCAACACATAGCAAATCTTACAATCCATGCTGAAAAATATTAGAGTAGAACAGCAATAATTTCGTCTCGGTTAAACACCTTCATGGGTGAATATTATTTGTGGATGCAACGAAACCTGTACTTATTTCATTGTGCCTGCGGTCAGAGGTAGGAAACAATCGCGATCGCCTGTTGATGATGATCGCGATCGCGCAAGTCAGCATTAAGTAAACTTTCCTTTACACAATTAACCCATCTGTGAGGATTTGACTTTTTATTTGTATAGGAGATTACCTACCATAGTATGATGCTGTCAGCCCATAGCCAACGATTCCGTACAGTTATCACTATGCGTATCGCCATATTTACCGAGACATTTTTGCCAAAAATTGATGGCATCGTCACTCGCCTCAAATATACCGTCGAATATCTGGTCAAGCTCGGTAACCAAGTATTGGTGTTTTCGCCCGATGGTGGGCTTAAAGAATATTGTGGGGCAGAGATTTATGGTGTATCAGCCTTTGACTTCCCCCTATATCCAGAACTAAAAGTAGCCTTACCACGCCCTTCAATCGGTAATGCGCTTGAGAGATTTAACCCCGATATTGTGCATATTGTGAATCCCGCAATTTTGGGCATGGCGGGGCTATATTATGCCAAGTCGATGAACTATCCGCTTATGGCTTCCTATCATACGCATTTACCCCAATATTTGCAGCATTATGGATTGGGGTTCCTTGAGGGCGTAATGTGGGAATTGGTCAAAAACACTCACAATCAAGCAGCACTTAATCTTTGTACTTCGACAGTGATGATCGATGAACTGCGATCACATGGTGTGGAGCGGCTCGATCTTTGGCAGCGTGGTGTCGATACGGTACAGTTTCATCCAAGATTTAAAAGTGCCGAAATGCGATCGCGCCTTACCCAAGGGCATCCTGAAGAGATTCTATTTCTGTACGTTGGTAGACTCTCTGCCGAGAAAGAGATTCAGCAAATTTTGCCAGTACTAGAAGCAATCCCCAATAGCCGCCTTGCTCTAGTGGGAAATGGTCCCTATCGGCAAGAACTGGAGAAGATTTTTGCAGATACTAAAACCAATTTTGTGGGCTATTTACGTGGTGATGATCTTGCCGCAGCTTTTGCCTCTAGTGATGCCTTTTTATTCCCATCGCGCACTGAGACTCTGGGCTTAGTTCTGCTTGAAGCTATGGCGGCTGGTTGTCCAGTTGTTGCCGCAAATTCAGGTGGGATTCCTGACATTGTCACCAATGGCATTAATGGCTATTTATTTGAGCCTAATGACAGCAATGGCTTGACTTTGGCAACTCAAAATCTTTTGCAAAATCGTAATGAATATATGTGCATCGAAGCCCGTCTAGAAGCTGAAAAGTGGAGCTGGGATGCAGCCACACGTCAATTGCAAAATTATTATGAACAGACAATAGAGGCTTGTAAACCAGTTTTAAGTGCTTAAAGTACAGGAGAGTGTGCCCCAGAGGGGCACACTCTTACATAAAGAAGTATTGCGATCGCTCTCTCAAGGGGTATTCCTTCACAGTACAATGACGATCTCTATCATTATGTCGTAAGCATAAATACTCTTTTGATTTCCCTTGAATCTGTAACCGAAATTTATAATAAACCCTTGTTGTCTCTGGTTTTTGAGGCGCAATCAGTACATCGGCAATATCATCAAACTGATGCTGTACAGATGTGCACTCTATCGAATATAAAATCAGGGCGTTGTCCTGAAGATTGTAAATATTGTCCTCAAAGTGCTCGCTATCCGACAGGAGTTGAGACTTATCCCCTGTTGCCACTAGATGAGGTGATTAGCCAAGCAAAAGAAGCGAAAAAGCATGGCGCGACCAGATTTTGTATGGGAGCAGCATGGCGCAATGCACCTGATGGGGAAGAGTTTGAACGGGTTTTGCAAATGGTCGAAGCCGTAGCAGGGATGGAAATGGAAGCCTGTGTAACGATGGGAATGTTGCGCCCAGATCAAGCTCAGCGCTTAGCCAAAGCGGGCTTAACAGCCTATAACCATAATCTTGATACTTCCGAAAGTTTCTATCCTGAAATTATCACGACTCGCACCTATCGCGATCGCCTCGAAACAATTCAGCATGTTTCCGAAGCAGGTATTCAAGTTTGTTGTGGCGGTATCGTCGGAATGGGCGAAACTGACAGCGATCGCATCGATCTTTTGCACACATTAGCAAATCTCACGCCACAACCTGAGTCAGTTCCAATTAACGCATTATCTCCAGTTGCGGGAACTCCATTTGGTGACATTGAAGCGATCGATCCTTTGGTGCTAGTACGGATGGTTGCCGCCGCAAGGATTTTGATGCCCAAAGCAGTTGTGAGACTTTCCGCAGGACGCGATCGGCTCAGTGTTTCCGATCAAGCTCTCTGCTTCCTCGCAGGCGCAAATTCGATCTTCTCTAGTCAGAAGCTCCTCACGACTGCGAATCCAGATTGGCAAGATGATGCGGAGATGTTCCAAAAATTAGGTGTAAAACCAAAGGAATTCGCATAATAAAAAAGCTCCCAAAGGGAGCTTTTTTATTATGCGAATTCGGGTCGCCCTTGAGACATGAAGTGCTTTTGGGAACTCATTTCTGGCTCTCCATCCTTGGGGAATCTCTGAATATAAGTTCCATCTGCTTTAAGATCCCAAGCTTGACGATTATCGGCTAAGATAATTTCTAGAATCTGCTTAAGTTCTTTGATTAGAGATCCTTCCTCAACAGGGGTAATCACCTCAACCCGCGCATCAAGATTACGCGGCATCCAGTCAGCACTACCGATATATACCTGCTCTTCGCCGCCATTACTAAAGTAAAAGATGCGTGAATGTTCCAAGAAGCGACCGATCACACTGATTACCCTGATGCGATCGCTCAGTCCCTTCACCTTAGGGCGAACACAGCAAATACCTCGAATAATCAAATCAATATTTACTCCAACTTGCGAAGCCTCATACAGAGCCGAGATTATCTCAGGATCAACCAATGAGTTCATCTTAGCAATGATGTAGGAAGGATAGCCCTGCTTTTGATGTTCAATTTCGCGATGAATCAGTTTTAAGAATTTCTCGCGCATATTCACAGGTGCTACTAGGAGCTTGCGATAGTCACGCTGACGGGAATAACCAGTCAGATAATTAAACAAATCAGTCAAATCTGCACCCAAGTTATCATTGCAGCTAAAAATACCAAGATCGCTATAAAATCTCGCCGTTTTTGGGTTGTAGTTGCCAGTACCAATATGAACATAGCGAACTAAGCGATCGCCTTCCTGTCTCACCACCAGAGCAGTTTTAGTATGGGTTTTGAGATTCTTTAGTCCATAAACCACATGCACTCCCGCATTTTCTAGCTTCTTCGCCCAGAGAATGTTATTCGCCTCATCAAATCGTGCTTTTAGCTCCACTAAAACTGCTACCTGCTTGCCATTCTCCGCCGCCCGAATCAGCGCATGGACAATTGGTGAATCTCCAGATGTGCGATATAGGGTTTGTTTGATCGCAAGTACATTGTCATCATTTGCCGCCTCTTCGATAAATCGCTGTACTGTTGTGGTGAAAGATTGATAGGGATGATGAACTAAAAAATCACCTTCGCTAATGACATCAAAAATATTCTTGCCATCTTCATCCCCTTGTTTCAATCGTGGATGAGTTACCGATTTCCATGGCTTATCCTGATGCTCAGGCATTGGCAAAAAAGCAATCGCCATGAGACCTCCCAAACCAATTAGCCCAGGAATATCATACACATCAGTCTCAGTAATACCTAATTGCTCAATCAACTCCTTACGGATTTCTGGCGGGATATCGCTAGCGATTTCCATCCGCACAACTGAGCCGAACTTTTGTTTGCGTAGTTCTTCTTGCAGAGCCGAAATCAAGTCATCTGCTTCTTCTTCTTCGATGTCTAGTTCTGCATCACGGGTAATCCGAAATGGATAATAACTGATAATCTCCATGCCAGGGAATAACGCATCAAGGTTATGGGCGATGACCTGTTCCAAAGGTACAAAAGTATGATCGTCGGTTTCAGGAATTTTTACAAAGCGTGGTAATACATTTGGCACTTTTACTCGTGCAAAGTTCTTTTCCTTAGTGTCGCGATCGCGCACGATCACCACCAAATTGAGACTGAGATTAGAAATGTAGGGAAATGGATGCGCAGGATCGACGGCTAGTGGGGTGAGAACAGGAAATAACTTGTCTTGGAAATAGGCTTTGAGATATCGCTGATGTTTCTTATCGATATTCTTGTAGTCAAGGAGCTTCACTCCATGATTATGTAATTCTGGACGCAATGTATTCTCAAAAAATTCATGTTGCATCGCAACCAATGGCACAAGAGCCTCGCGAATTGCTTGCAACTGCTTTTCTGGGTTAAGCCCATCATCGGAGATAATATCCATCCGCTCAGCAAACTTTTTCTTTACCCTAGCCACTCTAACCATAAAAAACTCATCAAGGTTAGTGCTAAAAATTGCAAAGAATTTAGCTCGCTCTAGCAATGATGTGCGTGAGTCAATCCCTTCGCTTAAAACTCTCTTATTAAAAGCAATCCAGCTTAGTTCACGATTAAAAAAATACATGGCACGATCAACAGACTTTTCATCTTGGGGGGCAATTGCTTCTGGCATAGATTCTGAGTTTTCTGCCGACTCAATAGTAGTAGTTTCGATCGTGGGAGCTTCTAAATCTTTTTGGGATAAATCTTTTTTGTGTGTGGTCATAAGAGCAAAGATGTCGGCTGGCGTAAAATCACTTGCAGCGATTTGCTATCACAAGAACCACAGGATATTTTATTAGACGTGTTCCTTTGCAACACTTTTAAAAAATATATTAGGTTTTAGTTAGGCTCAAAGCGCTGTAACTACTAGATTATCGAAGTATATGTCATTGATGTGTGAGCTTAAACACTTCACAAAAATAAAGGGTGGTGCGGAGCACCACCCTTTATTTAAAATTTAGCCCAAGAGTGCTTCGATATCTTTACGCAGTCCTGCATCTTCAGGCGCAACGCTGGAAGGGTAGTATTTCACGACTTTACCTTCTTTATCGACTAGAAACTTATTGAAGTTCCACTGCACTTGGCTACCTGTGGTCTCAGTCAAGTACTGATAAGTATCGGCAATACTGCTGCCGCGTACCTTCACCTTGCTAAACATATCAAAGGTGACATCATAGGTGAGCGAGCAGAAACTCTTGATTTCTGCCTCAGTACCAGGTTCCTGTGCGCCAAAATCGTTGCTAGGAAAGCCAAGAATCTCGAATCCTTTGTCTTTGTATTCACGATAAAGAGATTCTAGTCCTTTGTATTGCTTGGTGTAGCCACATTTGGAGGCAACGTTAACAACTAAGGCGACTTTGCCTTTGTACTGAGCGAGATCGACTGTTTGACCGTCAATATTGGTGATCTTGAAATCGTAAAGTGTGGACATATTTCAGGTTAATTAAGGTTTATCTAGGAGTTGTTTTTAAGGTTGCTATAGTTAGTAAAGACTTGATTTAGTAACTATTGAACGTTTCGTCGAGATCGCATGGCAAGTGTAATTATCCTGATTGGCATACCTGCGAGTGGCAAATCTAGCCTCGCTGAGAAGATGTTGCGTGCTTCTAATCAGACTTCTCATCAGAATAGTAGCAGCCTCACCTATGGGCAAACCCAGCTAATCAGCCCCGATCTGATTCGAGCATCACTCTATGGATCAGCAGAAATACAGGGAGACTGGACAGAAATTTGGGCGCAGGTGCAAGAAGCATTTGCAAATGCAGCGAAATCACGACAATCTGTAATATATGATGCCACAAACTATAAACGCGAATATCGTAAAAATATTATTGACCTTGCTAAAGATCACGGATTTAAGCCAATCACAGGGATTTGGCTAGATGTGCCGCTCTGGATTTGCTTATCACGAAATGACATGCGCGATCGCATAGTTCCTGAGGATGTTGTAGTAGAGATGTATCGTACCTTGTCCTATCATCCACCAAGACTCGATGAAGGCTTCGATCAAATTTTGTTCAGGGATGAAAAATTAGAAAATGAATGGATAGACTAAGTAATTGATTCTTTCTGAAATAAACGATTTGTATTGTTACTGTCGAATGCGTGGAATCACTCTTTTATATTGTGATTGATAGAAGAGAGCTATATCCACAAAAACACATAGTTAGGACTTACGCAAAAATGTCTTAAAACCCACATTTTATCGTAGGGGCAATTCATGAATTGCCCCTACATTTCGTCCTTTTGGGTAAATCCTAATAGTTTTAAAACCTTAAAAACATGAAGTTTTTTAACAATTCTTTACTGAATAATAGCTTTCATCTTTAGATTCCTGGAAAAACATTTAATCCAACCTTAATCTCCAGACAAATATTAGTTAACCAAAGCTTTCCTTGCTCTTAATGAAGTACCATTGATACTTGTGTAGATTTAAGTAGTATAAAAATTAATTACATTGCTTTACATTGCTATAGATAAATCTATGGATTCATCTGTAATGTTTAAAGGTTTATTCTTTAAGGCAACTTCTGCTGTTGCCATTAGTTCTGTTTTAGTCGCATCATTAGGATCTCAGGCAAATGCCCAGAGTGTGATCAGAGCAGATGGCTCTAGTACTGTATTCCCAATTATGGAAAGAGCAGCTAGCGACTTTCAAAAATCAGGTGGTTCCCGAGTAACTGTTGGTGTTTCTGGTACTGGTGGTGGTTTCAAGAAATTCTGTAACGGTGACACCGATATTTCTAATGCTTCTCGACCAATCACAAAAAAAGAAATTGATGCTTGCAGAGCAAAAGGAATTAGTTTCTATGAACTTCCTATTGCTTACGATGGTCTAGTTGTGGTGGTCAATCCCCAAAATACATGGGCTAAGAATTTGTCCGTTGATGAACTCAAGAGGATTTGGGAACCAGGTTCCCAAATTAGAAACTGGAGCCAAGTTCGTAAAGGTTTTCCCAACGTTCCCTTAAAGTTATTTGGTCCCGGTCCTGATTCGGGTACATTTGATTATTTCACCGAAGCAATTAATGGCAAGTCGAAGGCTAGCCGCACTGACTATACCCCTAGCGAAGATGATAACGTATTGGTGAGAGGCGTTGCAGGCGATCGCGGCGCTCTCGGCTACTTTGGCAAGTCCTATCTGGAGTCAAACAAGAGCCGTATTCGCGCAGTTGGTATTATTCCCAGAGGCGGTAGCAATGCGGTGATGGCTTCCGATGCCACTGTCCAAAATGCGTCCTATCAGCCACTTTCTCGCCCGATGTTTATTTACGTCAGCGCTAAGTCTGCTGCTCGTCCTGAGGTTAAGCGGTTTGTAACCTACATCTTTAACAATGGTAATAGGATTGTCAAGCAGGCTAAGTACACACCATTCCCTCAGCCTGACTACGGTAGGATTCTTGCCAATTACAACAAGGGCAAACTTGGCACTATTTTTGGAGGCGCAGCACAAATTGGTCTGACTATTAACGAATTGATTTCTCGCGAAACACGCTAAGATTCATTTCTGAAATTGTAGTTGTCCTTAGTAGCATCTTCAAAATTTAATTCCCTTTAATCCCAAAAATGTTAAAAATTACATTTTTGGGATTTTAAGCATTTACCTGACCTGCATGTTGGCGATGATGCCACATGTCTAGAAATACGCACAATCTCATGACTAAAGAAGCGAGAATCGCCAGCCTGACAACTTTTAAACCTAGTCGCACTCAAAAGCGCTTAATTATTGAAAAAGTAATTGAAGTATTACTTTTTTTAGCAGCTTCCTCCTCAGTCTTAACAACATTTGGGATCATGGAAATTTTGATAGGAGAAGCTTGGAAGTTCTTTCAAAAAGTTTCAATAGTTGAATTTTTGACAGCTACTGAATGGACTCCATTATTCAATGAACCTAAATATGGCATTTTGCCACTCATCTCAGGCACGTTAGTTACTACTGGTGTTGCCCTAATTTTAGCAATTCCCCTTGGCACAATCATTGCTATCTATTTAAGTGAATTTGCGTCAGATCGAGTGCGGGAAATAGTCAAACCAATTTTAGAGATTTTGGCAGGTATTCCCACAGTCGTATATGGTTACTTTGCGCTGCTTTTTGTTACACCTTTGCTTAAAGAATCAATATTAGCTGTTCACAAGTTTTTTAGCCCCGGACTAGAAGAGTTTGATTATTTTATCCTTCCTGGATTTAATATGCTCAGTGCAGGGCTGGTAATGGGAATTGCGATCGTGCCATTTATTAGCTCGATTAGTGAAGATGCCATGAGAGCTGTCCCTCTGCAAATGCGCGAAGGTTCCTATGCGATGGGAGCGACAAAATTGCAAACGGCGCTCAACGTGGTCTTGCCTTCAGCAATCTCAGGAATTATGGCGGCATACATCTTAGGGATTTCAAGAGCGATCGGGCAGACGATGATTGTGGCGATCGCCGCAGGATTGCAGCCAATTTTCACATGGAACCCACTCGAAGGAGCCGCCACTATCTCCACTTACATCGTCCAAGTTTCACAGGGCGACATTGCTAGAGGCACTGTCGAGTATCAGACAATTTTTGCAGCAGGACTAACCCTAGTTTTGATTACGCTACTGCTGAATGTTATTGGGTTCTTTTTGACTAAGCGATTTCGAGAGGTTTATTAGAGCTATGCAATCACAGGATATCCAAAAACTAAAGGCAAACATCAGTCGCCGCAAACTATGGGATTACATATTTATTATCGTAGCCATTCTTTCCCTTTTGGTCAGTATTTTGACTCTGATTGCGCTGATACTTCAGCTGTCAATCACTGGAATCCCCCGCATTAACTGGGAATTTCTTACATCTTTTGCCGATCCTGCTCCAGAAATAGCAGGTGTCTTAACTGCTTGGGTTGGTAGCTGCCTAACTATGCTAGTGACTATCGTGATGACAGTTCCTATTGGTATTGCCTCAGGTATATATTTGGAAGAATATGCTCGCAAAAATTGGTTTGCCAACATTATCGAAATCAACATTGCTAATCTGGCTGGCATACCTTCAATCATTTATGGTTTGTTAGCGCTGGGCGTGTTTGTGCAGCAGCTTAAGTTGGGTGAAAGCATTCTAACTGCAGGTTTAACGCTATCCTTGCTGATTTTGCCTGTAGTGATTGTGACGACACGAGAAGCCCTCAAGTCAGTTCCTAACTCGCTCCGCGAAGCAGCCTATGCAATGGGTGCGAGCAAATGGCAAATGATCTGGGATCATCTGTTGCCATCTTCCGCTGGCGGCATATTGACAGGAATTATTGTGGGACTATCTAGAGCGATCGGGGAGACCGCGCCATTGGTGACGATTGGCGCTTTGACATTCATCGCATTTTTGCCAGATTCTCCCTTTGTTGACTTCCCGACTAAAGCTTTTGCGTGGTTAGAAGCTCCATTTACGGTGATGCCGATTCAGATGTTTAACTGGGTATCTCGGCCAGAACCAGAGTTTCAAATAAATGCAGCGGGGGCTGGAGTAATCTTGATTCTGATGACTCTAGCGATGAATGGATTAGCGATTTACCTTCGCTATTACTTCCGCAAGCGCATTAAATGGTAGTACCAATTCTCAGAAGCTTACACATTTTATAGATTAGAAGCAAAGCCCTGTATGGGTTTTAAAGCAAAAAATGTCTACACCATTTTTATACTTCGGTATAAGTCTAGAGATAGATTAAGCGTAAATCTCATTTGAGTAATTAATTAATTAACTAATTGAAATAAATGGAAACTAGCACCACAACAGCAGCTACTAGAAAAGTAAGACTAAAGGCTCAGGTTAAAGACTTTAGCTTCTTTTATGGTTCTGTCCCAGCTCTTAAGAACATCAATTTAAAAATAGCTGAGAATCGTGTTACAGCATTAATTGGCCCCTCAGGTTGCGGTAAAACTACTCTCTTGCGTTGCTTTAACCGAATGCACGATCTTTATTCGGGAAATCACTATGCAGGGGAGATATTTGTTGAAAAACAAAATATTCTCGATAAAAATATTGATCCAATTGAAGTCAGAATGAGAATTGGGATGGTTTTTCAAAAGCCTAATCCTTTTCCTAAGACGATTTTTGAGAATGTTGCCTACGGATTGCGCGTCAGGGGGATTCATCAAAAGCAATTGATTTCTGATAAGGTGGAAAAGGCTTTGCGAGAAGCCGCGCTGTGGAATGAGGTGAAAGATCGACTGAATGATCTTGCTTTTAATCTGTCGGGTGGACAACAACAAAGACTTTGTATTGCCAGAGCTTTGGCAACTGATCCTGAGATACTGCTATTTGATGAACCAACTTCAGCACTAGACCCGATCGCCACTTCTAGTATTGAAGAGTTGATCACCCAACTAAGAAATAAAGTAACAGTGCTAATCGTGACTCACAATATGCAGCAGGCTTCTCGTATTTCTGACTTTACAGCCTTTATGTATTTGGGAGAGTTGGTGGAGTTTAACAACACGAAAATCATATTTAATTCAGCAAGCAAGCAACAAACTCAGGAGTATGTCTCTGGTAAGTTTGGCTAAAAGTTAAGTATCTTGCTTTTGGGCTTTTGAGCCTAAGCAAAAATATGTGTCACCCGCGTAGCGGGTGACACATATTTTTTTGCATTTTCAACATTTTGAGAGAGTGGGTTTTAACCAACAGGCATAATCTGATGCAGTGCATCTTCTGTAGAATCAAAGCAATTGTTATGTCCAATTTCCTTATTGATGACAGTTTGCCAAAGCGCTTGAAGGAAATGCTCTTGATTTGGCAGGTGTAGCCCGAAGAAATTATTTAACTGTCCGCAAAAGATAATTACGGCAATACCATTGGTGAATCCTGCGGTGACAGGATAGGGAATGAATTTCACTAAACGCCCTAACTTTGCCACGCCAAGAGCGATTTGGATAATTCCCGCCATTACGCCAGCAATCCAAACTTTCTCGATGCCATATTTAGCGACAATTCCCACTAAAACAACCGCCATCGCTCCTGTGGTGCCCGTAATCTGTACAGGCGAGCCACCAAATACAGCGGCAACGACTCCAGCCACAATCGCTGTATAAAGCCCTGCTTTCGGCTCCACACCACTGGCGACGGCAAAGGCAAGCGCTAAGGGTAACGCGACGACTGCGGCGGTAAGTCCTCCCGTCAGGTCGCCACGAAAATTACTAAATAATCCCTTGAAGGGGTTGTTTTTGGGACTTTGATTGTTGCTAGCTAAGCTTACTGCTTGTGCCATGAGGTTCTAATTACTCCAATTTTTGCAGGGATTCCCGCATTTCAATTACATGATTGTTAAAAAGTTCTAGCGCCGCATCCAACACCTTAAAAATCGTGGGATCACCGACGGAATAGTAAGCAAAGTTTCCTTGTTTCCGCGATCGTACTAGGTTGTATCGCCGCATCACTGCCAACTGTTGCGAAACTGCTGATGGCTCTGCCTCAATCCACTGGGCGAGCGAATTAACGCTCTGCTCACTGATCCGCAAAGCGTCTAATATCTGAATCCGCACGGGATTTGACAAAACCTTAAATAAATCAGCCTTGAAATAACTCGGTTGAAATGTCATATGAACGACCTTACTCACTTACGCCTCCTAAACTTTACGAGATTGAGTTGCAAGGTAAAGAGTGTATTCAGTGGATCTTTTATACTTATAGGACTTACGCAAAAACGCCATGAAAGCCTCATTTTGCCGTAGGGGCAATTCATGAATTGCCCCTACGGCTCGTTCTTTTGCGTAAGTCCTAACTTAAAGATGCATGTATTCTAACCTATAAATCTTCAAAACATTGCGGATAGAAGGTAAGGAGGTAGCTTTTTATTTAGTGAAACCGATTTTGGGATTTTCAGCGCTTCCGATGCTGAAAATCCCAAAATCGGTTTTTTGAAAGCCCGTAGGCGGGCTTTCAAAAAACCGATTTTTATAATGAGAATTGCTGTTAAAAAATAATTGGGCTTTGTCTATTTCTCGTTTTGTGTTAGCTTAAATAGACTCAATCTCTAAGGGGTACAGTAGGTTAAAATGGCTAAGCGCCGCAATCAGAAAAAAGAAAAAGCTCTTCGCAACCAAGCGTATGCGCGTAAGTTTCGTAAGCGCACCCCAATGGGTCGCTTTGGACGTAGAAGACCAATGGGCAGCTATAACGATCCAGAAGATTCTGAATCCAATGGAGCTGCTGATACAGGTGCAGCCGATACTGGCGCTGCTGACACTGGCGTTGGTGGCAATAAATTCTAATTTGAATTCTGGTGATTATATTCCAGTATTCTACGAATCATGACCACAAGTTTTGCCCTTGCTTTACATACAACGACTACCAAATTAGAGCTTGCGATCGCGGAAATCAACCAAAATTCTGATCGCAATCCTCAAATCTATAGCATCCACAAGCAGCAGTCATGGGAACTAGGCAGAGAATTATCTGTACAGTTGCATGACTGCTTAGGTTTGTTTGTGGGTGATAACTCATGGGCTGATTTTGCTTTTTTAGCGATCGCCACAGGTATCGGTAGTTTCACTGGCACAAGGATTGGCATTGTTGTCGCAAGAACAATTGGCGAACAGTTAAATATCCCTGTATATGGGATTGATTGCCAAACAATTGTTTCTAGAGCACAGCAGTCTAAACCAGCCTTATCTCTAAGCGAAAGTTTGTTAGCGATCGCTCACGATCAATGGCAAGCAGGTATTTATCCTAGTTGGCAAGATGCTTTGCCAATCTATGAATAAAAAGCAGAAGGGACGCATAGCGTCCCTTCTGCTTTTGCGGATCTCAAAGTGATAGAATTACAGTGTTGAAAGTACATAAAAGTTGAACTTTCTTAACTAGCGATCAATCGTTAGGATTAGAAGGGAGAGATTTTATTACTTAAGCAAAACCCACTTAAGACGGTAGTTATTCCCAGCTTGACCTATGCTTCAAGACGCGATCGTCATTCGTCAATATCAAAAGATTACCGACTCTCTAGTCGAAATGTCAGAACGTGGTTATCGTTCTACGGACGAAATGAGACTTTTTTTAGACGGTTATCTCTCGGCTCTACGCTTTACTAATGCTGTAGAAGCCCATCATATTCACCGTCTTGAAGAAGAAGTAATCCGATTTTTATATGATTCCTCCAACTTTGCCTCTCCTTATGAGTTTGAGTTTGAGGTTGAACGGGGTGAAAGATAAACGCTATGGCGAATCCCTGCTGTAAGCGGAGTTTGAAAGCGATCTTGCTTAACGACTTGTAACCCTTGTTGCTCACAAAATATATCTAGATGTTCACTCTCTTCGGGTAGCCATTGACCACGATAGAGTACTGCTGTGCCGCTTTTTTTGAGAAATGGTAATGCGTAATCAGCACAAATATCTGGCTTGCCTACGGCTCTTACTAGGGCTAAGTCATACTTTTTTTTATAATCTGAGAGTTTATTAATCTCTTCGCTACGCCCTGATAGCGCGATCGCATTAGATAATTGCAGAGTTTCAATTGTTTCTTGGACAAAGGCAACCTTTTTTTGCTTGCTATCTAACAAGATGACTTGCCACGACGGCTTGGCGATCGAGATCGGCAGCCCTGGAAACCCTGCACCAGTGCCAATATCAATTACCTTAAGATCTTCACGATCCCAGAAAGCTAATACGCCACGTAATGAATCCCATAAATGCTTTTCCCAAAAATCAGCAGCAGCCGTAATCCGAGTCAGATTTTGTTTGCTATTGCCTTCTAGGACAAGTTCGTACAGCTTTTCAAATTGATCAATTTGATCAGGGGTTGGTGACCAGTTGAGGGTAGATTGCCAATGCTCGAATAGATGGGAAAAGTGGGGCATAAAAAACATGAAGTAAATACTGCGCTTCGCGCGATCTGTACTTTATACCAAAACACAAAATGGCGTAGCCATTTTGTGTTTTTAAAAACCTTACGGGGTTTGGGTTTTAATTCACAGAAATGTTGCCACACTTTTGTGAATTGGTATTACTAGCGATCGCGGGATCTCTTATTCGATGTTTGTGGAATTTCGACATTAGACGATAAGATCAAACAAACATTAAGATTCATGTAGCATTGCTAAGCGATGATAGATGAATAGCTGCGCGAAGAGCTGTCGCTTATTGACTGCTACAGATATAACAAAAAAATATAATAATTAAGGATGAAATCTAATGACCGAAGAACCTAAAGTGCGGACTGCTTTTACAAAAGATGAGCGCGGCATCTTGAATAATTGGGCAATCGAACCCAAGATGTATTTTGATGACAAAGCCGAGAAGAACTCTGACAATCAAGTCAATAAGCAGACTGGCAAAATGCCGAAAGGACGATTGGCAATGATTGGGATTACCTTGCTTGTCTTGGCAATGATTGGGATTACCTTGATTTCTATTGCTTAGGACTTAGCCATAAAATAAAGAACCAATTTCAGCTTCTTTGGGTGGTTACTGGTAAAGGATTTTTACGAATTATCGGCTTCTAAAAATGGAGGTAAAGCTTGCCTTTGCCATCTAGAATTATAATTTTATGACAATTACCCAAGACCCAATTCAGTTTTTAACGCTTGCCGAAGCCCATGAGATCGACGGGGCTATGCTTTCCACGATGGAAAAATTTATGACTCGCATCACGATTTCATCAATGCGGATCATCACCAAAATTGCGCAAGAATTGAATATTCATGCTGAAGAGATCGGAGCTAGCCAAATCGTGCAATGGATTGAGCATGATTCGCAGATTCGCAAAGAGCAAGGCGAAGATGCTGCATTTTTGAAATGGACTTCACCTCATCCTGATTTAGATTTTGAAGATACTCGTCAAGATGAAGTGACCCCCGCAAATCTTTCTAGTCATGAAAAATTTCTCACGCGCATGGTGATTTCGGCAATGTCTGCATTAGTTGCGATCGCGAAAGATTATGGTGCTCACATCGAGGATTTGACCGTAGCGCAAATAATCTCTTGGACAGAACGCGATGCAAAAACTAAGCGCGAACAGGGCTTTGGGTTTTAATTCACAGAAATTGCCACACTTTTGTGAATTGGTATAAACAGAAAGGGTAGGCAGCGCTTCGCACAGCCTATCCTTTCTGTTTAGTTATGATTGTGTTTCGATCACACCTTCGGCGTCATTTGCGATCGCCTTTAAATGATCCAACATATCGGCAGTCACATCTTGCCACATCCCGCGCTGATTCGCTTCTAGCAAGCGCTCGGATATGTCACGCAACGCCCAAGGATTGCTAGACTTAATAAAATTCTGGACTTCAGGATTAAAAATATATGCCTCCGCAATTCCCTCATACATAAAGTCAGAAACGCAATTAGTTGTAGCATCATAGGCAAATAGATAATCAAGCGTCGCCGACATTTCAAAAGCACCTTTATAACCGTGACGCATCGCTCCCGATATCCATTTGGGATTGACAACACGCGATCGATAAACTCGCGCAATCTCTTCACTCAATTTGCGAACCTTAGGCTGCGCCATCCGTGAATTATCGCCAAAGTATACCGCTGGAGCATTGCCAGATACAGAAGCGATCGCAACTGTCATTCCTCCATGAAATTGATAATAATCATCGGAATCGAGAATGTCATGCTCGCGATTATCTTGATTTTGGAGGACGATTTGCATATTGCCGAGGCGTTGATTAAAGGCTTCAGGAGCCGATTTCCCCTCGGATTTGCTGGTGTAGGCGTAGGCGCTCCAATTGATATATGCCCTAGCTAAGTCTTGCTCACTCTCCCAGTTTTGTGACTCGATCAAGCCTTGCAAACCTGCACCATAGGCACTCGGCTTCGAGCCAAATACCCGATAACGCGATCGCTCTTCTGCTTGTTCTACGGTCAGCCCTTTAGCTTGCCAGTGAATAGATTCTTCTTGAACTTTTGCTGCAAGTGGATTCTGATCGGCAGGTTCATCGAGATTGGCGACAGCATTCACCGCACTATCAAATAAATCGATCAGATTTGGGAAGGCATCCCTAAAGAATCCCGAAATCCGCAAGGTCACATCGACACGAGGACGACCTAAAATCGATAATGGCAAAATTTCAAAATCGATCACACGCCTTGATACTCCATCCCAAACTGGTTGCACGCCAAGCAGAGCCAGAGCTTCAGCAAGGTCATCGCCACCAGTTCGCATTGTCGAAGTTCCCCAAATCGATAGCCCCAAGGTTTGCGGATATTCGCCATGTTCTTGAGTATAGGTTTCGATCACCACGTCGGCTGCCTTGCGCCCTATATCCCAAGCAGTTTCCGTCGGCACAGCGCGAATATCGACAGAATAGAAATTGCGCCCTGTGGGTAATACTTCGGGTCTGCCTCTTGTTGGAGCGCCAGATGCTCCACTGGGGACATATTCACCGTTTAGTCCACGCAATAGATTGGTGATTTCTTGCTTAGTTTTATAGAGAGAAGGGAGAAGGCGATCGCGAATCCATATTAGTTCTGTCGCAATTTCGCCCCCCTTTGCAAGGGGGGGAGGGGGGATCTCTTCAATTTTTAAATCTCTAAAAGATCCCGCTAAATCCCCCTTATAAAGGGGGACTTCAGCCTTTTTGCTACTAGCATAAATCTCTTTGATTGGAATCTCGCCCCCCTTTGCAAGGGGGGTAGGGGGGATCTCTTCAATAATCTGTGCCACCAACTCCGCCGCGTATTCCTCTATAAATTCAACCGCGTCTCCAATAATACGACAATTCGCTAAGCGTGGATGCGAACTTGATTCAAGCAACTCGCCTAAATCCGCAGTCAATGGGTCGAAATCTAATTGCCAATCCTGTGCGATCGCTCTAGTCAACCCCATCCGATTGGCATTAGGATTTCTAGCGATCGCTACGACCAAATCCCTTAACTGCCGACCCTCTGGACATTGCCCGAAAATATGCAAACCGTCACGAATTTGAGCCTCCTTAATTTCGCACAGATAACCATCGGCAGTTGTGAGAATTGTATTCAGCGAATCTTCTAGACGGTCTAGGGAAATCCCCAAATCTTGATGGAGATTTTCCTGCTTGATTAAGGCTGTTAAGCGATCGCGAATCATCCCCAATCGCGAAGGATCGAGGGTTTCCGCTTCGTAATATTCGTCAATCAAACCTTCTAATTGCTGCAAACCGCCATACAGCTCAGCACGGGTCATTGGCGGCGTGAGATGGTCGAGAATGACCGCTTGCGATCGCCTTTTTGCTTGAGAGCCTTCCCCTGGGTCATTAACGATAAAAGGATAGAAATGCGGCATTGCCCCAAAGGCGGATTCAGGATAGCAATTTTCTGATAGCGCCACGCTCTTCCCTGGGAGCCATTCAAGATTGCCATGTTTGCCGACATGAGCGATCGCATGGGCGTTAAACTTGTCGCGTACCCAATGATAGAAAGCCATATAGTCATGGGTCGGTTCTAAATCTGGCGCGTGATAATTTAAAGTCGGATCGAGGTCATAACCGCGTGATGGTTGAATACCAACAAAAATATTGCCGAATTGCATCCCTGCGATCGCAAATTCCTGTTCTTGTTTTGGCTGATTCCATCTTGTCCTAATTCCATGCTGCACAGGTTCAGGCAAATTCTGGAAATAATTTTGATAATCGGTTAAAGATAGCGATTGATAAACCTGACGTATACCAAAGGATTCGCGATCGTTAGTCACGCCTGTAGTTAATAATTTCATCAATTCATCGCTAGTCTCAGGAATCTCACCAACACAATATCCTGAACTTCGTAAAGCTTTGAGAATCTCTAAACAACTCGCTGGTGTATCTAACCCGACTCCATTGGCTAATCTACCATCACGGTTGGGATAGTTAGCCAGAATCAGCGCAATCTTGCGATCGCCTACCTCCGTATGTTTTAGCTTGACCCATTTAGCAGCGAGATCAGCAACAAAATTAATCCGCGATCGCACAGGTTCATAGGTTAGTACTTCCGTTTGCAAAGCCGAATTCTGTCCCTGCATTGCCTTAAACGAAACTGTCCTCGTAATAATCCTGCCATCAACCTCAGGCAAGACCACATTCATCGCCATATCACGGGGAGTTAGTCCTTGTGTACCATTTGCCCACGATTTCCTTAGTCCACCGCTAAAAATCACTTGAAAGACTGGGACATTCAAAGTCTCCCAAAGATCGACTTGGGGTGAATCAGTTTTTAAACTCGCCAAAGAGAAGCTAGTGGTATTCAATATCACATCGACTTTTTGACCAGATTCTGGTAGGCAATAGCGAATTAGTTCAGCTTGAACATCAAGTTCTTTTAATGATGAGACATAGATCGGTAAAGGCTTAAGATTGCGCTCAGTCAGAGCATCACATAAAGCTGCGATCGATGCCGTATTCCCCGATAAATAATGAGCACGATAAAAAAGAATCGCCACTTGTCCGAGATCCCCCCCAGACCCCCTTGAGAAAGGAGGGAGAATTTCTTTCTTCTTCCCCCTTTTTAAGGGGGATTGATGGGGATCTAACTCTAAAATGGAGACAGAAGATTGAGGATTTGCAACTTCATATATCCCAATGCGTGGAACTGATTGAGGCGTTTCATAAACTGTCCCAAACTCAAGAAATTCAGAGGCAATGAACTTCAGCAAATTGTGATAGTTCTCAACTCCTGCTTCGATGAAATATTGCCAAGCTTGATTGACCAAGGTTAGCGTTGTGGTGGAATGACTAGTCAAATTTGGGTCTGGACGCTCATCCCCTGGTAACACGATTAAAATCGCACCTGTATTTGCTACCGTTTCCTTAACTACTTCTAATCCATAACTCCAATAGGATTGCCCACCAATCAATCGGACGATAATTACCTTGGCACTTGCCAAGACTTCTTCTGCATAGGTATCGATCGCAATTTGTTGCTGCAATTGCAATACATTCACTACTCTGATTTGGGGGAAATCTTCGGACAATCTTGCCGTAGCAGCGGCGAGGGTTTGGATATCCGTATCGGCGGCGGTGATGATGATGATCGGTGCAGGTTGCTGATCGACAAAAACAACGCTGTCGGTAGACTGGTTCCAGCCTCCTGAAATAGTAGCGATACGATGCATTAGTTATCCAAATAGCAATGAGCAGCTATGCCATTATATCGCTATAAAACCTAAAAGGGATTTGCGGCGCTTTGCGCCGCAAATCCCTTTTGGGTTTTATTAGGACTTACGCAAAAAAGCCATGATTACTGTAGGGGCAATTCATGAATTGCCCCTACAGTAATCATGGCTTTTACTTTATGTCTTAGCATTTAGGCTCAAAGCCACAGCCTCAGCAACTTTAATGCCATCAATTCCCGCCGAGAGAATGCCTCCTGCATAGCCAGCACCTTCCCCCGCAGGAAAAAGTCCTTCCACATTTAAGCTTTGATATTTCTCATTGCGTTTAATCCTAATAGGCGAAGAAGTGCGCGTTTCTACACCCGTGAGCATCGCATCATCCATCGCAAAGCCTTTGATTTGTTTGTTAAAAACAGGAAGTGCTTCTCGAATAGAAGCAATCGCATAGTCAGGTAAACTCTCACTCAGATCTCCCAAATGGACATTAGGAGCATAGGAAGGATGCACTTTGCCTAGCTCTTGAGAAGGGCGATCGGCAAGAAAATCACCAACGAGTTGAGCTGGAGCCGCATAGGTTTCACCACCAAGCTCAAAGGCGCGAGATTCTAAACGGCGCTGTAGATCAATCCCCGCGAGAGGATGTTCTGGATAATCTTCAGGAGTAATCCCCACGACAATGCCGCTATTGGCATTGCGTTCATTGCGCGAATATTGACTCATACCATTAGTCACCACACGCCCGACCTCTGAAGTTGCTGCCACAACTAGCCCCCCCGGACACATGCAGAAGCTATAAACAGAACGTCCATTTTTACAATGATGTACCAATTTATAGTCGGCAGCACCTAAAATCTTATGTCCCGCATAATCACCAAATCTGGCGTGATCGATCAAATCTTGAGGATGCTCAATTCTAAAGCCAATCGAGAACGGCTTAGCTTCGATATATACGCCGCGATCATAAAGCATTTGGAAGGTGTCACGGGCGCTATGTCCGATCGCAAGAACAATATGATTGCTGGCGATATATTCTCCATTTGCTAGGGTTACTCCCTTCGCTCTAGCATCTTGAATGTCAATATCTGCTACTCGACTTTGAAAGCGAATTTCTCCACCGAGAGATTGGATCTGAGTGCGAAAACTTTGGACTATCCCGACAAGCTTAAGTGTGCCAATATGCGGTTTATTGATGTAAAGAATCTCAGGAGAAGCACCAGCATTCACAAATTCATGCAGAACTTTGCGCCCGTAATGATGCGGATCTTTGACTTGGCTATAAAGTTTGCCATCGGAGAAAGTACCTGCTCCCCCTTCACCAAATTGAGCATTAGATTCTGGATTAAATTCGGTTCTTCCCTTCCAAAAATTAAACGTGTCAGCCGTGCGATCGCGTACTGCTTTACCGCGCTCTAAAATAATCGGACGAAATCCCATCTGCGCCAACATCAACCCTGCAAACATGCCTGCTGGCCCCATACCGATTACAATCGGGCGAGTATTTAGATTACTAGGAGCCTTGGCGACATAGTGATAACTGGTGTCAGGTGTAGGCATGACATGAGGATCTTTAGAGAAGCGATCGCTTAATTGCTTCTCTAAAGGTGTTTCGATATCGACGATGTAAACTAAATAAATATCTGTCTTTCTTCTAGCATCATAACTACGCTTAAAAATAGAATAACTTGTTAATTCTTCTGATTTGATTTGCAACTTTTTAAGAATTGCAGATTTGATCGCATCTTCAGGATGATCGAGTGGAAGTTTAATTTCAGTTAGCCGTAACATAGTCAGTGAAGCTCAAGTTTGATTAACCGCCAAGGCAGCAATCAATTATAGCTGATCTTCATCTGCTGTTTGTTGAGATGTAGGTGTGTGACAAAGCAAAGGGATAGGGATAGCCGATCACAATTTTTTATTTACCCACGTACAGGCGATCGCAAGTACAGAAATTAGTTGTTGAATGGGCGAATTTACATCAGTCAGAGCTTTTAGGAAATTGGGAACTAGCGACTAAAAATAAACCTTTAAAGATAATTGAACCTTTGGAATAATTATGCTACAAGATGTTTTGACAGTAAAACCACTTACAGATTATAAGCTCCATTTACTATTTGAAGATGGAATGGAGGGAGTTGTTGATTTATCAAAAATGATTGAGTTTACTAGTGTTTTTGCACCACTGAAAGATAGAAGTTTCTTTGAAGTCTATAGAACCCATTTGGTATCTTAGGAAGACAAGAAAAAAGAGTCAAACATGGGATATAGCAGCAGCCTAAGCGATCAAGAGTGGGAGATTATCGAACCTCTGTTGCCTAGAAAAAAGAAGACCCGTCCACCAACATGGACAAAACGGCAAATATTAGATGGAGTATTTTACCAACTCAAGAAT
>JADBWK010000001.1 GCA_020404895.1 Pseudanabaena sp. M085S1SP2A07QC | reverse complement strand
CTTGCTGCATTCCATTGCAGATGTTGCTACAACATTTCTCGGAATAGGTTAATCTCTTTCATAGGGGTTTTATTTGCGATGTGGTTATCTTTTATAAAACCCCTTCCTCTCTACTTTTGCAACTTTTTGTCCTGTACTTAGACTCAGCGATTAAAATGCGGTAGCCCTGATTACCATCAATGCCGATTACTCGACGCAGTGATTTAGTCGTAGAGTCGAGACTAAACTGATCCAAAGACTTAATGGGAATATAAAATCTGAATGTAGAACCTTCGCCAACTTTACTGATGACAAACATTTGTCCACCCATTAGCCTCACGTAGTTATAACTAATCGATAGTCCAAGTCCAGTTCCTTCCTGCGATCGCTTGCCAGAATCCGTTTGGACAAAGGGCTGAAATAAGGTTAACAGCTCCGATTCGGAAATGCCCGCCCCCGTGTCTTCCACTTCAAAACACAAGCAACGAGGAATCTCAGAAATTTCTCCAGCTATTCTGTCTATATTATTGGGTAAGTTGCGGACATCTACGCGCACAATAATGTGTCCTGATTCAGTAAACTTGACCGCATTACCGATTAAATTGATTAATATTTGGCGTAATTTACCTTCATCGGTATAAATATAGGGAGGAACTTCTGGCTGAACACTCACAACAAAAGATAAATCTTTTTCTTGAGCCTTCAGATACAACATGTCTCTTGCGGTATCTACGATGTCATATAGAGAGCATTCCTTCTCACGCAAAAGTACGCTGCCAGCTTCGAGCTTTGACATTTCTAAAATGTCATTAATCATTGCTAGTAGATGATTGCCACTATTACAGATAGTTTGGAGATCTGTCTGGTGTTGTTCATTTAATTCTTGGTCATAAAGCATAAGCTGAGCAAAACCTAGAATTGCATTTAGAGGAGTACGCAACTCATGACTCATATTTGCTAAAAAGGCAGCTTTAGAACGGCTTGCTGACTCGGCAGCTTCTTTTGCTAGCTTAAGGTCATAAGTACGTTCTTCCACTCGTTGTTCTAATAGATTGGCTTGTTCTCGGAGTTTAGCTTCTGACTCACGCAGGGCAAGTTCTGTCTTTTTAAGCAGCGTAATATCATAAAAAGTATTTAATAAAACTTGCTCGCCTTTTAGCCATAGTGGATGCACAGATGCTAGCACCCACAAGGGTTCTTGATTAGCTTTGCATAGCCGAATCTCATAGTCACGCACTTTTTGGTTTTGCAAAAAATGCTGCTGTAAAATCTCCCATTCTGCTGGCAAGTAGTAAAGATCTTTAATAGATCGCTGGATTAAATCGTGGGATTCTCTTTGAAGGATTGTGCCAGCACTTGTATTAGCGTAGGTGATCGCACCATCAGAGAGTCTACTAACGAGCATAGCCATACTGGTTGACTCAGCGATCGCTCTAAACTGCTCCTCACTTTGGTGCATAGTCTCGACAGCGCGATTGTATTGCTCATATTCGATCGCATCACCATGATCAGTGCTAGTCGCTAGCATTATTTCGAGATCCCTTTTATCTCGATAGACAATTTCTAAGATTGATTGCAGGGTGGCTTGAGCCATCTTGCGCTCGATGATTTCACTTTTTAGTTTTTTGTTAACATCTAGAAGCACCGCTTCAACAAGATCGCCATGTTCAACTGCGGTTAACAATGAGTTTTCCAGATCGCTATTTTCCATCTGAAGTCGGCTTACTTGCATTCGTAGCCCTTTGACTTCCTGCTGGAGTTTTTGCCAGTCTTTTGTGGATATTTCTTCAGGAAATTTGGAATTGTCCATGTAGGGAAATTTTGCTAAAGCAAACAAATTATTTAGAAGCGCCCAAGATCAAAAGCAAAGTAATTTAGACATATGCACAACTGTAATCAATTCTATAGCAATGTAAGCTTTGCTTAGGACATAAAACCCAAAAGATGGCAGAGCTTCGCTCTGCCATCTTTTGGGTTTTGAATTGTCCTATCTATCTCTTACGTTGCTATAAATTATGAAACCGATTTTAGGGTTTGTAACGCTTACAGCGTTACAAACCCTAAAAACCGATCTTTGTAATGATAATTGCTAAGACACATGATGTAGTAATTTTTAAATGTTAAAAGTTTACTAAATTTAGTATGTGCTTTTAGAGATTATATCAGTTAGTTTTTGTCAAAATCTTTTCACATATAGCAATCCTAAATGGTTTGTGGAAGGACACCCCGATGGGGTGTCCTTCCACAAACCAAAAAAATTCACAAATGATATAGGACTGCTATATATAGCTGTCGCCATTCTTGTTAGGACATAAAACCCAAATAGTGAGAGGCGGCAATTTGCGCCGCCTCTCACTATTTGGGTTTTGATTTGTCCTAGCTATCTCTTTCATTGCTATATCTGACAACTAAGGTTACTTACATTAATATTCGTCAAACCAAAAATATGGGATTTGATGCGACTTGCCACACCTCGTATTTTTCAGTTTATGCCCTGACAAAAAATAACTTTGACGGACGTTGATAGATATGGTAAGTTGCGCTACGCTATTAATCCAAATCGCCTAAGTAATTAGTTCTTTGATTTCAATGAGTTACCACTCCCAGACATACGCGATCGCTAGTCGCCAAGAAGATTTAGAGAGACACCTGCTAGAACTGTCTGTCGTTGACCGTGAGCAGTTGGCAGTTGCCAAACGCTGGCAAGCTCGACAGGAAGGTCCCTTGCTGATGATTTTGTTACAGCTTAGTTTTATTGACCTGCATCAGTTTAGTGGCTTACTTGACTGGTCTGGACAGGGCTGATCGGTCCAAAAACAAACAAAGCACCCAAGTAGAGGCTTTGTTTGTTTATCCACCACTCACGGGGGGGATCAGTGCTACCTCATCGCCATTTTTAAGAATTGTCTGTGGCTCTGCAAAATTGAGATTTACTGCATAACGAGTTAGCGATCTCCATTTCTCAAGATGTGGGTGTTGACTAGCTAGGTGATCGAATATTTGTGACACCGTTGTACCTGAGGCTAGCGTAATTTGCATTTCATCGGTAGCAAGCACCTCTTGGAAAATTGCAAATAATTTGACAGTGATGTGAATATCTTCAGAAATTGATTCGTAGTTCATATTTTTACAGCGCTTTGCTCTGAAATGAGAACTAAGAAATCTGTTAAACGTAGGGTCAATTCATGAATTGACCCTACGTTTAACAGATTTCTTGGAGCTTAAGTTAATCTGCTTCTGCATTTTCGTAAGCGGCGATGATGTTATGGACTAGAGGATGGCGCACTACATCATTTTTATCAAATAAGTTAAAGGAAACGCCTTCAACTCCTTTCAGAATATTCATGGCGATGATTAAGCCAGATTTTTGATGGCGGGGTAAATCAATCTGGGTAATGTCGCCCGTGACGACCATACGCGATTTAAAGCCCAGTCGCGTTAAGACCATTTTCATTTGGGCGGCTGTTGTGTTTTGAGCCTCATCAACAATGATGAATGAGTTACTGAGAGTACGTCCGCGCATATAGGCAAGAGGCGCGACTTCGATAATGCCACGCTCCATTAATTGTGGGACTTTCTCCGCACCGATCATTTCGTTCATTGCGTCATAAAGAGGACGTAGATAGGGATCAATTTTTTGCTGTAAATCTCCAGGCAGAAAACCGAGACTTTCGCCTGCTTCGACTGCGGGGCGGGTGAGGATAATCCGCTCAAATTTATTGCTTTGCAATGCGCTCACCGCAGCAACGGCGGCGAGATAGGTTTTTCCAGTACCCGCAGGCCCCACGCCAAAGATTAAATCGTGATTTTCCATCGCTCGCACATATTGCTGCTGGCGATAGGTGCGTGGCTGCACTGAGTCACCACGACGATTACGAGAAATGGTAGCCCGATCGCGCCATTCGCCAGAACGTTCCTCCGCGATCGCTTCACGAGCAGCTCTAATATCTACAGCCGCGATCGTTTTTTCCTGTGACCACAATGGCTTCAGAGCGTTAACCATCTGTTCTACAAGACCGATTTGCTCTGTCGTGCCATCAATTAATAGGTCTTGTCCCCGCATGATTATCCGCACACCTGTTGTTTCTGCAAGTAGTTTTAAGTTTTCCTCGCGTGTCCCAGCAAGGCAGATCGCACTACTAGGATTTGGCAAACTCAAAATATACGGCTCGTTGCGGGGAGTACCCATTAAATTAGTTATCCTCTGGTTGTGACTGCGATGTGATAGGGATTTGCCCCATCACATTGATTGATTATTACTTGATTAAATTCTCAGCGCCACTAATGACACGGGCTGACAAAATTTTGTCGCCTAGTCTTAGTTTATCCAAAGTTTCCTTGCCATCGGTGACATAACCAAAAACGGTATAGTTGCCATCAAGCAAATTTAAGCCTGCGGGAGTTAATTCTGATTCAAATAGATAGATGAAAAACTGAGATGAACCAGCGTTAGCATCATCATTAGGATGCGCCATGGCAACAGTTCCAAATGCTGCGAAAGGCAGTACGGGTAAAGTGCCTGACAGACCTTGTTCTTCAAAGGTTTTGCCATAGGTTGGAACCTTTTGATCGGGTAGGCGCACTTCGATGGGGACAGTCCGATATTTTTTGGTTTTAGGATCGATATAGCCATCGGCTGCACCATCGGGATCGCCAGTCTGCAAGTAATAGTTTTCGTCGGCTCGCGTAAAAGTTAGACCATCGTAAAAGCCCTTCTGAACAAGATCGACAAATTGACCTGCATTGACTGGTGCATTGTAGCCATCGACTGTAATCGTGGCATTACCTTTTTCAGTGGATATCTCCACTAGGGCTCGTCCCTTGAGTTGGGGCAATTGGGCATATTGGACAGGAACTTCAAAGGGGAATGCTTGAATAAAGTCTGATTCGACTAAACCTACATAGTCCAAGGCTCTTTCCGATAACGCTTTAACACTGTTACGGTCTTTGACTGCGATCGCTTCTTGTAGAGGGACAAGGGCTGTCGTTAAGCTCGATAAATGTTCAGTTACTAATCCTTGACGATCGCTGCTAACTTCAGCAATTAACTGCGACTGATTTTGGCTTAGGGTTTTTGAGATCGTGTCAATATCTCTTTTGAGGTTGCTCCAGCGCTTCAGATTGGCTTGGCGAGGCATTTGCTCTAAGGTACGCTGGACATCGCGCAGCACTTCGCTATCAATCGGTAAAGCATTTCTCAAGATTACACGAGGATCTTTGATCGCACTTTTGGTTGGCAGTGCTGCTATGCTTGGCGCGATCGCCGATATCATCGTTAAACAAGTTACGAGTAAGCAAGCGATTGTGAACGTTACGCCCTTAAACCACCAAGATCTTCGAGAGACAAGATCTATTTTCTGGTTTGTTAGATTGCTGGTTCTTTCTAAATTACGATTTAAATTAAGATTTAACATTGCACTCAAAACTAAATTAGCCACTTAAAAATGCTATTGCATTTGGTTGCACAGTTAAGCAAACTTAATTTGATTTCATGCAGTCCTATCTTTAAAAATTCATTATGACGGACGCAAGTATCGATCTAGATCTGACAGAAGAGCAACATCCAAGGCGTGAGGCTGATAAATCAGATCTATCAGCACTAAAAAGCGATCGTCTATTTAGATCGATTATGGAAAATGTTGCCGATTTAATTGCAGTGATCGATGCTAAAGGTTATCGGATCTACAATAGCCCCTCCTATCAGAGAGTCTTGGGCTATACATCGGCAGAACTTAAAGGTACATGGGCTTACGATAAGATTCATCCCGATGATCAAGCGCAAGTATTAAAGGCGGCGGCAGAAACCTTAAAAACAGGTGTGGGGAAATCTTTAGAATATCGGATGCAGCATAAAGACGGAAGTTGGCGAATTTTAGAATCATCAGGCAGTGTGATGCGCGATGGACAGGGTAATGTCCAAAATATTGTGATTGTTGCCCATGATATTAGCGATCGCAAAAAGGAGCAGTGGGAACGCCGTCGCGCCGAAAGGGAACTAGAGCGATCACGTCAAAGTTATAAAGATCTGGTCAGACGAGAGGAAATGTTAAACCGTCGCCTTACTAGCCAGATTCGCAATTCCCTTGATCTAGATACGATCCTTGCTACAGCCGTCAATGAAATACAGGATCTATTGCTGATCGATCTATGCAATTTCTTTTGGCATGTGCCCAATACTAATCCGCCAGAGTTTCAGCTTGTACATTTTGCGGCTAGTCATAACTTTCTTGAGGCAGCCACCAGTTATCCTCTGTCGCAATTGTCTCAATTTGGTCAGCGCTTGCTTAGTCAAGAAATTATTCAGATTCAGTCGATATACACTAATCCAGAATTGGATAATGTTAGTCGGATGCTTCTAGCTGAGAAAGGTTTTACGTCGCAGTTACTTGTACCGATCAAAACCCGATCGCAAAAATTAGGGGTGATTGTTGCCGCGCATTGTCACGGTAGTCGTCCTTGGGACGCGGATGAGGTTGAACTATTGCAAGCAGTGGCGAACCAATTGGCAATTGCGATCGATCAAGCCGAGCTATTTGACTCTGCGCAGACTAATGCAGCCAATGCCCAAGCTCAAGCCATACTGATCGAAAAAGCCCTTGCTGATTTGCAAAAAACCCAGAGCCAACTGATTCAGACCGAAAAAATGTCGAGTCTTGGTCAATTAGTAGCAGGGGTTGCCCATGAGATTAATAATCCTGTGAACTTTATCTATGGCAATCTCAACCATGCCAACCGTTCTGTCCAAAATCTGCTAGATGCGATCGCTCTTTATCAAACAAATTATCCAGAACCAGTCCCCGAAATCGCCAAATTTCTCAATGAGATCGATCTGGAATTTCTCCAAGAAGATCTGCCGAAAATGCTGACATCAATGAAAATTGGAGCTGACCGCATTCGGCAAATAGTCTTGTCTTTACGAAATTTTTCGCGCACTGACCAAGAAGGAAGAAAACCCTTTAATATCCATGAAGGCTTGGATAGTACGTTACTGATTTTGCAAAATCGCCTTAAAGCTTATGGCGATCGCCCTGCGATTAATCTGACTAAGCGCTATGGCAATATCCCGATTGTCAATGTTTATGCGGGGCAACTTAATCAGGTGTTTATGAACATTTTAAGCAATGCCATTGATGCGATTGATGAAAGTATTGCAAATCGTGATCATGCTACTGATATTGCCCAGACCCTAGCAAGTGAAATTTCGATCATTACTGAGTTGAAGCCGCCCACAACTGAAAATCATCAGCTAATAGTGGTGATCCGCATTGCCGATAATGGGCGTGGTATTCCTGAAGATATTCTCAAAAAACTTTTTGATCCTTTCTTTACAACGAAGCCTGTGGGCAAAGGCACAGGATTGGGGCTATCAATTAGTTATCAAATTGTGGTAGAGAAGCATCAAGGGCGATTGGAATGCTTTTCTAAAGTCGGCGTAGGGACAGAGTTTAGGATCGAAATCCCCGTATAAGTATCTAAGAAATATAAAACCCAAAAAACCGTATCCCCCTTTGCAAGGCTACCGTGTACACACAAGTCGGACTTACCCCCTTTAATTCCCCCTTGCAAAGGGGGAAGACCAGAAATCTTGTTCCCTCCCCTTTGCAAGGGGAGGGTTAGGGTGGGGTAATTGATGAGATTTGCATATTTCTGGTGTGTACACCGTAGCGCTGCGTGGGCAGTACTTTTTTTAGATTAGAAAATAAAAGAGGAGCGAATTATACCCTCTACTATTTGGTTTTTCGATTATTCTAGGCATTGTAGCGATCGCCCCACTATGAAATCTAACTCACCCGACAATAACGCCTCTCCCTTACAAAATATCTTCTCGTGGGTTAAGAACACCCCTGAAAGATCAATTGACGAGGCTTTTGAAGCGGCTGTCAGCATCAAGCGGATTGAAGAAGAAACCTTTAAAGGTAATAAAATTTCTAATGACGGTAGCTTTGGTAGCAATGTATTTAGTGTGTTTGAGATCCAGCTTCAGAAGTATCTCAGAACAATTAATGCACGACTAAATTTCTACAAACTTAGTGCCTCACTGCCATATTTGCAGACTCAAAGCTCCAGTAATCTTGCCAATACAGCGATCGCCAAATACGCAGCCAACGATCAGGAAAATGATCCCGTCGGCAATGGACAATTGTCAGCAAATCAACTTGCTGGAAACAGTCGAAGATTTTCTATTTATCAGAAACTTGCCTTTATTGACTACACTCTCGAAAGATATACCAGTGCAAGCGCTCAGACTATTGATGTTGTTGTTAAACCTTCAGTCAAAACGAACTTACCTAACAGTAAAAGCATAGAGTCAGAAGAAACTGAAGTAGAAACTGAAGAAAAATTTCAACTCTTTAAAAATACTAAGCCTAAGAGTTATAGACGATCTCCTCAACAGGTCACATCTGTAGAGAAGAGTATTTTGCCTGGGTCATTTTTTAAAGCTTTTGATCGGGTTAAACGTAATCTTAGTGGCTCATATACTGATTATGAGAAAGATATTGTTGAAGAATTGAGACAGTCACGACAGCGGATTAATCAGGCGTTACGCTACATTGTAGTTCTCGTGATTTCTGTAATCGCCGTGCAGTTTTTATCAAAAGCAGTGATTTTTAGTCCAATGATCAATAGCTTTATTGATGCTAATAATATGACTGTCAAGTTTAGCCCTGCAATCGAGGAAAAAGCCTTTAATACATTGCGACTAGCCAAAGAACGAATTGAATTTAATTACATGATTAAAACAATTGTGCTGGAACAATCGCAAGAAAAGCAAGAAACTAGCGCTCCTAAAAAGACTGCTTCAGAAAAGCCAGAAGAACATACTGCCACTCCTAAAAAGACAGCTTCAGAACAATCAGAAGAACTTGAAAAATTGATACAGGAGGAATCGGTTAAAATTTTAAAAAGATTCAACGCTGAAAGCCTTGATGGAGTTAAGAACTTACTATCCGATATTACTGCTGCTTTTGTCTTTTATCTTTTTCTACTTTCAGGACGCAAAGAATTAGAAACTATTAAAGAGTTTCTAGACGAAGTTCTTTATAGTCTTAATGACAATGCTAAAGCCTTTCTGATTATTATCGCAACCGATACCTTTGTAGGATTCCACTCTAGCGAAGGATGGGATGCCTTGTTAACAGTTTTATTTAATCATTTCGGATTACCTGAAAATAAAATCTTGGCGCAATCTTTTATCTCAACGGTTCCCGTGTTTTTGGATGGACTTTTCAAGTTCTGGATTTTCCAATACCTAACTCAGGCTTCACCCGCTACTGCCACAATTTATCGAGAAATGAACGAATAAGTTTGACAGCACTTTGTGCGTAAGAAAAAACTAAAGATAAAAGGCGGCGCTTCGCGCCGCCTTTTATCTTTGAACCGAGAATTGCTGTAAGCGATCGCAAAAACAAGCTAAGATTTATGATGGCTTAGCGACCCAGCCGTTGACAGCCGTTGACTTTGTTAGTTGTGCAATAGATTTTTACAAATTCCCTATGATTTACGAAATTTTCATGCCCGCGCTTAGCTCCACTATGACCGAAGGCAAAATAACCTCTTGGGTGAAATCGCCTGGTGACAAAGTGGAAAAAGGCGAAACTGTCGTGATTGTAGAGTCTGACAAAGCCGATATGGATGTCGAAACCTTCTATGAAGGTTATCTCGGTGTAATTCTCACGCCCGCAGGCGAATCTGCTCCTGTTGGTTCGGCGATCGCCTATGTTGCTGAAACCAAAGAAGAAATCGCAGAAGCCAAGAAAAAGGCAGCTAAGAAAAGTGATGAAGCTGCACCCAAAGAATCTGAAGAGCCACTTGCTAAGCTAGTTTCTGCACCCACAACTGCATCCGTCGCTTCAATCCCTGATGCGGTTGTATCTTCTCCTCGCAAATCTGCACCCGCCGCACCATCAGGTCGCCAGATTGTATCGCCTAGAGCTAAGCGCATTGCCAAGGATAATGGTATTGATTTAGCCAAGATTTCGGGTACTGGTCCCAATGGACGAGTTACTGCTGCTGACGTGGAAGCATTTTTAAGTCCTGCTTCTACACCTGCTCCTGCTCCTGTAGCTCAAGTCTCATCTGCTCCTGCAAAAGCTGTTGCCCCTGCGACCGCTAAAGCGGCGGCTCCCGTTGCGCTAGGAAATGCTCAGTCCTTAACGACTTTGCAAAAGGCTGTGATCAATAACATGAATCAAAGCCTCTCAGTACCAACATTCCGTGTGGGCTACACGATTACCACCGATGCTCTGGATGCTCTTTATAAGCAAGTCAAGTCTAAGGGTGTGACCATGACAGCGCTATTGGCTAAGGCTGTGGCGGTAACTCTGCAAAAGCATCCTTTGGTAAATGCCAGCCTTAGCGATCGCGGCATCGAGTACAAGAGCAATATCAATGTTGCCGTGGCGGTGGCTATGGATGACGGTGGTTTGATTACGCCTGTGTTGAAAAATGCCGATCAAACTGACTTATATACGCTTTCCCGTGACTGGAAGGGGCTTGTGGAACGCGCCCGTGCGAAGCAATTGCAACCCGATGAATACAACTCTGGCACATTTACGATTTCTAACTTGGGTATGTTTGGCGTGGATCGCTTCGATGCAATTTTGCCCCCTGGAACTGGTGCAATTTTAGCGATCGGTGGTTCTCGTCCTCAAGTTGTGGCAACTAAGGATGGTGCAATCAAGGTTGCTAGTCAAATGCAAGTCAATCTCACTGCCGATCACCGTGTGATCTATGGCGCTCATGCGGCGCAGTTCTTACAAGATCTAGCCAAGTTGATTGAAACCAATCCTCAATCTTTGACCTTGTAATATTTCTGGCTGTTGATCAAAAAATCATTATTGTCAGAAATTATTCGCGCTTCAGATGATTCCTATGTAGGGGCAAAGCATTCCCGCAGCAACTCACAAATTTTGAGGTTGTTTTAATTTGGGAATGCTTTGCCCTAAACTCGCAACGCAGGGACAATTTATCGGTGAAAGCGAAGAGGGTAGAGCTTTTGCGTTTCGAGATGATGGGTGGAAAGCATGAAATATTGGCGCAAATGCTCTACCCCTACGGGTAATTGGTGATATTTTTCTGTGGCGATCGCTTTAGATGCTTTATTGGAGATCGCACCAAACTAAATTGGCGATCACACATTTATCGGTCGTCTAAAAAATCAGAAATATAGTTTTCTTAGAGACTAGACATTTAAGCGGCGATCGCGAATCTCTCCACAAAAAAGCGGTCGCTTAATAATGTTAGACAGCACTTACTTTACGGATTTCTACGCTGCCTTCTTCAAACACTTGAACTGTGAGTTGATAGCCTTCCATCAATGACATTCCAACAAGGGGTTCTGAATCAGCTTCATCTATGGGGACAGTCAGATAGTCACCATCCCAAACTAAAACTGCTTCATAGACATTAAAAACGCATTCACTACCATCACCAAGAATAGCGCGTCCTCGTCTTTTCCATTTCAGATTTAGCCGATCAATTAGGTCTGGTGGCAATGAAAGCCAACCATTAAAACCTGTATCAACAATTGCATCTTGCGTGTAAATCTTGCCTTCAGAGTCACATAGCGATAGCGTGATAATTGCCTCAAAATCTGCATTAACAATTCCTGAGATCATGTTGCTCTCTTTGTTCGTCCACCAAATCGCCGAACGTGGCGAGAACCAACTCTAACGATCCAAATTTGTGCATCTGGGTGACGAGCTTCTAGCTTATTGCAAGCAGCCATTTCACGGGCATCAACCTCAAAGTCTCCAGTTTCAATATCAATCGCAACTATTTTGCCATGATTATCTGCTTCGACCTGTGGGCGGATTTGCGTTTGATAGATCAGATCGCCTCGTTGGGCAAATTCTTCTTTGCTATAGCGCGGTTGACGGACTGCCATAATTTGAGTTTTCCTTGATCGCAGCTTTGATTTGGAATTATAAACGAATGGGAAAGGCTCTAAATAAATTATAACTAATATAAAAATTAGGTGTTGTGTGACATTACTAAACTCTACGGTGTTCGGGCTATAGCAACGTAAGAGATAGATAGGACAATTCAAAACCCAAAAGATGGCAGAGCTTCGCTCTGCCATCTTTTGGGTTTTATGTCCTAAGCAAAGCTTACATTGCTATATTTGTTAAAATAGTTAATCATTTATGTTGCTGTATTTAACAAATCAAGTGAGATTACTTATTAATTTTGGACAAATCATATAGCAGTAGCTAGTATATCAACTGATTTAGTCGTTCCCACTATATGATTTGATTGGCAAGTTACAAAGGTATTTTCTAATATGGATTTAAATTGGGTAAAACTACAAGGATATAAGCGCTTAGTATCAACTACTCTTAATACATCAGGGAAAGTTGTAGCGATTGTTGGTTCAAATGAGGTGGGGAAAAGCTCTATCTTACAAGCACTTCAGCATCTTAACTATGATAAAAAGAAACGATTCCAATCTAATGAATTAAGTCGTGGCAATGATTCCCAAAATGATGAAGATGTAGTAATCGAGGCTGGATTCTTGCTTGATGATGAAGATCGTAAAGCAATAGAACATTTGTATCGGGGTAAACCCAGACGATTGAAGATAGCAAAATTGATCAATGGAATAAAAAAATATGAAATCATACCTGAAATTAAACCATTAAGTATTCGTCGCGCTGCACATCTCCGTGAACCTAGAGTAATAGTTGATAGCTCTGATCAAATTAAAGAAGCAGAAGAAATATTGATTCAACGAATCCCTAGAATACTATTTTTTGATGAAGAACAACGAGACTTAAAATCTACCTACGAATTATCTAATCTGGCTAAATTTCCGCCTCCAGCACTCCGTAACTTGGCAAGTTTAGCAAAATTAGATCTTGTCGGTCTTCATTATGCTCTTTCAACAGATGATCAAGCTAAAGTTCAAACATTTTTGAAGAAGGCAAACTTTCAAATTACTAATGTTGTTAAAGATAAATGGTCGCAATCAAGAGTAAAAGTCAGTTTAAGTACTAATGGCTTAACATTACATGTCCATATTGAAAATGAACAGATGGATTGTACTAACCTTGAGGATCGGAGTGATGGGTTACGTCAATTTGTAGCATTAATAAACTTTCTTGAATCTGAACATGCCGATCAAAGACCTATTTTATTGATTGATGAAGCAGAAACCCATTTACATTATGATGCTCAGGCAGATTTAATGAATATGTTTGCTGAGCAGCAACTAGCTGCAAAAATTATATACACAACTCATTCTGCTGGCTGTTTACCTGAAGACCTTGGCAATGGCGTAAGATGTGTTCTACCGATAAAAGATAAAGAAGCAAGTAAGATTGAAAACAACTTTTGGGCAATAGATAAGCAAGATAAACGTGCTGGATTTTCGCCACTTCTATTCAGCATGGGAGCAAGTAGTTTAGCTTTTATACCAATTCGCAAAGCTGTTTTCGTAGAAGGAGCCACAGACATGCTTCTTTTGCCAACTATGCTACGCCAAGCAAGTAATAAGTCATACTTAGGATTTCAAATTGCTCCTGGACTCTCAGAAACTAAAAATTCATTTTTGAGACAATTAAAAAATGAAGCACCAACGCTAGCCTTTCTTGTTGACAATGATAAAGCTGGGAAAAAGCTCTCCGAAAATCTTAAAGATGCTGGAGTTGATGAGTCTCAGATTTTTTCACTGCCTAGTGTTGAAGGTTGCGTTTTGGAAGATTGCATTCGCAAAGAACTGTATCTAGAAGCTGTTAATAAAGTTCTTCAGGACTGGAATCAAAATGTACCTAACATCCTTTTGGAAGAATTACCTGACATCAATCGTCCAAAGGCGGTAGAGGATTGGTGTCAGGCGAAAAATATTAATCGACCAGACAAGAAAAATATTGCATATTGTCTTCTGGATTTTGCTACTGGTGAGCGACAAGAGTTTCTTGTTCAAAAAAACTTGAAGCAATCATTTAAGGAATTGCATGATTCTATAGTTAAGTGCCTAAAAATAGAAAATTCTATTTAGCACCAGACTTGGCAGAGGTTCACACTAGATAAAAGAAATTAAAGCCATGACGATCGCCACAGAAAAACCTAAAGCTAAAATTTGGACTGATGAAGAGTTCATGGCTTTGCCCGATCGCGGCGATCATGTGCGACCTTTTGCCGAACAAAGGATCTGGCTAGAAAACATCAGTTGGCAAACCTTTGAGCAATTGCTAGAAGATATAGGCGATCGCCGCAGCACTTTATTTCATTACATCAATGGAAACTTAGAAATTATGTCGCCAATGGCGCTACATGAGCGTAGCAATCGGTTTATTGATGATTTGATTCGAGTACTGTCCGATGAGCTAGAGATAGATTTATGTAAATGTGGCTCATTACTGATGCGGATTCCTGAACTCAAGATTGGTGCAGAACCAGATTCTTGCTACTACATTCAAAATGAGCCAAAGATTCGCAATCAAGAAGTAATTACGATGGGGCAAGATCCGCCACCCGATCTAGTGTTAGAAGTCGATATTACTAACCCTAGCGATCGCCGTTTACCGATCTATGCTCAACTCCAAATTCCTGAAATTTGGATCTACAACGGCTATGGCTTAGAGTTTCTAGGCTTAGAAAATGGGGCATACCTTAAAATAGAACATAGCTTGTCTTTTCCTAACTTACCTGCGGCAGTGGTAGTAGAGTTTGTGCAGAAGCGATTTGAACTAGGCGATCGCCAAACCCTCAAGGAATTTCGGCAATGGGTAAGTGACAATCTTAAAAAAAGCTAGAGGCTAAGCTAGCTTGGTTAAAAAAGCCTGTTAGTATATTAAGTAATAAAAATTAATATAACTTTTTAAGATACTTTGTTTTTAAATCCTGACAAGGTTGAACTAGAGGAGCGCACCTTAGCACGTTCTACATCAACAGTTCAGGCTTTACCCTTAACTGCAAATGTTCCGTCTGCGTTTCCTCAATACTTATCGCAATACTTACTTACCCTTGCTTCCTTAGTGCAGCATTGGCAAGTTTGGTTTGCGGCTCTATTTTTAGTATCCGTACCTGTCTTTTTTGAAGCTCCCCTTGTGCGCTATGCCCCTTGGTTGAGCTTAATCTGTACTGTCGGTTGGCTAGCGATCGCCAAGCATCTCCAAGCAGACCCAAAAACTAAAACATGGGGCAGCTTGATCTGGGGTTTTAGCCTGACATGGCTATGTGGCTCCCTCTATTGGGGCTGGTTACGTTGGGAGCCAGCCTATCATGTCCCTGTCGAAGCTTTGGCTCTACCTTGGGCAATCTGGGCAACTCGTCAAGATGCTTACCGAGTTGGCGGGTGGTTCTATATTGGCTCATTGTTAGGAACTGCGATTACCGATTTCTATTTCTACATCGCAAATCTTTTTCCAAATTGGAAAGCTTTGATGCAAGTTGAAGCCAATATCAGCCTCGCTCAACCAATTCTAAAAAGTGCTTTAGCTCTAGTAGAAACACCTTGGGGCATGACTTGGGCTTGTGCTTTAGCAGCATTGCTCTTGATTACAGGTAACCGTGCCATGCGATCGCCTGATCTTGGTTACTGGGCTTTTGGTGGTGCAGTGCTAGGTACGATTTTTGTGGATTTGCTATTTTTTAGTGTTGCCATATTGGGATAAAAAAAGGAGTCGCTAAGCGACTCCTTTTTTTATCGATATTTTTTGCCAAATAAAAACCCAGCGTTGGTGCGCTGGGTGCAGTCAGTTTAAGGCTTCATTGATAAATAGATTACTTGAGTAAGTTCTCTTTCCACCTCACGCGATCGGGTGAAAAAAATAAATAAAGGCGGCACTTCGTGCCGCCTTTATTTATTTGGGTTTTGATTGGAATTGGTGTAAAGCAATAACTTCAATCAATTGGTAAGGAATCTACTTTTTTAAATTCTCCATTCCAAGGTGCGAAAAATGGCAAAAATAGCATCCCTGGAAGAGCTAATACCAAGGTAAACAAGAAAAATAACGCCCAACCCTTGCCGTCACTGCCAGCGAGCCAAAGGTTTTGATTAATTGCTGTCCATGAGGGCATGTTGCGTTGAATAAACTGGGCTGATTCCCCTGAAAATGGTGAAGCTAATAGATCTCGTCCAACCGCAAATAGACTCGATAGCAAGGCAAATTGAGTTGCCGAAAAACTAGGATTGCATAGCACCATCAAAAATCCTAAGAAACCTGCGGTTCCTAGTCCACCGCAAAAATTCTCAACATTAATCGCGGCAAGTAAAACATAATCATTTTTGCCTACTACAGAAATTGCGTAATAGCCAATATTACTGACTGCTTGTAGAAATCCGAAAACCCACAGCGATCGATTGACCCCAATTTTGCTCAGAATAGCTCCCCCAGTCAAGGTTCCCACAATTGTCGCAACCAGTCCAATACCCTGCCGAACCGTGCCAATCGTGCCATCATCAAACAAAGTTTTTAAAAAAGGAACTGCCATTTTCCCTACCATCGCATCACTAAACCGATAGAAGATCGTGAATACGAGAATTAATAAAACTTTCCAAACACCCAATCGTTGAAAAAACTCTTGAAAAGGCTTAACTACGGCTTCGTCTAAGGTTGCGGGACGAGCGTGAGCCTCTGGTGGTTCAGGAGCGAGGATCGTAGCAATCATTCCAAAGCTCATCACAATTGCTAGTAGCCCATAGACCCAAGCCCAGCCAAATTTACTCAGGCTTAAACCAGTAAATCCGTTACTCAATAGAAACTGTGAAAGCGGCGACTTCCAACTTAATCGAGTTGCTAAATTAAAACCCACAAATCCTGCAAATAGCAGTGCTATTCGATATCCCATTACCCAGATGCCAATCCCCGCACCCACTTCCTGAACTGCTAATACATCAGTCCGATAAGCATCGATCGCAATATCTTGAGTGGCACTGAGAAAAGCAAGCATCAACGCCGCGATCGCCAACATTGGTAAAGCAGCATTACGACTAGCCAAATCAAGCTGGTCAATTGTAAACATTTGTAAGGAGATCGCCAAAATAGCAATAATTAAACCGCCCTGTGTTATTAAAATCCACCCCCTACGCCGACCGAAAAAAGGTGGTACAAACCGATCAATTAATGGCGACCATAGAAATTTGAGCGAATAGGGTAGTGAAACTAAGCCCAGCCAACCGATTGTACTGAGGTCAAACTTAGCCGTAGTAAGCCATGCCCGAAATGCATCATCGGTAAGAGCATAGGGTAGCCCCGAGGCAAATCCTAATGCTAAAAGCGCCGCCATTTTGCGACTCTGAAAAACTCGAAAAAATTGGGCGATCGTATTCATACTTGCGGATTAGACTACAATATATATGTAAGCGGAGACGAAAGTTTCCGTTCACTCCTCACACCACATTCCGCCCAAGCTTATGAGCAGCAAGGGCGGTTTCTTCTTTTTTGCCTAAGTTAAGTTGTTGAAATTAAACGTAGGATGGGTTAGCGATAGCGTAACCCATCATTGACAACTAATTGATGCGTTACGTTTCACTAATGCATCCTACATTTAATTTAGCCTTCCAAATTAGATTGGCGCGAAAATTTGAGATCGTTGCGAAGAGCTAACTCAATGATTGAGTGTCGAACTTAACAATTCTGGTTTTTAGCAAATGTGCAATGCTAGCTGTTATACTACCTACACGCAATTTTTGAAAATAAAAGTTTTTAATATTTAGGGAGTTAGCAAAGCATGTCATCAGCGATCGCCGTCACAGATGCTAGCTTTGAGCAGGACGTACTTAAAAGTGACATCCCTGTTCTAGTAGATTTTTGGGCCCCTTGGTGTGGTCCTTGCCGTATGGTTGCCCCAGTAGTTGAAGAAGTCGCTACACAATATGAGGGCAAGATCAAAGTTTTTAAGCTTAATACCGATGAGAATCCTAGCGTAGCTGGACAATATGGCATTCGCAGTATTCCCACGCTCATTTTGTTTAAGGCTGGTCAAAAGGTGGATGTGGTTGTTGGTGCTGTCCCTAAGACAACATTGTCTACCACTATTGAAAAGTTATTGAAAAGTACTTAGATAGTTAAGAATTTTTCCAATCATATAAAGTAAAAGGGGCGCGATGCGCCCCTTTTACTTTATATGATTGGGCGCAAAGCGCTATATTTAAGTCAATAACCAGCTAATTTAACGAAACTAAGTGGTGTCACAATCTAAGATTGTCGAAATTTTATCAGCTGACGAGTTGCGTCGGACGATCAATCGTTTGGCTTCGCAAATCGTCGAAGCTAGTGATGATCTTTCTAATGTTGTTTTGCTCGGAGTTTATACCCGTGGTGTACCTCTAGGTGTAGCGATCTCAAGGCAGATTGAGGCACTTGAAAGAATTCTAGTTCCTTCAGGCGCTTTAGACATCACATTTTATCGAGATGATCTCGACAAAATTGGGCTGCGAACACCCAGCAAAACCGAGATTCCCTTTGATCTTAATGGTAAAACTATCGTCTTAGTCGATGATGTTATTTACAGCGGTCGAACAATTGGAGCTGCTTTAAGTGCAATTCATGACTATGGTCGCCCAAAGGTTGTGAGATTACTGGCACTGATCGATCGCGGTCATCGTGAGCTTCCTATTCATCCTGACTATGTGGGACGGACTCTGCCAACTTCTAAGGATGAGCAGGTGAAAGTATTTTTGAGTGCCGCAGGGGACGGTCGCGATGGCGTTGAGTTAATTAAACCTATAAACTAGACTAACTGGCAAATTTCGCTTATCTAGTTTTTGAAAAGGCGATTGTAGTGAGAGCTATATAGCTGCGATCGCTCTTTTGTAATACTTTTTAAATTATTTAAAGCAGGACTAATCACAAAAAGAGTAGTTCTGGTTAAGTTCTCTTTGATTGTGACTGATGCCATTTCTGAAAGAGGAGCCATCAAAATCTTTTCATCTTCCCAACCTAATCGATAGCAAATAGCCACATTGGTATCAGCGGGATAATGTTCCATTAATTTTGACTGAGCATTTCCTACATGATGAGCGCTGAGATATAGACATAATGAAGCTTGATGGGCTGCCAGACTCGACAATTCTTCTCTTTCAGGAACTTGAGTGCGTCCACTAATGCGTGTGAGAATAATCGTTTGGACTAGTTCGGGAACAGTTAGTTCTACTTGTAATTTTGCTGCGGCTAGCTGAAATGCACTAACCCCAGGGATAATTTCAAAAGGGATTTCAGCTTCGGATAGAGCTACTATTTGTTCTTGAATTGCACCATATAAACTAGGATCACCATCGTGTAAACGGACGACTAATTTTTGCGATCGCACTCTATCAACAATAATCTCTAAAATCTCCTCTAGGGATTTACTAGCAGTAGGAATTATTTCGGCATCAGTACGACAATATTGCAGCATTGCGTCGGGGATGAGAGAATTCGCATAAACAATCACATCGGCTTTGATTAAGAGGTTACGCCCCTTAACTGTAATTAAGTCAGGGTCACCAGGCCCCGCACCGACGATATAAACTGGTTGCATTAAAAAACCTAAGATAAGTGTTTGTTTCCCGCCTTCGGCGGGAAACAAACACTTATCTTAAACAACTAACTGCCCTAAGCGATCGCACAAAATTGTTTTGATCTCAATTTTAAGATCTGTGTATTTCTGTACATAAGCTGTAGCCCGTTGCGTAATTTGATTGGTGAGGTGTTGAAAAATTACGCGATCGCAGTCATGCTCAACTAATAATTTATGCACTGCTTCGGCAGTAGGAGATCGCTCTATTTCTTGGATTAGTGCGATCGGTAAATTCTCATGCACAGCCGCTCTAACTAAAATATCTATTCTGGCATCAGCTAAGTGACTAGAGGTATTGAAAATTCCACCTGCTAGTTTTAATAATTTTCCATGATAGCCAACGAGAGTAATCGAAGTCACCCCTAGGAGCGCAGCCTCTACTAACATTGCGCCGACCCAATTGGCTGTCTGGACTAATTGTGAAGTTTGAAACCCAAGATTTTGAGCGACTTGGTAGCCATTTGCACCGATGTAAAATGCTATTTCATGGGAATTAGCTGCTTTAGTGCGTAAATCTATGCGAAACTCTTCGAGTTTATCTTCTACGGAGAGCGGTTTTGATATCGCAGAAGTTCCTAATAAAGATAGTCCCTCAAGAATACCAAAAGCAGTATTAGAAGTGCGTTTAGCCAATGCTCTTCCTTCAGGCAAAATAAATCTAATTCTGGCAGAGAGATGATCGGGCAAAAGGTGCAAGAGATTAGCTTCTGCTAAATTTCGCGCTAATTGATAGATAGCTGGCTGACCACTAGAGGTTCTTCCCAAACCTTCTCCAGCTTCTAAAATTATTCGTTCTTCGCCTGTTGAAGCTTCTAATTTCACCCAAGCCCAGACAGGAGTTCCTGCGGTCAGATCGAGATTGTCCCCTGGGTCACTAATGGCGATCGCGATCGCTGTATTGTAGTCAATAATTGCACTTTGAGCAATTTCCACTGTCCCTGAACCAGATTCTAGTAGATCAAGTTCTACTGAAGTTGAGTTCTTTCTTTTGATGGCAAAAATTGCGGCTTTGGCAGCAGCGATCGCAAATACAGGAAGGGTATATCCAGATTTCATGCAGGTAATTATCTTGACCATAAAAAGAGAGACAGAGCTTTGCGCTGTCTCTCTTTTTATAGGATTACTTTAACGACTAGGATTTAATCTTGTCTTTATGTTGAGGGCAAGAGATAACCACACTAGCACCAAGCACAAACCCCGTATATTCTTTCAACTTAGCGAGTTTGTCCGCAGGAAGAGAACCACCTTGCTTGTCAAATTCTTTTTCGAGTGCATCGGTTAGAGTGTTAATAGGAACACCTGAATCAAGAGCTTTACAGGTTTCTGTTTCGACTAACCCAATGTACTTGATACCACCAGTTGCTTCATACATTTCCTTGTATTCGGCATTTTCCTTGATAAGGGCATCAATATCTTTAGTTTTGCCAGAAGAAGCATCGGCTTTAGGGGAAGCATCGGCTTTAGGAGAAGCATCAGCTTTAGGAGAAGCATCGGCTTTAGGAGAAGCATCAGCCTTAGGAGATGCATCGGCTTTAGGAGATGCGGTGGGGCTAGAAGTAGGAGAGGGAGAAGACGAAGCTGCCACTGACGGCGAAGGAGATGTTGTTGTAGCACTAGGCTGCTGACATGAAGCTAATGCCAATGCAATAGATACAGGTAACAACAAACTACCAGCGAAGCGTTTAAGCATATTTGATATTTAGGAATAAGATTGATCAGTCTAAATAATACTACTCTAACTATGAATTGCCCGTATAGTACTTTTTGCTGCAATTTAAAAATTAGAGTGGAAAAGTGCTATCTTACGCTTACTTTATTTTCTAGAAATTTTAGACTCAATTCTAATTGTGAAACCAATTTTGTTCTTTTCAGCATCATAGGCGCTAAAAAACAATTTTTATGATGAGAATTACTGGGATTTCATTGCCGATCGCACTAAATAGATAAGAGTTAGGCTTATTATTTAGGTTACATTTTGGCTTTACATAGGTACACGAAGATTTATGTTTAATGCAACTGAACTGCTGATCGGTAACTTTGTTGAACAACTAAAGCTAGGATACCGTCGTACCTATGGCGGTTATCTACATGATTATGAAGACATCATCGGATGGGCTGGCAACATGGCTCTGGAAAATATTGCCAATAGTGATGCGCTCTACCACAATGTTGAACATACAATCTTAGTGACTCTAGTTGGTCAAGAAATTTTGCGTGGTAAGCATATCCGTGAAGGACGAGTCTCGCCTGAAGATTGGCTGCATTACATTATTTCTCTTGTTTGCCATGATATTGGCTATGTTAAAGGAGTTTGTCTCCAAGATGGGGGAGGGAAGTTTGCCACTGGGATTGGCGAAGCAATGGTAGAGTTACCCGCTGGAGCTTCTGATGCAGGGTTAACTCCCTACCATGTCGATCGCGCCAAACTATTTGTAAATCAGCGCTTTGCTAATCACGCTTTAATTAAGGCTGAAAAAATTTGCCGTAATATCGAGTTGACCAGATTTCCTGTGCCAAAAACTGGTGACCATCAGGATACTACGCATTTTGCAGGCTTGGTGCGATCGGCGGATTTGATCGGGCAGCTCAGCGATCCCCGTTATCTCAAAAAAATTGGGGCTTTATTTTATGAGTTTGAAGAAACTGGCGTAAATGTCGCGCTTGGCTATGCTCACCCAGGAGACTTGCGCCGCAACTATCCTAAATTTTATTGGACAAGTGTATATCCATTTGTTAAAGATGCTCTTTACTACTTGTCTCTGACTCAGCAAGGTCAAGAGATTGTGGCACACCTATATTCAAATGTTTTTGTAGTTGAACATGAGAAGCCAGAATATAACCCATAAATCTGCAAAAATTCTCACAAAAAGGGTGTGCGGCGCTTTGCGCCGCACACCCTTTTTTATTAAGCCAAGGTGTTTATACAAATCTTTTCATTTTGTTCAAAAAGTGGAATTGCAACTTCATCAAAAAATGCGATCGCTAAATCTGTCCATCCCTTATCTCCTCTAGGATAAGTTTCAGGCGTACAAACGTATGCTTCGCGGAATAAACCTGAATAGTTTTTGTCTAACTTATGGTTGAATAGTGCGATCGTATTTTTTAGTTGATTAATAGCCTTGATGCGATTTTTAAAAACTGCATTGTCATTTACACTTGTTGCATTTAACTTAAACTCAACGAAGCAAAATTCATGTTCATCAAAAAAGACAAAATCGCAATGAGAATCTCCAAAGCCTAAAAGCCCCTTTTTTCCATCAATCGGAATAAATCCAATGATTTTGCTATTTTTAATATTGAATAATTTAGCAGGATCAAAATCATGCTCGATAATTTCTTTGCCATTTAGTTTAATTGTAAAAGTATTGTCTTTTAAATTGATACTAACAACAATAAAAGATTGTCCCTTATAATCAATTATCTTAAAATCTTCTCGTAATTCTATTTCTAAAACATCATTTAACTTATTAAATCTGTTTGACAAATGCTCTTTTATTAGTTCAAACTTGCTCATCTTCTTCTAGAATTTTTAGTATAAATACTATACAAAGCGTTAAAATCACCACCTAACATCTCAGAGACTGCATCTAGATAATTTTGCTTAATAGCACCTGTTTGCGAATTAAAAATAGATTCACAATACTCAGGTTCTTCTTCGATAGAAGAATTGCCCAATGAATAAGCTGTAAATTCATTTGGATCTAGCCAAAATTGTTTTGGCATAAGTTTCTCTACTTCAGCCTCAGCCGAGGGATTCTTATCTACAACTCGTTGAGCAAACAACAAATTGTTAAATACTGAAAGTATATAAGGGCTATGAGTTGTAATAATGAGTTGATTTTCATCATTTTGATTAACCATCAAAGCTAACAACTCAATTAATTTTTTCTGAGCAACAGGAAATAAATGTGCCTCTGGTTCTTCAAGTATTCTCAACACTTTTAATTGCTTAAATATAACTAGAAAAACATCCTGTAGAATCCTAATTACTTCTTGTTGTCCTGATGAAGCATTACGAAGATTGATAGATTCTTGAGTGTTGAGTACAATTTTTTCTTCACTATTATCATTGGTATATTCTCCTTTTAATATTTCAAAAGTTTTGTCTTTAACAAGATTTCGATTTCTTTGTTCATCTCCTTCCCTTTCTTTTGTTTTGTATTTTTTGTAAGCACTGTCCCAAGCACTTAAATATGTTTCATTACTTTTGTTTTTATTGTCTGTAATCTTCTCAATAAATTTTAACATCAAAATCTCATCAACATTTTGTACTTTGAATTGAGATTCTAGGTTGCTATTTTTCTCTAGTCTACTCTTTACATCTGCAAATAGATATTTTTCAAATAGTTCAGAGTAACTTACAGTAGCACTTCTACCTGCAATGATATAAAGTGCATCAACTGTATCATAACTGAATAAATTGTTTAACTCATCCGACAATATAATTGCATAAGAAAGCTTATTTTGTTCGTGGGCAAGTCGTTCGTGAATATTTATATCGGATAGTGGTCGTAGTAATTTTTTGATTTCATTAATAGTGGTGTGAAATTTATGATTATAGAAATTTCGGCTTAACTCACATTGTATTGTCTTGTCCTCATTAAGGCTTAAAGTTAATGATTTATCTATTTCAAATTCATAATAAAACTTTATTTTAAAATCATCACTAAAATTTTTAGCTGATCCAAACCAGTTATAGAACTTTTCTTGCAACACAAAAATAATATCTGCATTCTCGTCAAAACAATCTCTTTCTTGATCTTGATAAATTTGATTAAATATGTCATCTCTTAGAGTTTTAAAGAAGTAGATAAGCTTAGCAATCGTGCTTTTACCACTAGCTTGTTCACCGATTAAAACTAAAACTTTCTTTATTTCGATTTCGGCGTATTCGATCGCACCAAAGTTTTTGATAATAATTTTTTGCATATAGTTTAGATACTTGGTTAGGTGATTTGGTCTTAAATCTAGTTATAGCCTATATTTTATGAAATAAAAAAGGAGGTCTTAAATTAATAAGACACTCCTTTTTCAAAAGCTTTGCTTAAAGATTAAGAGTTAACTTTGCCGTAAAATATGCCGCGAATGATTACTTCCTTAGGCTCAACACCACCAAGGTCGTTGTCAGAGGTTTGCTCAGTCTCAAAAGTACCAGCGATTTCGCCTGTATCAGCATTTAGCTTAGCAATTTGCAATGACATAGTACCTTTGGATGTGGAATCATCCTTTACGCTTCTATTATCAAAAGAATTACGCTTTGCAGGTAATGCTTCAGCAGAGTCATAACCGATCGCGAGACCTCGACCTTTAGGATCGATAAAACCTGAACCACGATAGGTAGGAACATCGGTAGAACCAACAAAATCAACCGATGTAGTTATGCCATTTACCCCAGGAGCAGTTTTGGCATTGAAACCTTTAATGGTGAACAAAATTGCTACCAGTTCACCACCAGGCATTTTGACAGTGATAGGTTGATAGTCTAGACCATCTGTTTCAACTAAGCTGAGGCTACCATCACTATTACCAGTTACAGTTGCTTTTACAAAGTCAAGGCTAGATGTTGAGCGAGTCATCAACTTGCTAGCAACAAACTCAGATTTTTTGCGCTTGTTGCTGGACTCTTCTTTGACAAAGAATGAAGTTGGCTCTAGGCAAAGCTCTGAAATTTCCACAGATTGCCCTGCACCAATAGGAATAAAGTTACGACCACCGCGAGAGGAACCCAAGATATCAGAACATTTGTTCGCCAAACCAGTATTTACAATTTGGTCATAGGTCAAACCTGGTTCAACAGCTGCGATCGCATTAGTAGAAAACAGACCGCTTACTACTAACATACATAGACTGATACACAATGTAAAAATTGCTTTCGTAAAACTACGAAATTTCATAAATAACCTCTTTTTAATTTAACGGGATTTAACGGTTAGTATTTTAGAGTTAAGACGGATTGCGCAAAGCACAGCCTATGATAACTCTGTTAAAAATACGATCTAGTTTGGGATTTTAAATTGAGATCGTTAAGGAGTTGGTGTTGCTTTAGACTAGCCATAGGGGTTAGCTAACTAAAGACTTAATTTATAAAATTCCAATCACCATATTATCGCGCACGAGGGTACTTAGCTTGGCACAAACTGAAATCCAATCACAGAACCAATCACAACCGAGGCAAACTGCAAATTTATCTGAGCTTGATGCGATCAGTGCTCGCCTATGGCAAATTGCTCAAGATCAGCAAAGCGATGCGGCTAGTCTTTTGCAAATTTTACGAGTCATAGAAGTAATCCATAAGCGCATTCGCGATGATTTGTTTCAACCTGCTTTACCAACTAGTCGCCACGAACTGTTTAATCTCTTACGCGATATTGAGACAAATGGTGGTTGGCCACATATTTATCGCATGAAAATTAATGAAATTTGTCGCTATTTAGAACAACCCGAAGAATTAGAACAATAAATGGGGGGGATCTAATACTAAAACACAAAATGGCTATGCCATTCTGTGTTTTAAAACCCCAGTCCAGTAAGGGTTTTAATTCACAGAATTGTCGGCACACTTTGGTAGCCCTAAAAAAGAATTTATTATGATAAGGATAAGCCGCGCGAAGCGCCACCTATCCTTACCTATTTAGCAATACCCACACTTTTGTGAACTGGTATAACAAGGAGCATTATTTAAGTTTGTACCAAAAAGCAGAAGAGGCATTTTAAGCTTCTTCTGCTTTTTGATTTTTATATTGCTACTAGACTCGACGATATTGCTGATAAGCAGCAAAAAACAGTCCGCCAAGGGTAATGAAAATTAGACCGAGGCAAATGCCTGACAAAATTGGTTCTACCATAAATATTTATTAAATTCACTTACTTATATAGTTTACTTTAGCAATTCTCATTATGAAAATCAGTTTTTGTATTTTTAATAAAAAGCTTGCTGAGGACATAAAAACCAAGTAAAAGTTGCGGCGCGAAGCGCCGCAACTTTTACTTGGTTCTTTGGTTGGTTCTAGCTATTTCTTTTACTGCTGTTTAACAATTCACAAAAGTGTCACGACACTTTTGTGAATTGAAAACCAAACCCTGTAAGGTATTTTGAAAACAAGAAATGGCTACACATTTTTTGGGTAGTACTAAAACCAAGAGAGGGATAACGTCGCTATTCCCCTCTTGGTTTTGACGCACCATAACTTGCATAGTCCTACGGAATAACCAGTGAACGTAGAAGACTAGGCTGATTAAGTTCTGGCGTAATAACGGGCTGGGGCGATGGTGTGATTGTTCTTGCATCCACATCCTCACTTAGAGCATTTGGAGCAGGCTGTACCAAAAAGAGCTGTTCGCTACTTTCATATAATTTCTGAGCCAATACATCATTAGCCGCTTCAGTCAGATGGATGGGATCGATGAAGGCTTGCTGTTTAGTATTTTGAAACAGCTGATAAAAACTGACAAATTTGGTCTTGATCGGGCTATTGCTAAGAGCTTGTTCGGTGAGCATGTAAGCATTAATCACACGATCGCTATATTCCTTACCCAAAGATTTTAGAATACCTTCTTCTTCCTTGGTTAAAGATTTTTGCTTACCTGTGATTTCTGGCTGAAGAATGATCAAAGCAGGAATACTGTTAGCTAGCCTCGTCATTTGCTGAGTATTGTAGAGATATCGGTCAACTCTTTTTTGAATTTCTTTAGGATCTTTGCTAAGTTGTTCAGCATTAAAAACTTGATATTCAGAGCTAAATGTACTGATATCTGCTGGTATTACCCATTTTTGCCAAGCTTTGACTAGATAAAGCGAATTTAGCCAATTACTAAATTGCTGGGTTTGATGTTGTCGATATTGGGCTAGTGGATCACGTAGCATTTGCTCAATATTTCCGATTTCGCGAGCAGTCTGATTGCTAGGCGATCGCAAATCTTCATAGCCATCAAGGATCAGCAGTGCATTGGGACTATATGTCATCACCTTATGCGCTAACAGAGCAAGCTCATTGCCAGAGCTATAGCCAGGAGCCGCCGCCGCAATTACCCGATAGCTGCCATCACGAATGCGCGGAGGCAAAGCTCGCATGGCTTCAATTTGATCGGCAAAGTAGGGGATTTCTTTGGGTTTAAACTTTTCGGGACTGCTATTCTGAGTACGGACGCGCTCGTTGAGCAATTTCTCAACCTTAAAAGCCAAGGCTTTTTGGTTCTTTTCCGCCATATTTGTAAAAGCAGTGGAGCCGCCAACCAAAAAAACACGGATTTCGTTAGGAGGCTTGACAACGGGTACGGATGAATCTTGGCGAAAGCCCTGATCGTTGATTTGCCAATAATCACTACTCTGACTGGGCAGCAATTCATAACCCAATAGAGGACTGCGCTTTACTTGGAGCTGACCTGCATCTGGTAATCCAGGGTAGTTATTACCACTTGAGTCCTGCAACTTAAAGGCGTAGGACTGGGCGATCGCCACAGTTTTATTGGGGGCGAGCTGGTTGTTACTACCTGTTGCTAAAACTGCTCCCCGCGCAATTAGTTCCGCCAAAACTAATAGTAATGGCAGACCAATTAGGAGCAGAAGCAGAGTATTTCGCAACCAAGATTTGCGCTTGGATTGCCAAGAAGTTGTATATCGGGGTCTACGCATGACTAGGCTACTGGTGTGCAGCTTTACAGCTTATAACAATTTATCTCTTAATCTCAAATAAGTTCAACTGGGGCAAAGCATCAATTGAACTTATTTGAGTTGAATTAATTCAATTTTGTAACCATCGGGATCTTCGACAAAGGCTATTTCCGTTGTGCCATGCTTCATGGGACCTGGTTCACGGGATATTTTACCGCCTTTCTCACGAATGGCTTCACAAGCGGTATAGATATTTTCCATGCCCAAAGCAATATGCCCATAGCCAGTGCCAATGTCATAGGCGTTGGTATCCCAATTATGGGTTAGCTCAATGACAGCATTGCTTGATTCATCGCCATAACCTACGAAAGCGAGGGTAAAGCGCCCATCAGGATAGTCTTTGCGGCGCAAGATCTTCATGCCGAGGACGTTGCTATAAAAATCCAGCGATCGCTCTAGATCTCCAACTCGAATCATTGTGTGTAAAACGCGCATTTTAGTTTTCCTTTAAAGTTTTTTGTTAGAGATATGCAAAGCATATCTCTAACATTTTAACGATCATAATCTTCATCATCTAGACTCTTAGGCTCAACTAACCAGTCAGAGTTTTGTCCGCCAATAATTACTTCTTCGATCGCGACATATTCTTTATCGAACTGACGCAAGGAGTTGACTAAGATATCGATCGCGATCGCATCAGTTGTGCCTAGATCAACCCAACACCTCGCCCATTCATTTTCGTATTCTAGGTCAGTCATATTATGCATAACTGACATCATCTCGTCATCGGCGGCTTGGTTGTCATAGTCAAAATAGCTAACATCCACCCCAGATTCCAGCACTTGCATATTACAAGCATTAAAACCGCCTAGTTTACCCAGCAAAAACCAAGAGTTAAATACTTCGTCTAACAGTTGTTTTTCTTGCTGAGATGGAATTTCACTTAACTTGATCCAGATCCATAAGTCGAACCAATCACATTCTCGAAATCTAACTTCCATAATCAACTTGTAGATCTTTCAAAAATCTCGATAACAACATGTCGATACTAGTTTAGGCGATCGCGCCCAACTATCTTTTGAAAACTGCGGATACTACTGTTGGGATTTGTGATAATGGACAATGATCACCTATTTTAAATTCTTTCACTTGTGATGATTCTCCAAATCTCGGAATATGTAGTATCATCCATCCAAACAATTTGCATAACCAGACTTTCTAATACTCTTGTAAGATGTTTAGCAGTTTGTAACGATAAGTTACAATACAGTGTTAGAGTTAGATGCAAACTAGTCTAAAAGACTTAAGAACCTTATGCGAAGTTCTTGAGTAAATTGCAAGTAATGTGTTGAGTCCCATCTCTGCTCATGGGTGGGCGATCGCTGAAGCAAACGTTCAGTCGTGAGGAGTATTCCCTACCTGTGGCAACAAATCCCATCAATTTAGGTAAGTCTGGTTTGTCTAATAAGCCGTCTAAGTCCAAAACGGCTACATTCAAACATAAATGGACACTTTTTATAGTGTTGTTTGTGGCGCTGTTGTCAGGGGGACTTGGTGCAGGATTAGCATTCGTATTAAGTAGTAGACCTTTTCAGCAACGGCAACTATCTGCTGATGAAGCAGCCGTATTTAACCGCAACTCTGATGGCATGACTTCAGCGATCGCGGGTGTACCGACGCTGACTCGTCCAGTCAATATTTTGGTACTCGGAACGATCATTCTCACATCTGATTTACCAGACGCTCAATCTAAGCCCAAAGGTAAGTACTTAGCTGAGGTCGAAGATAACCTTAACGGCATGAGTGACGCAATGTTGCTGATCCGCTTTGATCCTGCCACCCAAAAAGTTGCGGTTTTGTCAATCCCTCGTGATAGTCGCGTCGATATTCAAGGTATAGGTAAAACAAAAATCAACTTTGCTAACTATGCAGGCGGAGCATCTCTGTCAGCTCAGACTGTTAGTCAGTTGTTAGGAGATATCCCGATTGATCGCTATATCCGTTTCAATGTTAATGGGTTTGGTAAATTAATCGACGCTCTGGGCGGCGTTGATGTATTTGTACCGAAAAAGATGAAATATCAAGATGATAGTCAGCATCTGTATATCAACCTTAATGCGGGTCAACAAAAATTGAACGGTAGTAAGGCAATCCAATATATGCGCTATCGTCACGATGATTTGGGGGATATTGGGCGTGTACAACGTCAGCAAGCATTTTTCCGTGCTTTTATCGATCAGAAACTAAAACCCGAAACCATCACTAAGTTTCCTGAAATCCTTGCCATTGTTAAGGACAATATTGATACAAACCTATCAGTTGAAGAAGTTCTTGCCCTTGCTGGCTATACGTCAAAGATTGATCGCAAAAATATCCAGATGCATATGGCTCCTGGTCGGTTTAGTAACCCAGGTGAGTTTGATAGCTTGAGCTACTGGATTTTGGATAATCGACGACTTGCCAAAATTATGGGACAAAGCTTTGGGATCATGAAGAAAGCAGATGCAAGTCTAGGAGAAAGCTCCTCCCAAAATCTAAGAATTGCGATCCAAGATAGTATGTCTCAACCTGAAGGCTCCAAAAAAGCCACAACTGTTCTGTCTAAGGCTGGATATGCTCAAGTATTTCCTGCTAGAGATCGCTGGACAAAGCCTCTTGCTAAGACTCAGATTATTGCTCAAAATGGCGATCGCGAGAGTGCCGAGAAATTACGAGAAGCTCTGGGTATTGGTGAAGTTTTAATTGAGTCAACGGGTGATATTGAGTCAGATATTACTGTTCGGGTTGGAAAGGACTGGCTTCAAGCGAATAATATTCCTCTGAAACCTGTCAAACCAACCCCAACAAAACAATAAGTAAAAAAAAGAGGTGATGCTTTACATCACCTCTTTTTTTTGATCTGTCTAGCAACAAGTTAGAATGCAAAGCCTTCTAACTTGTTGCTAGACGTTTGTGCTTTGTCGGACAATTTTGGTGAAGAGGAAGTCAGGCAACAGCTTGCGCATAAATAATAATTGCTTAGCAAGTGGATCGCTGGGATAACGCAATTTCCATGATTTATCGGTGCTCGCAGTATAGATAGTCTTTGCTACAACATCAGGTGATGCTCCCGTTGTGCCAATCTTATTGAGTTTCGTCAAAATGCGATCGCTAAATTCGTCATATTCTGGAAAATCAGGATTACTGGTACGGTCTGCCGATCGCTCATAAAAGTCAGTTTTAATTGGACCTGGTTCTACAATTTTGACGCGAATATTGAAAGCAAGAAGTTCATGTTGCAAAGATTCCGAAAATCCTTCCACAGCCCATTTTGTGGCGTGATAAAGGCTATAGAGAGGGAAGGCGACGTGCCCACCAATAGAGGCAACGTTCACAATTACACCCTGCTTGCGATCGCGAAAATGAGGCAGCACTGTGCGAGTAGTTTCCATCAGTCCAAATACATTAGTATCAAATTGACGCTGAATTTGCTCAGGAGTGGAAGTCTCAAAAGCTCCTAACATCCCATAACCTGCATTATTCACAAGCACATCGATCGCACCAAGTCTGGCGATAGTTTCCGCAACTGCATTGGCAATGGAGAGGCGATCAGTAACATCAAGTTTTAGACAAATTACGCGATCAAGACTTGCCAAGCTATTGGATCGGTTTATTTCTTTGTCTGGCGATCGCATTGTGGCGGCGACATTCCAACCTTGTTTTTGGAAATAAAGAGCCGTTGATCTGCCAATTCCTGATGATGATCCAGTAATGAATACAGTTTTAGGCATGTTTTTTATTTGCAGAAATTTATAATCAAAAGAACCATCAAATTATTTAAAAGTGCTGCAAAGCATCACTTTTAAATAATTTGATTTTGGTTAAGTAACCTTAGCAAACAATTGGGAAATCGGGCGATCGGGGCGATCGGCTCCAACTACAATCTCCACCAACTTGTTTTTTGCAGCATCTTCAAATAAAGCCTCGACCGTTACTTGTGCAACTTTAGTCCGAGGAATACTCCCTTCAAACAAAGTATCGGCACTAGACATTACCAAGCCACCTAGTTTCTCATAATTCAGCAATCCGCCAGGACGAACGATAGTGTAAGTCAAACCACTATTTTGCAAATATTTTTCTGCTTGTTTTTTCCAGAAAAGTACTAGCCAGAATAGATTTAAAGGATGGAAAAATTTTGATACACAGAGAGATGAGACGATCGCAAAATGTTTGATGTTTTTTGCTTTCGCCGCATTTACTAAGTTCTTTGTACCAATATAGTCCACCAAATATGGCTCCATAGCGTTTAGGCTTGGCTTTGCACCTGTTGCACAGACAACCACATCACAATCTGCGATCGCCTCTGCTAATGTGTCAGCAAAAAGTACATTTCCTCGAACCAATTCCACTTCGGGCGGTAGGAGCTTTTGAGCGAGTTCTAGGTCACGAACTAAGGCTCTTACTGGAATATTGCGTTTAACTAATTCGGTGACAATATGTCGTCCTGTCTGACCTGTGGCTCCTGCTACAAATGCTTTCATAGGTTAGTTCTCAAAAAATTTGCCGAGTAATACCTCATTGTAATCTAAAACCAATTTTAGGATTTTCAGCGTCTGCGGCGCTGAAAATCCTAAAAAGCAAAAGAGTAGTGTCGGCGCAAAGCGCCACCACTACTCTTTTGGGCTTTATAATCTAAGCAAAGCTTACGCCGATGTACCGATTCACAAAAGCTAGTCACACTTTTGTGAATTGAGGATCAAACCCGCAAAGGGTTTAAGAAACATCAAATGGCTAAGCCATTTGATGTTTTGGTATTACTTCTATTTACGATTGAAAACTTCTAAGGTTTGGCGGCTAAACTCACGGAGGTTAATTACTCCATCTTCCATCGGCATCTTATCGCCAAAGAACTGCCAATTGTCCACAGTCGAAAATCGCCAACATTCGCCTTTATGGTCATGACCACTTGCCTCAACGCCGATCGCCCTCAAGTCACCATCAACGGGATCTTCATATAGTCGAATTTGAAAGAGAATACTGCGAACCTTAAGCCGCCAGCTTACCCCTGGGAAATGAAAGCCAACATCAATCGAATCTGGATCGAGTAATCTGCGAGTATCTGAATTATTCAGCCAAGGTTTTAAGTCAGATCGTGCAGCAGGGTAAATAGCTTTAAACAAATTGACAATCGTAGCGATTTTTGTTGCTACTTCGACATTTCTAGCTTGTTCAGCAGCATTCACGGGCAATACCCTCACATAAAACCTACAAAATAAAGATTTATCAGCTTTTAATCGCTGATTCTAGCACTCGTCAACAATAAACCATATTTTAAGTCGCGGTCGCTGTAGCAACTGTTATCAAAAATCTCTAAATATTTAAGGATGGGCGGCACGAAGCGCCTCCCATCCTTAAACATATAAACACTTAACCCGAAAAAATGCTGATTGTTATCAGTCGAAATCGTAAATATGATAGGCTGAATCTTGATATGACTGAGAGTGCCGTTATGACTATTTCTGGCGATCGCAAGCTAATAAAAGCACTTGACTCTCCTTTAGAGGACTTTGAGCCGATGCCCGAAGGTGATAAACAACGCCGTAATTTGAGTTATGCGACTGAAGCTCTGAAACTGTGGTTTGAGCAATTACCAGATGTGTATGTTTCTGGGAATCTATTTATTCGTTATGAAGAGGATGGCGTAGAAAAGAGAATTGCGCCTGATATCTTTGTTGTGTTTGGAGCGAGTAAAGAAGATCGGGTAAGTTATACGGTTTGGGAAGAAGATGGGAAGGTTCCAGATTTTGTGTTGGAAATAACTTCTAAGGGAACCGTGACGAAAGACCGTAAGGAAAATCCATTAATTTATCGGGATTTGGGTGTGAAGGAATATTTTCAATATGATCCTTCGGGGATTTCTCTGAAGCCTGATTCTTTGCAGGGAGTGCGGCTAGAAAATGGCAAGTATGTACCGATCACTGTTTCAACTTTAGCTGATGGTACTTTGTCTTTGCATAGTCAAACGTTGGGTTTAGATTTACATCTTTTTGTTGATAAGACTTTCCGTTTTTACGATCCGATTTCTAAGCAGATTTTAAGGTCTCATGCTGAGGCGGAACATGCTAGGTATCAGGCGGAGTTGGAACGTTCCTATGAGCAGCAGGCTCGGCGTGAGGCTGAGGCGATCGCTACTCAAGCAACTTTAGCTCAACAACAGGCTGAGCTAAAAGCCCAACGTCTTGCCGAAATGCTTAGGTCGCTTGGGCTAAATCCTGACGAGATGTAGTACGATCGCTATCAAACAAGACATTCCCGATCGCTTAAAACATCATCTCAAAATTCCTAATCGCTCTCAAAAGAAAAAGCGATCGCTACGCTACTTGCTGGGACTTGTGAATAAATTGCTATTAATCGTCGTCTTCTTTCAATAAGAACCCATACTCATCAACATAGAATATTTCGCTCTCATAAGCAAACGAATAGTAAGAAAGCATGTCTCTTAGATTGTCAAACATCAATCTTGTGCTCTTTGTACCTAATTCTGCAAAATATTCGCGGATGGTGTTTCTCTGCTACATCAAGAAAAAGGTATAGTTTGGCACCAAATCTGAGGAAAGGGAACCAATTGGGCGGCTAATTTATCCATTTAGCAAATTCACCTTCTCTAAGTTCAAAGTAACTATTAACAGCGTTTTCGAGTGGTAAAAATGTATGATAGGGGAAAAAATTATCTTCAAATGTATTTGAGCCATTTCGCCACTCATAAAGTTTATAGAAATCTTCTGGCAAATCAAATGGCAAAGGTTCAATTATCGCCTTGATCGCATCTCTACTTAACCCTGTCTGTAAGGAGTTGGCAGTTTCGGGCATTATCTCGCTAACGATGGTATAAATTTCTTCTAGCAGTTGTTGTATTCCCATGATGCTTACTACACTCCTGTGAAATTATGGTAAATGGATCTCCTATCAAAAAAGCCTGAGTTAACACCTTTAAACGGAATTGGAACCACTACAAAGAAATTTTTTGGGAAGTAAGGACGGAGATCGACATCTGGATGATCGTAGATTCTCCGCATCCCAAGTATAGGTAGTCGTCACACCATCCAATGATGAAGGAATCTGTCATCACTTTTGAGATTATCGGTGTAGTTTTATCGGTTTGATAATTAAGCTTTTGGAGATCGCTTTGTTTTTGATGATTTTGGTGGTTGAGCTTTTTGGGCTGAAAGTTTTTGTAGCTTTTGGATTTGTTTGAGAGTTAGTCCTGTAAATTGGGCAATTAATTCTACAGAAATGTTGGAACGCATCATGTTTAGCGCTATCTGATTCGCTGTTTCAGCTATACCTTCAGCCTTGCCTTCAGCCTTGCCTTCTAGTAGAATTTCTTGATAAATAACTGATTCTTTCATGATTTCGCTCCTTAAAAGTCTTTGGATGATTTCTTTATTTAGGGCTATACCCGATATTATAGCTGTCGATGCCGCTACGTTGCTTTGTACTTGTTTGTCTGCAATATTTTCGATTTGTTTGACAACTTGTCTTAGGGTATCTGTGGGGTTTTCGGTTTTTGTTAGTACAGCGAAGGGAAAGAGTCCTTGGTATTGCTGAAATATTTCTGTGGGCTGTTCCCATAGCCTGATGACATTAAATTCATGGTTTAGCGCTCCAATACGAAAGGTCGTTTCATGGACTAGGAGAGATTGACTGGGGGTGAGGTAAATAACGACTTGATGTATTTGTCTGTCTGGGAATTTACGATATAGCCGCAGTCGATAGTCTGCCATGCGGAAGGGGATATTTTTATTTGGTTCGGTCTGAAATTCGATATGCAGAATAATTTTGGTTGATTCGAGAAATATCACGGAGTCGGCGCGAATTGGTTCGACTGAGAGTTCCGATGGTTCGATTTTGGTTAGGGCGATCGCTTCGCCCAATATCCAACTGGCGAAGTCTCTGGAAAAGCTTTCGGCTAAGAATTTGCAAATATTATCGATCATTTTGGGATTCTATCATTTACCGATCGCCTACTCATTGCTAGAAAGCGATCGCTACCGAAGCAGACATTCCCGATTGCCTAAAAAATCACCTCAAAATCTGCGATCGCCTTTACAATGCCGAAAATCAACAAGCGATCGCTGGGTAGAAACATATAAGCAATCAAATGTATATTGAAATCGCAGTTATTTACATAAAAAACTCAATATCTGATGAATTATATTTATAAAAAAGAGTCCGAAAATCATTTCTATTTTCATCATAAATAAGGCAACCTTCATTATTTAAGAAAAGCACTCCCGCCTCTAGTCCTTCTAATAACATTTCTAACATGTTGGTAAGGTTTGAAAAAGCTGTATCTACTCCTGCCTCCCAAGCAACAACCACAGGAGAAAATCCTCTAGCCTCATTGAAAACTAGTGTACATAGGACATCTTTCTGTATAACACTAAATGGAAATAGTTAAAAATCATCATATGTAAACAGAGAATTTTCAATTCCTTTAAAATCACTATTAATTCCCAGTGAGGATTCTATTACTTCTTGAAGTGGCTGATAATGCAAGTGAAACCACTGCGCCCATATCTGAGGACATTTTTCATTTGTTCCGTTTCTCCATTGATATAGTTGATAAATATCTTCGGACAAACAACCTGGAATTACCTCACAAATAGAATCAATCTCCTGCCTACTTAATCCAGGAAGAAATGATTCAGCATAACTTGGTTGGTTTGAGAGCATCCAATTCATGATTCTATCAAGTACAGCAATCAAAGACATAGCTTGGGGTGGAGAAGGTATAAGGGTATTCCCATCCTTGTAGTTTGGTAGATCACGGCACTTTCCCATATCAAGAATATTTGTTTGACTGACCATTTATATTTTTATTGGAGCTAAATCAGGAATAGACTCAAAGTTTGGGAGGACTGATGGATCAAGACTTAAGCGATCAAGTAATTTGGCAAACTCTTTACAGCACTGGGCTGAGCTATGCAAGATTTGCTTTTGCGAGAACTTGATCATAATCCATCCTGAATCTACTAAAAAGCGATCGCTAAGATCCTTTTGCATGAGATTTGCCGCACTTTCTGAATCTCCAATAATCTCGATCGCAATATGGACATTGAGAACTGGATCGATATAAGTCAGTGTCGGCAACCAATCCTGATTAACACTGGGAATGTAAAGCTTCACGCCTTGATAGATTGTCCCTGACAAATGTTGCTGAAGAGTGATTCCGAAATCATAAATAGCCGATTTATTATGATCTGGAGGATTGCTCTGGGTTACGGCGATCGCATTTTCGATGGCAGGCCTCTTTGCAAAAAATTTTTTAAATTGCTGATGTCGAAACTCAAGGATACGCTCTGGAGAATGGGCGATCGCTAGTTTTTGCTCATGTCCAACTTCTTCACGGGAATAAGTTTCAAGCTTTTTGAAATAGTTCTGGAGAGTGTTTTGATAACTTTGGTAGCGTTTTTTGTAGGTAAGAAACTGATATCTGATCCGCAGCACAAGTGCTACCGTTCCCACGATCAGCAGCATGATTCCTAACTCTTTGGCAAAGGTAGTTACTAACGCTACGATGAATATTAAACCAAAGCTTAATGCGATCGCTTCTTGAATATCAATAGGCTGGGGCTGCTCGGAGGTAGTCAGTCTAGGCGGTGAACTAAGTTTAGGTGCAACGGGCTTGGACTGAGCGATGCGTTGCACTTCTGGGGGAATAAGGATAACAGGAAACTGACGCATCGATTTGTAGTTCTTTTGATCGAAAGCTGCTGTAAATGTAATTCTCACAGTGCTTTGAGAGATTTGCAAGCAAATTACACCAATTTACAAAAGCGTGAAAACACTTTTGTAAATTAAAAACCAGACCCAGCAAGGGTTTAAATAGCATAAAACGGCTACGCCGTTTTGTGTTTTGCCATTCTAAAGAAATGCGACACGATTCGTGCCGCATTTCTTTATGGGGTGTTAGGCATTGTCTAAGCCAGGAATCGAGCGGTATAGCTGCACATACTTCTCGGCGGATGTTTGCCAACTGAAGTCATTGTTCATACCGCGTTGTTGTAACAATCGCCATGCATCGTTATAGCGATAGCTTTCCCAAGCACGTACCATGCAGGTGTACATATCCAAAGGCTCATAACGATCAAAACTAAAGCCTGTACCTGTCTGACCAATTGGATCATGAAATGACACTGTATCCACCAGTCCACCAGTACGACGGACAATTGGCACACAACCATAGCGCATTGCGATCAATTGACTCAGTCCACATGGTTCAAAACGACTTGGCATCAAAAAGGCATCCGAGCCAGCATAGACACGATGGGAAAGCCCGATGTTAAACAAAATTTGCGCTGACATACGACCAGGGTAGCGCGATGCGATCTGCCATAGCTGCGACTCGTAATAGCGATCGCCTGTCCCTAAAACTACAAATTGAGCATCTGTATATGCTAAAAAACGTTCAAGGGTTTGCAGCAGCAAATCAATACCTTTCTGCTCCACCAAACGACCGACCATGCCGATCAAGAAAGTTGCTGGATTTACGGTTAAGCCTAACTCTTTTTGCAAAGCAATCTTATTTGCCATGCGATCGTCAAGGGTTTCAACAGAGTAGTTTTGTACCAAGGCGGTATCGGTAGCAGGATTTTCTAATTCCGTATCAATCCCATTTAAAATGCCCCAAGGTTTCAAGAAGGAAAGTAAGCCCTCTAGCCCTTCCCCATAAATAGGTGTACAGATTTGTTGAGCATAAGTTGGAGATACAGTATTCACGCGATCGGCATATTTGATCCCTGCTGCCATAGTGTTATGAGCATCCATGTACCATGGAGTCCAAGTAATTTTATCTAGGAACCATTTCCAAGGGCCTTGGTAAGCTAGGTTATGAATCGTGAATACTGTGCCAATGTCAGAAACTTGGTGCATCCACACAGGAATCATGCCTGTATGCCAATCATGGCAATGAATAATGTTTGGTTTCCAATAGTTCCATGCAAATTCCGCAACGGCATTAGCAAACATTGTGAATCGCCAATCTTCATCTTCGCCGCCATAAACGCGGGCAGGAATAAATGAGCCATGTCCCATTAAATACAAGGGGACATCTGTACCTGGTAATACTGTCTCAAAAATATCAAATTCCTGAAACATGGCATAGCCTTTCCATTTCCATTCAGGATTTTCCTTGAGTTTGTCTGGAATAACGCCGTAGTAAGGCATGATGATCCGCACATCATGTCCCATTTTCTTGAGAATCGGAGGGAGTGCGCCCACTACATCTCCCATGCCGCCAACTTTGGCGAGAGGAGCAACTTCAGCCGCCGCAAATAAAATTTTCATTCGTTGATTCAGTACTCGTATTTCAGGCTCTAACTATTCTCATACATAGCGCGATCGCTAATGCAGTAATTTTTTGCAAGCTACACTTTGTGTAAAAAGAAACCCGCAAAATGGGTTTCTTTTTTGTTATTGACGCGATCGCTAAAGCAGCAATTTTTGCAAGAGGTTCTTGAGAGATAAAAAAGAAACCCTACTATGTGTGGTTTTCCTTTGATGATGAGCGCGATCACTACAGCAGCAATTTTTATAAACTATGCTTAAAGATTAAAAATAAACCCCCTGTGTAGGTTTCTTTTTAATCTTTAAGGAAATGTACAAGCCGTAGTAGGAATTTGGACAGTGTTATTTTGCACTCTATACTTCGCAAGTACCCCACCTGTATTACCTCTAGCTGTTAGCTCAGTTTGCAATGTTGGACTGGGGTTCAACACAGCGATCGCGGTGGTCAGCCCTGCTAGTTGCAATCCTGATGCTGATGTACTTTGTCTACGGAATAGATAATCAAGACTAGAGGTGGGATTGTTTAAGGTATTTCCTTCAAACCTGACGCAGAGCGAAGCAGCATTTTGCGATCGCATAATTATCGCTGCATCATCGGCTGTTCCTGTCTCTGTGTTTGTAAGTGTGTTATTCAGCACGGCTGCTCGCACTGAAGCCTCTCCACCCACATTCGTTTCGCCAACCCGCACTTGAATTCCTGCCCCGCCGACATTGCTAATCTTGTTATTGGAGATCGTTGTTGTACCAATAGAACCATCAACAGCGCCAAAGCTAATGCCTTTGTTCACGATGTTATCGATGGTATTGTTGCTAATCGTCAACGTGGCATTAGCATTATTACCTAAGTTAATGTCAATACCATCGGCTCCATCGGGTGCGCCTGTAATATTGCGAATCGTGTTGCCTGTGATGTTGACAGTCGCAGTGGTCGTAGTAGCGCAACCTGCTAAGTCTGGATAGACACGACAGAGACTAAACTCAATCCCGTCAATTTCGACAACGCCTGCGGTGGTGGTATTGTCTCTGACGATGTTGTTGGCGATCGTGAGATTGACATTCCCTGTATTGTTTCTGACCAGAATGCCTGCTTCTACCTGTGTTTGGCCATCAGGTTGAATTGTATTAATGACTGTGTTGCCAGTAATCGCAGCAGTACCACTGACATTGTCGAGACGAATCCCTTCGGCGATCGCATTGTTAACTTGGTTGTCCGAAACATTGGTATTGCCACTCGCACCTATTAAGACAACACCTCGCCCCGAATTACCTACTGGTGTACTACTAGGAGCCGTAATGTTGACCCTGTTATTGGCAATCAAGGCATTCACATTATTGTTGCCAATAATGCCAGCATTTGCACCAGTAGCCACATTTTTATTGATGCTAAAGCCAGATAGAGCTTGATTAGACCCTGAGGCTAGGGTGACTGTATCGCTGACGATGGGATAAACACCTGTGTTAGCAGGCAAAGGAATATTGGGCAAATTTGCACCTCCAGAGCCAGCTAAATATGACAGAGGAACTACAGATGGCGCACTAGAGAAGACTTTTACACCATCAGGAATTGTAAATCCAGCTAAAGTTGGGGCTGTAGAGCCTGTTGGGGTATAAGCATACACAATTCCATTTGCCCCAGCAGCGCTGGCATTGGCAATAGCCGTCGAAAAGTTAGCAAAAGAAACCACATTAGGATTGCCAGATAAGCCTGTAGCGTTATCGGCAACAATAAAGAAACTGTAAGGCTGACCAGTTAGCGGATTAATTGCGACGAGTTGATCGCGCACCGTTTGATTTTCGACTAGGACAGAACTACTACGCGAAATTGGTTCGTTCATGCGTTCCAGAAGCGTTGGCGGATTTACTCCTCGCGCTGGACGGTTGGAGAAATTAATACCAATATTGAAAAGAATACTCGTGCCAAAAATGCGATCGTTCTGAATCGATAAACCAGCATTGATGAGATCGCCATAGTATCCCAAACCACCTTTAATCCCCAAGGCCCCAACACTATTGGTAGCTGTGTAATAGTAAGTCCCGACATAGGGGCGAAGATATCCTGTATCGCCTGTGGTGATGATCGTGCCAGCTTCTAACTCCACACCACTCATAGCTGCATCAAAACGCCGATCGCGATCGATCAAAAACTGGTTGCCCTGAAAACTGCCAGAGTTCAGGATAGTTTCGCTTAGTTGTGTATTAGTCTTACCTACGGGAAGATAGGTATTGAGGCGCATATCCCAAGCTTCTGCAAAAAATTCTAAGCCTGCGGAAATTTGCTGAAAAAATTGCGATCCCGTATCACGATTGTCGTAGGCAACATATCCACCTAATACATATTTGGCAACGTCATTTAGCGATCGATAGCCAACTGCAAGATTAGAGCCAATGCGCCCATTATTAAAGACTCGGATTTGAGGATTGAGATAGAAAAAATTCTCTGGTGTTTGATTAAGCGGAATACGTAACTCAACACTAGTATTGCCATCTATTCCTGCACCACTGCCGTTATAGCGAAGTTGAGCATCAAATGGAAATGGATTAGTTTGACTAAACGCTTCTGTAACAATTATTCCGTTTACGCATACTATTGACAATAAGCAAAAAGCTTTAAGACCTCTAGACACTGATTTTTTCTGCATAGCCCTTAATAATCTATCTTTCCAAAGAAAATCCTCACTTTATCCATTTTGGAAGGTAAAGTCTCACAAGCAATGTGTTGCCTAACACTTGAGCCTATAGAATTTAAAAATTTTTCTAGAAATTGCCAATCTCGTCACAAAAAAACAGGGAAGACATTTTATGCCTTTCCTGTTTTTCCTTTTTTAATCACAAATAACGAGCAAAGCAATTTCTTGGGCGATAGTTATTCAGCGATCGCGTCTTCAACTTGATTAGTATCGTTATCATGGGGAAGCTCTAAGCAATAACCTGCACCATATACCGTCTTAATATATTTAGGATGGCGTGGATCTGGCTCTAGCTTGGTTCGCAAGTGGCGGATATGCACACGAATCGTTTCGATATCATCATCAGGCTCATAGCCCCAAACTTCTTTGAGGATTTCGCTTGGTGATACCGTTTGACCATGACGCTGCAACAGACAATGCAACAGCTCAAACTCTAGATGAGTTAACTTGACAGTTTTATTAAACCAAATCGCCTCAAAGCGCTCAGGCACAAGTGTTAATGAACCGAAAATCAAAATTTCGCCATGCTTAGCTGTGTCAATAATTCGATTAGTCCGTCGCAATAAAGCACGCACTCGCGCCAGCATTTCTTCCAGTTCAAAAGGCTTAGTCAAATAATCATCTGCACCTGCGTTAAACCCTTCGACTTTGTCTTGGGTTTGCCCCATTGCCGTGAGCATCATTACAGGAATCTCTTTAGTGCGCTCATCACGACGCAGTCTTTGACAAACCGTAAACCCATCAACCCTTGGCAGCATCAAGTCAAGGATGATCATGTCTGGCATCAACTGAATGGCAAGTGCTTGTCCTTTAATGCCATCACTCGCTTGACTGACTTGATAGCCAGCATGTTCGAGGTTGAGCGTGACCATTTCAGAGATTATCGGATCATCATCGATCAGGAGCAGCCTAGGCATCATTAGTCAAAGTTCCATCTATGTGATTGGATTACGATTTGTTAAATATATCATGACGATACATAGTCAGTGAGGGAGATAGAATGTATTAACAGTAATTCTCACTTATATAGCTATAGCAATGGAAGAGATAGCTAGGACAAATCAAAACCCAAATAAATGAAGACGGCGCGAAGCGCCGCCTTCATTTATTTGAATTAAGAGGGTAAATACCCCCACCGCTCTGCGGTGTGAGTAAATTTCTAGTAAAAAAGAATTTGATACCCCGCCCGCTTGCGGCGGGGTTATTCATTTGGGTTGTATGTCCCAAGCAAAACTTTCATTGCTTTACGGGTTTTGCTTTGCAATTAATTATGCCTAGCTACTTTATAGCGATCGCCAAAAAAATTTCTGGCTAAAGGAATAGTAGGTATAGAGTAGCAGCTATTTGCAGCCTTCAAAACCATGTTAACTACAAAAACAAGCTAAGTCAGTCTTCAACTCTTGCAACATTCTCATACAATATATGAAGATATGTAAAAATTGATTTAAAATTGGTTTATTCGCATGAGCCTTCCAACTACTTCTGTCACCGAACTTTTTGCACCAGTCAAAGATGACTTGCGTATGCTAACGGATAATTTGAAGCAGTTGGTAGGAGCAAGACATCCAATTTTGTATGCTGCGGCTGAGCATTTATTTGAAGCTAAGGGCAAGAGTATGCGCCCCGCATTGGTCTTGTTGGTATCAAGAGCGACGATGAGCGATCGCGACATCACTTCACGACATCGCCGTCTTGCTGAAATTACGGAGATGATTCATACAGCGAGCTTGGTTCATGACGATGTGATCGACTCCGCTGATCTAAGGCGCGGAATGCCCACAGTAAACAATAGCTTTGGTAATCGAATTGCTGTACTTGCAGGTGATTTCCTGTTTGCTCAAGCATCTTGGTATCTTGCCAATTTAGACGATCTTGAAGTTGTCAAGCTCTTATCAAAGGTAATCACTGATTTTGCGGAAGGTGAAATTCGTCAAAGTCTGACTGCATTTGATGGTGATTTGACGTTTGAAGATTATCTCGAAAAGAGTTTTTATAAAACAGCCTCATTAATGGCTGGTAGTGCTAAGGCTGCGGGCGTACTGAGTGGTGTGAGCCAAGTGCAAGCTGAGCAGTTATTTAATTTCGGCAAGCATTTTGGTATTGCGTTTCAAGTTGTCGATGACATTCTCGACTTTACTAGTTCGACGGAAACTCTTGGCAAACCTGCTGGCTCTGATCTGAAGCAGGGTAATTTGACTGCGCCTGTCTTGTTTGCATTAGAGGAGCATCCGCAGTTACGCGGTCTAATTGATCGAGAGTTTAGCGAGGCGGGCGATTTGGAAAAAGCTCTCGAACTAGTTCATAACAGCGAGGGTATTTCACGTTCTCGTGAATTAGCCAAGAGTCATGTTAAGTCAGCACTGGTAGCGATCGAGTGGCTACCATCTTCTGCACCCAAACAGTCTTTGATTGGCTTAACCAATTACGTCTTAGATCGGTTGTATTAAGATAAGTAGTATTGTGTAAAGCTCGACACTCCTGAATATTCGGCTAATGAGGTGTAGATATGGTTGCTGTATTAAGCATCGATAAAGCTGTTGATCGCCCATCTGACAACATAATAATTGGTCAGACTCTAAATACTTGGGTGAAACTTTCTTGGGATGAATTTATCCAAGTTGCTGAAGATCCGAAATATCAAAAATACAAGTTTTATTACTGCAATGGAGAAGCGAGAGTTGAACCTATGTCTACTGGCTCAGACCATTCTGACGACCATGCGCTAATTGTAATTGCAATAGGCTTGTTTGTTGCTGTTAACGGTTTAGATATCAGAAGTAAAGACAACTGTTCTTATCGCAAAGTTGGCATTAGAGAATTCCAGCCTGATATTTCTTATTATGTTGGCGATCGCGCTCAGTTGATTCCTTGGGGTACAGGTGTTGTTGACTTGGATATTTATCCCGCACCTGATTTAGCGATCGAGATTGCCAATAGTTCTTGGGCAGATGATGTCGGTAAAAAGCGCTTACTGTATGAAGATTTGGGCGTAAAAGAATATTGGGTAATCAATGTAAAAAGTGCTGAGATTTTAGCCTTTGCGATCGCAGATTCAGAGGGTGCTAGAGGTAGTTATAGAATTACGCGATCGCAAGTAATTACAGGTTTAGAGATTGCTCTTTTAGAAGAAGCTCTGCGCTTGTCGAGAGAAAACAATCATGGTCAAGTAACTTCATGGATATTAACTCAATTACAGAAAGCCTGAATCAGCATAAAAAAAAGACTCGCAAAGCGAGTCTTTTTTTTATGCTGATTCAGGTTTTGGCATTGATGCAGGATGCTGCAAAATCTCGGCTGTGGATAATTTCTCGACCATATCGAGAGTTATCGAACATTTAGTTACATCCTTGCGAGAAGGTAACTCGTACATCATATCCAGCATCAACTGCTCAACAATACCTCGTAAAGCTCTCGCTCCTGTTTTACGTCGATAGGCTTCTTTAGCGATCGCCTGAACTGCCTCAGGCTGAAACTCAAGTTGGACATTATCCATTTTCAAGAGCTTTTGATACTGCTTAATCAACGCACTACGAGGCTCAGTTAAAATTGCCATCAGCGCTTTTTCATCCAAAGGATCGAGTACAGCCGTAACTGGCACACGACCGATAAACTCAGGAATCATCCCAAACTTAACAAGATCATCGGGCTGTACATTCTTGAGGATTTCCGCAGTACGCTTTTCGCGGGGAATCGACTCACCCTGCTGCACAAATCCCATTGATTTTTTACCAATGCGTTGCTCAATAAGCTTCTCCATGCCACCGAAAGCACCACCACAGATAAACAAGATGTTTTTGGTGTCAATCTGGATGCAGTCTTGGTAAGGATGCTTACGTCCACCTTGAGGCGGCACATTAGCGATCGTCCCTTCTAACATTTTCAATAAGGCTTGCTGGACACCTTCACCCGATACATCGCGGGTAATCGAAGTATTTTCTCCCTTACGGGCAATTTTATCGATTTCATCAATGTAAATAATACCGCGCTGAGCCTCTTCGACATCAAGATCGGCAACCTGTAGCAGTCTTAGTAAAATATTCTCTACATCTTCACCGACATAGCCAGCCTCAGTTAGTGTTGTAGCATCGGCAACCGCAAAAGGCACATCTAGCATTTCTGCTAAAGTCTGTGCCAATAGGGTCTTGCCGCAACCTGTAGGGCCAATCAGCAAAATATTCGACTTCTGAAGTTCGATTCCGTCTTCATTCTGACCTTTTGCCGTCGATTCAATAAAACTTAGTCGCTTGTAGTGGTTATACACGGCGACAGACAAAACTTTTTTAGCTTCGTCCTGACCAACTACATTTTCATCGAGATAGCGCTTGATATCACGAGGCTTAGGGATCTGACTAAGATTAAGATTCGCCGCAGTTTTGGTTTTCCGCTTTTCGTTGGCAGGGTCTTTGCGCTGGGTAGCTTGGGGTGGAGCACTATTAAAGAGCTCCTCATCAAGGATTTCGTTACATAAATCCACACACTCATCACAAATGTATACCCCTGGTCCAGCAATTAGCTTGCGTACCTGCTCCTGCGATTTACCACAGAAGGAACATTTTAGATGAGAGTCATATTTACTGGGCATAAGCTATCTCAATGTGAGGTTGTCGCAATGGCTAGACTAGGGATAGGGCAGATGGCTGGAGGCTTTTAGAATTAGTTAAAACTTGATCGATTAAACCATATTGTTGAGCTTCCGCTGGTGACATAAAGAAATCACGCTCGGTATCTTGCTCGATTTGTTCGAGAGGCTTGCCTGTGTTGGCAGCTAGCATCTCATTAAGCGATCGCTTAATGTACAAGATTTCCCGCGCTTGGATCTCGATATCAACTGCCTGACCTTGCGCACCACCAAGAGGTTGGTGAATCATGATCCGCACATTTGGCAAAGACATCCGCTTGCCTTTAGCGCCAGCCGCTAGTAGAAACGCGCCCATGCTTGCCGCTAGTCCCATGCAGATAGTACAAACGTCGGGACGAACATGATTCATGGTGTCGAGGATCGCCATGCCTGCGTAGACTGAGCCACCAGGAGAGTTGATATAGAGGTAAATATCCTTTTCAGGATCTTCAGCTTCTAAAAACAAAAGCTGGGACATAATTAAGTTTGATGTGGTGTCATCTACTTGCGAACCCAAGAACACAATCCGCTCACGCAGTAAGCGCGAGAAAATATCAAATGCTCTCTCTCCTTTACCTGATTGCTCGACTACCATCGGCACAACCTGATTTTGGGTCGCGATCGCAAAGTTGTTTGATGCTAATTGACTAGATAAAGGGTACATGCGTTTTGAATTCACCGTAATTTTGATAAGTCATTTTAGGCAAAACTTGAGAGGGAAATCTTAAGTTTTACCATACCAACTTAAAAGCTATTATGCCTCAAAAATAGTATTGCTATAGCTATACTATCTTACGCAATTTAAAAGAGAGAGGAGTGCAAAGCACTCCTCTCTCTTTTAATTAAGCTTCTTCAGATGTTGCCTCAACAGTTACAACGTCTGTGTCAGCCTCTGGTGAGATACTTTCGAGAGTCTCTGGCTCTGGCTGGAGTGAGCCTTGCTCGACTAATTCGATTTCAGAATGCTCAATCAACCATGCCACTGCGACTTCAGTCCGCATTTCCTCACGAATTAAGCCAGCTAATCTAGCAGGATCGATATTGGGATCTTTGAGCATTTCCAAGGTGTTGGCGACTCTTTCTTTGAGCTCGGCTTCATCGACAGATAGCTTTTCTTCCTCAGCAATTTTATCAAGGGCGACTTTGCGTTTGAGACGGTTAACCGCCTCTGGTTGATTGAGCCGGCGCATTTCTTCAACCAATTCCTTGGTAAATAGTTGCTTTGCCATCGCAGGATCGATGCGCTCTTGCAAATAATTAGCTTGTTGTCTTACCAAAAAGTCTAGTTCTTGCTGCAAAAGAGTTGCAGGTAAATCAACATCAAGTTCGGCAGTTAGTGCATCAAGGACGGCACGTTCTTTGTTAGCTAGAGTTTTCGACTCTGCTTCGTCGATTACCCGCTTTTCTAGAAGTTCGCGCAATTCGGCGATCGTTTGTTTGTCGCTGATTGATTGAGCAAACTCGTCATCAAGGGCAGGAAGCTCACGACCTTTGATCGATTTGATTGTGACTACATACTTGATTTCCTTGCCGACATATTCTTCAGGATAATATTCTTCAGGGAAAATTGACTCAACTTCAACGACATCATCGATTGCTGCACCGATGATCGCTTTAACGACTTCAGGGATAAATGCCTTTTCATCAACATCTAACTGAAAATCTTCTTCGCCAGCATCGGGTAATTCTTCGCCTGTAGCGCGATCGAGGACTTTGAGATCGACGGTGACAACATCGTTTAGTTCGATTCCACGATCTTCAATGGGTACAATAGTAGCCTTGCGGACTTGAAATTCGTTTAAGGTGCGATCAACTTCGGTGAGGTCAGGCTTAATTTCTTCAGCTTTGACCGTGAAGCCTTGATATTTTGCAAGAGCTACTTCTGGCTCAACGTCGATCGCAGCTTTAAAGGTTACTTCTTGCCCTGGGGTGAAGGTCTGGACAAGAGCTTCAATATCTGTAATTAGTTGAAAGCCGCCCAGAGCCTTATCTTTAACTTCTTTATTCTCAGCAAGGGCTTCGTTTAAGGTTTTTTCTAGTAACTCTTCAAGGACATTAGCTTTGAGTCGCTGATTGCCAACTTGTCTCAATACAAGTTGAGTGGGCGCTTTGCCTTTACGAAACCCTGGGACTTGCATCGTGCGTGTCAAGTCTTTGACGATGCGATCGTATATTGCTTGAGACTTTGCTCCTTCTACTTGAATGTCAAAACCAATTTGACTAGCGGGAAGCTTCTCTAGAGTGACCTTCATTATTAAATATGCCTAGATTAAGTATGCCTAGATTGAATATATCTAGAAATCAAAAAACATTTTTTGGACTTTTGCCAACTTTTGGCAAAACTGTCAGCGAGTGCCAAATTATGCCAAGTCTATGATAATACGATATTGGCGATCGCATATTTCAAAAAGATATAAATCAAATTACTTCCGTGACATAACAGTAGGGCGAACATCGGTTGGAAGAGTTGGAGATGTCGGAACAGTTGATGATGCGTGATTATTAGATGATGTGGCTTGAGCAGCAGCAATGTCACGAAGTGAAGGAGTGATCGCTTCAGCCCCATCTAGTAAAATTTGCAATTTGGGTCCAGCCATTGCTAGGCGAATAATCACACAATTCTGTACATGCTCACTCTCTATTTGCTGATCGTCAATATATGTACCGTTTGCCCCGATATTGACAATTTCCCAATACTGAGAGTGATGATATAGCTCGACATGGTAGCGAGAAACAACAGAACTATAGAGAATCACGTCATTATCTCCTGAACGCCCAATCCGAATTACAGGCTCAGAATTAAATTTCCATGTTTGGATTGGTACAGATTTGATAGGATGCAGCAGATTTAGCGTAATCACGGGTCTAATGTAGGGATTTTGCAGAATCAGGAGTGTTTTGACTGCCAATGCTACAGGATTTGCTTTTATTTCAAAATTTTAGCATTGTCTTTAATCATTAAAGAAGCAGTTTCTAAGACCCTTACAGGGTTTATTTTTTAATTCACAAAAGTGTCGCTACACTTTTATAAAATTGGTATTAGTTGCCAATCAGATCATAGAGTAGAAAAGAATGCTTCACATCTTTTCTACTCCAGCAATTCTCATTATGAAACCGATTTTGGCGCTGGAAACACCAAAATCGGTTTCATAATGAGAATTGCTGTTTCTACTCTATGAAAATATTTATGAAAACTGTCACTATCATTGGCTGCGGTGTAATTGGGGCAATGCTTGCCTATGAATTAAGTAAAACCGAGCTAAAGGTGAAGGTACTTGAATCAAATCCTCTACCAGCTATGATGGCAACTGGTTCAGCGCTAGGGGTGTTGATGGCGGCTTCTAGTTCCAAAGCTAAGGGCCCTTTGGTTAGGTTACGCTTGGCGAGTTTAAGTCTGTACGATCGCTTAATCGATGACTTAAACTCTCAAACTAACTGCAATATTCTTTATAACCGCAACGGGATCTTAAGTTTATTGCGATCGCCTGAGGAAAAAAACAAAGCGCGATCGCTAATCGAAATTCGCAAAGAACAGGGCTTTAAGTTGCAGTGGCTTGAACGCGATGTAATTTCTCAGCAATATTCGCAATGGCTAACGGACGATGGCTTGTTTAGTCCATGCGATCGCGCAGTGCATCCAACACAGTTAGTTGATGCACTAGTTGCTGCGGCAACTCAAAATGGGGTGAAATTTTACTGGAACGCAACCGTTAAGAGCTTAGAAGAGATCAAAAGCGATCGCATCGTAGTTACATCAGGCTTAGGCAGCAATGCCCTACTTGCGTCACTTTTAAAAAACTGTTCAAAAAATAGAGAACAAGATCTTTTGCTACCAGTTGGCGGTCAAGCTTTGCTTCTAAATATCCCCAACCTAAATTTGCAAACCGTCATTAATGCTGAAAATGAGGATCATTCCGACATTAATATCGTGCCGTTAGGTAATGAGCAATATTGGCTGGGTGCAACCTTAGAATTTGAGCCAGATGAATTACCCCGCGAAGCTAATATCTCGTTATTGCTAGAACAGGCGATCGCATGGTGTCCTACTTTTAAGGAGGCTAAAGTTTTAAAAACATGGGCAGGCGATCGACCCAGACCCGATGGATTCCAGTCTCCTATTTTAGGTTTTGCACCAGACCATCCGCACATTTTGATTGCTACAGGGCATTATCGCAATGGCGTAATGATGGCTCCTGTGACTGCTCAAATTACCAGAGATTTACTACTTACTGGCTCAAGTGATCTACCTTGGAAACCTTTTTCTCTCTAGTTGCTGCTCTATTTGTCTCACTACGGTCATTGCTGAATAGCTGACTCCTGCGGTTCCCTCTCCTGGGTGGGTGGAGTCGCCGACTAGCCAGATATTTTTGAGTGGAGTGCGATTGGCAAATCCAAAGGGTCCAAAGGTAGAGACGCGCATTCCTACGCCACCGACAATGCCGCGATCGCGACCTGTATAGCGTGCAAAAGTCTGTGGTGTAGCGGCTTCGATATGAATGATTGTCTCTTCGTTGAGATGGAAATATGTGCTTAACTGGGCGATCGCTCTTTCTGTAAATCTCTTTTTAAGTTCCTGATAATCCTCATCGCCATACCAAACTGACGCATCAGTAAATTCCGAAGCAATAATCGTCGCTCGTCCCTCTGGAGCGCGTCCATCACCTTCCTTACTAACAGAAATAAATAGAGAATGAGGTTTATCACCAGCTTCCAAAAACTGCAAATGTGGCGGACAGTTATCAGGAATCGCAACACGATCTACTCCCAAATAAACCACAAATGCAACCGAAGCAGGCTTGAGATTTGCAACTCGATTAGAGTAGCCCTTGGGCGCTCCATCTCCCAAAAGCCTCACAAAATTATTCACCGTCACATTCGCCACAACATGATCCGCCTCATCCCACGCAGTTTCACCCGTCCTCAGATTTTTTACTTTTACCTTTTTAATTTTTCCTTGATCTGCGATCGCAGTTACTTCATGCTGCATTAAAATCTTCCCTCCATCACGTTCAATACTTTCTATCAGGCGATCGCTTAAAACTTGCATACTGCCTTGAAGATGGAACAAACCCAAAGGTGCTTGCGAAACCGCTAAAGCCGTGGCTGCATAGAGCAAAGCTGTTTCCTCAGCATTAACCTGTGAATAGAGTTTTAATTGCAAATCGAGAAAGGTTCGCAATCTTTTATCACTATCCAATCCAAAACCGCGTAAAGCATCACCTACCGTCGAGAAAGTATAAGGAATAGTTGCCAAGGTATCGATTCGCAAAGCTTTAACTAATTGCCATATATCCCAAATATTACGAGGCGGCAAAATCGGATCGCGTGACTGAAAGCGCCAACTGCACCAAAATAAGTCTTCTAAAAAATCCCAAAATGTTTCGCTGTTAGGAAATTGTCTCTGGCGTTCTAGTTTCCACTTATGGCGATCGCGCCAAACATTAATCGGCTCACTCTCATTTGGTAAAAAAACTGCACAGGCAGGATCGCAATAGGTCGATTCAGGAATTTCTATTTCTAGTTCTTTAAAAATGCGATCATGGATGCCGCCAGATTCTAAACCTGCCACCTGTGTCGCACCGACATCAAAGGTAAATCCGCGCCGCTTAAATGTCGATGCACACCCCCCAGCCACCAGAGCAAGATCGTAAACGATAACTTCATAGCCCCGACCAGCTAATAAAGCTGCCGCAGTCAAACCACCAATTCCCGCCCCAACAACAATAATTTTCTGTGGCACTTTCATTAATATCTAGAGACGTTTTAGTTTTTGCGAATTTGAATAAAGTAATTGATTATTATTCTAATTCGCAAAAGAAGGCTTACTACCCAAAAAGGAAAATCGCCTACGTAGTAGGCGATTTTCCTTTTTGAGTTTTAGTATTTGGCAAATGATCGACTTGGTGGAGCGGTGAATTGCGGTGGGCGATCGCTATTTGAGTTATTTGAGCTTTGAGAATTAGGACGCAAAGGCGGACGAGTTAACGCTTCAGGATTAAAGCGATAACCAATATTTCGGACTGTTTGAATCAAATTTGGTTGTTGCGGATCAACCTCTAATTTTTTGCGTAACGATAAAACATGTGTATCGACAGTGCGCGGATTATTAATCTCATCTGGCCAAGCACGTTGCAGAAGTTCAGCGCGACTAAGGGCAAGTCCCTCCGACTGAGCAAGAACATAGAGCAAACTAAATTCTTGAGGAGTTAAATCGATCGCACTGCCCTTTAGTCTTACCTGTCGTTGTACCAAATCGATCTTCAGCACACCATAATCAAGACAAGCAGGAGGTGCAGATGTACGTAATCTACGGGTTAAAGCCTCCACCCTTGCCAAAAATTCTTGCATCCCAAAGGGTTTCGTCAAATAGTCATCTGCGCCCGATTTTAAACCCTCCACGATGTCAGATTCATTGGTACGCGACGAAATCACGAATATTAACGGACTTCTTTGTTTATGAAGCCAGCGACACAACTCGATACCATCCCCATCAGGCAGATCGGTACTCAAGATCACCAAACTGGGCTGTTGCTTTTGAAACACGAGCTTTGCTTGCTGACAACTGACCGCCTGAAATACCGAATAGCCAATCTGCTGCAAATGCCAACCCAAGAGAGAAGCAAGATTTGGATTACCTTCTACAATTTCTATGTTGATTGGGATCAAAGAAATACTCTCCTGCCGAATAATGCTTATAGCTCTCGGATTATGAATCTGCATGATAACTTAGTGTGAAGCCGCATTTTGTAGCTGTAATTACCCTCTAGAGTGCGAAAAGCGCTGTCTTAAAGCTTATAAAGCGAGTGGCGGCGCGATGCGCCACCGCTCGCTTTTTTCAAATAACTTTGCAAATCAAGTGAAATACCGAAATCCAGTTCCTACGGTTGATATCATCATTGCCCTGCGCGATCGCCCAAATCAACCCATTGTGTTAATTGAAAGACTAAATCCTCCCCACGGCTGGGCGATCGCTGGTGGATTTGTCGATTATGGCGAACGTCTCGAAGATGCCGCAAGGCGTGAGGCTCAAGAAGAAACAGGGCTAAAGGTGGAGTTAATCGACCTGCTAGGGCTTTACTCAAATCCTAGTCGAGATGAGCGTCTCCATACGATTAGTGCGGTGTATATGGCTGAAGCAGTGGGCGAACCAAAGGCTGATGATGATGCTAAGTCTGTTGGTTGTTTTGCGGCTTGGGAAATACCTAGCCAGTTATGTTTCGACCATGCTCAAATCCTGCAAGATTATTGGCGCTATCGCAACTATGGTATTCGCCCCAAAATATAGCAAAAATCCACAAAGCGCTGGATTTCTGCTATATACAAAAAGTTTGCTTTAAGTGTTGACAAAGGTTCAGTCATGTATGTATCTTAATAAAGGTCAAGAACACGCCCCCATCGTCTAGAGGCCTAGGACACATCCCTTTCACGGATGCGACGGGGATTCGAATTCCCCTGGGGGTATTCTTGAATAATAAAAAAGCACTTGCAATGCAAGTGCTTTTTTATTATTCAATTGCGCGAGATGCAGTGGAATTTTATAGTAATTTTTCTAAACCGTAAATAAGGGACTTGAGTGCAAGTACTTTGCGGACACAAAGCAACATACCTGCCATGTAACAAGTGCGATCGCTAGCATTATGCTCAATCTTTAAAGTTTCACCCATCGCCCCAAAAATTACTTCTTGACGCGCAACTAGCCCTGGTAAACGCACACTATGAATACGAATATTCTCGCCGTAGGTTGCCCCCCTTGCACCTGTGAGATGTTCTTTTTCATCGACAATTGCCGTATTAAAGGATTGACCTAGCTCTGAGAGCATCTGTGCAGTTTTAATTGCAGTGCCACTAGGCGCATCAGCTTTTTGATTGTGGTGCAGTTCGATAATTTCCACATGTTGGAAATATTTAGCAGCAGCGATCGCTGCCTGTTGCATCAAAATCACCCCGACAGAAAAGTTTGGGGCTATGATACAGCCTGTACTTGCCTTGTCCGCGAAAATGGCGAGATCGGCAATTTGTTGTTCGCTTAAGCCTGTTGTACCAACTACAGGACGCACACCATAGGCGATCGCTGAGCGAATATTGTCGTAAATAATGCTGGGATGTGTGACATCAACCATTACTGGTAATTGCGACTCTTGAGAAGCTTGGGCAAGCACGACTTCGAGATTATCAGTCACAGGTATCTCTAATTCACCAATACCAATCACTTCACCGATATCTTCACCGATGTGTTTGCGACCGATCGCACCTACAAGATACGTGTCTGGCGCTTGGGCGATCGCTTTGATTATTTCTCGCCCCATTTTGCCTGTCGCCCCAGAGACAACAACAGGGATTTGTGCATTGGTCATAAAGTATATTTTTGCGGGATTATTTTGCAGGTCTACTTTGGCTAAATATAGCGCTTTTCAAGCAGTCGAAGTATAGAGTTGTTTCCCCGGGGAAACAACTCTATACTTCGCTATTTACTTTTGCCTAAGCCACACCATAGCCCGTATATTTGCGTACTGCTGGCTCTTGGAAGCCTAATACGATATCTTGCTTGAGGATGCCTGCGGCGACTAGTTCGTCAGTTATACCGTCCTCAGTGCCATCACTCTGTACCCAAAGACGATTACCAATAATTTAAATATATGAATTAAGCAACTTTCAGATTGGCTAACAAAGCTTTGTGACTGTCCAACTGCGATCACTATCGGCTCTGTTGGGTAGGAGCTTAAAGAAGTCCTCAAAGTGTTCGAGGGTAATGGGTGTTTTTTTGTTGATTTTGAGGTCGGATAGGTCTTAATACCAGATGCTTTCGGTGGATTTGCCTTTGGTGAAAAATAGGATGTTAGTTTTCACGCCTGCACCTGCGGATGTAAATACGCCTGCGGGTAAGCTGACGATGCACCAGACATGAGCATCATCGAGTAATTTCTTTGGCTCAATAGGCATTTCGGGGAGGTGCTTTAGCTTAAATGGCTGAAATGCTTGATGTGCAATAGTTTTAGCCTCGGAGGTCTTTGATGGCTGAAACACCCGTCATTAGAAGCATTGAGCCATTTATCATGTTTGACCTCCCCGAAACACCTATTGAGCCTAAAAGTTTTACCCGCCCCCGTCGCCAAAGTCAGCAATACCCGTCCTGCTTCCCCTGCCTTTTTAGCTTGGGCAACTTTCTCTAAAGCGGCGCGAGTTGCTGCATCTTGGTAATAGCGGCGCGATCCTTCGCCATCTGTCCCTTGCGTTGCTTACGCGCCTTACCATTCCAAATCGTAATGCTACCCGCCGTTTCTTCGCGTTTGATATCGCGGTTTTCAAGATAGTGAGGACAGAATTAAATGAGAACGGTCATAGCATCACAATGAGAAAACCATCCCAAAAAGATCCTTCTTGGAGACGATATTAAATGCATCAGTGATAGCTTGAGCTAGTTCTTGACGAGTGCGCGGTTGTCGAGAACGGACAAACTCCTTAATTTTTGACCATAAAAGCTCAATCGGCGATAGCTCAGGTGAGTGTTTGGGTAGAAAAATCACTTTTGCGCCCACAGGCTCAATAGCTTCTTTAACTTTTGCATTGAGGTAAACATTGAGGTTATCCATCAAGACTATCGCTCCAACCCATAAGACTGGTACAAGCATTTTGGTAATAAAGGCATGGATATCAGTTCCTCCTTCATAAGTCATGGTTGCTAATACTTGTTCAAGACAGATGGCGCTGATCATGGTGATATTCTTGCCTCGATTTTTGGGGCGACTACCATGCGCCCTCTCTCCAGACAAAGCCCGTCCAAACAATCTGGTCATACCACGATGTATACCTGACTCATCCAAAAATATCATCTGGGCTGGGTCAAGTTCCCACACTATTTTTTGATAATCTTGCCTCAACTGTTGCACTTCTTCTTTTAGCTGCTCATCGGTATGAAAAGTTTTTTTTGCGTTTTAGCCCTACTTTTTTAAGTGCCCGTCAAATCGTGGATAGGCTAACCTCTTTGCCTCTAATGCTTTTTAGCTCTTGGCTCATGATGAATATAAGTATCTTCCTGTTTCTTTGCGCTCCCTCAGATTCTTATTGGCACAAGGTTTACCAATACTTAAAAGCTGGGCTAAGTTGATTCCCGATCTGCGAGTACGTTGGTGGATTCTCTTGTTAACGGTTCTCAAGTCTCCCAAAATTTGAAGATGCTTCCAAAGAATAGGATTTATGGAACTTTTTCAAAAGCACTGATAGCCTTACGTGCGGCTTGAGAATATTTTCTGACTGTTTCATAGGGCATATTGAGGTCGATCGCGATCGCCTTCAAGCTTTCGCCCAGTTCGCGACGAGCTAAGATGGTTGCCCAGACAGTAGCAGTGTTCTGAGCGCGATCACCTCCTTGCCTTTTTTTGGTTTGTAGAAATAGCTCTGTTAGCTCAGCGATTCTCTTAACTAAATGCTCTTGAATTGGAGTTGCTACTATTGATTCTTTTCCATTTTTCCAGTTTCCGACTTCATCCTTCCCAATTAGTCTGGTTTGTCCAAGTCCAAAAGTGGTTTTATACCCTGTGCCGCAATAATTAGCGAGTTTAATTAATGCTGAGAGCAACCTTTCAAAATCTGAATTATGAGAGGCTTTGAGATCGATCGCAAATTCTACAGTACCAGTAAATCCAGTCACATAGCCCTGTTTAGCAACAGCAACTTTGGTGCAGCTAAGATCGTAGTTAGTTATGTAAACTACTTTTTCAATCCATGCTAAAAACTCTTCTTGAGGAAAAGCTTCGGGAGCAAAGTCATTCCATCGACGGAGATAACTATGGAAAATATTGGTGGGAATCGGTAAAGGTAAATGGTGATTTTTGCTGCGAAAGCAAGTAGGGGCTAGGAAAGCGAGTGTAAATCTTGGATCTAGATTTGATGAAGATGACCAAAGATTATTGTAGGTTGTAGGTGGTTGATTAATGTTAATCTGCTCGATCTCAAAGTTGCCTTTGTAAAGGTTAATAGTTTCTGGATGATTAATGTACCAAGTTTTTAGCCATGTACATAGAGTGTTGGATAGAGCGGAGATTGTCCAAGTATAGGTGCTATCTACTTTAGCAAGGAATGTATTGGCTATGAGGTTGCCATTGAGAGGCGATATAGCAAAGGCTTTTTCGGATTGTCCATCATGGAGATATGCTGAAAGTTGTGGATCGCTGTCACGGACTTGATGAAGAAACCATGCATGGAATGCAGTGGTGTAGTTGGAAGATAATTCAATGTCAGAGATCGCTCTTAAGATGAGAGTGACACTGACGATTTCGGTGTCGTCTGTCCATTTAGCGATCGCTGATGTGTTTGAGCGTGGCATTGATCTTTAATTTACTTTCCCTAGTGACTACTAAGCCTAAAATCTGTAACCCATTTCTATCCAATATAGTCAATCCGCTATTGCTTCTTTAGTATCTGGATCTAGGTTAATAGCTTCAATGTCTGATAGATTTGCGATAAATGTATCATCTTGTTCGCCAGTATAAGCTAATTCGACATAGATATTGCTTTCACGATCTTCTTCTGAAGCCATCCCTAATACTTCAACTTCTTTTTCTATAATCAAACCTATTTTTTTAGCTTTTTTCTTCCATTTGGCAAGAAATGGAAATGTGATTTTATTTTCTAGATAGTAGTACCAACCCATTGCTCTTTCTGCTTCGTCGCAGACATCAACTTCTATTTCATAGACAATCCGATGTTCTCTAATAGGGTCTGTTTCTTTGTTAGACCTTGGTATATTTTAGAGTTTTGCAATGAATTGGTTGATTTCGTATATCTGTTTCCGTCCCCTTGCGGGGTAATGGTTATCGGAAATTAGATGATATCTGTGATTTTGAAATTGAATTTACAGAGTTTCCGTCCCCTTGCGGGGTAATGGTTATCGGAAATTCTAAAACAAAACCTTTGCATTGCGATCATGTAATCCCTTGTTTCCGTCCCCTTGCGGGGTAATGGTTATCGGAAATAATAGATGGCGATCGCCTCTATCTAACCAAGATGGAGTTTCCGTCCCCTTGCGGGGTAATGGTTATCGGAAATGGAACCCTTTGGTATTTTATCCATGACTACAATGCACAGCAAAGCAAAGGATTAAGCCGCCATCACTACTACCGAATCACCCCCCCTATGACAAGGGGTTTATCGGAGAGGAGCCGTGTGAGGTGAAAACTCTCAGGCACGGTTTTGAAGACAAGTCGGAAAGGCGACTTTCCAGCTTAGTTTTAACAATTGGCACAAGCTTTTAGCCTACTTGTCGCCCCCACAGGTAAATCACAGAGAATATTTCTGTAAAAATTGCCAGATAACTTCACTAGCGTTAATATCTTGGCTGGTATTACCAACCAATCTCTGGCGTGCGCGATTCCCTCGTGTGTTTCCCCTAGAATCGTTTCCCAGAAGTGCATCTGTCTGTCCGCTGGGCCAGCCGTGACCTCCACCTTCTATCTGATAAAGCACTACCGGCGCACCACTCTTGCAATTAAAGTATCCAATTTTAACTACTTCCGTCCCGTCCGCTTGCGTATCAGGAAGTCGCACCTCTTGGTTCCTGGTGGAGCAGCCATTGCGGCTTCTCCAAAAAGCTACTGTTTGTGGCACCGAAAGAATCTGAGCGTTTGCGCCAATTTCCATCGTTCCCCCCGCCCAAGGTACAAGTTTATCCTCGGTGCCATTGATCATCAGAATGGGAATTGCTCTTTTGGGTTTACACCTTGATACCATCGGTTGCGGAAGTGTTGCTGCTACAGAAGCGACAGCGGCTAATTGCTCGGACATTTCACAAGCTAACCTTTGGGTGAAAAATCCCCCATTAGAACCGCCAGTAGCGTAGATTCTCTTTTGATCAATATTTCTGGTTTTAGATAAGTGTTTGATTAGCACTTTCATAAAAGAAACATCATCAATCGAATCATTGGCTGGCAAATGGCGACCGTCACTCCACTGACCATAAGCACCCCGATCAAGACCATTAGGATAGGCGACAATAAAGCCCTCACGCTCGGCTATCTCATTAAAACCAGTTTTGACCGCCATACTATTACCTTGACTGACACCCCCGTGAAACGCTAAGAGCAAGGGCATCGGCTTATTCGCTTGATAGGAACGGGGAATATAGAGGTAATAACTCCTTTCTTGGTTTTGCTGCACCAGTTTTTCTAAAATTAGACCGTCTTGGCCAGAAAATTGCTCGGGTCTTCCTCGCCTCATCTGAGGAGTTCGCCTTCTCTGGGCAATTGATTGAGTCAGGAAGTTATTCTGTGGAGTGAGAATGTCATAAAGATTGACTGACACAGTATTAAAGGCGACAATTAGGCTTGCAAGATAAATCTCGATCATCACTCAGCTTCCGTCCCCTTGCGGGGTAATGGTTATCGGAAATGCGCAGTCTGCCGCAAACGCGATTGCTGCACCTACAGCAAATGTTTCCGTCCCCTTGCGGGGTAATGGTTATCGGAAATTTAAACGCCAAAAGACTTACCACAGCCACAGGTTTGACTGGCGTTGGGATTAGTGAATTGAAAACCACCGCCGATCATCGCGTTGCTGTAATCTAACATGAGACCGTAGAGATAGAGCAGACTTTTTTATCAGAGACAATTTTGAAGCCATCGTAATCGAAAACCTCCT